>VGID01000015.1 GCA_016868035.1 Betaproteobacteria bacterium | reverse complement strand
CGGGCTCGCCCGCGCAGCGCACCGGCGGCGCGACGACGCGGTAGGCGCCGCCCCGCGCCGCGGCGTGCGGCACCTCCGCGATGCGGCCGTGTTCCGTGACGAACGGGTTTTCGAGCGCCTGCGCGACGTCGAGCACGGGTGAAGCCGGCACCGCGCCCGCGAACGTGGCGAGCCATTCCCCGGTCGTGCGCTTCACGAGCTCGCCTTCCACCAGCTCGTTCACGAGCGCGCGGTTCGCGAGGCGGTCGGCGAACGTGCGGAAGCGGGCGTCCGCGGCCCACTCCGGCTTGCCGAGCGCCCGGCACAGCGCGGGCCAGAACTTCTCCTTGTTGCACATGATGTAGATCCAGCCGTCGGCGGTGCGGTAGAGCTGGCACGGCGTGAGCGAGGGATGCGCCGAGCGCGGCTCGCGGTCCTGCCGGTGGCCGGAGTTGAGATACCAGGTGGCAAGGTAGCTCAGGTTGAAGAGCGCGACGTCGAACAGGCTGACATCGATGTCGCGGCCCTCGCCGCTCGCGCGCGCGGCGAGCAGTGCGGAGACGAGCGAGTAGGCGAGCGCGAGCCCGCTCATGAGATCCACGATCGACAGGCCGCAGCGCGACGGGGGTGCGCCGGGCTCGCCGGTCAGCGCGAAATAGCCGGTCTCGGCTTGCATCAGGTAGTCGAAGCCGGGCCAGCCGGC
Organism: Betaproteobacteria bacterium; assembly: GCA_016868035.1. Lineage (GTDB taxonomy): Bacteria > Pseudomonadota > Gammaproteobacteria > Burkholderiales > SG8-41 > SG8-41. The sequence goes on along the minus strand of VGID01000015.1, from coordinate 70,340 downwards.
GCGCGGGCCGTCGCGACCGTACGCGGAGAGGAAGGCGCATACGATCTTCGGGTTCACCGCCTTGAGATCGGCGTAGGTGAGCCCGAGCTTCACCGGCACGTCGCCGCGCAGGTTGCAGGCGAGCGCGTCGCTCGAGCGCACGAGGTCGTGCAGCACCGCGCGCGCCTCCGGCACCGCGAGGTCGAGCGTCACGCTCCGCTTGTTGCGGTTGAAGCTGTGGAAGAACTGGCTGTCGCCGGGCGCGAAATGATGCGGGCCGACGGCGCGCGACATGTCGCCGCCGTCCTTCGGGTTCTCGATCTTGACGACCTCGGCGCCGAGGTCGGCGAGGTAGAGCGTGCCGAACGGACCGGCGCCGTACTGCTCGAGCGCCAGCACCCGCACGCCGGTTAGCGGCAGCACGCCAAACCCCTAGCCACAGAGAACACAGAGATCACAGGGAAAAACTGGAAATGGGAAATAGGAAACGGGGAATAAGGGAGAGCAGGCTTTCCCGTTTTCTCGATTGCCGATTGACGATTCACGGAGTTATGGCCGCCGATGACTACAATCGACAACCTCGAACCTTGAACTTGGAACCCGGAACCTGTTTGGGCACAATTGGGACGCACACGTGTTCTACCCGCTCCGTTTAACGTGGAATCTAGCAGAAACGACGGCTTCGGTGAGAGCCCCCATTGAGTCGGCGCAGCCGGTAGCGGCCAGGCGCAGCCTGCGGCCGGTCATCCATCGGCGCGGGCACGCGAGAGATCCGCATCGAGAGGCGAATAGCGGGCCTGGATCGTTTCTGCTGTTGGCGGCCGCTCTGGCCGCCCTGATCACCGCGTCCGCTCCCGCGCAGGCGGACCTGCCGAAGGTCGCGTGGGACCGGAAAATCGAGGTCGCCACGGGCGGCGGGTTCAAGGGGCCGTGGCGCATGAACGAGTCGGAGTTTCTCTACGTGGACGACCCCACCGTGGCGATCACGGAGAAGGGCGTCGTCGGGGTCGCGTGGGCCGACCAGGCGCGCAAGGACATCTTCTTCCAGGTCTTCGAGCCCGACGGCAAGCCGCGCTTCGAGAAGCCCGTGAACGTCTCGCGCAGCCCGCGCATCTTCTCCTGGTTGCCGCGCGTGGTGATGTCGTTGCGCGACGCGTCCGAGGTGTACGTGCTGTGGCAGGAGATCGTCTTTTCCGGGGGCTCGCACGGCGGCGAGATCTTCTTCGCGCGCTCGGTGAACGGGGGCAGGAGCTTCAGCGATCCGGTCAACCTCTCGAACACCATCGCCGGCGCCGGCAAGGGGCGCCTCACGAGGGAGCTCTGGCACAACGGCAGCCTCGACCTCGTGATGGGCCCCGAAGGCAACCTCTACGCCGCGTGGACGGAATACGAGGGAGCCCTGCGGTTCAGCCGCTCGACGGACCGGGGCGCGCGCTTCTCCGCGCCGATGCACATCACCGGCGGGGGCGCGGGGCTGCCCGCGCGCGGCCCCTCGCTCGCGGTGGATGCGGCGGGCGCCGTCCATCTTGCGTGGACCGTCGGCGAGGACCCGGCGGCGAACATCCACTTCGCGAAATCAACGGACCACGGCCGCTCCTTCAGCAAGCCCCGGACCGTGCACAGGAGCGAGGGCCACGCCGATGCGCCGAAGATCGCCGTGGACCGGAAGGGCGCCGTGCATCTGGTGTACGCGGAGAGTCCCGCCGGCCCGTTCCAGCGTTACCACATTTACTACACGCGCTCGAGCGACGGCGGCCAGACCTTCGAGAAGCCGCGGGAGATATCCGGTGCGCAGCCGGGGCACATCGAGAGCGTGCATTTCCCGGCGCTAAGCCTGGACGGCAACGACAATCTTTACGTCGTCTGGGAGCTCTTCGCGCGGCGGGCGCACTATCCGCGCGGGCTCGCGTTTTCCTCTTCGAGCGACGGCGGGCGCACCTTCGCGCCGCCTTCGGTGGTCCCGGGAAGCGTTGACGCGGGACGCGGCGTGAACGGCAGCCAGCAGGGATTGTTGATGAGGAAACTCGCCGTCAACGCGGGGGGAACGATGGCGATCGTCAACAGCACGTTCTGGATGAACGAACGGAGCAACGTGTGGCTGCTGCGCGGGCAGGCCGCCGGGCGCTAGGTTGAACCGGCAAGGCCGCCAAGAAAGACCGGAATGGAACCGCCGATGAACGCCGATAAACGCAAATAAGACTCAGACTTTTTTCGTCCCGCCGCCTCTCGTCTCTCGCCTCTCGTCTTTCGTTAGCCGTCAGTCGTCACTCGTCAGTCGTCACGCACTTTATTCAATACGCACGCCCGCCGTCTTCACGATGTCCGCGTTCTGCTCCCACTCGCGCCGGATGCGCGCGGCGAACTCCCTGGCGCTGTCGCCAACGGGTACGGCGCCGAGCCCCTCCAGCCGCGCGCGGGTCTCCGGCGTGTGGACGGCCTTCACCGCCACTGCGTTCAGCCGCGCGAGGATCTTCGGCGGCGTCTTCGCGGGAGCGAGCAGTCCCATCCAGCTTCCCGATTCGTAGCCCGGCACGCCGGCCTCCGCGATCGTGGGCACGTCGGGAAGTGCCGGCGAGCGCTGCGGGCTTGCGACGCCGAGCGCGCGCAGCCGCCCCGCCTTCACGTGCGCGAGCACCGGCCCGATCGAGTTCATCGTCGTGTTGATCCGCCCGCCGACGATGTCCGTGACCGCCTGCGGGGCGCCCTTGTACGGCACGTGCGTGAAACTCACGCCCGCCATCTTCTTGAACAGCTCCATCGCCAGGTGGTTCGGGGTGCCGCTGCCGGCCGAGGCGTAATTCAACTTCCCGGGCGCGGCCCGGTCGAGCGCGATCAGCTCCTTCACCGTGTTCGCCGGCACCGACGGGTGCACGAGCAGCAGGAACGGGCCGGTCGCGATCAGGCTGACGGGGGCGAAATCCTTGATCGCGTCGTAGGGAAGGCCCTGCGTGATGTGCGGCGCGATGGTGAGCGCGCCGGGGCTCGTCATCAGCAGCGTGTAGCCGTCGGGCGCCGCCTTCGAGGCAAGCTCCGCGCCGATGCGCCCGCCCGCGCCGCCGCGGTTGTCCAGCACCAGCGGCTGGCCGAGCAGCTCCGACATGCCCGGCGCGACCGTGCGCGCCAGCACGTCGGGCGTGCCGCCGGCCGGCACGCCGAGAATCACGCGGACCGGCCGCTCGGGATAGCCTTGCGCGCCGGCGGGGGCCGCGAGCAGCGCTGCGGAGAGCGTTGCGATCACGCGGAGCATTTGATTCATGCTTCCTCCTCTTCGAGCCGCGATCCGGTTTCCACCCGCGGCCGGACCACGTCGTGCCGGGCGCGACGCTCAGCCTGTCCCCGGAGACCCGCGCGGCGCAACAAGGAAAAAGTACGCCAGGATTCCCCGGACCAGCGGATAGCCGAAGATCAGGAACGCCACGCCGAAGCCGAATACCAGCGCTTCGATCACATTGAGAAGCATGTCTGCACTTGCATGGGATCCTCCTTCTCGTTCACGCGTAACTATTCGATCTTCACTCCGGCTTCTTTGCTCACTCTGGCCCAGCGCGCCAGTTCCTGCCTGAAGAAGTCGCTGAACGCGGCTGCAGTGCCGCTCCCCGGCGCCAGTCCCAGGCTGCTGAAGCGCTCGCGGATCTCCGGCTGCTGCAGGACGCGGTTGATGTCGGCGTTCACGCGATTGATGATCGCGCGCGGCGTGCCGCTCGGCGCGAGGATCGCGTTCCACACGATCACCTCGAATCCCGGCACGCCGGACTCGGCGAAGGTGGGAATCTCGGGGGCGAAGTCGGCGCGCTTCGCGCTCGTCACCGCGATGGCGCGCAGCTTCCCGGTGCGCGCCTGCGGCAGGATCGAGAGCGATTGCTCGAAGACCGCCTGTACCTCGCCGCCCGTCGCCGCCGCGATGGACGGCGCACCACCCTTGTACGGCACGTGCAGGAAGCCGTCGATCTTCGCCGTCAGCTTGAAGAACTCGCCGGCGAGGTGCGTGATCGTCCCCGCTCCCGCGGAGGAGAAGCTCACGCCGCCGGGCTTTCCGCGCGCGAAGCCGATGAACTCCTGCAGCGTTTTGGCCGGCACCGAGGGGTTCACGGCGAAGATGAGCGGCGTCTGCGCGAGTATCGCGACCGGCGCGAAATCCTTGGCCGCGTCGAACGGCAGGTTCTTGTAGACTGACGCGGCGACGGTCGTCGAGACGCTGGTAACGAGCATCGTATAGCCGTCGGGTGTCGCGCGCGCCACCAGCCCGGCGCCTATCGTCGTTCCCGCGCCGGGGCGGTTGTCCACGATCACCGGTTGTCCCCACTGCTTCGCGAGTTCTTGCGCCACGGCGCGCCCGACGATATCGACCGCGCCGCCGGGCGCGAACGGGTTGATCAGCCGGACCGGCTTCGTGGGATAAGCGGTCGCCTGCGCGGCTGCGGCCGCCGGCCAGATCGCCGCGATTGCGACGGCCACCGCGAACAACGCTTTCCGTACCGGGACGCTCATCGTGGCCTCCGATTGAAGAAACGTAATGACGAAGCTAAAGACGGGTCAGGACTGGAATTATCGGCTTTCCGGCTCGTGCCGGGTCTAGTATTTCATGACCGCGGCCGCCCGAGCGCAAGCGCCGGACCGCCTGGTTCGGGGACAGGAAAGGCCGCCGCCCGGCCCCGGAACCGCGAGTTCATTGCGTTGTTATGAAGCCGGATCAACGCGTTGCGTCAGTCCGATCCTTTCTGCTTTTCGGTACAATCCACGCTTGGCGCCAGACGCCTGCCATCCGTGAGGTGGAGATTTTTCGGGCGCCACTCGCCGAAGGCGACCGTGATCAGGGGCGCAGCCATGTATGCTCGATCCGGAAAGGCGCCGCCAGGAATCCTTTTTGCATGACGTCGGATGAATGACGAACTGGCTTTCGCGACGCTCGCCGATGCGTCGCGGCTGATACGCGCGCGCAAGCTGTCGCCCGTCGAGTACGCGGATGCGCTGCTCAACCGCATCACGGCGCTCGATCCGCAGGTGAACGCATTCATCACCGTCACCGCCGAACGCGCACGCGAGCAGGCGCGGCAGGCCGAGGCGGAGATCGTCGGCGGCCGCTACCGCGGCCCGATGCACGGCATCCCGGTCGCGCTCAAGGACATCTACAACACGCGCGGCATCCTGACCTCGGGCGGCTCGCGCATCTGCATCGGCAACATCCCGCAGCAGGACGCCACCACCACGCGCATGCTGCACGACGCGGGCGCAGTGCTGCTCGGCAAGCTGCAGCTGCACGAGTTCGCGCACGGAGGGCCGTCGTTCGACCTGCCGTGGCCTCCGTCGCGCAATCCGTGGCACCTCGAGCATGTCACCGGGGGCTCGTCCAGTGGCTCGGGGGCCGCCCTCGCCGCCGCGCTCGTGCCGGCCTCGCTCGGCTCCGATACCGGTGGATCGATCCGCAATCCCGCGTCGTACTGCGGCATCGTCGGCCTGAAACCGACCTCCGGCCTGGTCAGCCGGGCGGGCGTGATCCCCAACTCGTTTACGCTCGACCATTGCGGACCGATGGCCCGCACGGTCGAGGACTGCGCGATCCTGCTCCAGGCGATCGCCGGGCACGATCCGAACGACGGCGGCAGCGTCGCCGCCGATGTCCCGGACTACCGCGCCGCGCTCGATCCCGACATCCGGGGGTTGCGCGTGGGCGTGCTCCGCCACTACTGGGAGGAGGACCAGCCGGCGCATCCCGATGTCGGGCAGGCGATGGAAGCGGCGATCGAGGTGTTCGCGAGACTCGGCGCGCGCATCGAGGTCTGCCGTACGCGCCCGTTGCGGGACTACTTCGACGTAAAGATGATCGTCGGCGAGAGCGAGATCTATACGATTCATCACGCGAATCTGGTCGCCCGTGGCGGCGACTTCGGCCGCGATTTCCTCGGACGCATCCTGCCGGCCTGCCTGTTCCGGTCCTCCGACTACGTGCAGGCGCTGCGCGAGCAGCGGCGCGCCATCGCGGACATGCAGCCGCTGTACGCGAAATACGACGTGCTCCTCACCGCCGGTCTCGGCCCGGCGCCGCGGTTCGACGCACACCGGACCACGACCTTCTGGCGGAAGTCGACGGACATCTTCAGGCCATCGAACGTGACGGGCAGCCCGTCGCTGGTTCTGCCCAACGGGTTCAGCAACGGCCTGCCGCTCGGCATGCAGATCAACGGGCGGCCCTTCGACGAGGCGACGGTGCTGCGCGCGGGCCACGCGTACCAGCTGGCGACCGACTGGCACATGCGCCGCCCGCGGCTCGCTCCCGGCGGCCTTCCGCCCGCCGTCGGCCCCGGGGACAACGAGCCGGCCGCGGCCGAAATGGACGCCGCAACGCGCGGCTACGTGCTGGAGACTGCGCGGCGCGCGGGGCTCAACCTCGATGATTACAAGGTGGCGATCCTGCTCGAATCGGCGCCGTACGCCCTGGCGATGGCCGAGCGCATGCGCAAGGCGCGCGACCGCATGGATGCGCCGGCACTGGTCTTCCGGCTTTCGAATTGATGCGGTGATCCGGGCGGGCGCCGGGACACGGCCCCCTGGAGTCTTGCTCGGATGCGCGGCGGGTGGAGCCTGCGGCCGGCGCCTCAGTCAATCGGCTTCAGGATTTTTTTCAATCTCTCGATTTCGGCCTTCACGAACGCGGCCATCTGCTCGGGCGGGCCGCCGGTGGGCTCCGCCCCAAGGCTAGACAGCCGTTCCCTGACGTCCGGGAGCTGGAGGGCCCGGTTGATCTCGCGGTTGAGCAGGGCGATAACCGCTTTCGGCGTCCGGGCCGGAGCCAGAACGCCGTGCCATTCGTTGACCTCGAAACCGGGCAGGACGGAGTCCGAAATCGTGGGAATGTCGGGGAGCGCCGCAGCCGGTTTCCGGCTCGTCACCGCAAGCGCACGGACCCTGCCGGCCTTGATCAGCGCGAGCGCGGACGGGATGGTGACGAATCCGATCTGCGCTTCTCCGCCTATTACGGCGGCGAGCGCCTGTGGTCCGCTCTGGTAGGGTATGTGAACGAAATTGATGCCGGCGGGCGAGCGCAGCGCCTACTTCGGCGGCGAGCACGGCTGGCTCGCGACGCGCACCTGCGCGCGGCGCGACATGGCGCGCGAGCCGCGGCGTGGGCCCTTGATCATCCAGGAATTCGACTCTACCATACTGGTGCCGCTGGAGTTCTCGGCAAGCGTGGACGCGCAGTCGAACGTTCTGATGACGCGGCCGTAGCGACATCCCGACGGGCGACCGCGCGATCGTGGCTTGCACCGTCTTTGCCGCCGGCAATCGTCTTTAGCGCAACCAAACCAAAGGAGGAGGCAAATATGCGTTACACGAAATCGTTGGGCATGCTCGCGGCGGTCGCATCGCTCTTCGCGGCTGCAGGCCCGTACGCAGCCGAGTGGAAGCCGGAAAAGCCGGTCGAGCTCGTCGTGCCTGCGGCGCCCGGCGGCGGCACCGATTTCATCGCACGCACGGTGCAGAAGATCGCGACCAGCCAGCGGCTGATCGGGTTGCCCATGCAAGTCGTCAACAAGCCGGGCGGCGCCGGTTCGCTCGCGTTCACGTACATCGCGCAGCACCGCGGGAATCCCCACTTCGTGAGCGTCACCTATCCGTCGCTGCTCACGAATCACATCGTCGGCACGAGCCCGCTCCGGCACTCGGAGTTCACTTCGCTCGCGCTCCTCAGGAACGCGTACATGGGTTTCGCCGTGCGCGCCGACTCCCCGCTCAAGACGCCGAAGGACCTGCTCGACCGCGTGCGCAAGGATCCGCAGTCTGTCGTTTTCAGCACGTTTGCGCTCGGTGGCCCGAACCACCTCGCGCTGGTGCTCGTCATGAAAGCTGCCGGCGTGGACGTGCGCAAGCTCAAGGTCGTGGTCTTTGCGTCCGGCGGCGAATCGCAGACGGCGCTGCTCGGCGGGCATGTGGATGTCGTGCCGACCGGCCTCTACAACCTGCGCGGCCCGGTGCAGGACGGCCGTCTGCGCGTGCTCGCGATCACCGCCCCCAAGCGCTCGGAAGGCGTGTTCGCGCAAGTGCCGACCTGGAAAGAGAACGGGATCGACGCCGTGATGGGCCAGTGGTTCGGCATCATCGGCCCGCAGGGCATGACGGCCGCGCACATCGCATTCTGGGACGAGGGGCTCGCGCGCGTCGTCCAGACGGATGAATGGAAAGCCGAGCTCCAGCGCAATGCGGAGGACAACGAGTATCTCAACAGCCGCGACAGTCGGCGCTTCCTCGACCAGCAGTACGACGAATACCGCCGCATCCTGGCGGAGCTGGGGCTTGCGAAGCAGTAGACCTGCGGAGGGCGGAGCAGGGGCCCCGCTTGCGGGGATGCGACCCCGAAGCAGGTCACGCGCGCGACACGTAGATGGTGCCTGACCGATCGCACTTCGGAGCGCGCCCTGCGGAGGGCGGAGCAGGGGCCCCGCTTGCGGGGATGCGACCCCGAAGCAGGTCACGCGCGCGACACGTAGATGGTGCCTGACCGATCGCACTTCGGAGCGCGCCCTGCGGAGGGCGGAGCAGGGGCCCCGCTTGCGGGGATGCGACCCCGAAGCAGGTCACGCGCGCGACACGTAGATGGTGCCTGACCGATCGCACTTCGGAGCGCGCCCTGCGGAGGGCGGAGCAGGGGCCCCGCTTGCGGGGATGCGACCCCGAAGCAGGTCACGCGCGCGACACGTAGATGTCGCCTGACCGATCGCGGCCCGGAGAGCGCGGCCGTCAGCTCGCCGCGTTCGCGGCACGCGTCGACTGGCCAGCGCTGCCCGCGGCCGTCCAATCCAAGGTCGTGGACCACGTCGTCGATACGATCGGGACCATGTTCGCCGGCATCGACGCCGACGCCTGCGCGCGCGCGCGTAAGGCTGCGCGCGAATGGGGCCGGGGCCAAGATGCGACGCTCGTCGGCCTGGGCGATGCTTACCCTGCTGCGACAGCGGCGTTCCTGAACGCGCTCCATGGACGCAGCCATCCGTTCGACGACACCCACGAGCCGGGTAACGTGCATCCGGGAAATTCCGTCGTCGCGGCGGCGCTGGCGCTGGCCGAGAAACACGCTGTGCACGGCGCGACCTTTCTTTCGGCCGTCACGGCGGGTTACGAGGTCGTCACGCGCGTGGCCGCCGCGGTCAGTCCGTCCCACTACCGGTCCGGTTTTCACAGCACCGGCACCTGCACCGTCTTCGGCGCCGCGGCAGCGGCCTCACGCGTGCTTGACCTCACGCCTGCACAGACGGCCGAAGCGCTCGGTCTCGCGGGCGCGACCGCGGCCGGGCTGCGCCAGCATCAGCTTGACGGCTCGATGCTGGACTCGGCATTCCACGGCGCGCGCGCCGCGCAATCGGGCGTCATGGTCGCGGAGCTGGGCACAGCGGGCGTCGGCGGACCGGCCGGAATACTGGACGGCCCGCTGGGCTTCTGCACCGTGATGGCGAGCGAGCCCAACTTGAGCCGCCTCGACGCGAAGCTCGGCGTCGATTACGAGCTCATGCGCACCGCGATCAAACCGTACCCGACTGCGTTCTACATCCATGGGCCGATCGAGACCGCGCTCGACTTGAAACGCCGGCACGCCTTCGACGCGCGCGAAGTGACCGGCGTCGAAATCGCCACCTTCCGCCAGTCGATGGAGGTCTGCGACCGGCCGCGCGTGCGCACGCGCTACGACGCCACGACCGGGCACCAGTACGGCGTCGCCGTCGCGCTCGTCAAGGACAAGGTGGCGCTGTCGTCGTTCTCCGAGGCGGCGCTCGCCGACGCGGATGTCCTGCGACTGCTCGACAGGATACGCGTCGTGCACGACCCGGCGCTCGAAACGCTGGTGCCGCGCATGTGCCCGCACCGCGTGACGATCACGCTCGGCGACGGCCGGACCTTTTCCGCGCTGAGCGAATGTCCGCCGGGCTGGGCGTCGCCGGTGCCGCGCCACATCGTCGATGCGAAGTTTCTCGAGCATTGCGCGGCGCACTTCGGAGCGGAACGCGCGCGTGAAACGCTCGCCGCGATACGCCGCCTGCCCGATTGCGCGGACATGCGGCGGTTCATGAGCACATTGAAAACGGAAGGAACAGGCAATGACGGAAGGTGACGCGATATTCGCCCGGCTCGGCCGGTTCGCCGTGGAAACGCGCTGCGAGCGGCTACCGCCGCAGATCGTCGAGAAAGCGAAGGCCCTGCTGCTCTATGGACTCGCGGTCGGCGCGGCGTCCCTCCGCGCGCCGCAGCCGGGGCAGGCCGCGCGCGCGATCGACCGCGAATCGCCCGACGGCGGCGCGGGCGCGACGCGCCTCTTCGACCGGCGTCAGCTCGACTACGCATCGGCCGCGTTCTGCAATTCGGTGCTCATGCATGCGCGCGTGCAGGACGACGCGCATCCGTGCGGTCATCTCGGCGTCGTCGTGATTCCGGTCGCGCTCGCGTGCGCGGAGCGCTTCGGGGCGCCGGGCGGCGATCTCCTCGCAGCGCTCGTCGCCGGCTACGAAGTCGGGCTGCGCATCGGTCGCGATCACGCCGCTGATCTGAGCCGGCGCGGCTTTCGCACGACGCCGGCCTACGGCGTCTTCGCCGCGGCGGCGTGCGGCGCGCGCGCGATGAAGCTCGACGCCAACGCGTGCGCGAACGCGCTGTCGCTCGCCGCCAACGCGGCCGCCGGGCTGAGGGAATGGTCCGACGCGGGCACCGAGGAAGGTCCGTTCCAGGTGGGGCTTGCCGCGCGCAACGGCTTGCTCGCGACAGACATGGCGGCGGCGGGCGCCGAAGGCGCGCCGAGCGCGCTCACCGGGCGCGCCGGCTTCTTCAGAGCCTACGGCACCGACAGCGACCGGTATGCCCGGCGCGTGTGTCAGGCGCTCGGCGAAGAATTCGAGCTCGAGCACATCACCTACAAGCCCTACCCGATCTGCCAGTTCCTCACCGGCGTCGTTCGCGGCACGATCGAGCTGAGCCGCCGCGCGGGTGGCCGGCGGCCGCGCCGGATCGCGATCCACATGAATCCGTTCGAGGCCGACTTCGTCGGCATACGCAACGCGGGGCCGTTCTCGAGCTTCCCGCAGACGCTGATGAGCGCGCCGTTCTGCGCCGCCCTCGGCTGGGCGCGCCGGGCGGTGACGTTCGACGGCCTTCATGACTTCGACGATGAAAGAGTCCTCGCGCTCGTTCGCACGATCGAGGTGATTTCCGATCCGGCGCGCGCGCGTTATTCGTCGCGGCTGGGGGTGACGCTCGAGGACGGAACGCTCCTCGAGTGGGAAGAAAGCGAAGGCGCCGACGCTTACCGGCTCACCTGGCAACGAGCGATGGAAATGAACGCGCAACTGTGCGCGGAAGTCGGCATCTCCGAGCGCAGCATGCGCGCGCTGGCGGCTGCCGTGGACGGCATCGTCGATGCGGCCGATACGCAGGCGCTCATGGCGGCGGCAGGCGCATGCGCGGCCGAGGCCAGCAAGCGCTAGCTTTGAACCGTCAACACGTTGTTGCGGCGTGCAGCGCGCGGTGGAAGTGATGCGGCGAGCCGATTTGTGCCGCCGTCATTGGGACGGGCGCTTCGTGGCGGCTGGTCGTGTGTTGACCTGCCGCTGCGAAGCGGGTTTCCCGCTCCAATGACACGCTGGGCGGCACCATGAGGCGCGACGGATCACCTCCACCGCGCTCACCGTCTGCCGCGCCTTAACCGAATTAGTAGAAACAACCTCTTGGCGGATGGCCGCTAGTCCTGAAATAAGCGAATACCGATCGAAATCGCTGTGATCAATTTTCGTTTGCATCTCGCATGCGCTTTGTGGCCGCTAAATGCCGCGTAGCGATTCGTGAAGTGCACAACAATCGCTTCTTCGGGACCGAGTGAAAATAACTTGATCAATTCGAATTTCTCGCGTTTAATGGGGGTATGCAGGATGCGGCCACGCTCCGCCAGATCAAGACGCGCTATCGGGCGCTCGAAAGGCTCATGGATGAGCGCATGCGCCGGCAGTGGGCGGGGAGCGAAGCGCAAACTTACGGGCGAGGCGGCGTGAGCGCGGTGAGCAGCGCGACGGGGATGTCGCGCAACTCCATTCGCAAGGGATTGGCAGAACTCGCGGCCCGCAAGAACAATCCGCGGGCGCCGACGGCACGACGATGCGCACAGGGCGCGTCGGGAAATCGCGGACTTGCGCGTGCGCGAAGCCGTTCGCGAGGGCGCAGCCGGCAAGCAGGGTGTAACGGATCAGTCGAGCTCTCATGTCGGAATTCCGAGCGCTTTGCGCACCGCGTTGCCGATCGGCACGAACGGATCCTTATCGGCGCTCACGTAGGTATCGAACATTCGGTTGTGACAAATGGCGACCGCGAGACGGGCATCCGGGTCTGCCCATGCGATCGAGCCTCCCGCGCCCGGGTGGTAGATGACTCGCGGATTGGTCCCGACCGAGGCCGTGCTCATGCGCGGCTCGGGGCGATCGTTTATGCGCAGCCCGCCCATGCCGACCTGCAGGGGAAACATGAGCACCGGGTCGACCTCGTCGGGATTCGGCCGCGGTTGGCCGAGTGAGCGCACACGCGCCTCCGACAGCAGGCGCACGCCGTCGAGCTCGCCGCCGTTCGCAAGCATCGCGAAGAACCGCGCGGTGCTGCGCGCGTTGAAAATTCCGCCCGCGGCGGCGATGCAGGCGCGCCGCACGTCGGGGCGGCCATAGACCGCCGCGCACGTTCCGATGTTGGTCGGCTGCGAGCGGTACCCGGGCGAGCCCGGCTGGCGGTACGGGGGCAGGCTCGGATAATCGATCAGCGTGGCGACGCGCGGCTCGACTGCGTCGGGTATGCCGATCCACAGGTCGCCGATCGCGAGCGGCGCGCATATTTCTTCCTGAACGAAAGTCCCGAAATCCCTGTGCTGCGGGTCCGTGCGACGGACGATCTCGCCGAGGATCCAGCCCAGCGTGATCGCGTGGTAGGCGCTTTTCTTGGCGTACTGCGGGTCCATGCCGGTAAGCTCGCGCACCATCCAGTTCCAGTCGCACATGGTCTCCGGCGTCACGCCTTCCGGCATGAAGGGCACGCCGAGTCGATGCGTGAGGGCGTGGCGTACCGTGCCGTTCTTGCCTTTCGCGCCGAACTCGGGCCAGTAGCGGGAGACGGGTGCGTCGTAGTCGACGAGACCGCGCTCGGCCTGAATATGGACCGCGACCGCCGTGACGGCCTTGGTGACGGAGAAAACGTTGAACAGCGTGTCGCCGTCGACCCGGCGTCCCGTCGCGGGATCGGCGATGCCGTCCCAGGTGTCGATGACGAGCCGCCCGTTCAGATAAGCCGCGACCTGAACGCCGACCTCGCCATGCACGCGGATCGAATACGCGATGGCCTCGCGCACGAGATCGTTCGCTTTCGGATCGATCGCTTCGTGGTGGGCGGCTTTCATCGACCGTCGTCCTCGACGTGTCCCTCTATTCCACTTTCGCGCCCGTGAGCTTGATCGCATTGGCCCACTTCGCGACCTCGGACTTGATGTACGCGCCGAAATGCTCGCGCGAGTCGCCGATCGCAACGATCGCCATGTCGTTGAAGCGCTTCTGGAGCTCCGGCGTATTGAGAATCTTCACGATCTCGGCGTTCATGCGGTCGAGGATGGGTGCCGGCGTCCCGGCCGGTGCGAGCAGACCGCCCCACGCGACGACGTCATAACCCTTGATGCCCTGTTCGTCGGCCGTCGCCACGTCGGGCAGGAATGGCACGCGCTTGCTTCCTGCCACGCCGATCGCGCGGATGCGGCCCGCTTTCAGGTGCGGGAGGACCGCGGGCGTCGTTTCCAGCACCAGCGCGATCTGGCCGCTTATGAGATCGAGCAGGCTCGGTGCCGCGCCCTTATAGGGTACGTGCGTGAGCTTGATTCCGGCCATCAACGCAAACAGCGCCTGGGCGATGTGATTCGTCGCGCCGCTCCCCGACGAGCCATAGCTGATTTCGCCGGGCCGCTGTTTGGCGAGCCGGACGAGGTCCTGCATGTTCCGGACCGGCAACGCCGGATTGACGCAAAAGACAAACGGTATCGAAGCGATGTTGGTCACCGCGGCGAAATCCCTGACCGGGTCGTAGGGCACGTTGGCGTGGAGACTCGGAGCGATCGCGGCCGCCGCGCTGCCTGCAAAGAGGTAGGTGTAACCGTCGGGCGCCGATTTCGCCGCGACACCCGAGCCTACGACGCCGCCAGCGCCGGGCCGGTTATCCACCGAGCATGCCGCACAACGACAGGAAGAAGACCCACACGATGCGGGCGGTGCGGAATTGGAATGCGGGCGAAGCGGTGATGCGGACCGCCGCACTCGAAGAAAAAGCCGAATTTCGATCGCTTCTAAATCTTCTCACGGAGCTGTCCTCCTCGTTGATATGCGCGTGGGTACGCCCGGGCGCATAGGAAATTCGTAACCGTTCAGGGGATCACGCCCCGTATTTTGAAATCGGCACGAGAGATGGGACTCTCTGTCCTTGGAGGAACGCTTGGCAAGCCTGTCTCACATAGTCCACGACCGGACGCTGTTGCTGCTTGAGCGTCATGAACGTGGTCAACATGCGCTCCGCGAAGCGGCTGCCGCGCTCGCTGTGAGTGCCGAAACTGCGCTTGCGCCAGAGCACCGCCGGACGGATGGCGCGCTCGGCCGCGTTGTTGGTAGGCTCCACGTCCGGTTTGTGGACGAACGTCCACAACGCCGTGGAGAATTTCAGGATGCGCCGGCAGGTGTGCTGCGTCTTGGCATGGCCACAGCGCGCCCCCAGCGCCAGATCCTGTTCGATCTTCTGACGCAGATACAGCGTGCGACGCAAGAATCGCTTCCGGCTCCAGGTGCCGTCGCGCACGCAATGCCAGCGCTTGAGCACTTTCTTCGCCCGGCGCACCAGCCGGCGCCCGATCGCTGCGGCCCGGCCACTGGCCTCGCTCATGGCCGTGAAATCGCGCAGCAAATGTGCCCAGCACAACTGCCGCAGCCCCGTATGGATGTTGTAGGCCGCCCAGCGATCCGAATGCAGCACCCCGTGGAACCGGCCCAACAACGCGCGCGCTGCTTCCCGATTGCGCCGCGCGTGGACCTTGAACACCGTGACCAGCCGCGTGGCTATCACCCACAGCCAGGCCAGACGCCGCCGCTCGCGCCAGCCGGTCTCGTCAGCGTGAGCGCTGCGGCTCTCCTGCACCCATTCGTGCGCCTCGGTCACCGGAGCGGCCAAGGCGTCGCTGACGGTGGCTTCGCAGCCGCTCAGCGCCCCCAACGACAGGCGCACACCGAACAGGTCGCGCAACATCTCTTGTGCCGTGCGCTTGCTCAAATGATACGCCCCGGTCAACAGCCCCACCGTCGCCAAGAGCCGGGGGCCGAACTGTTCCACCGGCACGCCCTGTGGCAGGCACGCTCTGGTTTCATGCCCGCATCTGCCGCAAACCAGCGTGTGTTGCCGGTATTCCGTGACCTGCGGGAAGGTCTGCGGGAATGTGGTGAAAGGCCCGGAGAAGCGCACGCCGAAAAAATCTGCTTCGAAAGGATTCATGCGGATGGTCAGCGCGGCGAGCGACGCGCCGCGCGCGCGCTCGCGCAGGAGCAAGGAGCCGCGCACGATGCCGCGGTGGAACTGGCAGATGGGATAGGGCTTCCACGTGATGCCCATGATCTCGAACGCCTTGCCGACGTCCGCAGCCAGGCGCGCGCGGTAGTGCCGGCCGTCCTTGCCGAAGGCGCGGTAGAAGCCGGCTTCGCCTTCGAGAATGCTCGTCGACGAGCCGGCGCTGGCGGCGGCGAGCCGCGCCGCGATGATGCCGTTCGCCGCGGCGGTCCCGGCCTGGAACGGGAAGTCCTCGCTGCCCGACGCGGCGAACTCGCGCAGGCCGCCTGCCATGTTGGGCGCGAGGCCCAAGGCGTAGGCCATGGTGCCGTCATCGAAGCGGAGCAGGCGACCGGCGGCCGCGGCTGCTCCGAACACACCGTAGGCAGGCGTGGTGCGAAAGCCGCGCGCGCTGAGGTCCGCGGCATGATCGCGCCCGATTCTGAGCGCGCTCTCATAACCGGCGACTACCGCGGCAAGCAGGTCGGCGCCGCTCGCGCGCGTCGCCTCCGCCATCGCCAGGGCGGCGGGGATGACGACGACGCCAACGTGGCCCGCGGGATGCGCGTCGTCCTGCACGCGCGCGTGAAACAGAGTGCCGTTAGCGAGGGCGGCAGGCGCGGCATCGCACTTCGCGCCATCGAAGATACGTGTGGCCTTGCCGTTGGCGCCTTCGCGATCTGCGATGGCGTCATCGCCGACCGCGACGGCGCGCGCTGCCTGCGCGGCCTGGCCGGTACGCATGCCGGCCAGGCCGACCGCCATGCCGTAGAGGAGGCAAGCCTTGGCTTTCTGCAGGATCGGCGCCGGCAGTTCGCGCACATCGGTCCGCAATGCGAAACGCGCGAGCCCGGAAATGGCTGCGGTCATGTCGCGCCTATGATATGATAAAAGCAGCGGAGTGAAAAACGGCGTGGTACGCATGGTTTCGGCGAGCGGGATTCTCGGCTACGGGTTCCCGGAAAGCTCGCTCAAGGCGGGGCTCGAGCGCAAGCCGCACATGATCGGCGTCGACGGCGGCAGCTCCGATCCCGGACCGCACTACCTCGGCTCGGGAAAGACTTTCACGAGCGAGCTCGCAATCAAGCGCGACCTCTCGCTCCTTTTGCGCGGCGCGATTGCGAACAATATCCCGATGATGATCGGCACCTGCGGCGGCGCGGGCGGCGAGCCGCACTTGCAGACCTGCGCACGCATCCTGCGCGAGATCGCGCGCGAGCACGATCTGCACTTCAGGCTGGCGCTCATCCATTCCGAGCAGGACAAGGGATGGCTGAAGCAGCAGCTCAGAGCGGGACGCGTCCAGCCGCTCGGCGCGGCGGGCCCGCTCACCGGGGCGGTCATCGACCGCGCGGAGCGCATCGTCGGCATGATGGGCCCGGAGCCGCACCTCGCCGCGCTCGAGGCGGGCGCGCAGGTGATCCTTGCGGGGCGCGGCACCGACCCGTCGCCTTGGGCCGCGCTCGCGCTGCACCACGGCATCCCGCCGGCGCAGGCGTGGTTCGCCGGCAAGATGCTCGAATGCGCCTGCAACGCGGCGCTGCCGAAGAAGCACGATTGCCTGCTCGCCACCGTGGCGCAGGATTACGTCGAGGTCGAGCCGCTCAATCCCGAGCTGCGCTGCACGCCGCTCTCGGTCGCGGTGCAGGCGCTGCACGAGAACGCGAGCCCGGTCATCCACAAGGAGCCCGGCGGCCTGCTCGACACCACCGAGTGCACGATCGCGGCGCGCAGCGAGCGCGCGGTGCGGGTGTCCGGCATGAAGTGGAAGCCGCAGCCGTACACGATCAAGCTGGAGGGCGCGGAGAAGGTCGGCTACAGCGCGATCACCTTCGCCGGCACGCGCGACGCCGGGCTCATCGGACAGATCGATTCCTTCCTCGCCGCGGTGCGCGAATCGGTGGCCACCAAGGTCGCCGCGCTTTCTGTCTCGTCGGGGGACTACGAGCTGGTGTTGCGCCTCTATGGCAAGAACGGCGTCATGGGCGAGTGGGAGCCGCTGAAGGACGCGAAAACCCACGAGGTCGGCGTGCTCGCGGAGGCCGTTGCGAAGTCCCAGGACATCGCCAACGCGGTGATCTCGGTCACGCGCGTGACGCTGCTGCACACCGATTTCCCGGGCCGGCTGTGCAAGGAGGGCAACATGGCGTTCCCGTTCTCGCCCTCCGACATCGAGCGCGGCGCGGTCTACCAGTTCTCGCTGCGCCACGTGGTGCAGCCGAACGATCCGCTGGAGATGTTCCCGATCGAGTACGAGAAGGTCTAGAGCCTGTTATGAAGTTGCGTAAGTGCTTGATATGACAGCTGCGCGAAGAGCGAACTCGGCGGTTGCGCTTCACCTAACTCGTTGAATTTACGTACGCCGCGTTCGAACTTCATAACACGCTCTAGAGCGATGCCCAAGCTGCGCGACATCGCCAAGGCCTGCAAGAGCAAGAACGCGGGGCCGTTCGAGCTCACGCTCGACATCATGTTCGAGGACGCGGCCACGTTCGAGAAGGTGCGCCGCACCGGGGTCATTACGCCCAAGCTGATCGCGAAACTCTACCGCGTGCCGGTGGAGTCGGTCGTGTTCACCGAGTACCCGCCGGCTTTCGCCTATAAGGCCACCATTGAGCGGCGCATCGCGTCGGGGGCGGTCGGGGACACCGACGTGTACGGCGCGCAGCAGCACGCGCCGCTGCTCGATGTGGAAATCCCGATCTAGCTTCGCGCTCTACCCGGTCTCGATCGTCCTCGGGCTGCTCGCCTGGGAGGCGGTCGCGGCGTTCGTGCCGAAAGGGCTGCTGGCGCCGCCGAGCGCGGTGCTTGGCCGCCTCGCCACCATGACGGCCGACGGCTCGCTGCCGCGCGCGCTCGCCGGCTCGGTGCAGCATATGATCGTAGGCTACCTGCTCGCCGTCGCCGCGGCGATCCCGATCGGCATCCTCATCGGGCGCAACGCCCCGGTCGCGACCGCGGTGGAGCCGGTGCTGAACGCGATCTACGCCATTCCGCCGGTGGCGCTGGTGCCGTTCTTCATCATCTGGTTCGGCATGTACTTTGAGGGGCGCGTGGCGCTCGTCTTCGCCATGTGCTTCTTCGAGATCCTGATCAACGTGCTGCAGGGCGCGCGCAACGTCGACCGCGGGCTGGTGGATGCCGCGCGCTCGCTGGAGGCGTCGGGGCTCGCGCTTTGGCGCCTGGTCGTGATCCCGGCCGCGCTGCCGTTCATCTTTACCGGCCTGCGCGTCGGGATTGGGCGCGCGGTCAACGCCATGATCACCGCGGAGCTTTTCTTCGTAGCGGTGAACCTCGGGCAGATGCTGAAGACGCGCAGCAACGCGTTCGACACCGCGTCGGCGTTCGCTATCATCCTGTTCATCAGTCTGTTCGGCCTCGCGTGCCAAGAAGGCATGCGGCTGATCGAGCGTCGGGCGATTCCGTGGCATCGCGGGAGCGAGACATGAGCCGCACGCGCGCCTGGACGCTGCGCCTCGCGGGCATCGCCACTTTTCTCTTGCTGTGGGAAATCCTCGGCCGCATCCTCGGCGAGGCGCTGTTCGCGCCGGTCTCGGCGGTGGTGGCGGGCTTTCCGGCGACGGTGCGCGGCTACAAGCTGTTCGCGGAGCTCGCGGGCAGCTTCCGGCAGCTCGTGCTCGGCTACTTCCTGGGTTGCGCCGTGGGCGTCATCGTCGGCACCGCCATGGGCCGCTCGCGCCTGCTCGACGGGCTGCTGCAGCCCTGGGTGAGCATGATGTTCGTCACCTCGGTCGCTTCGCTCGTGCCGCTCTTCATCATCACGTTCGGCTTCGGCCTCGCGTTCCGCGTCGCCATCGTGTTCATCGCCACCGTCTGGTACGTGCTCCTCGTCACCTACCACGGCGCACGCGACGTGAACCCGGAGCTCATGCAGACCGCGCGCTCCTTCGCGGCGTCGCGCGTGCAGACCTTCACCATGGTGCTGCTGCCCGCGCTCTATCCGTACATCCTCGCGGGCATGCGCATCGGCCTGGCGCACGCGATCCGCGCGATGGTGATCGCCGAGATGTACGTGATTGTGGGCTTCGGCGGCGTGATCTACAATTCCGGCGTCGAGATCTCGACGGTGTCGCTCTTGGGCGCCCTCGCCACCATCATGGTGGTCGGGGTCGTGCTCACCGAGGCGCTGAAATGGCTCGGGCGCAGGACCGCGCCGTGGTACGATGAGCGCCAGCAGCTGTCCAACTGAAACGCAAGAGGAGGAGGAACGAATGTCCAAGCACACGATGGCGCAACCGATGACAAGACGCAGCGCATTGCGCCTGCTCGGCGGTATCCCGCTGGCGGCGAGCGCGGGATTCGCCGGGACCGCGGCCGCAGCCGACTCGGTCAAGTTGATCAACCTCGGCTTTGCCCTCGGCATCCACTGCCCGCCGACCTACGGCATCACCGACGAGTGCCCGAAGCTCGGCCTGCAGGTCGAGATGCAGCGCTTCCAGCGCATGCGCGACGTGCTGCAGACGGTGATGGGTGGAACCGGCGAGATCGGCATCGCCGAGCCGATCCTGCTGCTGCGCGGCCGCCAGGCGGGCACCGACCTCGTGATCTTCGGCAACTTCTACCTGCATACCACGCTGGTGGTGGCGGTGAACACCGACCAAATCAAGACCTGGAAGGACCTGGAGAAGCCCGACGTCACCGTCGGCATCAACTCGCAGGGCGACATCACACAGGTGATGATCATCGGCGGCTTCCTCAAGGCGGGCGGCGACCTCTCGAAGGTGAAATGGGCCGACGTCGGCGGCAGCGGCACGCGCCTGCGCGCGCTCCTCAGCAAGCGCGTGCAGGCCACCGTGGTGCACTTCGACCAGGTGCCCGAGATCCAGAAGAGCGGCAACTACCGCGTGATCCTCGTGCCGCACAAGGAATACGACCCGTGGATCAACGAGATCGTGTTCGCGCGCGGCGACTGGCTGAAGAACCCGGCCAACCGCCGCAAGGCGGTGGCGTTCATGAAGGGCGTGATCCTCGCGAGCCGGCGCGGCACCGCCGACTTCGGCTACTACAAGACCGCGTTCCTCAAGCATGCGACGCTGAAGGACAAGGAGACGATGCCCGAAGCCGAGATGCAGGCGCACTGGAAGGAGCTGGCGCACGGCATCGGCGTCTGGCCGGCGGACAATGCGTTCCGTCCCGCGAACCTCGAGAAGCTGCTGCCGTACTACCACGCGGCGCAGGCGATCGAGGACAAGCCGGTCGACCTCAAGGCGGCGATGGACCTGGGGATCGTCGCGCAGGCGCTCAAGGAACTGGGCTAGCCGGCCGTGGCGAGCCTCGAGGCGCGCAACCTCTACAAGACCTACGAGAGCCGCGATGGCGCGGTGACCGCGCTCGAGGACGTCTCGCTCAAGGTCACGGACTCGGAGTTCGTCGCCATTCTCGGTCCGAGCGGCTGCGGCAAGAGCACGCTGCTGCGCATCCTCGACGGGCTGACGCCGCCCGACCGCGGCGAGGTGCTGATGGACGGCAAGCCGGTCGAGCGGCCGACGCAGGAGCGCGGCTTCGTGTTCCAGTCGTTCAACCTGTTCCCGTGGCGCACGGCGCGCGGCAATATCGAGTTCGGCATGGAGCTGAAGGGCGTGCCGAAGTCCGAGCGCCGCAGCGCCGCCGCGCGGCTCATCGGCCTGGTGGGCCTGAACGGCTTCGACGGCAAATACCCGCACGAGCTCTCCGGTGGCATGCAGCAGCGCGTCGGCATCGCGCGCGCGCTCGCTATCGACCCGGCGGTGCTGCTGATGGACGAGCCGTTCGGCGCGCTCGATGCGCAGACGCGCGAGGACATGCAGGACGAGCTGCTGCGCATCTGGGCCACGGCGAAGAAGACCGTCATCTTCGTCACCCACAGCATCGAGGAGGCGATCTACCTCTCCGACCGCGTCATCATCATGACGCCGCGCCCCGGGCGCATCCTCGCGAGCCTCGACATCCCGTTCGAGCGGCCGCGCAGCGAGGCGCACCGCACACGCGCCGAGTTCTCCGCGCTGCGCCACGAAATCTACTCGCGCCTCAAGAATGTCCGATAAGGCCAGCAACACGGGGCGCCGACTCGAGCGCCCATACGGTGGAACGCAGCTGTTCAGCGCACGCCGAGCCCATCACGGGATCGGCGAGAGCATGAAACTTGGCTACGACTGCGGCTTCGTCCAGCGGCGCCTGTGGCCCGCCGGGCGGGAAGTCGCTCTCGACGCGCAAGATGCCTTGGTTCTTCGAAAATACGGTCAACCGGTGTGGCCAGCGTGCCGGATATTGCTCGTCGAGCCGCGGGTCGTGCACCACGCGCACGCGGCCGGCGAGCGAGCGCAAGTCCGGATTGGTTCTGACGGTCTCGTCCAGATCGTCGAGCGCAATGCGCTCCCGGGTGAGCGCGAGCGCCAGCGCGTACTGATGGCTGAGGATCGCCCCCGAGCGCGTGCGAATCTCCGGCCGGTCCGAGACTTCGACCGACTGCCGGAACGCCGCGAGCTCGATCGATTCCACGTCGCGCGCGTGGAGGCGCAGCGTGCGCAGCGCCGCGATGGGACCGTGCGTGAAGCGGCAGGTGGGATAGGGTTTAAGGGAAGTTTCGAGAAAGCGGTACTGAATGCCGAGGTCCTTCCCGATCGCGCTTTGCTCGCCCTGGCCGTCCATCATTGCAAAGAAACCGAAGCGGCCTTCCAGAATCTTCTCTGGCCCCGCGAGCCCCGCGCGCGCAAGCTGCGCGGCCTCTATGCCGGTGCGGGCCGCGCGCGCGCCGTTGAGGGCGCTACCTGTCATGCCGCCGTCCTCCTGGTGCTGGCGCAGGCCGGCGGCGGCTTCGCCGGCGAGCGCGAGCGCGGCGGCGGTGCGGCGCGCATCCAAGCCGTATGCGTGCGCCGCGGCGGCCGCGGCGCCGAAGGCGTTGCAGGTCCCGGTGGGGTGGAAACCGGCCGCGTAATGGCCGGCGCCGGCCGCCAGGCAGACGCGGATGCTGACTTCGTAGCCCGCAAGAACGGCTTCGAGGAGGCGCTTGCCGGCGGCGCCGCTTTCCTCGGCGGCGGCAAGGGCCGCGCTGAGCACGCAGGTCCCGGGATGGATCGGGCCGGCTTCGTACGTATCGTCGAAGGTATGGATACGGCCGCAAAACGTATTGAAGAAAGCCGGGTGTGGGCCGACCGCGCGCAACGCGCGCGATTCCGGCGCGCTCTGCCCGGCGTGGATCACGCCGAGCGAATCGAGCGCGTGGTGGCGCAGCTTGGTGCGCACGCGCTGCGGTACGCGCTCGAGGTCGAGCTCCGCGACGAAAGCGCCAAGCTGTGAAGCCAGGCTCATCGGGCGATTCTAGCATGCCCCTCGATCCGATCACAGTCGAGCTGGTCCAGGCGCGCCTCTCTTCGATCGTGCGCGAGATGCGCACCATCATTATCCGCACCGCCTACTCGCGCATGATCATCGAGGGGCACGATTTCTCCTCGGCGGTGCTGACGCCGGAAGGCGACCTCGTGGCCGCCTCCGAGCTCGAGCAGCCGACGCACATCTCCGCGCTCTCCTGGTCGGCGCGCTCGCTGGTCGAGAAGTACCGCGGCGACATCGGGCCGGGCGACCTCTTCCTGCACAACGACCCCTATACCGGCGGCTCGCACCTGAACGACGTCGGGCTCTTCTATCCGGTGTTCGAGGGCGAGGAGCCGCTCGCCATGGTCGGCGTCATGGCGCACTGGCAGGACATCGGCGGGATGGTGCCGGGCAGCCTCTCCGGCACCGCCCGCGACATCTACCAGGAAGGCATCCGCATCCCGTCGCTGCGCATCGCGCGGCGCGGCTTGTGGCTCGACGAGGTGCTGGAGCTCCTCTTCGCCAACGTGCGCGAGCCCGCCGACCGGCGCGGCGACCTGGCGGCGATGGAAGGCGCGTGCCGCGTCGCCGAGCGGCGGCTGCACGCGATGACCGAACGCTTCGGCGTGAAGACCGTGCGAGCGGCGCTCGACTCGCTGCTTGAGCGCGCCGAGCGCCGCATGCGCGAAGCCATCCGCCAAGTGCCCGACGGCGAATACGCCTACGAAACCTATCTCGACAACAGCGGCGATTCTTCCGAGCCGCTCGCCCTCAAGCTCAAGCTAACCGTGGCGGGCGACGAGATCCACGCCGACTTCACCGGCTGCGCGCCGCAGGTGCTCGGCCCGGCCAACCTCGGCCCGGCGCCCGCGACCACCGCCACCTTCACCATGACCAAGGCGCTGCTCGATCCCGCGGGCCCGATCAACGCCGGCGCGCTGCGCCCGCTGAAGATCATCGCGCCGCTCGGCAGCGTGGTGAACGCGCGGCCGCCGGCGGCGTGCGGCGCGATCGGCGAAGTGCGCCGCGCGCTCGAGTCGCTTGTCGTAGGCACGCTCGGCAAGGCGATCCCGCAGCGCCTGGTCGGCGACCTCAAGGGCGCCTCCAACATCACGACGGTGAGCGGAGAGAACTTCCTGTTCGCGGAATTTCCCGCCGGCGGCACCGGCGCCACGGCGGGCAGCGACGGCAACAACACGATGCGCAACTTCGCCGAAGGCGACATCTCGTCCATCCAGCCGGTCGAGGCTGCGGAGCTCGGCTGTCCGTTACGGGTCGAGCGCATGGTGCTGCGCGAGGACTCGGGCGGCGCCGGCTGGCGGCGGGGCGGTCTGGGGCTGCAGCGCGAGATCCGGCTGCTCGCGCCGCGCGCGCAGCTCTCGGTACTCTCGGATAAGAACGTGGTCCCGCCCTACGGCGTGCGCGGCGGCGCGACCGGCGCGCGCAACCGGTTCACCGTCATCCGCGACGGCCGCGAGATCGAGCCCTCGGCGCTGCCGGGCAAGGTGACCGGCTTCGCGCTGCGCGAGGGCGACGTGGTGGTCGAGCGCACCGCCGGCGGCGGCGGCTACGGCGATCCGCTCGAGCGCGAGCCCGAGGCAGTGGCACGCGATGTCCGCTTCGGCTACATCTCGGCCAAGGCCGCGAGGGGTGTGTATGGAGTAGTACTAGAAAACCAATCTGCAACTATGGCCTTGCGCGAGCGGCTGCGCGCGGAAAGGCGGCGCTTCAAGGTAATCAAGGGTGATGAAAGCCAAAGCCCGCGGCGCATCGTCGAGATTGCGCCGGCCGCGGCGCAGCGGCTGGACATCGCCGAAGGCGATCTGGTGGAAATTCCACGCCCGGACGGCCCGTCGCTGCTCGCGTGGGTGCGGATTGCGCCGCAGCTCGATGGGGAGACTTGCCGCGTGGCTGCCTCGGCGCTCGCGATTCTCGGGGAGGGGGGCAGCGTCGTGGAGCTGCGGCGGGCGTGAGCGAGCTCGTCGCCGGGATCGACGTCGGCGGGACCTTTACCGACGTCGTGCTCTTCGACGCGGCGCGCGGCGAGCTGGTGGTGGCAAAGGTGCCCTCGACGCCGAAGAACCAGTCGGAGGGCATTGTGCACGGGCTGCAGACCGTGCTCCCCGAGCTCACGCGCCTCGGCAAGCTCGTGCACGGGACCACGGTCGCGACGAACACGATGTTGCAGGCGAATGGAGCCAAGGTCGCGCTCGTCACCACGGCCGGGTTTCGCGACGTGCTGGAGATCGGCCGCACGCGGCGCATGCTGCCGAGCCTCTACGACACGACGTTTATCCGCCCGCCGCCGCTCGTGCCGCGGCCGCTGCGCTTCGAGGTCGCAGAGCGCCTCGGCGTCGGCGGCGCGGTGCTCACGCCGCTCGACATAGCCGGCGTCGAGCGCGCGGCGCAGGCGATCCGCGAGGCCGGCGCCGAGTCGGTGGCAGTGTGCTTCCTGCACTCTTACGCCGACGCGCGCCACGAGCTGCGCGCGAAGGAGCTTATCGCCAAAGCGCTGCCAGGAGCGTGGATCACGGCATCGGCGGAAGTCGTGCCCGAGTTCCGCGAGTACGAGCGCTTCTCGACCGCGGTGATCAACGCCTACCTGCTGCCGGTCATGGATCGCTACATGGTGGGGCTCAGCGCGCGCCTCGCCGCGCACGGCTACCGAGGCAGCGTGTTCACGATGTCCTCGGGCGGCGGCATCATGGACCTCGATACCGCGCGCGCAATCCCGGTGTGCACCATCCTCTCGGGTCCGGCGGGCGGGGTGACCGCCGCAATATGGATGGCGAAGGCGGCGAGCTTGCGCAACGTCATCACCTGCGACATGGGCGGAACCAGCACCGACGTGTGCCTGATCGAGGACTTGAAGGCGGCCTCGGTTAACGAGACCGCGTTCGCGGGCTACCCGATCAAGGGCCGCGAGGTGGCGATCAGCACCGTCGGCGCGGGTGGCGGAAGCGTGGCGCACGTGGTGGCGGGAGGCGCGCTGCAGGTTGGCCCGCGCAGCGCCGGTGCCGAGCCGGGGCCCGCGTGCTACGGCCGCGGCGGCACCGAGGCCACGGTAACCGACGCGAACGTGGTGCTTGGCCGGCTCGGGACGCGCGTGCTCGGCGGCTCGATCCGTCCAGACCGCGAGCGCGCGCGCGAGGCGGTCGCGGCGCTCGCCAAAAAGCTCGGCGTGGCGAGCGTCGAGGCGATGGCCGAAGGCATCGTGCGCATCGCGGTAGCGCAGATGGCCAACGCGATCCGCGAGATCTCGATCGAGCGCGGCTACGATCCGTCGGAATTCGTGCTGCTCGCCTTCGGCGGCGCCGGGCCGATGCACGCCACGCAGATCGCCGACGAGATCGGCATGCGCGAGATCCTGGTGCCGGTGCTGCCGGGCAATCTCTCGGCGCTTGGGCTGCTCGCCTCCGACCAGAGCTACGAGCGCGTGCGCACCTTCCTCGCGCGCCTTTCCACGCTCGACCCAAAGGCGCTCGCCGCGGCGCTGGCGGAGCATGAGCGGCGCGGGCGCGAGGAGCTGCGCCAGCGCGGCTTCGCGGACGGTGCGATGCGCTTCCGCCATGCGCTCGACATGCGCTATGCGCGCCAGGCGTTCGAGCTCACGGTCGACGTTCCCAACGGCGCGCGCAGCGGCGCCGAGCTGCGCAGACTTTTCCTCGAGGCGTACGCGCGCCACTACGGGCGCGCGGACGCGCAGGGCGAAATCGAGATCGTCAACCTGCGCACCACGTCGGTGGGCGTGACCGGGAAGCCCGACCTGCCGCCGGTGCGCGGCGCGGCGCCCCGTCTCGCCGACGCGGTCAAGGAGCGGCGCCGGTTCGTCGCCGGCGGCGGCGAAGTGGAGGCCGCGGTCTACGAGCGCGAGCGCCTGCCGGTTGACGCGGCGTTCGACGGCCCGGCGATCATCGAGGAGGACGGCGCCACGACCGTGGTGCTCGCCGGATGGCGCGCGCGGCGCGACGCCACCGGCAACCTGCGCCTCTCGGCGCGGCATTGAAAC
The DNA here is from genome assembly GCA_016868035.1 of Betaproteobacteria bacterium. GTDB lineage: Bacteria > Pseudomonadota > Gammaproteobacteria > Burkholderiales > SG8-41 > SG8-41. The sequence goes on along the minus strand of VGID01000015.1, from coordinate 43,465 downwards.
GCGAGGAGAAAACGATGCGACCGAACGCGGTACGGCAGAAGCTCGAGCGCGGCGAGGTGGTAATGGGCATGATGCACTTCACCGCGAGCCCGATGCTGGTCGAGGTGATGGCGAGCGCGGGCCTCGACTTCTTCATCATCGACCTCGAGCACAGCCCAATCGACTTCGACATGGCGGCGCACCTGGTGCGCGCCGGCGACGCCGCCGGCATCGCGCCGCTCTTGCGCGTGCCGGACGTGGACCCGGGCCTCGTGAAGAAGGTCCTCAACCTCGGCGTGCAGGGCCTGGTGCTGCCGCACGGCACGCGGGAGAGCTCGCAGGCGCTGCTGCGCGCGGCGCGCTACGAGCCCGAGGGGATCCGCGGCTCCTGCCCGGCGGTGCGCCAGGCGAATTACGGCGCGGCGCCGAACTGGCAGCAGTTCCAGGCGCAGGCGAACCGCGAGCTGCTCGTGATCCCGCTCATCGAGGACCCGGCGACGCTGCAGGACTTCGAGGCGCTGGCAGCGACGCCGGGGCTCGACGTCTTCTTCCTTGGGCCTTTCGATTTCTCGGTCGCCGCCGCCGTGCCGGGCGCCGGGTTCGATCACCCGGTGATGGCGCAGGCGCTGGAGCGCATGGTGAAGATCGCGCAGAGCCACGGCAAGTACATCATGACCTCGGTCGGGGACCGCATCGACACCGCCGTGGGGCGCAACGTCATCCGCCTCGGCGTGCGCATGATCAGCTACAGCGCCGACGCGCTCGTCTTCCGCCGCGCCTGCCAGGACATCGCGAAGCTCAAGGTCGCCTGACCCAGAGGTTGCCGCTCGCATCGACGCGAATTGCGGCGCGCGGCCCGACCACCGCGGTCGATTCCTCCTCCTCGATGATCGCGGGCCCGCGCAGGCGCGCGCCCGGGCCGAGCGCGTAGCGGTCGTAGACGGGGCAGGAGACGAATGCGCCCGCCTCGGGCATGAACACCTTGCGGCGCCCCTTCAGCGCTTTTCTGTCTGCAGCTTTTGAAAAATGAATCGATGCCTTCGGCCGCGGGCCCTTGACCACGACGCGCCAGCTCACGATCTCGACCGGCACGTCGCGGCTCAGGCGGTGGTAGCGCGCCTGGTACAGCTCAAAGAAGCGGTGCTTGATCTTTGCGAGTTCAGCCTTGCCCAGCGCGCCCCTGACCGGGACCGGGAGCTCGAAGCTCTGGCCCGCGAAGCGAAGGTTCGCCTCGATCTCGGTGCTTAGTTTGCTCGCGGGAACGCCGCACGTGGACACCAGCTTCTTGCCTTCGATTTCCATCTCGCGCAGGAACGCGGTGATGCGCGCGGTGTCGGCGGATTCGAGCGGCGAGAGGTCGGCGCGCACCATCTCGAACGCGGCCGGCGCCACCAGGAAGCCGAACGCCGACATCACGCCGGCGCGCACGGGGTAGAAGATCGTCTTGATGCCCAGCGCCTGTGCGACGCGGTACGCGTGCACCGGCCCCGCCCCGCCGTAGGCGATGAGGGCATACTCGCGCGCATCCTTGCCGCGCTCGAGGCAGTGCACCTTCGCCGCCCGTGCCATGTTCTCGTTCACCACCTCGTGGATGCCCCAGGCGGCGCGCGCCACGGAAATGCCGAGCGGCCTCGCCACTTGTCCCTCGATCGCACGCGCGGCGGCGTCGCGGTCGAGCGCCATGCGGCCGCCGAGGAAGTAGCGGGGATCGAGATAACCGAGGGAAAGATCCGCGTCGGTGACTGTGGGCGCCGTTCCGCCGAGGCCGTAGCAGGCGGGCCCCGGGTCGGAACCCGCGCTGTCGGGCCCGACCTGAAGGAGGCCGAGCCGGCTCACGCCGGCGATGCTGCCGCCGCCCGCGCCGATCTCGATCATCTCGATCACCGGGATCTTGAGCGGCAGGCCGCTGCCCTTCGCGAAGCGGAACACGCGGCCGACCTCGAACTCGGTCGCCTGCTCGGGCGTGGCTGCGTCGATCACGCATACCTTGGCGGTCGTGCCGCCCATGTCGAGCGCGATCGTTCTTTCGATGCCGGTCTCGCGCGCGTAGAACGCGGAGGCGATTGCGCCGCCGGCCGGCCCGGACTCGATCAGGCGCACCGGGTAGCGCAGCGCCGTGGCGCAGCTCACGATGCCGCCGTCCGAGGTCATGATCGAGAGCGGCGCCTCGACCCCTTCGCCCTTCAGCCCCGCCTCCAGGCGATCGAGGTAGCCGCGGATCGCCGGCTGCACGTAAGCGTTGGCGGCGGTGGTGCTGGCGCGCTCGTACTCGCGGATGTCGGGCATCACGTCCGAGGAGATCGACACCGGCACGCCCGGCAGCTCCTTCGCGAGCAACTCCGCTACGCGGCGCTCGTGTGCGGGGTTCCTGAAAGCGTGCAGCAGGCACACCGCCACCGCTTCGATCTTTTGTTCTTTCATGCTTCTGATCACGGATTTCACCTGCTCCTCCCTGAGGGGAAGAGCAACTTCTCCGTCGTGGCCGACGCGCTCCTCGATCTCGAACACATGCTTGCGCGGCACGAGCGGGCTCGGCAGCTCGATATCGATGTCGTAGATGTCGAAGCGGCTCTCGCGAGCGAGCTCGAGCGTGTCGCGGAAGCCGGCGGTAACGAGGAGGGCCGTCCTCGCGCCTTTTCGTTGCAGCAGCGCGTTCGTGGCGAGGGTGGTGCCGTGGACCACGCGCTCGATCGCCGCGCGCGCGGCCGGGGCGCCGTCGGTGAGCTGGCGCACGCCTTCGAGCACCGCGGCTGCGAGGTCCTTGTAGTTCGTCAGCACCTTGGCCGCGCGCACCTCGCCGGAGGCGCTCATAAGCGCGAAGTCGGTGAACGTTCCACCGATGTCGACGCCGAGCGAAAGACGGCCCTTCTTCAAACGCCGTAGTCCCTGGCGGCGGCCTCGGCGCTGATGATGCCGTTCTCGACATCGCGCCGCACCGCGGCCTTTTCGCGCTCACTGGGCGGATAGGTGCCGCCGGAGCCGGGCACCACCAAGGTCATTACGTCTCCTTGGTTCAATACCTGGGGCACCTTGTCCGGAATCGGCTTGCCATTGAGGAAAACCGCGCCGGCGGCGCCGGGCATCCCGCCGCGCAGCCCGTTCGGCGCGGTGCCGAGCTTGCCGTGTGTGGCGCGCACGGTGATCGGCGTCGGCGAGACCGACTGGAACGCGAACTCCTGCCCGCAGCCGCCGCGATAGCGTCCCGCGCCGCCGGAGTCCGGGCGGATGCGCTTGTGCAGCACGCGCACCGGGATCGTGGACTCGAGCACCTCGATCGGGAGGTTGGACGAGTTCGCGGGAAAGCTCATGCAATGCAGGCCGTCCTTGCGCCCGCGCGCGCCCATGCCGCCCATGATGAACATGAGGTCCGAGAATGACCGGCCGGCGGGATCGCGGCCGGCGAAGTCGACCAGGAACTTGTTGCCCGACTCAGCGACGATGCGCTCGTTCACCACGTCCTTCAGCGCATCGATGATCGCCTCGGGTATGTAGTGACCGCTCGCCGGCTTCATGCGCACCGGAGCCGGGAAGCGCGGGTTCAGGAACGACCCGGCCGGCGCGGTGACCCGGATCGAGGAGAACGTGCCTTCGTTGTTCGGCACGTGCGGAGCGGCGAGGCACTTGATGGTGTAGGTGCTCCACACCGCGGTATAGACGAGCGTGCAGTTGATTCCCTGATCGCTCTGCGGCGAGCTGCCGGCAAAGTCCACGTGCACGTCGCCGCCGCGCACCTGCAGGCGGGCATGGATGTGCAGCGGCTGGTCGAACCCGTCCACGCTGGCGCTGCCTTCGTAGTCGCCGTCGGGGATCGTGTCGCGCACCGCCTGGCGCATCGCCTGGCGCGAGCGGCTGACGATCGCCTCGCCGAGCTCCTCCAGCGATGTCATGCGCTGCTCGGCGAGGAACTCGGAGAGCTTCGCTTCCATGACGCTGGTTCCGACGACCAGCGCGCGCACGTCAGCCGTCACTTGGTTGGGCACCCGCACGTTGGCGCCGAGCATCGCGAAGAAGAGCGGGTTCTCCCGTCCGCCCTCGAGCGCCTTCACCGGCGGGATGATCAGCCCTTCCTCGTACACCTCGCGCGGCCGTCCCGAGACCGAGCCGCCAATGTCGGGCATGTGCGCCATGCACTCGGCGAAGCCGACCAGGCGGCCGCGGTGAAAAAGCGGCGCGATCACCGCGATGTCGTTGAGGTGCCCCATGATCCACCAGGGGTTGTTGGTGACCAGCACGTCGCCGCGCTTGAGCGTCGCGGCGGGGAAGTGCTTGAGTATCTCTTTCACCGCCACGGAGATCGTTCCGGTTTTCGAGGCGATGCTGACGTCGGCGGCGAGGAGCCGCCCGCGAGGATCGAGGAGCAGCGCGCCGAAATCACGCCCTTCGACCACCACCTTCGACATCGAGGTGCGGATCACGGCGTAGGCGGCCTCGTCCACCACCGTGATCAGGCGGTTCCAGAGCACCTCCAGGTCGATCGGGTCGTAGCGCCTGCGCTTCATGAACCGTAGCGCTTGCCGCGCTCGAGAAATTCGGCGGTCGCCACCAGCGCCTCGCGCTCCTCGAACGGCGCGAGCTCGTCGATGATGCGCGCGCTCGAGCCGTCGCGCTGGATCGCCTCGAGGGTGCGCTGCATCGCCTTGATCGCGGCGCGCTGCAGGTCGCTCGGGATGATCACGATCTGGAAGCCGATCTCGCGCAGCCGCGCCACCGGCAGCAGCGGCGTCTTGCCGCCCTGGAACATGTTGATCAGCTTCCAGCCCGGCAGCCGCCGCGCGATCTCGCCGATCTCGTGCTCGCTGGTCGGCGCGTCGAGGAACGCCACGTCCGCGCCGGCCTCGACGTAGGCGCGGCAGCGCTCGATCGCGGCGTCGAAGCCCTCGACCGCGATGGCGTCGGTGCGCGCGATGACGACGAAGTCGCGGTCGTGCAGCGCGTCGCGAACCGCCTTGAGCTTTCCCACCATCTCCGCCACCGGCACCACCGATTTGTCCGCGTAGTGCCCGCAGCGCTTGGGAAAGGTCTGGTCCTCGAGGTGGAACGCGGCGACGCCGGCGCGCTCGAAGGCGTGCGCGGTGCGCTGGGCGTTCAGCGCGTTGCCGTAGCCGTTGTCGGCATCGGCGATCACCGGGATCGTCGTCACGTCGACGATCTGCTCGAGCCGCGCCGCGGTCTCGCTCAGCGAGACCAGGCCGATGTCCGGGATGCCGCTGCCGCGCGCCACGGCACCGCCGCTAACGTAGGCGGCGGGAAAGCCGGCCTTCTCCACCAGGCGTGCGGTCAGGCCATCGTAGACGCCGGGCGCCACGACGGTGGCGCCCGCCTCGAGCAGTTTTCGGAGCTTGGTGGTCGTGCGCATCATCGGTTCTCCTTCCCGAAACGAAACAGCTCGCGCGGCGTCGCGCCGAGGATCGTGGCCCGTACCGCGTCATCCGGCACCCACGCGCTGAGCCAAGTCTAGCGCGCGGCGATAAGTCATCCCTTCGGCGTTCTGCGTCCACGGCCAGTCGCTCGCCCACATCAGCCGCTGCGGGCCGCTCGCGCGAAGCAACGCTTCCACATACGGCTTGGGATCGATGCCGCCGCCGGCGTTCATGCCGACGAAATCGATCCCGGCAATCTCGGCGAACGAGACCGCGGGCTTGCGCGCGAGCGGGTGCTCCTTGCGCACGAGGAGCACCAGCTCGTCCCCGTGATAGGGGAAGTATTCGAGCGCATGGGCATGCGGCAGATCGGTGAAGATGCCGATGTCGGCGGCGTACTCGGCGACCGCCTGCGCGATGGCGGCGGTGGTCGTCTTCTCCTCGACGTGAACCTGGACCAGGGGATGCAGCTCGAGAAAAGCGCTCAATTGCTCGGGCAGATAGCGCGTGATCGCCGAGATCGTCGCGAACACCCGGACATGGCCGCGCGTGCCGCTCGAGTAGGCGCGCATCTGCGCCTGGATCTCGTCGAGGTCATGCAGCACCCCGCGCGCCAGGCTGAGCAGCGCGACGCCGGCCGCCGTCGGGCGGATGCCCTTGTTGCTGCGGTCCAGCAGCTCGGTGTTGAGCGCGGTCTCCAGCTCGCTGATCCGCTTGCTGACGGCCGAGGCGGTGATGTGCTCGCGCGCCCCGGCGCGGGCGATGGCGCGCTCTTCCACCACGCTGACGAACAGCCGCGACGAGGTGAGATCCAGCCGCATAGCCCCTGCCATCTCCATCCGCGATGGCGGCATCGCGATTGCCCCTCGCCGGAGGGGATGCTAACATGCCGGCGGGACCAAAGGAAAGGAGAGGCGATGCCCCATTTTTCGAAACTGGTTTTGCTCTTCTGCATCTTCTGCATCGGGCTGTCAAGCGCGGCCGCGCAGGAGAAGTACCCGTCGCGGCCGATCGAATTGGTGATTCCCACCCCCCCGGGCGGCGGCACCGACATCTCGCTGCGCATGCTGGCCGAGATCGTCGAGCCGATCCTGGGGCAGAGGGTGGTGGTGGTGAACAAGCCCGGCGGCGGCGGGACCGTCGGCATGGCGGAGGTGGTGCAGGCGCGGCCCGACGGCTACACCATCGGCGGGCTGTGGAACGCGCCGCTCACCATGACGCCGCACGTGCTGCCCACGCCTTACAAGAACACCGACTATGCCGCGGTCACGCAGGTGACCGCGTCGCCGGTCGTCATGTGCGTCAAGGCGGCGTTCCCGGCGAGCGACGGCAAGGGATTCATCGAGGAGCTGCGCAAGAATCCCGGCAAGTACACCTATGGCAACGACGGCGTCGGCGGCACCGTCCAGCTCGCCGCGGAGCGGGTGTTTACCAAGCTCGGCGTGAAGGCGCGGGCGATCCCGTTTGCCGGGGCAGGGGAAACCCTCCGGGCGTTCCTCGGCGGGCACGTCGACATCTACGGCGGCTCGATCCCGCCGATCATGCCGTATGTGAAGGACAACTCTGCCAAGTGCCTGATGGTCACCTCCGCCGAGCGCAACGCCTCGGTGCCGCAGGCCGCCGGCCTCGCCGACTTGGGTGCGTCCGATGAGGCCACGGTGCTCTGGCGCGGGATCATCGCGCCGCGCGCGCTGCCGGCGGACCGCCTGGCGGTGCTGCAGAAGGCATTCGCCGAAGCGGCGCAGAGCGCGAGGTTCAAGGAGTTCATGCAGAAGCGCGGCGAGGAAGCGAAGGGCTCGAGCTCGGCGGAGTTCCGCAAGCTGATCGACTCGGAGTATGACGCCTTGGGCAAGGTGATGGCGGCGATCGGCCTGACCAAGAAGTAGCGCGGGTGATGACTTCGCTCAGGCGCCTGGAAATCGGCGTTGGAGTCGCGCTGCTGCTGCTGGGGGTGTTCGCCGCGTGGGAGGGTGCCCGCATGCCGCAGGGCACCGCCGGGCTGCCGGGGCCTGGCGTGATGCCGGTGGCGCTCGGCGTGGTGCTGGCGCTCTGCTCGGTTGCGCTGATGACAATTTCGGCGAGAGCAAGGGTTGCGGGAGAACCGGTGGCCATCGGCCATCGCCGCATCACCGCGGCGGTACTCGCGCTTTTCGCGGCCGGTCTGCTGTGGGAAAGCGCCGGCTTCCTGGTCACCAGCACCCTTTTCCTGTTCGTCCTGCTGTGGATCCTGTCGACGCTCGGCTGGTGGCGCTCGCTGGTTGCCGCCATGCTCGGCGCGCTCGCCGCGCGCTTCGTGTTTCAGAACGTGCTGAACGTGGTGCTGCCGGCGCTACCGTTCGCTTACTGACCTGGAAACGCTCAACTCCCTGCTGGCGGGCTTTAGCGTCGCGCTGCGGCCCGAGGTCCTGATGTACTGCGTGATCGGCTGCCTGTGGGGCACCATCGTCGGGGTGCTGCCGGGGCTCGGCCCGCTCGCCGGCCTCACGCTGCTGCTGCCGATCACCTATTACCTCGAGCCGACCGCCGCGATCGTGATGCTCGCCGGGATCTTCTACGGCGCGATGTACGGCGGCTCGACCACCTCGATCCTGGTGCGCATCCCCGGGGAGGCGGCCTCGATCATGACCGCGATCGACGGCCACGAGATGGCGCGCAAGGGGCGCGCCGGCCCGGCGCTGGTGGTGGCCGCGATCGGCAGTTTCATCGGCGGCACGGTCAGCGTCGTGGGACTGATGCTGTTCGCGCCGCCGCTCGCCCAGCTCATGCTGCAGATCGGCCCGGCAGCCGAGTTCGGCCTGATGCTGCTCGCCTTGGTCGTGCTGTGCTTCGCGAGCGGCGGCCCGGCGCTCAAGACCTTCGCCATGGTGGTCGCGGGCCTGCTGGTCGCCACGGTGGGCGTCGACATGATCACCGCGCACCCGCGCTTCACGTTCGGCTCGCTGCACCTGGTGAACGGCATCAGCTTCGTCGCCATGGCGCTGGGGATGTTCGGGGTCAGCGAGATCCTCATCAACCTGGAGGACATCGCGAAGGTGAAGGTGATCAAGCCGACGCTGCGCAGCCTGATGCCGCGCCGGCAGGACCTGAAGGATTCGGCCCCGGCCATCGGCCGGGGCACCGTGATCGGCTTCTCCTTCGGCTTCATCCCGGGGATCTCGCACGTGATCTCGACCTTCGTCAGCTATGCCGTCGAGCGCAAGCTGTCGCGCCAGCCCGAGACCTTCGGCACCGGCAGGATCGAGGCCGTGGCCGGACCGGAAACGGCGAACAACGCCACCACCGGCAGCGCCATGATTCCCCTGCTGGTGCTCGGCATCCCGGCCATTCCCGCCACCGCGATCCTGCTCGCGGCGCTGCAGATCCACGGCGTGCAGCCCGGCCCGCAGATGCTGACCGAGCATCCGCAGATGTTCTGGGGGCTGATCGCCAGCATGTACATCGGCAATCTGGTGCTGCTGTTCTTCAACCTGCCGCTGGTCGGGCTGTTCGTGAACCTGCTGCGCATTCCGTACGCCTACCTCGCGCCCTCGATTCTGCTGGTGTCGATCATCGGCATCTACAGCGTCAGCGGCAACGCCCTCGACATCCTGATCATGGCGCTGTCCGGCGTGGTGGGCTATGTGCTGCGCAAGGCGAAGTTCGACCCGGCCCCCCTGCTGCTCGCCGTGGTGCTCGGCGACCGCCTGGAGGTGTCGCTGCGGCGGGCGCTCCTCATCTCGCAGGGCGACTGGTGGGCCCTGCTGCAGGGGGCGATGTCGAAGATCTTTCTCGGCGCCGTGCTGCTGCTGGTGCTGCTGCAGAGCGCGGCGTGGCTGCTGGGGTTCCGCCGCAAGCCATGAAGGAGATGCGCATGCGCACGACTATACGACTCAGAGAGCTGCTGGCCGCGCCGGGCATCGTCCTCGGCGGCGGTGCCCACGATGGATTGAGCGCGCGGATCGTCGAGCAGGTCGGTTATCCGCTGTGCGTGGTGACCGGTGCCGGCACCTCGATGTGCCGCGGCTATCCCGACATCGGCCTGGTCACCATGCCGGAGATGGTGCAGAACGCGCGCTACATCGCCGAGGCGGTGAGCATCCCGGTCATCGTCGACGCGGACAACGGCTACGGCAACGCGCTCAACGCGGCGCGTACGGTGCGCGAGTTCGAGCGCGCCGGCGTCGCCGGCATCCATATCGAGGACCAGGTGTGGCCCAAGCGCTGCGGCCACATGTTCGGCAAGCGCCTCATCGCCAAGGAGGAGATGGCGGGCAAGATCAGGGCCGCGCTCGACGCCCGGCACGACGCCGATTTCGTGGTCATCGCGCGCTGCGACGCGATCATGGTGAACGGCCTGCAGGACACGCTAGAGCGCGGCGAGGCCTACCTCGAAGCCGGCGCCGACATGCTGTTCTTCGAGATGCGCGAGTCGATGGACGAGATCCGCGCCATCGCCGAGCGCTTCCGCGGCCGCGTGCCGCTGCATTTCAACCATTCACCGAGCGGCATGGTGCCGCGCCTGCACGTCTCCGAGATCGAGAAGCTCGGCTTCAAGACCGCGTGCTTCTACGTGCACGCGCTGATGGCGGCGTGCAAGGTGATGCGCGAGGTGCTCACTGAGATCAAGCAGACCGGCAACTCGGTGTCGGTGTGGGAGCGGATGGTGAAGTTCGACGAGTTCTGGCAGATCGCCGGCGTGGAGGGCTACCGCGCCCGGGAGAAGAAATATGGCGCATGACCCGGTGCGCCTGGAGCTGGTGAAGAACGCGATCGGCTCGATCGTCGACGAGATGGTGCTGACCGTGATCCGCATCGCCTACTCGTCGATCATGCGCGACACCATGGATCTGTCGAGCGCGTTCTGCGACCGGCAGGGGCGCATGATCGCGCAGGGACTGAGCGTGGCGCTGCACCTGGGCTCGATCCCCGACGCGATGGACTGGGTGCTGAAGAAATACCGCGACACCCTGGCGCCGGGCGACATCGTGGTGCTGAACGATCCCTACCAGGGCGGCATGCACCTGCCCGACATCTTCATGTTCAAGCCGGTGTTCGTCGGCGAGCGCCTGCTCGGCTACGCGGTGGTGGTCGCGCACCACAACGACATGGGCGGGCGCGTGCCCGGATCGAGCGCCGCGGACTCGACCGAGATCTTCCAGGAGGGGCTTCGCATCCCGGTGCTCAAGCTCTACGAGGGCGGCAAGGTCAACCAGACGCTGATGGACCTGGTCGCGATCAACGTGCGCATCCCCGACGTGGTGCTGGGCGACATCCAGGCGCAGGTGGCGGCGTGCGGCATCGCCGAGCGCGGCATGAATGAGCTCGCGGCGCGCTTCGGCGTCGAGCGCCTGGAGCAGCACTTCGACGAGCTGCTCGACTACAGCGAGCGCGAGGCGCGGCGCACGGTGCGCTCGATCCCGCCCGGCACCTACCGCTTCGTCGACCACCTCGACGACGACGGCGTCGACATGGACAGCCCGGTGAAGATCGCGGTGGCCGTGCACGTCGAGGGCGACGAGCTCACCGTCGACCTGGAAGGCACCTCGCCGCAAGTGCGGGGGGCGATCAACTCGACGCTGTCGTTCGCCAAGTCCGCGGTGTATTTCGCGGTGCGCTCGGTGATGGACTCCGACGCGCCCAACAACGCCGGCTTTTTCCGCCCGATCCACGTCAAGGCGCCGCTCGGCTGCCTGGTGAACCCGCGGCCGCCGGCCGCGGTGGCGGCGCGCGGCATCAGCGGCTTTCGCCTGATCGACGCGATGTTCGGCGCGCTGGCGCAGGCCATCCCCGAGCGCGTGCGCGCCGCGGGCGAGGGCGGCACCACCAGCTACAGCTTCGGCTGCTACGACGCCGAGGGGCGCTTTTCGCTGTTTCGCGAGGCGATCATGGGGGCGTGGGGCGGCGGCTGCCGGCGCGAAGGCATCGACGGCATCGCCAACGGAGCCGCGAACATCAGCAACGCGCCGATCGAGATGGTGGAGAACCAGGCGCCGATCCGCGTCGAGCGCTACGAGCTGGTGCCCGACAGCGGCGGCGCCGGGCAATGGCGCGGCGGCATGTCGGTGCTGCGCCAGCTGCGCTTCCTCGGCGAGCGCGCCACGCTGCAGCTGCGCTCCGACCGCCGCCGCCACAGCCCCTACGGGCTGATGGGCGGCCGCGACGGCGCCGTCTCGAACAACCTGCTCGACGATGGCGCGAGCTGGACGCAGCTGCCCACCAAGTTCAGCCGGCCGCTCGGGAAAGGCCAAGCCGTGCAGCACACGACAGCCGCTGCCGGCGGCTACGGCGATCCGCTGCGGCGCGATCCCGACCTGGTGCTCGCCGACGTGATCGACGGCAAGGTGACCCCCGAGGGCGCCGAGCGCGACTACGGCGTGGTGGTGCGGCGCGCTCCTTGGCGTGTAGACATCGAAGCAACAACAAAAGTGCGCAAGAAATGACCGCGCTGCGGGTCGGCGTCGATATCGGCGGCACCTTCACGGACTTCGTGTTCCAACGGCCCGACGGCCTGCTCGAGCGGCGCAAGCGGCCGTCGACGCCTGCGGACTATTCGCAGGCCATCGTCGAGGGCGTAGCCGAATACTGCGCGCAGGCGAAGTTCGCGCCCGCGCAGGTCGTCGAGGTGGTGCATGCCACCACGGTGGCGACCAACGCGATCCTCGAACGCAAGGGGGCGCGCACCGGGCTCATCACCACCGAGGGCTTTCGCGACGTGCTCGAGCTGCGCCGCATCCGCATCCCGCTCGCCTACGACCTGTCGTGGCAGAAGCCGGCGCCGCTGGTGCGGCGGGCGCTGCGCCTGGCGGTGCGCGAGCGCCTGGATTCGCGCGGCAACATGCTGCAGGGGCTCGACCCCGAGGGACTGGACCGGGCGATCGACGAGCTGGCCGGGGCGAAGATCGAGGCCGTCGCCGTCTGCTTCCTGCATGCTTACCGCAATCCGCAGCACGAGCGCATCGCTGGCGAGCGCCTGCGCCGCCGGCTCCCCGGCGTGCAGGTCTCGCTGTCGTGCGACGTGCTGCCCGAGATGCTCGAGTTCGAGCGCACCAGCACCACGGTGGTCAATGCCTACGTCGCGCCCCTCATCGCCCGCTACCTGGACCGGCTGCGCGGTGCCCTCGCCGCCCGCGGCGTAAAAGCGCCGATCCTGGTGATGCAGTCGAACGGCGGCCTGATCAGCGCTTCCTCGGCGGCCGAGCGCCCGGTGACGATCATCGAGTCCGGCCCGGCGGCCGGGGTGGTGGCCGCACTGCGCGTGGCGCGCGAATGCGGCTATCCAAACGTGATCACCTTCGACATGGGCGGCACCACGACCAAGGCCTCGATCATCGAGCGCGGCGAGATCCTGCGCGGCACCGAGTACGAGGTGGGCGCCTCGGTGTCGGTGAGCAGCCGGCTGATGCGCGGCAACGGCTACCTGCTGCGCATCCCGGTGATCGACATCTCGGAAGTCGGCGCGGGCGGCGGCAGCATCGCCGCGCTCGACGCCGGCGGCTCGCTGCGCGTGGGGCCGCACAGCGCCGGCGCGGTTCCCGGGCCGGCGTGCTACGCGCAGGGCAACGAGCGTCCCACCGTGACCGACGCCAACCTGCTGCTCGGCTACATCAGCAGTACTTCCCTTGCCGGGGGAGCTCTGCAGATCGATGAAGCACTGGCCAGGACCGCGGTGCGCGGTCACGTCGCCGAGCCCGCGAAGCTATCGCTGCTCGATGCCGCGCACGGCATCCACATGGTGGTCAACTCCAACATGGTGCGCGCAATCAAGTCGGTCTCGGTGGAGCGCGGCCGCGACCCCGCGGAGTTCGTGATGATGGCGTTCGGCGGCGCCGGGCCGATCCATGCCGCCGGCGTGGCGCGCACCCTCGGCATCCGCCAGGTCCTGATCCCGCGCGCGCCGGGAGTATTCAGCGCCCTGGGGCTGCTGCATGCCGAGGTCGAGCATCATGCCGCGCGCACAGTGCTCACCACGACCGGCGCAGGCGTGATGGCGCCGGTGGAAGCGGCGCTGGAGGAGATGCGCTCGGATTTGCTCGGGCGGCTGCGCGAAGAGGGCTTCGATCCGGCGCGCGCCGAGATCGCGCGCTTTGCGGACCTGCGCTATCGCGGACAGTCCTCCGAGCTCACCGTGCCGATGCCCGACGGCCCGCTCGGCGAATCGGCCCTGCGCGCGCTGGAGGAGCGCTTCGAGCAGGAGTTCGAGCGCACCTATGCGCACCGCGGCGACACCAAGGCGTTCGAGCTGGTCACCGTGCGCCTGGTCATGCGCGTGTCGCGCGCCGTGCAGCACGGCAGCGAGTGGAGCGCCGAGGCCGGCGCGCCGCCGGCGCGGCGCAGCGCGTATTTCGGGCCCGAGCACGGGCAGCTCGAGACTGAAGTGCTGCCGCGCGGCGCGCTCGGCAGCACGCCGCGGCGCGGCCCGCTCCTGGTCCAGGAGTACGACACCACCATCGTGGTGCCGCCGGATTGCGAGGCGCGCGTCGATGCGCACGGCAACGTGGTCATCGCCATCGGTGCATGACGGACTCCGTCCGCGCGGTGCTGTGGATGCTCGCCGGAGCGGCCTGCATAGTGGCGATGGCCGCGATCATCAAGCACCTGGCGCGCGAATTGCCGATCGCCATGGTGTTCTTCTTCCGCATGGCGTTCGCGCTGCCGCTGGTGCTGCCCTGGGTGGTGCGCCATGGGCCCGCAGTCCTCGCGACGCGCAGGCTGCGCGAGCATTTCGTGCGCGGCGCGGTGGGCGCGCTGTCGATGTGGTGCTGGGTGTTCGGCCTGAAGTATCTGCCGCTGACGACATTCACGGCAATTTCCTTCACGCGGCCGCTGTGGACCGCGCTCACCGCGCGCGTCCTGTTGCGCGAAGCCGTCGGGCTGCGTCGCGGCGCGCTGATCGTGCTCGGGTTCGTGGGGGTGCTGATCGCCGTGCGGCCCGAGTTGCACATGGGCGCTGCTGTCCTGGTGGCGCTGCTCGCCGGCGCGCTGGCGAGCCTTACGCTCACGCAGGTGAAGCAGCTCACCACCACCGAGCCGGCCGTGCGCATCGTGTTCTATTACTCGGTGTTCGGCACGTTGTGTGCGCTGCCGTTCGCGTTATTAGACTGGGAAACGCCGAGCTTGGCGCAGCTGGGCTGGCTCGCGGCGGGCGCCGTCGTGGCGGCGTCGGCCCAATACTGCATCGCGCGCGCCGCGCGGCTCGGCGACGCCACCGTCATTACGCCGGTCGACTACATGCAGCTGCCGATGGCCGCAGTGGTCGGTTACCTGCTGTTCGGCGAGCCGCTCCACTTCCTCACCTTCGCCGGCAGCGCGGTCCTGCTGCTGGCCGTCGTCGCCATCGTCCACCAGAAACGGAGCCCGTCATGACCGCCAACGAGAAACGCAAGCTTTTCCGCCGCTTGATGAACGCCCCGGAGCTGCTGGTGCTGCCCGGCGTGTACGACGGGTACAGCACGCGGCTGGTGGAGCAGGCGGGCTACCGCGCGGCCTTCATTACCGGCGCGGGCATCAGCGAGTGCATCATGGGCTGGGCGGACGTCGGCATCATGGGATTCCGCGAGAACCTGGAGGCCTGCCGCTACCTGGCCGGCTGCAGCGGCATGGCGCTGTTCGCCGATGGCGACACCGGCTACGGCAACGCGGTCAACGTGTACTTCACCGCGCGCGGATTCGAGGACGCCGGACTGGCCGGGGTGATGATCGAGGACCAGGTCTGGCCCAAGCGCTGCGGCCACATGAAGGGAAAGGAAGTCATTTCGCTCGAGGAGGGGGCGGAAAAGATCCGCGCCGCGGCGGAGGCGCGTCGCGATCCCGGCTTCATCATCAAGTCGCGCACCGATACCCTGGCGACGCATGGCATCGCGGAGGTGATCAAGCGCCTCAATCGCTATGCCGAGGCCGGGGCCGACCTGCTGTTCGCCGACGCGCTGCTCTCGGCCGACGAGATCGCCACGGTGGCGAAGAACGTGCCCAAGCCGCTGTGCGTCAACATGGGCTTCGGCATCCGCAAGCGCTCGACCACGCCGCTGCTGTCGCCCCGCCGGATGCAGGAGCTCGGCGTGGCAGTGGCGATCTATCCGCGCCTGCTCACTTCGACCGCGATCCGCGGGATGAAGAACGGACTCGCCGCCCTGCAGCAGAGCATCGACACGGGAGAGGTGGTCGAGCGCCCGGAGCTCGCCGTCTCGTTCGAGGAGCTCAACACGCTGGTCGGCTTCGACGACGTGCAGGCGATCGAGCGCCGCTTCCTCACCCAGGACCAGCTGGCCCGGAAGTACCGCGATGCGGCGCCGTAAGTCAGTTCTTCCGCTGCAGGCCGAGCCGTTTCAGAATGGCGGCGTTCGCCTCGTACTCGGTGTGGATCAGCCTGGCGAACTCGCCGCCGGAACGGCCGACCGCGGCCTCGCTGCGGCTCGCTTCGAATTCCAGGAACTTCGGCTCGCGCGTCGCCTGCCGGAACGCGTTCTCGATCACTGCGGCGCGCTGCGCCGGGATGCCCTTCGGCGCGATGATGCCGCGCCACAGCTCGGACGCGGTGTCGCTCAGGCCGAGCTCGCCTAGGCTGGTCGTGTCCGGCAGCGCCGGCACGCGCTGCGCAGCGGTGACCAGCAGGCATTTCGCCTGGCCGGCGCGCACAAACTCGAGGATGGTGGGAATGGTGCCGCCGTAGACGTCCACATGGCCGCCGAGGAAATTCTTGACGGTCTCGCCGGCGCCGCCGAAGGGCACCGGGCGCATGCTCGCGTCGGCCCGGCCGAAGACGCGCTCCGCCGCAAGCTGCACCGCGCCGGCGACGCCGTCATTGCCGTAGGTGTACTTCCCCGGCTGGCTGCGCAGCAGCTCCATCAGCTCCTTGCCGCTGGCCGCCGGGAAGCCGGGTTTCATGCAGAACACGAAGCGTATAGAAATTGAAACCACCTTTTTCTCCATGCGCGGCTGTATCGCCGGCCCGAGAAGCGGTGAATCGCGCGGTGTTTGGTTAAAGTCCCCCGCTCGCGCGGCTTTGTCGGTCTCTGCGTCGGGCCGGCGAGGCCGATTTCGACGCCCGCCGCCCGCGCCAGGCGAGCGCAGAGCGCGCCGGATCGTCGGCGCCGTTGCGGAACCGTTCTTGCCTCGAGGATCAGGCCGCCTGGAAGAGGGAAAGCGGCCGCGCCGGGGAGCGCGGCGGGGTTCTGGCAGGCAAGCCCAGGTGCGTGAGGATCCTCGCGATCACCGCGGGCTCCTCGATGGCGGCGATGATGCGCGTGGTGCCGTCGCGCCAGGGGCTCTTCAATTGCAGCACGACCTCGCACTTGCCGTTGCAACCGAGCCGCTCGTTCGCGATCGCCGAGCGGGTGATGTACCGGCACAGCCGTTCGAGTTGTCTGCGTTGATCTGCGCCGCAGCGTACCCCGGCATCGAGGCTCGCGCCGTGCGCCTCGGCGCACAGGGCCGAGGTGGCTTTCTCCTCCCGGCCGGGCACGGTGCGCAGGCTCAGCACCTTCTGTCCGGCGCGCGGCCCCAGCGCGATGCGATAGGTGCAGGAGGCGGCTTGCAATGACGCCAGCGGATTGTCCGTATCCATGCCGGCGAGGTAACTCACGCCCTCCTCCTCGACAAGGTGACCTGAGCGCGTCAGCATCTTCAGCAGGCGCGCGATGACCTTGTCGAGCAACTCCTCAAGCTCACCACGGGTGGGCGCACGCGCCTGTTCAAAGACCGGCTCGCCCTCGGTGCGCCGATACACGCCATCGAGCAGGGCCAGCCGGATCCCGGGACCGCGAGTTCATTGCGTTGTTATGAAGCCGGATCAACGCGTTGCGCTGATTCAGTCGAGCTTCACGCCCAGCGACTTGATGAGCTTCTCCCACATCGCGCTCTCTTCGCGCACGAGCCTCTGCGTCTCGGCGGGCGGCGCGCCTCCCGGCTCGGACCCGCCCGCGGCGACGGCGTCCCGTACCTCCGGCATCTTGAGGATCTTCGTGGATTCTTCATACATGCGCGCGACGATCTTCGGGGGCGTCTTGCTCGGCGCGAGCAGCAGCACCGTGCCCTCGACGCCGTAGCCGGGCACGCCGGCCTCGGCGATCGTCGGCAGCTCCGGCAGGACCGCGGAGCGCTTGGCGGTGGTGACGGCGAGTGCGCGCAGCCTTCCGCCTTTCACGTGGGGAATGGATGAGGGCGCCGTGGCGAGAGAGACCTGCGTCTCGTTTGCTACGACGCTCGCGACCGCCGGTCCGCCGCCCTTGTACGACACGCCGACGATGTCCGTTCCCGTCATGAGCTTCAGGAGCTCGGAGGCGAGGTGCACGTTGGTGCCGATCCCGGGGTGCGCGTAGCTCAGCTTGCGCGGATTGTCTTTCGCGAGGGCGATCAACTCCTTCATGGTATTGGCGCGCACCGTGGGGTGCATCACCACCACGTTGGAGTAGGTGATGACCGGCGTGATGGCGACGAGATCGCGGCTCGGAAGGTATCCCAGCTTCTGGTACAGGCTCGGGCTGATCGTGATTGGGCCCTCGGCCGTGATGAGGAACGTGTACCCGTCCGGCGCGGCCTTCGCGACGATCTCGCTGCCGATGTTGCCGCCGGCGCCGCCGCGGTTGTCGATGATGATCGTCTGCTTGATCGTGTTCTGCAGGTGGTGGGTGAGAATCCGTGCCGCGAAATCGGACGAGCCCCCGGGCGGAAAGGGCACGACGATCCGAACCGGCCGCTCCGGCCAGATCGCGCCCCCCGGGGCTGTCTGCGCCACCGCCTGCTGCACCGACGCGGAAGCCGCGGCGACGCAGGCGAAAGCAATTATGGTTTTCATCGCTCCTCCTGGGTTTGTTGTAATCTTGCGGCCGAAAGTATAGCCGAACGGTGCCCGGCGTTTGACTCGCGCACGACGTCCCGGTCTTGGGGGATCTTCATTCGTCAGTCATCAGTCGTCGGTCGCCACCCGGCCCATTCCGACCTCGCTGCCGCCTTCGCGCGCCGGAGCCTCGCGAGAAGTGCGCCGCAAGACTCTAAAGACGGGTCAGTGCAGCGCCCGCTGCATCGCATGCCGCTCGCGCGACTCGAGCAGCGGCACCGCCTCGGCGAGATACCTTTTGAAGTGCGGCGTCTGCTGGTGGGCTTCGAACGCCTTCTCGTCGTCGTAGATCTCGAACAGCATGACCTTCGTGCGGTCCGCCTTGTCGACCAGCACCTCGAACTGCCGGCAGCCGGGTTCCTTGCGCGCCTCGTAGAAACTGTGGTCTGTCCCCGATTTGGCCGCGACTCATACACCGAAGTGCTTCCCAACAGTCGAACGCCATGTGCTTCCGCTCCAGCTGCAAACAGCCCTGCGAGTACCATGAGCAGCTCGTCGTGCGGGCAATCGCGGACCCTGTCCAGGCTTGCCGAAGGGACGACCGTAACTTCCGGGTCGCCCGCACCGGCCCTGACAAGAAAAGCCTCTTCCGCGCCCTGAGACCAGATCCCGACGTAGGGCACGATTGGATGAGTGCCCGCGGAGTAACTGGAATGGGCGTAACGCAAATATGCCAGGCAGGCTGCGCGCGCACCCATGTCCGGCGAAAAGAGCGCCGCGCGGACGCTTCGGAACCGGAATCTGGCCGGCCCCTTGTGCCGGCGCCATTTCGGCGGGCCATCCTTTGCGTCCACGAGATGAATGCAGAACTCCACCGGACCGGTCCGATCGAGTTGGCCAAGCGCGGACGTCCAGGTCATGGGTGTGTTCGGAAGGAAACCGGGACGCCCCAGGCGGGCCCCATTTGCTCGTTCCTGCTCAGAACATTGAACCGCAGAGAAAGGCAGAGAGGCAAGAGCAGAGTTGAAACGCCAGGACGCCAATGACTGAGGATTGAGGATTGAGGACTGAGGATTGAGGATTGAGGACTGAGGATTGGGGGCTGAGCGTTCACGACTCACGGCTTGCGGGAACCGCCAGGACGCCAGGAAAAACAAGAATGGAATCGCGGATAAACGCTGCGGATAAATTTCAGAAAGGCCCTGCTGACTTCATCCTTTTGCCTTAGTGCCGCCCCTCCGCTCATCCTTGTCTTGCTCTGCCGGTGAGATGCGCGGGTCCGACCCCGTTCCGGGCTCCGTTCTGGGATGGCTATGAGTTGTGGAAGACGTCAGGGCTTGATCCCTTTTTGTCTTTACGGGACGTCGGGATCCGTCCGGCGACGAGCAAGATTCGGTGCCGTCGCAATTTGATCAGGGAGCATGTCGTCGTAGACTCGCGCGACGGGGCGCGATGGCACGTCCATCTGGCAAGCGGCCAGGTGCGTTATATTATGCTTGGTATCCGCTACCGACACGTCCGGTCCGATGTTACAGATCAGGCTGGAACCGCGTGAAGCATGCGCGCCGCTGCGCCGCAGGATGGGTGCAGCTTCGGGCGAGGCGTCCGCGCGCCGCGAAGCCGGGCCGGCAACCGCTAATGGCTAAACGTCGCTTTCCGGAAAAATCGCTGGCGATGACAGCGGCGCGTTTCGCGCGGCTCTCCGTCGATCCGGCTTTACTCGAACGGCGCACGACCTCCGATTACATCGTGGACGCGCTGCGCGCCGCAATCTATGACGGCCAGTTCTCGGACGGAGAGGAGCTCAATCAGGTCGAACTCGCGGCGTATTTCAAGGTCTCGCGCGTGCCGATCCGCGAGGCATTGCGCCAGCTCCATGCCGAAGGCCTGGTCAGCAACGTCGCGCACCGGCATACCGTGGTCACCGGCCTCGAACTCGGCGAGATACTGGAGTTGATCGAGATCCGCGCGGTGGTGGAAGGCCATCTCGTAGCGAAGGCCGGCCCCCGCCTCGACGCCGCCGCGCTCGCCCGGCTCAACCTCCTGTGCGACGAAACGGATCGCATCCGCGATTACGGCTACAACTGGGTGCTCAAGAACTGGGAGTTCCATCGAACCCTGTATCAGCCTTCGCAATCGAAAGCCGCCATTGCGCTGGTCGAGCGCCTGATCCTCAGGGTCGAGCGGTACGTGCGGCGCACCGGCAACCGCAAGCGCCTGCGCGAGGCCGCCGCGGAGCACCGGCGCATCCTGGAAGACATCGAGCGGAAGAATTTCTCCTCGGCGCGCTCGCGCATGCAGGAGCATATCCTGCTCACGGGCGAGCAGATCAGGAAGTTTTTCGCCGGCAAGCGGCGGCGCGCCCCGCGACGCTCCTGAGTACGACGCCGCGTTGCGGCGCGCGGGCAGGGGCCCCCGCGGGGCGAGGCGATCTCGCGCGGGTCAGCGGCCCGCTTTCGGTTGGGAACGGCGTGACGCGAGCAGGCCCGCGAGGCGGCGTATCACCGGCGTCACGAACAGCAGAGCGGCGAACCCGAGCAGCGCGGCCGAGATCGGCCGTGTCACGAGAAATTCGAACTCGCCCTGCGAGAGGATCAGCGACTGCCGCAGCGCGGTTTCCATGAACGGTCCGAGCACGAAAGCCAGCACCAGGGGCGCGAGGCTGAAGCCGGAGCGCTCGGCGTAGTAGCCGAACACGCCGAATCCCAGCATCACGAAGACGTCAAACGGATTGTTGTTCACGCCGTAGGCGCCGACGATGCAGGCGAGCACGATGACCGGAACCAGGTGGGCCGTGGGAATGCGGGTCACCATCGCGAACACGCTGATGAGCGGGAGGTTCAGCACAAGCAGCATGAAGTTCCCGATGAACATGCTGGTAATGACGCCCCAGAACATGTCGGGCTTCTCCGTGACGAGCGTCGGGCCGGGTGTAATGCCGTGCAGCATGAACGCGCCGAGCATCAGCGCCATGACGACGTTGGCGGGGAGCCCGAGCGTGAGCAGGGGGATGAAGCCGCTTGCGGTCGCGGCGTTGTTGGCCGACTCCGGCGCGGCGACACCCTCGATCGCGCCCTGCCCGAATCGCTCGGGGTGCGGCGAGCGGCGTTTCTCGATCGCGTACGCCACGTAGCTCGAGATCGTGCCGCCGGCTCCGGGCAGGATGCCCACTAGGAACCCGACCACGCTGCCGCGGTAGATCGCACCGATCGAGTCTCGCCACTCACGCCGGTTGGGCAGCAATTCGAGAAATTTACGCGGTGTTTTTGCGATCTCCTCCGCCTTCGGCTGGCGGTCGACGAGGTGCAGCACCTGCGACATGCCGAACAGTCCCATCACCATCGGGATCAGGTCGATCCCGCTCTGGAGCGAGAGGGTGCCAAAGGTGAAACGCGCCTGGCTGCGCACCGGGTCCAGCCCGACCGTGCCGAGCAGCAGGCCGAGCGCCGCCATCGCAAGCGATTTGGGCACCGAGCCCGAGCCGAGGAAGCTCACGAGCGTCAGCCCCAGGAGCGTGAGCGCGAAATACTCGGGCGGCCCGAAATCGAGCGCGAACTCCGCGAGCGGAGGCGCCAGCAGGATGAGGCCCACGAGGCCGAGTGTGCCCGCGAAAAACGAGCCGATCGCTGCGATGCCGAGCGCCGCGCCGGCGCGCCCGCGGCGCGCCATTTCGTATCCGTCCAGGCACGTCATGACCGCGGCCGACTCGCCGGGCACCCGCAACAGGATCGAGGTGGTGGAGCCGCCGTACATCGAGCCGTACCAGATGCCGGCCAGCATGATGATGGCGGAGGTAGTGGGTATCTTGTAGGTCAGGGGCAGCAGCAACGCGATGGTGGCTGCCGACCCGAGGCCCGGCAGCACTCCGATCAGGGTGCCGAGCAGAACCCCGGCAAAACAGTACGCGAGGTTCGCCGGCGCCAGCGACACCGAGAACCCGAGCATGAGGCTGTCGAGGATCTCCACGCGCGGGCCTCAGAATCCGAAAAGCCCGTCCGGGAGCGGCAGGCCAAGCCGGGTGAACATCCAGTAACAGCCGATCGAACCGAAGACAACGCCGGTGGCAGTCGCGATCCACGATACCCGGCCGACGCTGCGCTGCAGCACGACCATGAGCAACGCGGTGCAGATGATGAATCCCACCGCCTTGAGCGCGACGGCATAGACTGCCAGCGCAGTGACGACTGTCCAGACGCGCGCCGCCCCGCCCGGTTTGCCGGGTTCGCTGTCGCTCTCCGGATCCGGGCGCTCGGCGAACGCGATGGCCGCGAAGAAAACGACCGCCGCCGCGACCAGGACCGGAAAGAACCCCGTTCCCGGCTGGCGCACCGTGCCGAAGGCAAAGCTCGTGGCTTCGTAGAGCGCCGCCAGTCCGACAGCGACGAGGGCCGCGGCAGCCATCCGCGCCAGGCGCGGCACGCGGCGCTCGCTCGTTTCGGATTCCACGGGGCCGTCTTATTTTTTCGGTACCGTGCGCATGCCGAGATCTTCTATGATCTGGCGGTATGTCGCATCCTGCTGCGCGAGGAAAGCCGTCGCGGCCTCGCCCTTGCGGAACAGGATGCCGGCGCCGGCCGTGTTCATCTGCTCGACCAGCTCCTTGGAGGTCACCGTCTTCTCGATCGACGCAATCAGGGTGTCACGGACTTCCGCCGGCATGCCGCGTGGCCCGTAGACGCCATGGAAGGCGCCGATCACGAGATCGACGCCGTTTTCGCGGAACGTCGCGATGTCGCGATAGAGCGGGGACCGCTCCTCCGCGGCCACGGCGAGCACCCGCAGCTTCTTCGCTGCGACCAGCGCCTTGTATGCGACCGGCACCGCCACGTGGACGTCGATGTGGCCGCCCGCCAGCGCCACGGCGCCGTCGGCGTCGCCCTTGAACGGCACGTCGATCATCTTCAGACCGCCGGCCGCCTTGGCGAGCGCGCCGGCGAAGATCTGCGCCGATGCGCCCGGAATCATGCCGATTCGCACCTTCCCGGGATTCTTGCGCGCGTAGTCCACGACCTGTGCCAGGGTCTTCCACGGCGCGGCCTCGTTGACTGCGACCGCCATCGGATCGACGTTCACGATGGCGAGGAGGTCGTATTCCTTGATCACGATCGGCGTGGACACGGTGTACTGCGCGGTGATGAAGGCGGTTGAAAAGAAACCCAGCGTGTAGCCGTCGGGGGCCGCCTGACGCACTTCGAGCGAACCGAGCACGCCGCTTGCCCCCGGCTTGTTCACGATGACGATAGTGGTGTTCAGGTGTCCCTGGAGGTGCTGTGCCACGATCCGCCCGATGAGGTCGGTGCGCCCGCCGGCGGGGAAGGGCACGACCAGGCTGATCGCCTTCGCCGGATAACGCTGGGCGAGCGCCGCTGATTCGACGCCCAGGAGCAGCGCCAGCAGCAATGCAAGGCAAAAACCGTAACGGTAGCGCAGGTTCCATGTCTTCATAGCAAGCCTCCTCTGTGGAGCGTCGTTCGGTTGAGTGGCCTCGCGCGGCGCCGTGAACGACAGCGATCGGCAGCGCGGCGTGGAGCGCCTATTGGATGGCGTTGGCGCGGCGCATGCTGGCTATCATCGAGGATTTCATGAGGATCTCCTTCGCGAGCGCGGGCGTCTGCGCGGCCCGGCGATACTCCTCGAGGCGCTGGCGGCGCACGGCCGGATCGCGCTCCTCGAGCGTGCGCTTGTTGCGGATCGACACCTCCTGCACGTACTCGATGTTGACGGTCCGGCGCTGGCGCACGTAACGGTCGAGCAGGCTCCCGTCGGCCTCGCCGCGCCATACCCTGCCCAGCTTCTCGACGAGATTTGCCGCGTCCTGCAAGCCCGCGTTCATGCCGAAACCGCCGATCGGATTGTTGAGGTGCGCCGCGTCCCCGGCGAGCAGCACGCGTCCGACGCGGAACGTCTCGGCCACGCGCTGATGGACGCGGTAGATCGTACGGTGCCGCGTCTCGTACGGCTCGTCGCGGGGTATGAAAGCCTGCAGCCGCGACTGCACAACGTCATCGGACAACGCCTCTTCCTCCGTCTCGTCGGGCCGGCATCCGTAGAGAAACCGCCACAGTCCCGGCGGCCGTTCGTCCGGCAGGTGGAACACCGCGCACCAGTCGTCTGGGTGCGCGATGTACGCCGTCTCAGTGTAGCCGATTGCACCGAGGTCGTAGGGCGTGCTGACGAGCGCGAAGCGCTCGGGATAGGTATACCCCTCGAATTCGATGCCACACGACTTGCGCACGACGCTGCGGCCCCCGTCGGCACCTATGACCCATGCTGCCTCGATGTCTTCGGGCCCGTCGGGCGTATTCACGCGCACGTGGACGACGTCGTCGGTTTGCCGGACGCTCGCAACGGTCGCGGAGAACCGGACCTCTGCGTGCGGGAAACCGCCCAGCATCGCGTGCACCATGGGCGTGAGCTTATGCTGTTCGCAGTGCAGGCGAAACGGGTAGGGCGTCTCATCCTTCAGGAGCGACAGCTCGAACACCCCGATCACCCCCTCGGCGCGATCCCGGAACTGCCAGCGCGGGACGATGATGCCGATCTCGAGCAGTTTTTTCGTGACGCCCAACGGCGCGAGGGCCTCCAGGCTCGGGGGATGGAACGACCCGGCGCGCAGGTCCATGAAGAGCGACGGCTGGGATTCGAGGACGAGGACGGGGATGTCCTGGACCGCAAGACCGAGGGCCGAAACCAGGCCGACGGGCCCGGCGCCGACAACAACCACCCGGTTCGCCCGGTTCTTCACCACGAATGAGACGCTCCTCGCAACAACACCGGCCATCCGGACTGCGCCCGAACGGCTTGGCGTCCCAAGACGCCGTTCAACCAGGGATTGCTCAGATTTGTCCGCGGGCCACCCTGGGCCCGCTCCCCAGCGGCGCTACAGCGCAGCGCCGCCCATTATGCGCCATCCGGGCGCCCCGCCGCCGGAGCCGCCGGACCAATCTGAACGTTTGTATCGCCGCTGATTACGTGCCGGTTCGGCGCATAGTGCGCTCGCACGGGTTGCGGATTCAGCCCTCTAATACACGTTGCACACCATGTTGTCGTATTTCGCGTTGGGGCCGACCAGGTCCCACGTGAGCATCCAGTCGTAGGCGCGCTGGAAATCCTGCTGCGTGTAGGGTGCCGGATCCACGTAACGCAGCCGGGGGAGGTGGAAGTCCGCCGGGCTGATCTGCTTCGCGTATTTCTCGGGAATCTCTTCCGTCATGTAGTGGACGTGCTTGCGCATGTCAGCGCTCATCAGCTTGACCGCCTTCTTGACGGCGCGGGTCAGCGCGGTGACCGTTTCGGGGCGCATGTCGGCGGAAATGTTTTCCAGACCCTGATAGAAAGTGCCGATCACCTGCTTGCAGCCCTGCTTTTCCGCCAGCGTGATCCACGGCTCCATCAGCGTCGCCCCCTCGACGGTCCCGTCCATCAACGCTTCGTAACGCTCCTGCACCATGCCGGCGTGAAACAGCTTGATCTCCTCGCGCTTGAGAAACCCCTCGAGCATCGCGAGCGTGGAGTAATGCGAGCCCTGGTGAAACTGCACGCCGACGGTCTGGTTGGCGAGCTGTATCGGCGTATTTAGAGGCGAATCCGGACGCACGTACACGGCCTGGAACACCATGGCCGGACGTTTGCCGGCGATCGGGCCCTTGCGCTGGCTGTCGTAGGTGCGCCGGATCTGGCCCCACTCGCAGGCGCGGTACACGTCGCACTTCCCCTGTTCCCACGCCTTCTGGTAATTCGTGGAGGAAACCAGGTGATGGTCGAATGACCGCGGATCGCTGGCATCGAACCGCGTCTTGATGCCGGGCGTTATGATCTTGATTTCCAGGCCTTCGTCCTTCGCAGTGTAATCCCGGGCGACGAACCAGTGCAGGCCGAGCACGGCCTCGGCGCTTTCGATCGTGACGAGTGTTCGGGTTGCGACGGTCATGGCGTGTCCTCTTGGTGTCAGGTTGGGATGGCGCGCTTCGGCGAGCGAGCTTCTGAAAACTGTATACAGTACACTTTCGGCCCCTGTCAAGATCGGCGGCCGAATGCGATGGATGCCGGCAAGAACGACAACGATGGAGCCGCCGATGAGCTCCGAAAAGAACCGGAGTCTGAGCCCGCGGGGTCCCGGCCCCCGGATGTTTGAAGGCGGAAGGCACTGGAAAACGGGGCAGCATTCATCATTACGCCGATTTCGCACGCCTCGAATGCCCGCGGACGGCCCACAGGAAGCCGGATCCATCGCGAGCCGACCCCGCGCAACGCAGACTCCGGTCGCGCGAGGACGGCGAGCGCGCAGCGGGCGGATGGGCCTTCCGACCCGTTTGACACCCGGGGGCCGCGAGCATAGATTATTGTCGCAGTGCTGGCATCACGGCGTTGGCAACGTAAGCACTTATCATTCCGGAAGTTGAGAAAACCAGAGGTCTTGAGCATGCGCGGACGTTGCGGCGCCGATCGTGCGGCCGTGAAAGGGATGATCGATGATTGACCCGGCGCGCGACGCGCGCTCCCGCCTGGAGGTGGCCGCCCTGGTTGCGTGCGCGGCATGCTTCTCGCTGTTCTGCGCGAACGTGTTGCTGGGCTGGTGGGCACGCGCAATGGGATGGGACGTGAGTTGGCGCCTGGAGCGCGTGCCCGAGTTCCTCCTGCTGTTCGGCTCGGCGATCTCGTTCGCCGTGGCGTCCCTCGCGGCGGAGCGTCGTGACCAGCCCTGCGGCGCGCGCGAGCCGCCGTCCGGTTAACCGCGCACGAGCATTTGCCTTTTGTTACCGCGCGACGATTCACTGTCGCGCTCTCTCAGGAAAACCAACGCACAAGGAGAAACGCCGTGAAGAAAGACGCGAAGACCCCCCAAAAACCCGCCTCGGACCGCGCCGAGCACGCGCTGACGGAACGCAGGCGCTTCCTGGCGGTGAGCGGCAAGTTCGGCTTCACCGTGGCCGTCGCGGCCGCTGGCGCGGGTGCGCTCGCCAGCAAGAGCGCGGTCGCGCAGACGGCCGCCGAGGAGCAGCAGCGCCAGAAGACCGCCAAGGAGACCATGACCATCGCCACCGAGTACCGCATCGGCGCGACGCGCTGGTATCCGCTGATGCAGCTCAATCTCAAGGAGAACATCCAGAACGCGACCAACGGCTACCTCTACGTGCGCCTCGCGCCCGGCGGCCAGCTCGGCATGGGCGCGGCGCTGGCGCAGGGCGTGCAGGCCAACACCTTCCAGGCGGCCCAGCACTCGATCTCGAACTTCTCGCCGTTCGCGCCCGAAGTCGACCTGATCAACATCCCGTACTGGTGCGGCCTGAACCAGGAGTTCGCCAACCTGGTGGATTCGAAGGCGTGGAAATCCATCGTCCACACCAAGGCCGAGGAGCGCGGTTTCAAGGTGCTCCTGTACCTGGTGCTCGATCCGCGCACCGTTGCCGCGCGCAAGGGCCTCGCCAATGCGCCGTTGAAGACGCCGTCGGACCTGAAGGGCGTCAAGTTCCGCGTGCCGGCCTCCGAGATCCTGCAGCAGTTCTACCGCCTCGCGGGCGCGAACCCGACCCCGGTCGCCTGGGGCGAGACGCCTTCGGCCATCCAGCAGGGCGTGGCCGATGCACTCGACCCGGCGGTCGTCGCGCTCTACTCCAACGGCTTCAAGGACATCCTGTCCTGGATCACGTTCAACAAGTCGGTGCCCGACTCGCAGGTCTATTCGTGCAACGCCGGGTGGTTCCGCAAGCTGCCGGCCAATGTCCGGGAGGGCATCGAGTTCGCGAGCGAGATCACGTTCCAGCAGAATCTCGCGCAGGTGCCGGCATCACGCGCCTACGCGATGGCCGAGATGGCCGCCGCGGGCGTGCGCTTCTACGTGCCCACCGCTGCCGAAATCAAGCAGTGGGCCGACGCGTGCGGCTGGCAGCGCCCGGAGTGGGACGCGATCAAGATCAAGCTGGCGGGCTCGCTGGACAACTTCGAGCGCATGCGCGCGGCCGCCCGCGCGCGCGGCCGTTACTTCGTGCACGACGTCTAAGAGCGGCCGGAAGGCGCGTGGCCCGGCGCGGATCTCCGATCCGCGCCGCGTCGCGCGCGTCCGCCTGACTTGCATGCAAGCCCGCCCGGCCCGCGAATCGCCCGCCATCCGATGAAACGACTGCTTGCCCGGATCGATGCGGACGGCGAGCGCTGGATGCTGCTGGCGCTCTACATCTACATCGTCGCCGTCATCTTCGTCGAGGTGGTGCGCCGCTTCGTGCTGAGCTACTCGTCCGTCTGGGGCGAGGAGACCGCGCGCTACATCTTCATCTACCTCGTGTGGATCGGCGCCGCAGCGGCCGTGCGCGACCGCGCGCACATCCGCATCGACGTGCTGCTCAACTTCCTGCCGCCGCGGGTGTGCTCGGCGATCCTGCTCCTCGGTGACGTACTGATGGCCTTCTTCGCGGTCATCGTGTTTTACCTGTCCATGAACGCCTTCATGACTTCGCTGCAGTTCGGCTCCGTCATCGAGGGCCTGCGCATCTCGCGCGCGTGGATGCTGTTCGCCGTGCCGTTCGGCTTCGCGCTCGTGCTGCTGCGGGTGGGGCAGTCGATCGTGCACGACGTCAGCGACCTCCTGGCGGGGCGCCCGCCGCGCGCGGGCAAGCGCCTGTTCGACTGAGCGCGGGCATGTACATCCCCGAGGCGTTCGCTGCAACCAAGGTCGGGTGGACCGTGATCGGCCCGCTGATCCTGATGCTGGTGCTCTTCGCGCTCGCGGTGCCGGTGTGGGTCGCGCTCGGCGTCACCGCGCTGCTCATCCTGTGGGTCACCGGAGCGCTGCCGCTGGCGCTGGTCGGTGAGTCCGTCTTTCATGGACTGGACGCGTTCGCGCTGATCGCGATCCCGCTGTACGTCCTCACCGGCGACCTGCTCGTGCGCACCGGTATGTCGATCAAGCTGCTCAACATCGCGAGCGCCACGATGGGCAGCGTGCGCTCCGGCATGGGCACGTCCACCGTGCTCGGCTGCGGCTTCTTCTCCTGCATCTCCGGCTCGGATGCGGCCGGCGCCGCGGCGGTGGGCCGCATCACGATCTCGCGCCTGATCAAGGAGGGCTACTCGCCGGCCTACGCGTGCGCGCTGGTGGCGTCCGGCGCCTGCACCGGCATCCTGATCCCGCCGTCGATCGCCTACATCATCATCGGCATGGTGCTCGGAATCTCGACCTCCACGCTGTTCATCGCCGCCGCGGTGCCCGGCGTGCTGATCATGATCTCGATCATGGTGACCAACGCGGTCATGAACCGCGTTCGGGGCTACGAACGCTCGAGCGGACGCTTCAGGATGCGCGCCTGGCTCGCCAGCGTTTGGGACGGCCGATACGCGCTGCTGATTCCGGCGATCATCTTCGGCGGCATCTACTCCGGGGTGTTCACGCCGACCGAAGCCGCCGCCGTCGCCGTCGTGACGACCATCGCGGTCGGTGTCATCCAGCGCACGCTCAGGCTCAAGGATTTTCCGAGCTCGCTGGAGGGCTCGGCCAAGGTCTGCGGGGTGATCGTGCCCATCATCGCGGTGGCGCTGCCGCTCGCGCAAGTCCTGGCGATCACCGAAGTGCCTCAGAGCCTGGTCGGTGCGGTCAACGCCGTCACGAAAGACCCCACGATCACCATCTTCCTGATGCTGGGCATCTTCATGATCGCAGGCTGTGTGATGGAGAGCACCCCGAACATCGTGATCCTGGGACCGATCATGCTGCCGCTCGCCCAGTCCATCGGCATGAACGAGGTCCACTTCTGTGTCTTCATGGTGACCTCGCTCGGCATCGGCTTCATCACGCCGCCGCTGGGCTTGAACCTCTTCGTGATCTCGGGCATCACCGGCCAGCCGGTCCTGTCGATCGCCGCGCGGGCCGTGCCCTTCGTGCTGGCCATGCTGATGGTGGCGGTGCTCCTCGCGTTCGTCCCGCAGCTCTCGCTGTTTCTCGTCCGGTAGCCGTCTCCGGCGGGCCTTTCCTTTCTCCTTCCTTCTTTCGCCTTTCGGCATCCGCATTGCGGGTACAGTCCCCTCCCGGGGCCTGGTTACTTTCTCTTGCTCGCCCAAGAGAAAGTCACCAAAGAGAGGTGTACAAGTCAAGCACATCGGTAACACTCGAGTTCAAGGACATGGTCGTGGACGGTTCCCGCGACACACGAATCACGGCACCCTGGTTCGACAGTGCTCGACCGAATTCCCGGGCTGGCCTGCGCTGCTCGGCGGCGAACAGGGGACCCCAACGACGTGTTTCTGGTCACTCGTTTCTCGCCGCTCGCCCCTTTCGACTTTCGCCTTTCGACTTTCGCCTTCGATTGTCTCGTCGCCCATCACCCGACACCGGCGAACCGGAGGCCCGGGAGGACCCGGTGGCGCGCTGCGTAACCGCCAAAGGACTGCCCCGCGGAAGCCGTACACGCTAGAATGCCGCTTTTTGTCGGCTGCGCGGATACGCCCACGCCGCTGATTTGCCCTCCCCGAAAGACGCGGGAGGTCGGCAGGGATTTCCAACGATACGCAAGGTGCTTCGAAAATCATGGCCTCCTCCCGCTTCAATGCCGTCACGCTCGAGATGCTGTGGACCCGGCTGATTTCCATCGTCGACGAAGCCGCGGCCGCGCTGGTGCGGACCTCGTTCTCCACGGTGGTGCGCGAGTCGAACGACTTCGCCTGCGTGCTGACGGACGCGCGTGGCCAGTCGCTTGCGCAGGCGACCGAGAGCATCCCCGGATTCATCGGGACGGTCCCGCGCACCATTACGCACTTCATCAAGGCCTACCCGCCGGCGCAGCTGAAGCCGGGCGACGTTCTGATCACGAACGACATCTGGCTGGGGACCGGGCATCTTCCGGACATCACCGTCGCGAAGCCGATCTTTCACCGCGGCCGCGTCGCCGGGTTCGCGGGCTCGGTTGCGCACGCGCCCGACATCGGCGGCAAGATCCGGTCCCCCGACGCGCGCGATGTGTACGAGGAAGGGCTGCAGATCCCGATGATGAAGGTGCTCGATGCGGGGAAGAAGAATCCGACCATCGAGGCGTTCCTGCGCCAGAACGTGCGCGTTCCGGACCAGGTCATGGGGGACCTCTATGCGCAGTTCACCGCCCTGACGCTGATGGAGGAGCGCGTGATCGCGCTGCTCGAGGAGCAGAAGCTCGACTCCCTCGACGAGCTGGGAAGGCACATCCATGCGCGCTCGGAGGCGGCGATGCGCGCCGCGATCCGGGAGGTGCCGAACGGCGTCTACCGGCAGAGCGCGGTCAGCGACGGGCTCGATCAGCCGATCCGGCTCGAGATGGCGTTGACGGTGAAGGATGACGAGATCGTGATCGACTTCGCCGGCTCGGCCGCCCAGGTAATGCGCGCCATCAACGTGGCGATGGCCTATACGATCGCATTCACGTCCTTTGGCGTGAAGGCGGTGCTCGCGCCGCGCATTCCCAACAACGAGGGGGTGCTCCGGCCGATCACGATCAAGGCGCCGCTCGGCTCGATTGCGAATTCGAAGCCGCCGGCGGCGGGCGGCGCGCGCGCCCTGGTCGGGCATTTCTTCCCGATGATGGTGATCCGGGCGCTCTCCGAGGTGCTGCCCGAGCGGGTCGTCGCGACGGTCGGCTCTCCGCTGTGGTGCTTCAACGCCATGGGGCAGCGCCACGACGGGTCTGCGTTCGCGAACATGTTCTTCTCCAACGGAGGCTACGGCGCGGCACGCGGGCGCGACGGCGCGCACGTGCTGTCGTGGCCCAGCAACGTGAAATCCACCCCGGTGGAGATGATCGAGCAGCTGGTGCCGATCAAGGTGCACTACCGCCGGTTCCGCGTCGGCACCGGAGGCAGCGGCGAGTTCCGCGGGGGGAACGGCCAGGAGACGCTGTTCGAAAGCCGCGCGCCGGGGCCCATCACCGTCGCGTTTCTCGCCGAGCGCACCCGGCCCGAGGCCGCGCCGGCCGGGGTTGCCGGCGGCGGTGCGGGCGCGCCGGGGGAAGTGCTGATCAACGGGGCGCAGGTCAATCCCAAGGCGCAGCACGTGGTCCAGCCCGGGGGCACCGTGCTGTTGCGCACGCCCGGCGGCGGAGGATTCGGGCTGCCGGGTAAGCGGGCGCGGGAACGCGCGCATAACGATGTTGCCAGCGGCTACGTAGATTCGTGAGCGCAGGGTCGAGGAGCCTGCGCGACTCGGCAGCTCGTTAACAACCAATTCCAAAAACGAAATCGAGACTCACCTCATGGCGCAATATGCATTGGGCATCGACATCGGCGGCACTTTCACCGACATTGTCGTCTACGACCAGAAACGCGCGGTTTCCTACAGCCACAAGGAGCTCACCACGCCGGAATCGCCGCATCGCGGCGTGATCTCGGGCATCCGCCGCCTGTTCGAGGCCGAGCGCCTCGAGTACCGGGACGTCGCCCGCATGGTGCATGCGACGACGCTGTTCACCAACGCGTTGATCGAGCGCAAGGGCGCGCCGACGGGGCTCGTCACCACCGAAGGCTTCCGCGACATCCTCGAGATGCGGCGCGAGCACAAGTACGAGCTCTACGACCTGTTCATCGAGCTGCCCGAGCCGCTCGTCCCGCGGCGCCTGCGGCTGGAGGTGCCCGAGCGCATCGGAGCGGACGGCGGCATCGAGATGCCGCTCGACGAGGAGACATTGCTCGAGCGCGTGCGCGAGCTCGTGCGGCACGGCGTCCAGTCGCTGGCGGTCTCGCTCCTGCACGCGTATGCAAATCCGGTCCACGAGCGGCGCGCGCGGGCGCTGATCGAGCGGGAATTCCCGAAGCTCTTCGTCTCCCTGTCCTCGGATGTAGCCCCGCAGATCCGCGAATACGAGCGCACGTCGACGACGGTCGTCAACGCCTATATCAAGCCACTCGCGGAGAGCTACCTCGCGCAGCTCGCCTCGGAGCTCGCAAGGCTGGGCATCAAGGCGCCGCTGTTTATGATGCTTTCGAGCGGGGGCCTCACCCATATCGCCGAAGCCAAGCGGGTTCCCGTCCAGCTGCTTGAATCGGGGCCGGCTGCGGGAGCGCTTGCCGGCGCGCTGTTCGGCCGCCGTTCCGGCGTCGGCGACGTGCTCGCGTTCGACATGGGCGGCACGACGGCGAAGCTCGCGATGGTCGAAGAGGGCGAGCCGCTGATCGCGTACCAGTTCGAGGCGAGCCGCGCCAAGCGGTTTGCGAAGGGCAGCGGCTTTCCCATCAGCATTTCCACCATCGAGCTGATCGAGATCGGCGCCGGCGGGGGGTCGATCTCGGAGATCGACGCCCTCGGCCTGCTCAAGGTGGGGCCGCGCAGTGCCGGCGCCGCGCCCGGACCGGCGTGCTACGGGCGTGGCGGCAAGGACGCGACGGTGACGGACGCGAATCTCGAGCTGGGGTTCCTGGATCCGTCCACGTTTGCCGGGGGCACGATGAAGATCGATCGCGCACTGGCGGCGGAGGCGATCAAGCCGCTCGCGGCGAAATCCGCCCTGGCGGGCGCCCAGCTCGCGTGGGGCATCCACTCGGTCGTCAACGAGAACATGGCCGCGGCCGCGCGCGTGCACGTCGCCGAGCGGGGACGCCACGCCAGCGAGTTCGCGCTGCTCGTCACGGGCGGGGGAGGGCCGCTGCATGGGTGCGAGGTGGCAAAGCGGCTCGGCATCCGGCGCGTGATCTGCCCGCCGAGCGCGGGCGTCGCCTCCGCGCTCGGCCTGCTCATGGCCCCGGCGCGCGTCGACCGGGTCGCGACGCTCGCCAGGCGGCTCGGCAAGCTGGACTGGGGCGCTTTCGAGCGCGCGTTCCGCGAGCTCGAGCGCGATGCCCGCACGGTAATCGATGCCACGCTGCCGGGGAAGCCCAAGGTGTCGGTCGAGCGCGCGGCGGACCTGCGGTTCGTGGGGCAGGGCTTCGAGCTCGTTACGCCGCTGCCGAAAGGCCCGTATACGCCGAAATCGCTCGCTGCAATCCGCCAGGCATTCGTCCGGGAATACCGTCGCGTCTTTCGCCAGGTGCCGCTGGTGAGCGACATCGAGATCATCAACATCCGCGTTGCGCTGACCGCGAAGGCCGGCCGCACGGAACTCAAGGTGCACGAGCGCAGGAGTGCTGCGTCCGGCGCCAGGAAGGGAACGCGCAAGGCGTGGCTCGCGAGCCGCGGCCGTTTCGTGGAGATGCCGGTCTACGACCGCTACGCGCTTGCCGCCGGAACCGGCATCAAGGGACCGGCGATCGTCGAGGAGGCTTCGGCGACGATGATCGTTCCGCCGAGCGCGCGCGCGCAGGTGGATCGCGCCGGCAACCTGATCGTCGATCTCGGATCGTGAGCGCCGGAGCGCGCTGACCGGCTCGCGCGTTTTCGGCCGGCGAACCCGATTCCCGGGCGCGGGGAAGGCTCGCTACTCCGGCTTGATCCCTACCTTGGCCATGAGCTTGGTCCACTTTGCGATCTCGCCCGAGATCGTCGAGGCAAGCTCCGCCGGCGAGCCGCCAACCGCGGTCGCGCCCTGCGCCCGCAACGTGTTGCGGACGTCCGGCTCCTGCAGTATCCGGTTGAGGGCCGCGTTGAGCTTTGCGACGACGGGTTTCGGCATCCCGGCCGGGCCGATCATCGCGAACCAGCTGCTCGCCTCGTAGCCGGGTATGCCCGATTCCGCCATTGTCGGAACATCCGGCAGCAGCGCGGAGCGCTCGCGCGTCGTCACCGCCAGCGCAAGGAGTCTTCCCGCCTTGATGTGTGAAAGCGGCGTCGCGAGGTCGGGGAAGGACATCGCGAGTTGTCCGCCGAGGAGATCCACCATCACGGGACCCGACCCCTTGTAGGGCACGTGCGTGACGTCGATCCCGCCGAGCGCCCCGAAAAGCACCCCGCTCACGTGGCTGGGGGCGCCGACGCCGCCCGACCCGAAGCTCAGCTGCCCCGGCTTCGCGCGCGCCAGCGTGATCAAATCCTTCACCGATCGGGCCCCGAGCGAGGGACTCACGACCAGCACGTTGGGGGCGCGCGCCGCCATGGCGATCGTCGAGAAATCGCGCACGGGGTCGAAAGGCAGCTTCTTGTTGAAGGCCGGCAGGATCGTGAACCCCGCGGCGGCCATGAAGACCGTGTAGCCATCGGGCGTGGCTCTGGCCGTCAGCTCGGCCGCGATGATCTGGCCCGCGCCCGGGCGGTTGTCGACGATGACCCGCTGCCGCCAGGCTTCGTCCAGCTTGTTGGCGACGATCCTGGCCACGATATCCGTTCCGCCGCCGGGCGCGAATCCGACGATGAGTCGTATCGGCCGCGCCGGGTACTCGGACTGCGCGTGCGCGCTGCCCGCTGCACTCCACGCGAAAATGGAAAAAACGGCCAGCGTTATGGTTTTGACTGCGGGTTTCATCTGCGCTCCTCCTCCGTCGCTTCGGCAACGTTATAGTTAGTGCCGGAAAGCATAGCATGCGAGCAAGGTCGGCGGCACGCCGTGCTTGCGCCCCGACTCCTCCTCGTTTCTCGTTTGAACCTTGAACGTTGAACCTTGAACGTTGAACCTTGAACGTTGAACCTTGAACCTTGAACCTTGAACCTTGAACCCGGAACCCCGAACGCGCGGTAGCGTGCGCCGGTATTTGAAACCGCGCCGGTTTCTGGCACGATGCACGGCGCGCAGCCAACGAAACGCCCGGCCGGGGCCGCCTCGCGCGGCGCCGGCTCGGTAACAAGGGGGGAGACTTCAATGAGCCTCATCAGCAGGTGCGCGGTTGCCGCGGCGCTCGCGCTCGCCGCGGCCTTCGCCGGACCCGTTCTCGCGCAGGGCGCCTACCCGAACAAGCCGATCCGCTTCATCGTGCCGTTCCCGCCGGGCGGGGGCACCGACATCCTCGCGCGCCGCGTGACCACGATGATGACCGACACCCTCGGCTGGAGCGTGGTGGTGGACAACCGGCCCGGCGCGGGGGGCACGCTCGGCATCGGGCTCGCGGCGAAAGCTTCGCCCGACGGCTACACGCTGGTGATCGGGCAGACCAGCAACCTCGCGATCGGCCCGGGGCTCTACGGGAAGCTGCCCTACGACGCACTGAAGGATTTCACCCCGATCACGCTCATCTCCGCGGTGCCGATCGTGCTCACCGTCGGCGCGAAATCTCCGTACGCCTCCCTCGGCGATTACATCAAGGCGGCGAAGGCGAAGCCGGAGGAGGTGAACTACGCGTCCTCAGGCATCGGCACGGTCGGCCACCTCTCCATCGAGCTGCTTCAGCAGCTGGCGGGCATCAAGTTCATCCACGTGCCGTACAAGGGCGCGGCGGTGGCGATCCCGGATCTCGTCGCCGGGCGTGTCGCCGCGTTCGTCTCCTCGCTCGAGACCGCGGCGCCTCACGTCAAGGCCGGCACGCAGCGCGCGCTCGCGGTAACCTCGCTCAAACGCTCGCCCACGCTTCCCGACGTGCCG
Source organism: Betaproteobacteria bacterium (assembly GCA_016868035.1). GTDB lineage: Bacteria > Pseudomonadota > Gammaproteobacteria > Burkholderiales > SG8-41 > SG8-41. The sequence goes on along the minus strand of VGID01000015.1, from coordinate 6,983 downwards.
ACCGTGGCGGAAGCCGGCTACCCGGGGTTCAGCACGGTCACGTGGTTCGGCGTACTCGTTCCCGCGAAGACGCCCGAGGCGATCGTCGCGCGGCTGAGCAAGGAGGTCGTCAAGATCCTGCGGACGCCGAAGGTGCGCGAGAGCATGCTCGATGCGGGTGGGGACGTGCCGCAGGGATCCAAGGCGTTCGCGGCCTATCTCAAGGACGAGCACGCCAAGTGGGCGAAGATCGTGAAGGAGTCCGGCGCGAAGGTCGAGTGACCGGCGCGGTCGATTGCGCCGCGCAACGGCGTGAGTCGTGAGCCGTGATTCGTGAGGCGTCAGTCGTCGCTCAGGCTGTTTTCTGACGCTAAACTGCCGCGATCCTGCTCAGTCGAGCTTCACGCCCAGCGCCTTGATGAGCTTCTCCCACATCGCGCTCTCTTCGCGGACGAGCCTCTGTGTCTCCGCCGGCGGCGCGCCTCCCGGCTCGGACCCGCCCGCGGCGACGGCGTCCCGCACCTCCGGCATCTTCAGGATCTTCGCCGATTCTTCGTACAGGCGCGCGATGATCTTCGGAGACGTCTTGCTCGGCGCGAGGAGCAATACCGTGCCCTCGACGCCGTAGCCGGGCACGCCGGCCTCGGCGATCGTCGGCAGGTCCGGCAGGACTGCGGAGCGCTTGGCCGTGGTGACGGCAAGCGCCCTCAGCCTGCCGCCTTTCACGTGGGGTATCGCCGACGGCGCCGTGGCGAGCGAAAGTTGGGTTTCATTCGCGACGACGCTCGCAACCGCCGGTCCGCCGCCCTTGTACGACGCGCCGACGATGTCCGTTCCCGTCATGAGCTTCAGGAGCTCGGAGGCGAGATGCACGTTGGTGCCGATGCCGGGGTGCGCATAGGTGAGCTTGCGCGGCTGCTCTTTTGCAAGCGCGATGAGCTCCTTCATGGTATTGGCGCGCACCGTGGGATGCACCACCACCACGTTGGAATAGGTAATCACTGGCGTGATGGGGGTGAGATCCCGGCTCGGGCTGTATCCCAGCTTCGAGTACAGGCTCGGGCTGATCGTGACGGGGCCTTCGGCGGTGATGAGGAACGTGTATCCGTCCGGCGCGGCCTTGGCAACGATCTCGCTGCCGATGTTGCCGCCCGCGCCGCCGCGGTTGTCGATGACGATCGTCTGCTTGATCGTCTTTTGCAGGTGCAGGGTGAGAATCCGCGCAGCGAAATCCGATGACCCGCCGGGCGGGAACGGTACTACGATGCGAACGGGCCGCTCCGGCCAGTTCGCGCCGGCACTGCTAGGGGCGGTTTGCGCCGCTGCGAGCTGCACCCATCCGGCTGCGGCGGCAACGCAGGCCAGGGCAGCTGTGAATTTCATCGGCGCCTCCCGAGTTTCCTGTAATCGTGCCGACGAGAGTATATCGGAACGGTGCTTGGTATCGCCGGACGCGCGAGTCGGACGACAGTAGATCCAGGAGAGGTTACCGCTTGGGGGCGGGTCCCCGGGGATTGCCCATCACCCGTCACCGGGCTCCGGGCTGCCAAGGCGCGGAGCCGCCCCTGCATGGCGTTGATTTGAAGGCGGATCAATGCGATGCGCGGGTCCGGCCCGGGCTGGGGGCCCTACTTGCCGTACTCGTCGTGCTTCGGGAGTTCCTGGGTTTCCATGAACCACGGCGCCCTCGATCCCCAGAAAATACTGCCGTCCGGACGCAAGTCCGGGCTCGCGTCAAGCACGCCGGCCGGCACGAGGCAGTTTTCGGTGCCGGTGATCTTGCTCGGCACGCGCGTGCCGCACTGGGTGCAGAAGCACACGGCAAAGCGCTTGGCGCCCGGCAGATCGAAACGCCGGATGAGCGTCTCGCCCGCGAGCCAGGTGAGCTGGTTCATGGGCAGGAAGATGTTCGCGGCATGCGCGGCTCCGGTCGCTTTGCGGCAGCGGCTGCAATGGCAATACCTGAAACCCGTTAACGGCGGCTTGAGCTCGAAGCGGACTGAACCGCACAAGCAGCTTCCTTTCAGCGCTTCCGGTTGCATTCTGGCTTCTCCTTGTATCGGGTTGGGGAATGATTCGTTTCGGCCATACGAGGTACAAGGGATTTTATCGCCGTCCGGCGGCGGGCTCTCGAGTGCGTTGGCGAACCCCGGGACGAACGCGAAACCAGGGAAGCCGCGAGGTCAAGTGATTCGACTCCCTCCGCCGTCGCTCTTCTGGCCTCATCCTTGCCACACTCCGTAGCCCTTCGCGCGCAGGTGGATCGCCAGCTCGATTTCCATGTCCAGCGCCGCCTCGTAGGGCATGGGATTGTAGACCTCGTAGAGCTCCGGCATCAGCCGCACGCCGTACTTCTTGACGTACCGGTTCGCCTTGATCCCCGCCTTGTGCTTGTCGAAGCGGATATCCGGGCTCTGCCCCGTCATCCCGACGTAGACACAGGGCTTGTCAGGACTGTAATTTGGGTTGCTCTTCCTGAACTTCGTTTCGTACGAAACGTCCTTTGACAGCAGGACAACGTAAACGCAGTGGTGATACCGCGGAGCTCTCTTCTTCCTCTTCTTCGCCGCATCTGTCATTACTGGGGGTCGAACAATGCTGCCGATCGGTTCGAAATCTTACGCTGTCGCCGCGTATCCCCAACGCCCATACCCGATCACGCATCACTCATCTTGGCGTGCTCTGAGCGATTCTCTTTTTGCTGAATAAACGGGGTCAGTGTAAGTTATCCGTCCCGCGAGCGCCGCTTTAGTGCGGCGAAAAAGTTGCACTGACCCTATTTATCCTCCTGCGGAGCCCGCCTGAAGTCGAAAGGCGAAAGTCGGAAGTAGGTGGGGGCAGTGCGCCCGATGCGGGGCGCACCCGCGTGTCGGACCGGTGCAAGTTTATTTCAGCAGGAATGCCTTCTCGTGGCAGCGGCGCGTGATGTGCCGGAGCTGACGGGGCAGGAAGTGGCGGTCAGCGCGGGATCAGGAACTCGATGTTTAGCGGTCGGTCCCCCGAGGTTCACCATCACGCTGCCAGTCCAGCGTGATGCCGGATTATTCGGGCCGCTCGCCCTTGATCTGCACGCGGTGCATCATGCGCCGGGCGTTCGCGTCGAATTGATCGCGGCGATGGATCAGGCACCGGTTGTCCCAGATCAACGTATCGCCCGCTTGCCACTGCTGGCACCAAACGAGTTCAGGCCGCGAGGCGTGCGCCCAGAGCTGGTCCAGCAATTGCTCGCTCTCCGCCAGCGGCATTCCGATGATGTACCCGTTGCGCCGGCGGCCAAGGTATAGCGCCCTTCTGCCGGTCTTCGGATGCGTCCTGAAGATTGGATGGCGGGCGCCCGGCGCCTGGCGCGGGTCGGTGATTTCCTTGAAGCCCTTCCGCAACTGCCCGGCGCTGTTATACGTTTCATCATGCACGAGCATCGAACCTTCCAGTTTCTTCCTCAGTTCGGGCGAGAGCGTTTCGTAGGCGAGATACTGGTTTGCGAAGTAAGTGTTGCCGCCGCTCGGCGGTACCTCGAGCGCATGGAGAATAGCGATGGATGTGGGCTTTTCACGGTACGACATGTCCGTGTGCCAGGTTGCTTCGCCGGCCCCGAGATTGCCTTGAGGAATATCGTTTTCCACGATATTCGAAATGACAAGTATGTCGGGATACTCGTCGATATAGGGCTTCCCGATGATGCTCATGCCGGGCGGCTCCAGCTCGCCGAATCGCTTGCCAAAGGCAATCAGCTCGGGATCGGTCAGCCGCTTTCCACGAACAACCACGACCAGGTGGTCATATAGCGCCTGCTCCAACGCTCCAAATGCCTCGTCCGTGAGGTTCCGGAGGTCCACACCGCGGACCTCGGCGCCCACGGATCGGCCCGAAGGAATTACCTTTACCGACGCCGCGTTTAGATTCCTATTCATCGTGAGTGGTGACATCAGGAGACTCTTGTGAAAAATGACTTAAGGGTTGATTTTCCCACGGCCTGATCCTTATGTCTGCCGAAAATCCTGCACTGAACCCCTTCCAATCGCTATGCCTTCATCTTCTGGAGGAACCATTCCGCCGGCACCTCGTGACCGGCGCGTGCGGCGCGTGCGCGTTCGTAGACGAGAGGCGCTACCGCGGCGAATTGAAGCCCGATACCGATATTGTTCTTGAACAGCGTGATGTCCTCGGCCCTCTTGCGGCCCGATGCGCGGCCGGTCATTACCTCTGAAAGGTCGCGAATGTCTTCCCAGCGCAGAATCCCCGCCTGCACCGGATCCCACAAATCGCGCTGCTTTTGCGCCTGTGCTGCTTCCTTGGCGTGCGCAACGACGAGAACCGCACGACGCACGGTTTCATCGTCAATTTCGCGGCGGGGATTCTTGTCGTCGTCGCTCAGAATCGATATCACGTGCGCACCGCGTGCAATCCATTCGCCCTTGATAATCGGATGGACGGTGTTCGTTGCCATCACCACCAGGTCGGCGTCTGCCACGGCGTCGTGCGCCGTGTCTACCGCCGTCACCTTGATGCCCAGCTCCTCGCGTGCTCGCCTCGCGAAGGATTGGCGGTTCGCGCGAGTCGGGCTGAAGACTCGAACCCGCCGCAGCGGGAACGTGGCGTTCATCGCGACCAGGTGCGCCCATGCCTGCCCACTTGAGCCAAGCAAACCCAGATCGCCGGCGCCTTCGTGAGCGAGCAGCCGTGCGGATAGCGCGCTCGTGCACGCCACACGGTAAATCTGGAGGTAACCGTCCTGAATGATCGCCACTGGGGCGAGCCGTTTCAGGCTAAAAAGCATGATAAATCCGCAATACGTGTCTCCCGGACCTCGCGGGAGCTTTTCTCTGCGTTGCTCGCCGTTTACCACTGTCTTTCCAACAATGTCGGAAGTGATTCGCAGGGCCATGTAATCACCGTCGAAGAGCGCCCCCTCCATGGTCTTCAGGCAGTAAACGGCATTCGGCTCGTCAAGAGGTACGTAACTTTGCGTGCGTTGTCGCACGACGGCGCGGCCGGCGCTCTGAGCGCGATAGGCCTGCTCCAGTGCCTTGAGGCATGACTCGACGTCGAAAACACTCTGGACGGCGTCGTTGTCAAGCAGCAACACAGTTTCGGTCATTTGCGCTTCTATGCTCCTGCCTCAGAACGTGAGTTCCAACTTGGCTTCTTTGATCACCTTGCCGTATTTCACGGTGTCCGAATGTATGAGCGAGGCAAAATTGGGGGCGGACAGCGCCATCACGCCAAAGCCGCGATTAAGCAGGGTCTTTTGAACCTCCGCCACTTTAATTACGTTCAGGAGTTCACTTTCCAGGAGTGCGCGAATTTTCGCTGGTGTTCCGCTGGGAGCAAGCACACCGAACCAGTTTGAAAATTCGTATCCGGCCACGGTTTCCGAGACGGCCGGGATCTCTGGCGCGATGCTGGAGCGCTGCTGGTCGGTTACGCCGAGAATCTTCAATCTTCCGGCTTTCATATGTGTATAGACGTTCGGCAGTCCTGTGAATACAAGGGGGATTTGATTTCCCAGTACGGCAGTCACCGATTGACCGCCGCTCTTGTATCCCACATGGATTAATTTCACTTTCGCCATTGCCATGAACAACTCGGCCGCAATGTGGCCGGTGCTGCCTACTCCTGCCGACGCGAAAGCAATCTCGCCCGGCCGCGATTTTGCGACCGAGATCAGGTCCTGCACTGAACTGGCAGGAAAATTGACGCTGGCCACAATGGCGAAAGCTTGCGTTGCGAGCAGCGCAATCGGTGCGAGGTCCTTTGCGGAGTTATAGGGCAAATCTTTCCTGAGCGACGGATTGGTCGCAAGCACATTGGAGCCGAGCAGGAGCGTATAGCCGTCAGGATTTGCCTTCGCAACGATCTCGGTTGCCAGGATGGTTCCGCCGCCGGGCCGGTTATCCACGACCACTTGCTGCCCGAGTTTCTCACTCAGGCTGGGCGAAATAACCCGCCCGACGAGATCGAAAGTGCCGCCGGGAGCAAAGGGGATTACGAGCCTGATCGGCTTGCTGGGGTACGTCTGCGCGCCCGCGGCGCCGATGCCTGTCGCAACCCAGAGCGCAATAATTACTTGGCGAGCGATGCGATATGTCATGACGCTCCTCTCACGGTATACGTCCGTATCCGCAGGTTGAGCCTGCACGCGCTTCAGACTTACGAAATGCGGTATCCAATCGATGCCTTACCGCATGATTCTCTCAAGAAAATCCAGGCGCGCACACCGCGCGGCCCGCAAAGACCGTTACGATTTCTCCTTACACTGCAAAAACATGTCCGCGCGAATGAGGCAGCGTGGATGCGGATGGCGAACAGAATGGGCGCTCCCCCTTGGTCTGAGTCTTATGCAAGACCCGCCTGTGATGGGCGTCAAACGGATTCCGATGATGCAAAGTGCACCGGTTGTCCCATATCAGCAGATCGCCGACACGCCATTGGTGGCGCCATGTAAGCTCGGAGCGGGTGGCGTGCGACCAGAGCTGTTCCAGCAAGATCTCCGATTCTTCCAGCGGAAGCCCGTTGACGTAAGCATTGGGTCTGCGCCCCAAGTAAAGACAATTGTGTCCGGTTTCCGCATGCGTCCTGACGATGGGGTGGCTCGGACCGGGACACGTCGGTATGTCGACGACCTCCGGAAAACCCGGCCTCAGCTCCCCGGCGCTCGTTCTGCTGGCGTCATTCTTGATGGTAAGAGTGGCTACGCGCTGCCGCAGCCGTTCCGGCAAAGTCTCTAGAGCCAGGTACATGTTGGCGAAGCCCGTATCGCCTCCGGTCGGAGGCACTTCCAACGACGTCAACAGCGATGCAGCGGTCGGGCTTTCGTTGAACGACATATCGGTATGCCAAACCGCCTCGCCATAGCCGAGGCTGCCTATGGGTGTTCCGACGTGATCCCCGAAATTAGTAGCACCTGAGATTAGAGTCCGATCTATTATGCAACGGGAGGTCGGACATGAAGAAGCGGTTTACGGAGGAGCAGATCATCGGTTTCCTGAAGGAGGCCGAGGCGG
>VGID01000014.1 GCA_016868035.1 Betaproteobacteria bacterium | reverse complement strand
GGTGGATAAACCAGAAGCAGGTTCGCTCGTTAGCAATGACATGCCGGTAGTCGTAGAGCCCCATGAGAAGACCTCCCAGGGCTCCACCGTAGCAGCGAGCGTTTTACCCATTAAGTAGGACATTGCCTTGCGTTTTGAGTCCTTCTCTGTTTCTCTCGGCGTCTCTGCGGTTCCACTCTCGTTTTTCTTGGCGTCTTGGCGGTCCATTAATTGTTTTGTCTTGTTTTTTCCTCCGCGTCCTCTGCGTCCTCCGCGGTGAGAGGTTCACCTTACGCGTTTGATCCGCGCGCCGAGCCGCGAGAGCTTCTCCTCGATCCTTTCGTAGCCGCGGTCGAGGTGATAGACGCGGTCCACCGTGGTGGTGCCGCGCGCAACCAGCCCCGCCAGCACCAGGCTCGCGGAGGCGCGCAGGTCCGTCGCCATGACGGCCGCCCCCTCGAGATGCGCAACGCCCTTCACCACCGCGGTATTGCCCTCGACTTCGATGTCGGCGCCGAGGCGCTTCAACTCCTGGACGTGCATGAAGCGGTTCTCGAAGATCGTCTCGGTCACGAGCGCCGTGCCGCGCGCAACGCTGTTCAGCGTCACGAACTGCGCCTGCATGTCGGTGGGAAACGCGGGATAGGGCGCGGTACGCACGCTGACTGATTCGAGCGCGCCGTTTGCGTTGACCGCGATCCAGTCGGCGCCCGCCTCGATGCGCGCCCCGGTCTCGCGCAGCTTTTCCAGCACCGCGTCGAGTATGCCCGGACGCACGCCGCGCAGCGTGATGCTGCCGCCGGTGGCCGCCGCCGCCACGAGGAAGGTGCCGGTCTCGATGCGGTCAGGCATCACGCTGTGGCGTCCGCCATGCAGCCGGTCCACGCCCTCGATGCTAATCGAGTCGCTACCCGCGCCCTCGATGCGCGCACCCATGGCGATCAGGCAATTCGCGAGATCCACGACCTCCGGCTCCCGAGCGGCATTCTCGATCACGGTGGCGCCCCTGGCGAGCGAGGCGGCCATCATGAGGTTCTCGGTACCGGTGACGGTGACGAGGTCCATGCAAATGCGCGCGCCGTTGAGCCGCTTCGCGCGCGCCGACACGTAGCCCTGCTCGATCGAGATCTCGACCCCCATCGCCTGCAGTCCCTTGATGTGCTGGTCCACCGGCCGCAGCCCTATTGCGCACCCGCCGGGCAGCGAAACGCGCGCCTCCCCGCAGCGCGCGATGAGCGGCCCCAGCACCAGCACCGAAGCGCGCATGGTCTTCACCAGCTCGTACGGCGCGACCGGGCTCGAGATGCGCTCCGCGTTGAGCTCGACGCCGAGCTTCTCGTCCATCGAGATCGCGACACCCATCTGCGCCAGCAGATTGAGCATGGTGGTCACGTCCCGCAGGTGGGGAACGTTCGCGACGGTGAGCGGTTCCCCGGTGAGCAGGGCGGCGGCAAGTATCGGCAGCGTCGCGTTCTTGGCGCCGGAAACATGGACTTCGCCGGCGAGCGGTACACCGCCTTCGATAACGAGCCTATCCATGCAGCGCCGCTATAAGATCAAAGACAAGGGCTTTAGCCACAGAGAACACAGAGCGTTGCGACACCCAAATCGTCCGCGTCGTCTCTTCCTTTCTCGGTGAACTCGGCGCCCTTTGTCGCTTGCATCCCGGTTGTCATCGGCGTGTATCGGCGTTCATCGGCGGCTGAAATCGATCTGTCACCGACCCCGAGCCGCCCAGTCCTCGGGCGTGTAGGTCTTCATGGAGAGCGCGTGGACTTCCTCGCGCATGCGCTCGCCCAGCGCGGCGTACACGAGCTGGTGCTGCTGCACGCGCGACTTGCCGCGGAACGCGGGGCTCACGACCAGCGCCTCGAAGTGGCGCCCGTCGCCATCGACTTGCACCAGATCGCACTGCAGCCCGGATTCGATGTGGGCCTTGATCTCGCTCGGCTGGGTCATCAGTGCCTCAATTTGTATCCGCTCCGGATCAGCCACAGCGTGGCCAATGATAAGGCGAAAAAACTCGCAGACACAATCACGAGGCTTACCCACGGCGACACGTCACTCTGCCCGAAGAAGCCGTAGCGGAACCCGTCGATCATGTAGAAGATCGGATTGAGATGCGAGAGCCCCTGCCAGAACGGCGGCAGCGCGTGGAGCGAGTAGAACACGCCCGAGAGGAACGTGAGCGGCAGGATGATGAAGTTCTGGAAGGCGGCGAGCTGGTCGATCTTGTCCGAGTGGATGCCGGCGATTACGCCGAGCGCACCCATCACGCCGCTGCCCAGCAGCGCGAAAGCGAGCGCCCAAAGCGGGTGCTCGAGCCGCAGCTCGACGAACCACACGGTGGCGAGCAGCACGCCGGCCCCCACGACCAGTCCGCGGCCGACAGCAGCGAGCAGGTAGGCCGCGAAGAACTCCTCGTGCGAGAACGGCGGCAGCAGCACGAAGACGATGTTGCCCGTCATCTTCGACTGCATCAGGCTGGAGGAGCCGTTCGCGAACGCGTTCTGCAGCACCGACATCATCGCGAGCCCCGGCACGAGGAACGACGCGTAGTCCACGCCCGCGAAGACCTCAACATGCCCGCGCAGCGAGTACGAGAACACCACCAGGAACAGCAGCGCCGTGAGCACCGGGGCGAGCACGGTCTGCACTTTCACTTTCCAGAAGCGCAGCCATTCCTTGTAGAACAGCGTGTAAAACCCGGTAATGGGTGATGGGTGATGAGTAATGGGTTCGTTATTCACAGTGGCCGCCTCTAAGACTTTGCCTCATTACCCATTACTCATTACTCATTACCGGGTCACGCCCGGTGCATGATCTGCACGAAGATTTCCTCGAGATCGGGCTGCATCACCTCGAGCTCCTGGATCTCCAGCCCCGCCGCGCGCACTTCCGCGATCAGGCGCTCCACTTCGTTGTAGTTCTTGAGCGCCAGCCGGTAGCCGCCATCGCGCCGCAGCGCGACGAGCGGCAAGAGCGCCGCAGGCAGCCGGTCGGGAATGAGCCGCAACTCGACGTAGCATCCCGAGTGCATGTGCAGCAGGTTCTGGGTCGTGTCGAGCGCCACGACGCGGCCCTGCTTGAGCATCGCGATACGGTTGCACAGCGCCTCCGCCTCTTCCAGGTAGTGGGTCGTGAGCACGATGGTGTGGCCGTCGCGGTTCAACCGCCGGATGAACTGCCACAGCGCCTGCCGCAGCTCCACGTCCACGCCCGCGGTCGGCTCATCGAGCACGATCACCGGCGGCTTGTGCACCAGCGCCTGCGCCACCAGCACGCGCCGCTTCATGCCGCCCGAGAGCGCGCGCGTGTTGGTCTCGGCCCTGTCGGCGAGATCGAGGTGGTGCATGACCTCCTCGATCCAGTCGCCATTATCGCGAATTCCGAAGTAGCCCGACTGGAAGGTGAGCGCCTCGCGCACCGTGAAAAACGGGTCGAACACGAGCTCCTGCGGCACGACACCCAGCGCGCGCCGCGCATGCCGGTACTCGGCCGCCACGTCGAACCCCATCACGCGGGCGCTGCCGCGATCGGCGAGCGCGAGCCCGCCGAGGATATGGATGAGCGTGGTCTTGCCGGCCCCGTTCGGCCCGAGCAGTCCGAAGAATTCGCCCTGCGCAACCTCGAGATCGATATCCGCGAGCGCCTGGACCGTTCCGTAGCGCTTGGAGAGCTGCGCGACCTGTATTGCGGGAATCATTTATGCCGTGATGGGGGATGAGTGACGCGTGAACCGACCTTGGGCCCATTACCCATTACGCATTACCCATCGCTGGGCGGGGGCTCAGCCCTCGCCCAGCAATTCGGACACGCCGTAGACGGTGGCGAGGCTCTTCAAGTTGGCGGGGATGTTGCTGAACCGGATGGTTCGCTTGGCGCGCAGCGCCTGGCGTCTCCATTCGAGCAGCAGGCTCACCGCCGCCGAATCGACTTCGGTCACGCCCGAAAGATCTACCGTGATGTCATCCGCGGAGAGCAAGCCGCCGGCCTCGTTCACCAGCGCGGCCACATTTGCGATGGTGATCGCCCCCGTCACGGTGCACCGTCCATCAACGCACGAGATCATTTTGCCGGCGCCTGCGCAAGGAGCGCCTTGTTCTTTTCGGCGAGCGACTTGATCAGCCCGTCTATGCCGCCCTTCTGCACTTCGCTGTTGAATGTGTTGCGGTAGTTCTCGACCAGGCTGATGCCCTCGATCCTGACGTCGTAGACCTTCCAGCCCGTGTCCGATTTATCCATGCGGTAGTCCACCGACACCGGCGGGCCGCCGGGCTGCCGGATCTGCGACCTGACGATCACATCCGTGTCGGCCGGCGCGAGCTTGAGCGCACGGTACTCGATGGTCTGGTTGCTGTACTGGGTGAAAGCCGTGGTGTAGGTGCGCACGAGCAGCGCGCGGAATTCGGCGGTAAGCGCCTTCTTCTGTTGCGCGTTCGCCTGATTCCAGTTACGTCCCATGGCGAGCTGCGTCATGAGGGTGAAACTGAAATGCGGAGCGATCTTGGTCTCGATCAGCTCGGCGATCCTCTTCGGATTGCCTGCCTGCAGCTCCTTGTCGGCGCGGATGAGCGCGAGCACCTCGTCGGTGACGGATTTCGCGAGGACGTCCGGCGGCGTGATTTGCGCCATCGCGGCGGGCGCCACGAGCGCGCACGCGGCGAGAAAGGCAAAAACAGCATTTTTCATGTTCTTCGGCTCCGCTCCACGATCACCGGCCTGCGGCGACGCTCACTTGGAAGGCCCGCCTTCCGCAGCCTTGTTGTAGAGAAACTGGCTGATCATCTTTTCCAGCACCACCGCGGACTGCGTGAGCTTGAGGGTTTCGCCCTCCTTGAGCATAACGCTGTCGCCGCCGCCATCCAGGCCGATGTACTGCTCGCCGAGCAGCCCCGAGGTAAGGATCGAGGCGGTCGTGTCCCTGGGAAAGCGGTAGCGGTTGTCCATGGTCATCCCGACGCGGGCGGTGAATCTTTCGTTGTCGAACTGGATGTCCGCGACGCGCCCCACCACCACCCCGGCGCTCTTGATCGGCGCGCGCGGCTTCAGTCCCCCGACGTTGTCGAAGTGAGCGTAGATCGCGTAGCTGTCCCCGACGCTGAAGGTCGAGAGGTTCCCGACCTTGAGGGCCAGCACCAGCACCGCCCCGATGCCAGCCATCACGAATAACCCTACCCAGAGGTCCAGCGTCGCGCGTTCCATTTATACCCCCCGGAACATGAATGCAGTGAGAAGGAAGTCGAGCCCGAGGATCACGAGGGAGGAGGTTACCACCGTGCGCGTGGTCGCGCCCGAAACACCCTCGGCGGTTGGCGGCGCGTCGTAGCCCTCGAACAACGCGATCCATGTAACCGCGATCCCGAACACGAAACTCTTGATGATGCCGTTCAGCACGTCCTCGCGCACGTCCACGGCCGCCTGCATCTGCGACCAGAACGAGCCTTCGTCCACCCCGATCAGCACCACGCCCACGAGGTAGCCCCCGAACACCCCCATCGCGCTGAACATGGCCGCGAGCAGCGGCATCGAGATGACGCCCGCCCAGAAGCGCGGCGCGATCACGCGCGCGATCGGGTCCACCGCCATCATCTCCATCGCGGAGAGCTGCTCGGTCGCTTTCATCAGCCCGATCTCGGCCGTCATCGCCGAGCCCGCACGCGACGCGAAGAGCAGCGCGGATATCACCGGTCCGAGCTCACGCACCAGCGAGAGCGCCACGAGGATGCCGAGCGCGGATTCCGAACCATAGGTCTGCAGCGTGTGGTAACCCTGGAAACCGAGCACCATGCCCACGAACAGGCCCGAGACCAGGATGATGATGAGCGAGAGCACGCCGGCGTAGTAGATCTCTCGGATCACGAGCCGGAAGCGCCGGAGGCACGCCCCCGAGTGACCGAGGGTGAGCCCGAGGAAGCGCGAGGCGTAGCCCAGCCGCCACACCGCGTCCACGGTGTGATGGCCGATGCCCCGAACGCTTATCGTCGTGCGACCGAACATGCGCGCTTCTCAGTGCAACCTGAGATCCTTGCCGTATTCCACCGCCGGGTACTGGAACGCCACCGGCCCGTCGGCTTCCCCGTACACGAACTGGCGCACGAGCGGCTCGGCATTCTCCCGCATCTCGTCCGGCGTGCCCTCCGCGACGATCACGCCCTCCGAGAGGTAGTAGACGTAGTCCACCAGGCCCAGCGTTTCCTGCACGTCGTGGGTCACCACGATGGAGGTCGCCCCGAGCGCCTCGTTCAGCTTGCGGATGAGATTGCCGATCACCCCGAGCGAGATCGGATCGAGGCCCGTGAACGGCTCGTCGTACATGATGAGCGCGGGGTCGAGCGCGACGGCGCGCGCGAGCGCAACCCGCCGTGCCATGCCGCCGGAGAGCTCCGAGGGCATCAGGCGGTGCGCGCCGCGCAGCCCGACCGCGTGCAGCTTCATGTACACCAGGTCGCGGATCATGGTTTCGGGCAGATCGGTGTGCTCGCGCAGCTGGAATGCAACGTTGTCGAACACCGAGAGGTCGGTGAACAGCGCCCCGAACTGGAACAGCATGCCCATGCGCCGGCGCAGCCGGTAGATTCCGTCCCGGTCGAGCTCGTCGATGTTCTTGCCGTCGACGATGACTTCGCCCCGCTGCGCCCTCAACACGCCGCCGACGAGGCGCAGGATCGTGGTCTTGCCCGAGCCGGAGATGCCCATGATCGAGACCACTTTCCCGCGCGGGATCTTCATCTCGATGTCTTTGAGGACGGGCTTGCGCCCGTAGCCGAACGTGACTTTGCGGATTTCGATCAGGTTCTCGGATGCCACGGCAGGAAACGGTCACGATCGCGGAAAAAGGGAATTTTAAACTACCTTCGGCGCGATGCAACAAACGCCGCAGCCGGATTGGCCGGCGGCTGCCGCGCTGACATCATCAAGCGCCGGGGCCGCCCTTTCGCGCACTTCGGTTACAATTCCCGGCAGCCGATCCTCGATCCTGACGCGCGATGCGAGTATTTGTCACAGGTTCGAGTTCACACCTGGCCGCGGCCTTGCTGCCGCGGCTGTGCGCCCAACCCGGCATCGAGCAGGTCAGCGGCGTCGATCTCCGCGCGCCCCGCTTCCACCACGCGAATTTCCGCGCGACGCAGATCGACATTCGCGACCCCGGGCTCGGGCGCCTCCTCGAGGGCCATGACGCGCTGGTCCACCTTGCGTTCGTCGTGCTGCGCGGCACGATGCCCGAGCAGGAAATGTTCGACATCAACGTCAACGGCAGCCACAAGGCGTTTCATGCCGCGCGGCGCGCGGGGGTCAAACGCCTCATCCACATGTCGAGCGCCGCGGTCTACGGCAGCGGCGTGCATCTCGGCGAGGACGCGCCCCTCGATCCGCGGCCGGACTTTCTCTATGCGCGCCACAAGGCGCACCTGGAGCAGCTGCTCGAGATCGAGTTTCCGGAATGCGTGCGCTTCCGTCCGCACGTCATCCTCGGCCCCAACGCGCAGCCGCTGCTCAGGCAGCTGCTCAACCAGCCGTGCTTCGTGCGCATGCCCGAGCCCTATCCGCTGCTGCAGTGCGTGCACGAGGAGGACGTCGCGCGCGCCGTAACGCTGGCGCTGCCGCTCGATGTGCACGGCCCGTTCAACCTCGCGGTGGAAGACAGCTTCAGCTTTCGCGATGCCGTCAGGCGCAGGCACCGCCTGAGCGTGCCCGTGCCGCTCGCGGTGGCGCGCATGGGCCTGCAGCTCGCCTGGCGGCTTTCCGGCTGGGGGGGCGAGCCGGCCTGGATCGAGGCACTCACGCGGACCCTGCTGCTCAACTGCCGCCGCGCCGCGACGCAGCTCGCGTGGCGAGCCCGCCATAATGCCGCCGCCGTGCTGGCGCAGACCAAATGAGTACGTGACGCGGTGACGAGGGCGGCAGGCGGCGAAAACCCCTCCGGGCGCGGTGCGCGGGATTGCGCGCCGAGAGTTGTGGCCGGTACTCGTTTGGGATAAGTTAGCCCGGGGCCCCGGCTACCGGAATTCCGGAGCGACGCGGACGTAGCGGCCGGGAAACAAACGATGCGGGCTGCCGAACACCGAACATGAGCACCACGGCACTGCGCTTCGCGCAGGTTCTGAAGACCTACGCCGGCATGCCGGCGCTCGCTGATTTTTCGCTCGAGGTCCGGGCGGGCGAGTCCTTCGGGCTGGTGGGTGTCAACGGCGCGGGCAAGACGACTCTGATCAAGTGCCTGCTCGATTTCTGCGGCGCGGACCGCGGGAGCATCGAGATCTTCGGGGTCCCTCACCGCGCCACTGTCGCGCGCGCGCGGCTCGCCTACCTGCCCGAGCGGTTCAATCCGCCCTTCTACCTCACCGGGCGCGATTTCCTGAAATACATGCACAAGCTCTACGGCGAGCGGTACGAGGACGCGCGCGTCGCGGGCATGTTCGCCGCGCTCGACCTGGAGCTCTCGGCGCTCGACCGGCCGGCGCGCACCTACTCCAAGGGCATGACGCAGAAGCTGGGCCTGCCACGTGAGCCCGAGCGCCATCGCGGCGCCCCACACGACCAGCATCGTGATCCCCATCTGCGCCGCGCCGAGCCCGAATACGATGCCGCGCATCGTGATGAGCTTCGGCAGGCTGAACTCGAGACCGATGCTGAACATGAGGAACACGATGCCGATCTCGGCGAGAAACCGGGCGCCCTCGGTATCGGGTATCCACCCGAGCGCGTGCGGCCCGATCACCGTGCCGACGATGAGATAGCCCAGCATCGGCGGCAGCGTGAGCGAGCGGAACACCACGACCACCAGCACCGCGGTGGCGAGCAGGATCAGGACCGATTCCAGGGTCGTGTGCATACCGGGCGGAAAGCCGTAAGCGGTGAGCGGTGAGGGGCGAGGCGCGGATCCTGGAGTGTTGTTTTCCGCCTACGGCTTACCGCTTACCGTTTACCGTTTACCGTTTACCGTTTACCGTTTACCGTTTACTGCTTTGAATGATGCCTTATTGACCGTGAAAAGCAAGATCGCCCGTCCCGGAAAAAGCGCAGGGTTTGCTATACTCATCGGCGATGAAAACGGCGCCTAGCGTGAGGCAGATGCCCGGGCAGGACGAAGCGCTCGCCATGGCGCGCGAGGTGCTCGAAATCGAGGCCCGGGCGATCACCGAGCTCATCGAGAAGCTCGACCATCATTTCGTGCAGGCGGTGGAGTTGATCCTGCATTGCCGGGGGCGCGTGGTCGTGAGCGGAATGGGCAAGTCGGGACACGTCGCGCGCAAGATCGCATCCACCATGGCGAGTACCGGCACCCCCGCATTCTTCGTGCATCCGGCGGAGGCGAGCCACGGCGATCTCGGCATGGTCACGCGGGACGATCTTTTCATCGCGCTGTCCAACTCCGGCGAGAGCGCGGAGCTGCTGGCGATCGTGCCGCTCATCAAGCGCCAGGGCGCGAAGCTGATCGCGCTCACCGGCAAGCCCGAGTCGACTCTCGCGCACGAGGCTGACGTGCACCTTTATGCCGGGGCGCAGAAGGAAGCCTGTCCGCTGAACCTCGCGCCGACCGCGAGCACGACCGCCGCACTCGCGCTGGGCGACGCGCTGGCGGTGGCGCTGATGCGAGCGAAGGGATTCACCCAGGACGAATTCGCGGCGGCACACCCGGGCGGCGCGCTCGGGCGCAAGCTCCTCACCCATGTGCGGGACGTGATGCGCACCGGGGAGAACGCGCCGCGCATCCAGGGCGCCGCCACGCTGATGCAGGGCGTGCTCGAGATGTCGCGCGGGCGCATGGGCATGACGGCCGTTCTCGACGGCGGCGGGCGGGTGATCGGCATATTCACCGACGGAGACCTGCGGCGCAGCCTCGAGAAAGGCGTCGACCTGCACAAGACGAGCATTACCGAGGTGATGACTCCGGGCCCGCGCCTCATCGGGCCCGAGAAGCTGGCAGCCGAGGCCGTGGAGATCATGGAGCGCTTCAAGGTCAACCAGCTGCTGGTGGTGGACGAGGACCAGAAGCTCATCGGGGCGCTCAACATGCACGATCTCTTCCGGGGCAAGGTCATCTGACCCTCCCGGGGTTGCGGGTTCAAAGTTCAAGGTTCAAGGTTCAAAGTTCGCGTGTTGCAAGGCTTGAACGTTGAACCCGGAACATTGAACGTTGAACTTCGAACGTGCAGCGGAGACTGCCATGCAGGACATTTACGATCGGGCCCGGCGCATCCGCCTCGCGGCGTTCGACGTCGACGGCGTGTTGACCGACGGCACGCTTTACTACACCGATTCGGGAGAGAAGCTCAAGGCGTTCAACGTGCTCGACGGTCACGGCATGAAGATGCTGCAGGAATCCGGCGTTCCGCTTGCCATCGTGAGCAGCCGCAGCTCGCGCTGCGTGGAGCATCGCGCGCGCAATCTCGGGATCGAGTTGCTCATCCAGGGCGCCGCCGACAAATCGAGCGCCCTCGACGAGCTTCTGCGCCGGTGCGGCATCGACGCGGGGGCCGTCGCTTACGCCGGCGACGACCTCGTGGACCTGCCGGTGATGCGCCGCTGCGGGCTGGCGCTCACCGTGCCCGATGCCCCTGCGATCGTACGGCATCATGCCCACTACGTCACCCGCGCGCGGGGCGGGCGCGGCGCGGCGCGCGAAATGTGCGACCTGATCCTGCGCGCCCGGGGCGGCGCGCATCCACAGTGAGGATGGCGGGACTCGCTCCGTGCAGATCGAGCGTTCCCGCCGACGCCGATGAGTGAGCGCCTTGCGGCATGGGTGCCGCTGCTCTTCGTGGGAATACTGGCCGCGCTCACGTTCTGGCTTGACCGCGCCGTGCAGCTTCCCGACCGGGAAGCCGGCATGCCTCCCCGCCACGACCCGGATTACATCGTGGACAAGCTCACGGCGGCGCGAATGAGCAAGACGGGTGCCACGAGTTACACGCTGGCGGCGGAGAAGATGATTCACTACCCGGATGACGACACAACCGCGCTCATCACGCCCAGGTTCGTGAGCTACGGCTCGGCGAAAGCCCCCGTCACGATCACGTCGCGCGAGGCGCTGATCTCGCCCAACGGCGATCACGTGTATTTCCAGCAAGACGTGCGCGTCACGCGCGCGGCCTACGACGGCCACAGCGAGATGGTCATGCGCACCGCGTTTCTGCACGTCATGCCGGAGAAGCACCTCGCCCGGACCGACCGGTCGGTGACGATTACCGACGAGGCCACCGTGGTCACCGCGGATGGCTTAGAATTGAACAGCGAAACCCGGATCCTGAAACTGCTCTCCAATGTCCGAGGCACCTATGATCCCGCCAAGGCCCCGCCACGCGATGGCAAACGCTAGCCGCGGGCCGCGGTGCGCGCCCGGCGTGCGCGTGCTGTTGGCCTTGAGCCTGGGCCTGATGCTGATCGCCCCTCCGCAGGCGCGCGCCGAACGGGCCGACCGCGAGAAGCCGCTCAACCTCGAGGCCGACCGCGTCACGATCGACGATGCCAAGCAGACCTCGCTGTTCGAGGGCAACGTCGTGCTGACCCAGGGCACGACCGTGATCCGGGGCGACCGCATGGAAGTGCGCCAGGACAAGGAAGGCTTCCGGTACGGGACGACCTGGGGGAATCTCGCCAGCTTCCGCAAGAAGCGCGAAGGCTTCGACGAGCTCATCGAGGGCTGGGCCGAGCGCATCGAATACGACGGGCGCGCCGAGACGCTGCAGCTGTTCAACCGCGCTCGCATGAAGCGCGGACAGGACGAAGTGCGGGGGAACTACATTTCCTACGACGCCAAGAGCGAGTTCTACCAGGTGATCGGAGGCGGAGCCAAGGCCGCGAGCGCGACCAATCCGGAGGGGCGGGTGCGGGCGGTGATCCAGCCCAAGCCGAAGGAGAAGCCCGCCGCAAGCCCGCCGGTCACCCTCAAGCCGGCCGAAGCCATCGCGACGCCGCGTGAAGAAGCTGGGCCTCGCACCAAGTAGCGGCGTGGAAGACGCCGGCCAGATGCGCCTTGCGCTCGCGCCGGAATCCGCGCCGGCCGCGGCGGCGCAGCGCAGCGAGCTGCGCGCCGAACGCCTGAAGAAGCGCTACCGCTCGCGCGTCGTGGTGAAGGACGTGTCGCTCGACGTGCGCAGCGGCGAGGTGATCGGGCTGCTCGGGCCCAACGGCGCGGGAAAGACGACCTGCTTCTACATGATGGTCGGGCTGGTGCCGATGGACGGCGGCGAGCTCTACCTCGACTCGCGGCGGCTCACGCACATGCCGATGCACCGCCGCGCCCGCCTCGGTCTGAGCTACCTGCCGCAGGAAGCGTCCATCTTCCGGCGCCTCACGGTGCACGAGAACGTGCGGGCGGTGCTGGAGCTGGTGAACACCGATCCCGCCGTCATCAACAACAAGCTCGACGAGCTGCTGCACGAACTTCACATCGGCCACCTTCGCAACAGCCTGGCCATCAGCCTCTCGGGTGGAGAGCGGCGCCGCGTGGAAATCGCGCGCGCCCTCGCAACGGAGCCGCGCTTCATCCTGCTCGACGAGCCGTTTGCCGGCGTGGACCCGATCGCCGTTCTGGACATCCAGAAGATCATTGGATTCCTGAAGGCGCGCGGCATCGGAGTGCTGATCACGGATCACAACGTGCGGGAGACGCTCGGGATCTGCGATCGCGCCTACATCATCAACGACGGCTCCGTGCTCGCGTACGGCAAGCCCGATGAAATCGTTTATAATGAAAGCGTAAGAAAGGTCTACCTGGGAGAGCATTTCCGCCTGTAGGCGGCCCCCACGGAACCTCGACGGGTGCGGTGCGGCAATTTGCACTGGCGCGCCCGGCGGCACATCCCTCAAGATGAAGCGATGAAGCATTCTCTCCAGCTCCGGCTGTCTCAGCACCTCACCTTGACGCCGCAACTGCAGCAGTCGATCCGGCTGCTGCAGCTCTCCACGCTTGAGCTCAACCAGGAGCTCGAGCGCATCCTGCAGGAAAACCCGCTGCTCGAGCGCGAAGACGGCATACTCGAGCGCCCCGCCGCGACGATGTCGGGGACCGCCGCGAGCTCCGCCGAGCCCGCGCCCGCCGCCGAAGCGGAACCGGAGGAAGCCTCCGAGCCCGCAAACGAGAGCACCGAATTCAGCGCAGTGGACGACGCGCCGCCTGCGGGATACCGCGACGAAACCGAAGAGGGCGACTACCCGCAACACGCTGCGGAGGCGCCCACGCTGCGGGCGCACCTGCTCGCGCAGCTCTCGCTCACCAACCTCTCCGGGCGCGA
The DNA here is from genome assembly GCA_016868035.1 of Betaproteobacteria bacterium. Lineage (GTDB taxonomy): Bacteria > Pseudomonadota > Gammaproteobacteria > Burkholderiales > SG8-41 > SG8-41. The sequence continues at coordinate 62,147 of VGID01000014.1, read as the reverse complement.
CGCGCAGCTGGTCGCGCTGCTCATCCACTCCCTGGACGAGGATGGCTATCTCACACAGGGGCTCGAAGAGCTGCTGGCGACGCTGCCGGAGGAACTCGAGGTCGAGCTCGACGAGCTCCACATCGCGCTGAAGCACCTGCAGAATTTCGAGCCCGTCGGCATCGGTGTTCGCAGCCCGGGAGAATGCCTGGCGCTGCAGCTCGCGGCGCTGCCGCACGATACGCCGCATCGCGGCGAGGCGCTCAAGCTCGTGAATAACCACATCGACCTGCTCGCCACGCGGGACTTCACCAAGCTCAAGAAGCTGCTGCGGTGCGACGACGCGACGCTGCGCGCGGTGCAAAAGCTGATCACCGGCCTCAATCCGCGTCCGGGCCGGGGCTTCTCCTCCGAAGAGACGCGCTACGTGGTGCCCGACGTCCTCGTGAAGAAAGTGAAGGGCGTCTGGACCGCTGCGCTCAACCCGGAGGCAATGCCGCGGCTCAAGATCAACCAGCTCTACGCCGACATCCTGAGCCGCAACCGCAACGCCGGCTCCCAGCAGCTCGCGACCCAGCTGCAGGAGGCGAAATGGCTGATCAAGAACGTGCAGCAGCGCTTCGACACCATACTGCGCGTGGGACAGGCGATCGTCGACCGGCAGCGGCACTTCTTCGAGCACGGGGAGGTGGCAATGCGGCCGCTCGTCCTGCGGGAGATCGCCGAGGCCGTGGACCTGCACGAATCCACGGTGTCACGCGTGACCACCCAGAAATTCATGCGCGCGCCGCGGGGCATCTACGAGCTGAAGTACTTCTTCGGCAGCCACGTCACCACCGAGGCCGGCGGGGCCGCCTCGAGCACCGCGATCCGCGCGCTCATCAAGCAGCTGGTGTCGGCGGAAAACGCGCGCAAACCGCTCTCCGACGGTCAGATTTCGGAGATCCTGTCGCAGCAGGGCATCAACGTTGCGCGCCGCACCGTGGCCAAGTACCGTGAATCGCTGCAGATCCTGCCTGTCAATCTCCGAAAGACCATCTAGGAGCGCATGATGAACTTGTACCTCACCGGCCATCACCTCGAAGTCACTCCTGCCATACGGGACTACGTATCCGCCAAGCTGGAACGCATCACGAACCATTTCGATCACGTCATCGACGTCAACGTCATTCTCACGGTGGAAAAGCTCCAGCAGAAGGTCGAGGCCAGTGTGCACGTGCGCGGGAAGGACATCTTCTGCGAGAGCGTCGACACCGACATGTACGCCGCGATCGACAGCCTGATCGACAAGCTCGACCGCACCATCATCAAGCACAAGGAAAAATCCCTCGAGCGGCGCCACAGCGGCACGCCGCTCAAGCACCGCTCCGCGCAATGACGGTCCAGCCGCCGGCCGGGGCAGTGCGGATGTAACGACCATACCAGGGTTTCCCGATGAATCTGATCGCAAAGCTGCTGCCTCTGGCCAACGTCATCCTCGACCTGGACGTGAGCAGCAAGAAACGCGTGTTCGAGCAGGTGGGGCTGCTGTTCGAGAACAACCACCAGGTGGCGCGCAGCCAGGTCTTCGACAGCCTGTTTTCGCGGGAGAAACTCGGCTCGACCGGGCTCGGCCAGGGCATCGCCATCCCGCACGGCCGGATCAAGGCGCTGAAGGACGCGGTAGGCGCGCTGGTGAGGATGAAGGCTCCCATTCCCTTCGACGCGCCGGACGGCCAGCCCGTGAGCCTGATCTTCGTTCTGCTCGTGCCGGACCGCGCGACCGACACGCACCTGCAGATCCTGTCCGAGCTGGCGCAGATGTTCAGCGACAAGGCATTCCGCGAGCGCCTGCTCTCGGGATCCAGCGCGGCCGAACTGCACCAGCTCATCACCAACTGGCAGCCTCATGCCGCAGGTCAGCGTAGCCCGGTTGTTTGAAGACAACCGGGACAACCTCAAGCTGGACTGGATCGCCGGGCGCGGCGGCGGGACCCGCGAACTCGACAGCGAGCTCACCAGGGATTCCTCCCGGGGCCTGATCGGGCACCTCAACTTCATACACCCGAACCTGATCCAGATCCTGGGCGCCTCGGAGGTCGCTTTTCTCGAAGGACTCGACGCGGCCAGCTGCCGCTCGGCGCTTGCCCAGGTCGCGGCCGAAGACCTCGCCTGTTTCATCGTCGCGGGCGGGCAGCCAGTGCCGCCGCAGCTCGCCGAGATCGCCGAGGCGGCCTCCACCCCGCTGTTCACGTCCCCGGTGCCGAGTGTCGAGCTCATGTGGATGCTGCGCCCGTATCTCGCGCGCGAACTCGCCGAGTGCACGACCGCGCACGGCGTTTTTCTCGACGTTCTCGGCGTCGGTGTCCTGCTCACCGGGGACTCCGGGGTGGGCAAGAGCGAGCTCGCGCTCGAGCTGATCAGCCGCGGCAGCGGCTTGATCGCCGACGACGTCGTCGAGTTCTACCGCATCGGGCCGGACACGGTCGAGGGGCGGTGCCCGGAGATGCTCATGGATTTCATCGAGGTCCGCGGACTCGGGGTGCTCAATATCCGCACCATCTTCGGCGAGGCCGCGCTGCGGCCGCGCAAGAACCTGAAGCTGGTCGTGCATCTCGAACGGTCGGCCGCCGCCGACGCGCGGGCGGCGGAGCGGCTGCCGCAGGGCGCCGGTGTCGAGAGCATGCTGGGAGTCGAGTTCCGCAAGGTGACCCTGCCCGTGGCGGCCGGGCGCAACCTCGCCGTGCTCACCGAAGCGGCGGTTCGCAACCACGTGCTGCAATCGCGCGGCATCGACAGCACGCGGGAGTTCATCGCGCGCCAGGCGCAGCAGCTCAAGAACGGTAAGCCGTGAGCAGTGAGCGGTAAGCTGTGAATGCTCGCGGACCTACAACGCCCGCCTCCGTCTCACCGCTCACCGCTTACCGCTTACCATGCAATTGATCCTCGTCACCGGACTGTCCGGCTCGGGCAAGAGCGTCGCCCTCAACATGCTCGAGGACAGCGGCTATTACTACGTGGACAATCTGCCCGCCAGCCTGCTGCCGCAGGTGATGGATCTCCTCACGGCGGCCGCGCACCCCCGGGTCGCAGTGGGCATCGATTTGCGTGGCGCCGGAGCGGTGGCTGCGCTGCCGGGGCAGCTCGCCGCCTTCCGGCGCCGGGGCATGGATGTGAGGGTGCTGTTCCTCGAGGCAAAGACGGATACCCTGATCAAGCGCTTTTCCGAAACCCGGCGCCGCCACCCGCTCTCGGACGGCAAGCTCACCCTCACGGAATGCATCGAGCGCGAGCGCGAGCTGCTCGCGGACGTCGCAGAGCCCGCGCACCGCATGGACACTAGCGGGCTCGGCCCCAACACGCTGCGCGACTGGGTCAAGGCGTTTGCGGCGCTGCCGGGCGCCGGGCTCGCGCTGCTCTTCGAGTCCTTCGGCTACAAGAACGGGGTGCCGCTCGATGCGGACCTGGTATTCGACGCGCGCTGCCTGCCGAACCCGAACTACGACCCGCGGCTCAAGCCGCTCACCGGGCGCGACCCGGCGGTCGTCGAGTTCCTGGGCGCGGACGCGGACACGCAGAAGATGCTCGCGGACGTCCGGCGCTTCGTCGCCGAGTGGCTGCCCTGCTACCGCCGCGACAATCGCACCTACCTCACCGTGGCGATCGGCTGCACGGGTGGGCAGCACCGCTCGGTCTATCTGGCGGAATCCCTGGCCGGCCACTTCCACAACGAAGCGGCCGTGCTGGTCAGGCACCGCGAACTGTCTTGAGAGGCGTGATCGGTGAACCGTGAGCCGTGAATCGTCGAATCCCTCGCGCTCGTCGGATCACGGATCACGGATCACGGATCACGACTCACGCGTCCGAGGTTCGTTAGCATGCAGGTCGTCTTAGACCAGGAGATTTTCGTATTTCCGCTGCACACGGTCTTGTTCCCGGACGGCATGCTGCCGCTCAAGGTGTTCGAGCAGCGCTACATCGAGATGACCAAGGCGTGCCTGCGCGATGACCGGCCGTTCGGGGTGTGCCGCATCAAGGAGGGGCATGAGGTGGGCGCGGCGGCACTGCCCGAGTCCGTGGGCTGCCTCGCCACCATCGCGCAATGGGACATGCCGCACCCCGGGCTGTTCCACCTCGTCGCCCGCGGCGGCCAGCGCTTCCGTATCCTGCAGGCGCGTGTTGCCCCCAACGACCTGATCTCCGCCAGAATCGAACTGATCCCGCCGGACGACGTTCAGGACAAGGTGGACGAGGTGTGCCGGGGGATCCTGCAGGCCGTGATCGAGCGCGTGGGGGCGGAGCGTTTTCCGGTTCCGCTCAAGCTCGACGACGCGGCATGGGTGGGCTACCGGCTCGCCGAACTGCTTCCGCTCGAGCCCGCGGCGAAACAGCAGATGCTCGAAACCCGCGATCCCCAGGTGCGGCTCGCCCGGCTGCGCGCCGAAATCACCAGGCAGGGGCTGGCCGCATAGGCCGCGGCATAGCCGCCGCTCACAGCGCGGCCAGGATGCGCCTGACGGGTGCCGGCACCGCCGCGCCTCGCGCGTCCTCGAGCGGCAGCCACACCGCACCCGGCTCGGCGGCGCGGGCCTCCAGCGCCCCGACCCGCACGTGCACCGGCCGGATCTCGAGCCTGAAATGGGTGAATCCGTGCGCGACCGGCGGTAACGTTTCCGCGTGCGCCACGCTCGCCCCGAAGCGCTGTGCGCACGCCGCCGCCACGTCCGCATCGGTCGCAAGCTCCGGCAGGCACCACAACCCGCCCCAAATGCCCGCTGCGGGACGTTTCTCGAGCAGAACTTCTCCCGCCCGCGTGAGCATGAGCATCACCGTGCGCTTGTACGGCAGCGGCCGGCGCGGGCGGGGGCGGGGCAATCGCTCGACCCAGCCCCGCTTGCGCGCGACGCAGAGCCGGTCAACCGGGCATTTCGCGCAATCCGGCTCGCGACGCGTGCACACGGCCGCGCCAAGGTCCATCAGCCCCTGCGTATAAGCCTCGATGCCCCGCCGCGGGGCCAACTGCTCGGCGAGCCGCCACAGGCGATCGGCCACGCGCTTCTCGCCCGGATAGCCCGCGACGCCGAAGCAACGCGCCAGCACGCGCTTCACGTTGCCGTCGAGTATCGCTTTGCGCGCCCCGTACGCGAACACGCAGATCGCCGAGGCGGTCGAGCGCCCGATGCCCGGCAACGCTGCGACGCCCTCGAAGCGCGATGGAAACGCTCCGCCGTGGTGTTCCGAGATGCTCCGCGCGGCGCGGTGGAGGTTGCGCGCGCGCGAGTAGTAACCGAGCCCGCTCCAGAGGCGCAGGACGTCATCCAGCCCGGAGTCCGCGAGCGTGGCAATGTCCGGAAAACGCGCGAGAAAGCGCTCGTAATACGGGATCACCGTAGCGACCCGCGTCTGCTGGAGCATGATCTCGGCGATCCAGATCGCGTACGGGTCGCGCGTTCCTTGCCACGGCAAGCCGCGCCGCCCGTGGCGCTTCTGCCAAGCGATCAGGCGGGTCGCAAAGCTAGCCATTATTCGGAACCGCCGATGAACGCCGATACACGCAGATAAGAAGCAGGTCAGCCACGGAAAGCACAGAGAACACAGAGGATTGAGGATTGAGGATTGAGGATCGAGGATCGAGGATCGAGGATCGAGGATCGAGGATTGAGCGTTCGCTAGTGATCGACCTCGGTCATCGTCCGGCAGGTCTATCATTGATCCGTTGGAACCAAAAGTTTTCCCGATTCACGGCTCACGGCTCATGGCATTTCAGCGGCCGAACAGCCCCCTCAGCACGTCGCGCACGGGATCGCCTTTCGGCGGTTCCTTCGTAGCCTCCTTCGCGCCCGGCTTCGCCGCCGCGCCGCCGAGCAACCGTTCCTCCAGCCGGCTCCTCACCGTTTCCTCGACCCGTTGCTTGACCACGTCCGTCACCATCGCGCCGAAATCGAGCGTGTACGACGGCGAGCCCAGCGCACCGGCGACGCGCACCGGCACGGTGAGCCCGGCCAGGTCGTCGCGCTCGCGCCCGCCCTGCCCCCTCGTGGTGCCGACGATCGAGGCTTTCACCAGGTAGTTGATCGTGTCCTCGCCAAGGTTGATGTCGCCCGCGCCGCCGACGCGCAGCAGCGGCGACTTCATGGAGAGGTCGGTATTGCGCGCCACCCCGTTCTTGATGTCGAAGCTTGCGGTGAGCTCGGAGAAATCCGTGCGCTGCGCCTTGTCCGCCTGCTGTGCCTGCTCTCCGCGCAGCGTGCCGAGCCGCGCCTTCGCGTCGCGGATGGACTGCGCGACGTTGATGCCCTTCACCGCGCCGTCGGTCAGCTTGACTGCGGCGTTTCCGTTCAGCGCCTTCTTGAGCGCCGCCACGGTATTGCCCTGGGCCGTCACGTTGACATTGACGTTGCCCCTGCCTTCCAGCGTGTCATTGTCGGCGAGGTCCCGGAGCAGCGGCCCCACCGAAACACCGGACAGCGTCTGCCTCACCGTGAAGGTGGGCGTGGCGGGCGCGGCGTGCACCGCGGCCGCGCCCGACAACGTTCCCTGGTAGAGGGCCGCGGACATCGGGTTTACGTCAAGCCGGCCTCCCGCGGCCTTGATTTCGAGGCGGACGTTCGATGCCTTGACGTTCGCGGCCTTGAGCGAACCGATGCGCAGAGTCCCGGCGGCACGCAGATTCCGCAGCGCGGTAAGGTCGAAGGGCTGCTCCGGCGCCTTGGCGCCGCCCGCGCCACCGGCAGGCCCCGCGGCGGCGGTCCTGGGCGGGTAGTAGCGGTCGACATCGAGCTGGTCGATGTCGACGTCGAACTGGATGCTGGGCGCGGCAAACCCAGCCACCCCGATCCGCGCCTTGACGTTGCTGTCCGCGACCTTGCCAGCAACCTGCGCTTGCACCCCCTGCCGGGCCAGGTCCACGGACGCGCTGCCCTTGAGTTCCGCGCCCACGCTCTTGCCCGGCAGATCCGGGCCGCTCGCGCTCACGCTCGCGTGCAGCGCGGGCAGGCTCAGTTGCCGCGCCGGGATGTTGCCGGAAAGCGGCGAGGCAAGCTTCGCCTTGAGGCTCTGGGTGCCTTGCTTCATGTCGAGGTCGAGCGTCATCGCGCCCGACTTGAACGCCTGGGCCGTGCCCTCGACACCCGCAAGGTTCATGACGGCGCTTGCCGCCCATTGCGGGCCGCTCAACTTCGCGGTCACGCTCACCTTCTCCCCGCTCGCCTTGTCGGCAGCGAAGCTCAACCTCGGCGCCTCGATCTTCAACTCGAGGTTGTCCTTGCCGCTCGCGCCGCTCGCCGTCGCGTTGAGCTTGCTGGCCGTGTATTCCCCCGTCTTGAGCGCCGCGCGCAGATCTCCCGCCGCCTTGAAGTGCAGGTTCGTGTAGCCCGCCGCGTCGCCGCGAGTCTCCATCGTGAGCTCCTCGAACGAGACGACCTGCCTCAGCGGGTCGAAACCGAGCCGGCCCTTCAACTGCTGCCGGATGGTCATCTTCGGCTCCGTGGCCTGGAGATGGAACGAAAGCTCCACGGGGCTCGCCACGCCGGGCGCGACGCGCCCGGTCCTGAAATCAAGCTTGGTCAGCGCGTAGCGCGCGCCCTTCTGCTCGTCGCGGAACATGACCGCCGCGTCTTCCAGCACCACGCCCGCGATATCGAACCTGACCGCCTCCCCCTTCTTGTCGTCCGTCGCAACGAGGTCGTCGATATTCATCCGGCCGTCCTTGTAGCGCACCAGGTTCGCGCGCAGGCCTCTCACCGTGACCGCGTCCACCACGGCTTCCCGCCGCAGCAGCGGCAGCACGGCGAGTGACACCCGTGCGCGCTCGACCGAGGCGAACTCCTGCTCGCTGCGGAATTCCGAGAGCGACGCCCGCCCGAGGTCGGCGCCCAGGTTCGGCCAGAACGAGAGCTTGATGTCGCCGTCGAGCCTGAGCGTGCGGCCCTGCTTGTCCTTCACCAGCTGCACGATGCGCGGCTTGTAGTCGTTCGGGTCGAACGTCGCGGCGACATACGCGAGCACGGCGCCGAGAAGGATGACGAGCCCCGCGAGGGCGAACAGCGCGTACTTGAGGATCTTCATAGCGGCACACCGGGTCTGTTCATGATGACAGGTCCCGCCCGGCCGGTGCGACAGGACAATCGGGACTGGACCGGCCGACGGATCCTATTCTATCCCATGCGAAGCGCATCCGCCGACCGCACACGGCGCTTCACGGTTTTCGCGCAACGCGCCGGAGCCGGCGCGACAGACGGGATTGGAGCGGGTGAACGGAATCGAACCGTCGTATGCAGCTTGGGAAGCTGCCGTTCTACCATTGAACTACACCCGCGCCTGCCGTAATTCTATGGGGGCTCACGCCGACAACGCAAACGCGATGCCCCCGCGAATCGTGCCATGCTAGACTGAAACGCACGCAAGACGCCGTGGCCGAGTATCATTCTTCCGCGCTATTCTGCCGATTCGACCGGGGCGCGATTTGGATTGGAGGCACACCATGTCTTCACTGCACCCCGCATCCCGCGCTGTGCTCATTGCCGTGACGGTGCCCGCCGCGCACGCCGCACATGCGCAGCGGCCTGCCGGCACCCGGAAGAATTGACCGCGCTCGCCTCCCTGCCTGACGACTCGCGGCCGCTCGTGCCTTCCGTGCTGGTGGCGGCTGGCTTCGGCGCGGCGGCGCTCTGCGCCGCAGCCGCCGCCTCGGCGCAGGCGCAGCCCGCACCGTCTCCGGCGCTGCTCCCCGAGGTGACCGTGAGCGCCACGCGCGTGGAGCAAGACAGCTTCGAGCTGCCGGTCTCCATCGATAGCATCCCTCGTTCCGCCATTCGAGAGGACCGGCCCCAGGTCAATCTCTCGGAAGTACTCGCCCGGGTACCCGGCGTCGTGGTGCAGAACCGCCAGAATTACGCGCAGGATCTGCAGATCTCCACGCGCGGGTTCGGCGCGCGTGCGGCCTTCGGGGTGCGCGGCGTTCGGCTCATCGCGGACGGCATACCCGCGACCATGCCGGACGGACAAGGGCAGGCTTCCACCTTCGACCTGGGGTCCGCGGAGCGCATCGAGGTGCTGCGCGGCCCCTTCTCCACCCTCCACGGCAATGCCGCCGGCGGCGTGATCCAGGTTTTCACCCAGGACGGGCCGCGCGAGCCCACGCTCTCCGGCAGCACTTACGCCGGCAGCTACGACACCTACAGGCTCGGAGCGACGCTTGGCGGCACATCGGGCCGCATCAACTACGTCGCGAATCTCTCGCGCTTCCAGACCGGCGGCTACCGCGATCACAGCTGGACGCGGCGGGATCATCTCAACGCGAAGGTCAAGCTCGACGCGGGCGCGCGCGGGATCTTCACGCTCGTCGCCAACGCGCTCGACCAGCCGGAGACGCAGGATCCGCTCGGCCTCACCGCCGTGCAGGCGGCGCAGGACCCGCGCCAGGCCGGCACTAATGCCCTCGCATTCAACACCCGAAAAAGCGTCGCGCAGAACCAGGTCGGCCTCACCTGGGATATCGCGCCCACCGGCGCCGATCGCGTGGAAGCGCGCGTCTACTACGGCGATCGGCAGGTCACGCAGTACCTGGCGATTCCGCTCGCCGCGCAGAGCGCGCCGACCTCATCGGGCGGGGTCGTGGATCTCGACCGCAACTACGGGGGCGCCGGCCTGCGCTGGACCCGGTTCGCCACGCTCTTCGGAGCGCCGCTCACCGCGAGTGTCGGCCTCGATTACGACCGCATGGACGAACGGCGCATGGGGTTCATCAACAATTTCGGCGCGACCGGCGCGCTCAAGCGCAACGAGGACGACGTCGTATCGCGCACCGATCCCTACGCGCAGGCGCAGTGGCGCATCGCGCCGCGCGTGAATCTCCTCGCCGGCGTCCGCTATAGCCGGGTGCGGTTCGACTCCACCGACTACTTCATCGCTCCGGGCAACCCAAACGATAGCGGATCCGTCACCTACACCGACACGACAGCCGCCGCAGGGGCCACCTTCAGCCTCACGCAGACCGCCAACCTATACGCCAATCTCGGCACCGGCTTCGAGACGCCGACTTTCGCTGAGCTCGCCTATCGGCCGGGTGGTGCGAGCGGCCTCAATTTCGCGCTGCAGCCCGCGCGTAGTCGCCAGTGGGAAGTGGGCGTGAAGGCCCAACTCGCGGGCGCCATGCGGCTCAACGCCGCCCTCTTCCGCATAGACGTCACCGATGAGATTGTGGTGGACAGCTCGGCCGGCGGGCGCACGGTGTTCAAGAACGCGGCAAAGACCCGGCGCGAGGGGTTCGAGCTCGCCTTGCATGGCACGCTCCCGGCCGGCTTGGAAGGCGCGCTCGCCTACACCGTGCTCGACGCCCGATTCGAACAGCCGTTCACGAGCGGCACGCCACCGACCGTCGTGCCTGCGGGCAACCGGATCCCGGGCGTGCCACCGCAACGGGTGTTCGGCGAGCTCGTATGGCGCCACGCGCCCGCCGGCTTCCACGCCGGCATCGAAGTGCTTTACAGCGGCAAGGTCTACGCCAACGATGCGAACAGCGAGTTTGCAGCCGCCTATACCGCTTGGAGCCTGCGCGCGGGCTTCGAGCAGCGCGGCCGCAACTGGCGCCTCACCGAATTCGTCCGCGTGGACAATGTCGGAGACCGCCGGTACTTCGGGTCGGTGATCGTCGCCGAGACCAACAACCGCTTCTACGAGCCCGCCCCGGAGCGCACCTGGCTGCTCGGTGTCAATGCAAGCCTCACGTTCTGAGTCGCGCCGCCGGTTGCGCAAGCCGCCGCAAGCTAGGAAAATGAAATCCTGGACGCGGCGCGCCGAACTCGCGAGCCGCATGAATGTCACATGATTTCGGTCACCATCAACGGCGAAACCCGCTCGTTCGAGGCGCCCGTGAGCTGCGCCGAGCTCATCGAGCGCCTTGCGCTCGCGGGCAAGCGCGTTGCGCTCGAGCGCAACGGCGAGATCGTGCCGCGCAGCCGCTTCGCCGAGCAGCCGCTCGCCGAAGGTGACCGGCTCGAAATCGTCGTCGCGGTCGGCGGCGGCTGAGCTTGATGATGCGTGACGTAGTGAAACGTGACATGATCGAGCGTGACTCGTGACTGATGACTCGTGGCGGGGAACGCGCCGCTGACCGCGGCGCAGCTCAATCCTCAATCCTCAGTCCTCAATCCTGGATCCTGAAGCCATCATGAAACCCCACGAGAATCTCGATCCCCTGGTGATTGCGGGCAAGTCCTACGGCTCCCGGCTGCTGCTCGGCACCGGAAAGTACAAGGACTTTGCCGAGACCAAGGCCGCCGTGGAAGCGAGCGGCGCCGAAATCGTCACGGTGGCGATCCGCCGCACCAACATCGGGCAAAACGCAGGCGAGCCGAGCCTGCTCGAATACCTTTCGCCATCGAAATACACGATCCTGCCCAACACGGCGGGCTGCTACAGCGCGCAGGACGCGGTGCGGACCTTGCGCCTCGCGCGCGAGCTGCTCGACGGGCACGACCTCGTGAAGCTCGAGGTGCTGGGCGACCCGAAGACGCTCTATCCCAACGTGGTCGAGACGCTGGCGGCCGCCGCGACGCTGGTGAAGGAGAATTTCAAGGTGATGGTCTACACCTCGGACGATTCCATCGTCGCAAAGCAGCTCGAGGAGACCGGGTGCGTCGCCGTGATGCCGCTCGCCTCGCTGATCGGCTCCGGCATGGGCATCCTCAATCCCTGGAACCTGCAGATCATCATCGAGAGCGCGAAAGTGCCGGTGCTGGTCGACGCGGGGGTCGGCACCGCATCGGATGCCGCGATCGCGATGGAGCTCGGCTGCGACGGGGTGCTGATGAACACCGCCGTGGCGGCCGCGAATAACCCCGTGCTGATGGCTTCCGCGATGCGCAAGGCAGTGGAAGCGGGGCGCGCGGCCTTTCTCGCCGGGCGCATGCCGAAAAAGCTCTACACCGCCTCTCCAAGCTCGCCCGCCGCCGGCCTCGTCGCGCCGCCCTCAAAGACCTAGCCCGTTCGGGCGGGTTCAAGGTTCAAGGTTCAAGGTTCAAGGTTCAAGGTTCAAGGTTAGGCCTTGAACCCCGAACCCGGAACGTTGAACCTCGAACTCGGAACGTGGAACCTTGAACTCGGAACCTGGAACTCGGAGCCCCGAAGGGCTCAGGCGGCGAGCCCCCGCGCCGCCGGATTCCATTTGCGGAGCAGCTCGAGGAATTGCCCGGCGGGCAGCGGTTTGCTGAAGTAGAAACCCTGCGCCTTGTCGCAGCCGAACGATTTCAGGAACGCGAGCTGCTCGGCAGTTTCGACCCCTTCCGCGATCACGACCAGCTCCAGGCTGTGCGCCATCGCGATGATGGCGCGCACGATTGCCGCGTCGTCCGGGTCGTGGCTGATGTCGCGCACGAACGACTGGTCGATCTTCAGCTTCTGGATCGGAAAGCGCTTCAGGTAGCTCAGGCTCGAATAGCCGGTTCCGAAGTCGTCGATCGAGAGCTGCAGGCCCATCTGGGTGAGCTCCCTGAACCAGTCGACCACCTGCTCCGGGTGCTGAAGCATGACGCTTTCGGTGATTTCGAGCTCCAGAGAGTCGGCGGACAGCTCCAGCTCCTGGAGCAGCTTCGCAACCGCCTCGACCATGCCTTTGCGCCGGAACTGCTTGGCCGAGCAGTTGACGGCCACCTGCAACTGGGGAAAACCCGCTGCATGCCATATCCGCGCCTGCTTGCAGGCCTCGCCCAGCACGAATTCCCCGATCGGGTGAATCAGGCCCGCCTCCTCGGCCACGTGGATGAACTCCGACGGCGGCACGGATCCGCGCTGCGGATGTTCCCAGCGGGCGAGCGCCTCGAATCCGACGATCGCTCCCGTTTTCAAGTCGATCTGCGGCTGATAGTGGAGGCTCAGCTCGTGGCGCTCGAGCGCGTGGCGCAGGTCGTTCTCGAGCTCCAGGCGCTCGTGCGTGATCAGGTTCATCGACTGCGTGAAAAACTGGTAGTTATTGCGGCCCATCTCCTTTGCGTGATACATCGCGGCATCCGCGTTGCGCATCAACGTGTCGACATCATGACCGTCGTGCGGGAACGTGCAGATTCCGATGCTCGGCGTGATGTGCAGCACGTGCTTGCCAACGCGGAAGGGCTGCGACAGGCTCTCGACCGCCTTCTGCGCGACCTGCGCGCTGTCCACCGCCTGCTTGATATCGGTCAACAGCACCACGAACTCGTCGCCCCCGAGCCGTGCCACGGTGTCGGTCGCGCGGACGCACGCGACCAGCCGGTCGGCGACCGCGCGCAGCAGCGAGTCCCCGGTGGAATGCCCGAGCGAGTCGTTGACCGTCTTGAAGCGGTCGAGGTCGATGAACAGCAGCGCCAGCAATTCGCGGTTGCGCTGGGCAAGCGCGATGGCCTGGCCGAGCCGGTCGTTCAGCAGCGCGCGGTTGGGCAGCCCGGTCAGGGCATCGTGGTGCGCCATGTGCTGGATCCGCTCCTCCGCCTGCCTCTGCTCGGTGATGTCCCTGCCGGTGCCGCGGTAGCCCCTGAACCGGCTCTGCTCGTCGAATATCGGCCGGCCGTTCACGCTGATGGTCCGCAGGTTGCCGCTGTTGTCGTGGCGCTGATAGATGAAATTCTGGAACGGCTCGTGCCGCGCGAGCGCCTGCCTGTGCGCCCGCCATTGCTCGTCGGTCACGCCGACCGAAGCGAATTCCCAGCGCGTCTTGCCGATCTGCGTCTCGAGATTGAACTCGCGGATCTTCGCGGAAACCTGCGTGAACCGGAAGTTCTCGTCCTGCTCCCAGTACCAGTCCGAGGAGAGTTCGGTGAGGTCGCGGAAACGCGCCTCGCTCTCGCGCAGGGCCGACTCCGTATCCTTGAGCTGATTCACGTCCGTGATGGTGCCGATCAGCCCCGCAACGGCTCCGTCGGACTTGTTGAACGTCGCCTTGTTGTAGATCGTGTGGTGCAGCTTGCCGTCGGCGGCGAGGATCGCCGCTTCGTACGACTGGCTCCCGGGGGATGAAAACAGCTCCTGGTCCTTGGCATGATGCCGTTGCGCGAGGGCCTGATTGTCCGGATACAGCTCGAACACGGACTTGCCGATGAAGTGCTTGCGCGGAATCCCGAAGAACCTTTCCCACGCCTTGTTGACCCCGAGGTATCGGCCCTCGACGTCCTTGAAGAAGATCGGCTGCGGCACGGCTTCGACCAGCTGCTGGATGAAATCGAGCTGCTCGCGCAGCCGCTCGGCCGCGCGCACCGCCGTTGCCTGTTTGGCGAGCTCGAGGGCGCGCGCGCGCGACGCGGACAGTGCCCAGATCAACCAGAACAGCAGCAGGCTCGTGCCGACGCCGACCGCCAGGACCAGCCCCGGCAGGGCGCCCGCGGTCCCAAGCGCCGTGGCCTGCGGTCCGCTGTATTCCAGGTGCCAGTTGCGCCCCGCGACTTCGAGCAACATCGTTTGGCGCAACGCATGAGGACCCGCCGGCGCCACGCTCGTCCCGAGCAGCCGGCGGCTATCGAACAGCAGCTGCTGCTCGGCCGCGGGCAGCGGGACGGCGTGCGACGGTCCAAGGTCGTACACGGCGAGGTCGAAGGCGCTCCCGATCTGCCTGTCCAGCAGGCCCGTTATCAGTTTGTCCACCTGGATCACCACAGCTACCACGCCCGCGTACGATTCCCGCCGTTGCGCCACCGTATCGGTCGCTGCGGCGTTCCGGTAAACGGCCGCGCGCACGGCAATGGAAATCGAATCGGGCGCGACCGTCGCCATGAACGGACCCGATGCGACCGCTGTATCCGTGTCGCGCGCGAGCTCGATTTCGGCGCGCCTCATCGGATCGGCCATCAGATCGAGCCCGAGCGCGGACTGGTTGGCTTCGAACGGCTCCATGTAGACAGCCACCGCGTATTCGTTGCGCTCGCCCGGGGGACGGATCGCAAAGCCCGGATTCCCGCCCGGAACGAGGCTCGTGTCGCGCTGCATCGCGCGCTCGAAGGCGTCCTTCTCGGCAGCAAGCACGCGGCGGCTGAACGATACGACGCGCACGCCCGTATAGCGCTGGGAAAGATCGAAGCCGGACAGGTAGCGGCGGAATTTCTGCCCCGTGACCTCCTCCGAGGCGTCGAACAACCCCTTCAGCCCGATCAGCAGATCGACGTTGTCACGGATACGCCGGTCCAGTATCCCGGTCGCCTGTGCGACCTCGCGCTGGAACACAGTCTCGGCTTCCGTCTGGACCTGCTGTGCAGTGTAGCGCCACGCGGAGAACGAGATCGCCAGGCCGAGAGCGAGAATGAGGAAAGCGGCCGGGCTCTGACCAAGAACCCGCAGGAAACCACGCTCGGATGTGTCGCTTTCCGTTCCCATGCGGCCCGCCTCTCCGGGCAAAGTGGACCTGCACCTTCCCATTCACTGCAGTATCTGCGTCAATTTACACTAAAAACCGGCGCGGGAAACGGGCATCTCGCACGCGCTCGCCGGACGCCTGCGCGGCCCCATCCTTGGGCGCGACGTGCGCAACCTGTCTCGCACCCTGCGAATCTGCCAAAATCGGCCCCTACGACACGCGGCGCGGCCCCGGTGGATCGTGCTGCCTGCCCTCCTCGCCCTTACGCATGAGCCCGCACCGGCCGATCCGCAGCTTCGTGCTGCGCCAGGGACGCGTCACAGCGGCGCAGCGCCGCGCCTGTGACGAACTGCTGCCGCGGTTCGGCATCTGCCATCACGCGGCCCCGGTGGATTTCGAGCGCGTCTTCGGGCGCGCGGCACCCGCGATCCTCGAGATCGGTTTCGGCATGGGCGAGACGACCGCCCGCGTCGCCCAGATGCGCCCGGAAAACGACTATCTCGCCATCGAGGTGCACACGCCCGGCGTGGGCAGCCTGCTGCGCCGCATCCACGACCTCGCGCTCACCAACGTGCGCGTCGTCCAGCACGACGCGGTGGAGGTGTTGCGCGACATGATCGCTCCCGACAGCCTTGCCGGGGCGCATGTCTTCTTCCCGGATCCGTGGCCAAAAAAAAGGCACCACAAGCGACGGCTCATCCAGCCGCCATTCGTTGCGCTCCTCGCATCGCGCCTGAAGCCGGGCGCCTACCTCCACCTGTGCACCGACTGGGAGGAGTACGCGCGGCAGATCCTGGAGGTGCTTGCCGCGGATCCGCTGCTGGAGAACACCGCGGACGGCTATGCCCCGCGCCCCGAGTGGCGGCCCGAGACGAAGTTCGAGAGCCGCGGCCTAAAGCTTGGTCACCGGGTGTGGGACATCGTGTTTCGCCGGCGCCGGTACGGCCGGGCCGGTGCGATTTGATCAGCCTCCGCCGCAACCAGTAATCTATCAGCATGCACGTGTGCGCGAACGCGGTCGAAGCCATCGGGCGTACGCCGCTCATCCGTCTTCGGCGCGCCTCGGACGCGACGGGCTGCGAGATTCTCGGCAAGGCGGAATTCCTCAACCCGGGCGGCTCGGTGAAGGATCGCGCAGCGCTCTACATCATCCAGGACGCCGAGGAACGCGGCTTGCTGCGTTCGGGCGGGGTGATCGTCGAGGGCACCGCGGGCAATACCGGCATCGGGCTCGCGCTGGTCGCAAACGCGCGCGGCTACCGCACGGTGATCGTGATACCGGACACCCAGAGCCAGGAGAAGAAGGACGCGCTGCGCCAGTTCGGAGTGGACCTGCGCGAGGTCCCGGCGGTGCCCTACGCCAACCCCAACAACTACGTCAAGGTCTCCGGGCGGCTCGCCGAAGCGATCGCGCGACGCGAGTCCGCGGGCGCAGTCTGGGCGAACCAGTTCGACAACGTCGCCAACCGCCGCGCGCACCTGGAGACGACGGGCCCGGAGATCTGGGAGCAGACCGGTGGCAGGGTGGACGCATTCATCTGTGCCGTGGGCACTGGCGGCACCCTAGCCGGAGTGGGCATGTACCTGAAGCAGCGCAAACCCCGGGTCGTGATCGGCATCGCCGATCCGATGGGCGCCTCGCTCTACCATTGGTACAAGCACGGCGTGCTCAAGGCGCAAGGCAGCTCGATCACCGAGGGCATCGGCCAGAGCCGCGTGACGAAGAATCTCGAAGGTGCGCCGGTGGACGAAGCGTTCCAGATTCCCGATGACGAGGCGATTGCCATCGTCTTCGACCTGCTCCGGCAAGAGGGACTCGCGATGGGAACATCCACCGGCATCAATGTCGCCGGCGCGATCCGGCTCGCGCGCCACATGGGCCCGGGCCACACCATCGTCACGGTGCTGTGCGACGGCGCGCAGCGCTACGCTAGTCGCCTGTTCAACCCGGAATTCCTGCGCTCGAAGAATCTGCCGGTGCCGGACTGGCTCGAGGGGCGCAACGCCGTGCCGACACCGACACCGCTCGAACCCGCGCCTTAGATCCGCCTGGGCCGAAGCCTAGGTCACGGCGTGCGGGACGCGCTGGGCCGGCGGTAGAAACAACTGCAGGAGATCGTTCAGGAAACGCTGCCCGAGCGGTGTCGGAGCGATGCGTGCGTGGTCGCGCGCGAGCAAGCCTCTGCGCTCGGCCTCGTCGAGCCCGCGCAGCACGACCGCAAGCGGCATCCCCGTGCGCTCCTCGAAAACGGCCGCCGGGAAGCCGGTGCTGAGGCGCAGCGCATTCATCAGGAATTCGAAGCCGATCTCGTCCGCAGCGACGACGTGCTCTTCCTGCACCGGCGTGCCCCGTTGCGCAGCTTCCAGATAGTGCGCCGGGTGTTTTACCCGCATCTGACGCACGATGCGGTCGGCAAACGAAAGCTTGCTGTGGGCGCCCGCACCGATGCCGAGGTAGTCTCCGAACATCCAGTAGTTGAGGTTGTGCGCGCAGCGGGCGCTCTGCCTGGAGCGCGGTGAGGAGAGAGGAGAGAGGAGCGCCGACCCGACTCCCTGGACACCATCTTCCCCGTCTCTCCTCTCACCTGTCTCCTCCCGCAATCTGGCGTAGGCGGAGACTTCGTAGTGCTCATAGTTCGCGGCCGAAAGCGCTTGTTCGATCGTTTCCTGCATCGCCGCTGTTGCATCGTCGTCCGGGAGGAACGGCGGATGCCGGTAAAAATAGGTATTGGGCTCGATGGTGAGTTGGTAGACCGACAGGTGCGGGGGCACGAACCGGATCGCCTCCGCAACGTCGGCCAACGCGTCCTCCACGCTTTGCGCGGGCAACCCGTACATGATGTCGAGGTTGAAGTTCTCGAAATGCCTGCGCGCGGCGTCGATCGCCTGCCGCGCCTCGTCCGCGCCATGGATGCGGCCGAGCGCCCGCAGGTGCCGTGAATTGAAGCTCTGCACGCCGATCGAGAGCCGGTTGACCCCGGCCGCGCGGAAGTTCCGGAATTTTTCCGCCTCGAAGGTGCCCGGATTGGCTTCCAGGGTCACCTCGGCCCCGGGCGCGAGCGGCACGCGTGCGCGAACGCCAGCCAGTATCGCGTCGATTCCCTCCGCCGAGAACAGGCTCGGCGTGCCGCCGCCGAAGAACACGCTGTGGACGGGCCTGCCCCAGACCTGCGGCAGCGCGTGCTCGAGGTCCGCAACGAGCGCGGAAATGTAGCGCTGCTCCGGGACTTTCGTGCGCGCTTCGTGCGAGTTGAAGTCGCAGTACGGGCATTTGCGCACGCACCAGGGAATGTGGATATAGAGCGCGAGCGGGGGCGGTGCAGCGAACCGCGGCGAGCGGTAAGTTGTGAACGGTACGCCGAGACCACGCCTCTCGCTGGCCATTACGGTTTTTCTCTTATCCCTCATCCCTCATCTCTTTGGGCGCGTAATTGCGCAACCAGATGCGCGAGCGCGCGCCCGCGGTGGCTGATCCGGTTCTTGTGGCCGGACTCGAGCTCGGCGGCCGTTTTACCAAGCTCGGGGAGCAGAAAATGCGGGTCGTAGCCGAAGCCGTTCGCGCCGCGCGGATCGAGTACCACCTCGCCGTGCCAGCGCGCATCCGCCACGACGGGAGTGGGATCGCCCGGGCTGCGTGTCAGCACCATCACGCAGTAATAATAGGCACGGCGATCGGCTTTGTCGCGCATCAGTGCCACCAGCTTTTCGTTGTTGCGCGCGTCCGACTTCGGCTCTCCCGCGAAGCGCGCCGATTGCACCCCCGGCGCGCCGTCCAGCGTCGGCACGCAGATGCCGGAGTCGTCGGCGAGCGCCGCGAGCCCAGTAGCACGCGATGCGTGCCGCGCCTTGGCGAGCGCGTTTTCTAGGAACGTATCGTGCGGCTCGTCGACCTTCGGAACGCCGTACGCCGACTGCGGCACGGCTTCGATGCCGAGCGGCGCGAGGATCTGGACGATCTCGCGCAGCTTTCCGGGATTGCTGCTCGCCAACACGAGTGTTCTCACAACCAACCTCTCAACGCGGAGGACGCAGAGGAAAGGCGAACAGCATAAGACACACACACGGGGCCGTACTGCGCCGTGAAGCATGCCTTGTAATCAGTCCCGCTCGCCCTCGGTTGCTTGCGGCGCGCGGCGATCCGGTGATGCCTGGTTTCTGCTTTCACGGGTCCGAAAAAACGATACCTCCGCGCCCCTCTGCGTCCTCTGCGTCCTCTGCGATAAGGGGTTCAGGTCTTCAAGGCGGCGCGCTGCGCGGCGACGAGCTCGCGGATGCCGCGGTCGGCAAGATCCATCATCGCGTCGAGCTGCGCGCGGGAGAAAGGCCGCCCTTCCGCGGTTCCCTGCACCTCGACCAGCCCGCCGCTGCCGGTCATGACCACGTTCATGTCCGTATCGCACCGCGAATCCTCGGCGTAATCGAGATCGAGCACAGGGCTCTCCTCGAACACTCCGACGGAGACCGCGGCAACGAAATCGCGGATCGGCGAAGCCGTGATGATCTTGCGCCCGAGCAGCCAGCTCACCGCATCGTGCGCAGCAACGAACGCGCCGGTGATGCTCGCGGTGCGCGTGCCGCCGTCCGCCTGGATCACGTCGCAATCGAGATGCAGGGTGCGCTCGCCGAGCTTCCCGAGGTCCATCACGGAACGCAGCGCGCGCCCGATAAGCCGCTGGATCTCCTGGGTGCGGCCCGATTGCTTCCCGCGCGCCGCTTCGCGTTCCGTGCGCGTGTCGGTCGAGCGGGGAAGCATGCCGTACTCGGCGGTGACCCATCCCTGCGGCTGCCCCTGGAGATGGGGCGGCTGCCGGTCGAGGACGCTCGCAGCGCAGATCACCCGCGTCTCGCCGCATTCGATGAGCACGGATCCTTCCGCGTGCCGCGTGTAGCCGCGCGTGATGCGCAGCGCGCGCATCTGATCGGGCCTTCTTCCGCTGGGTCGCATGCGATTCCCTAGGTATGCTATCTTTCCGAACATCGCCGCCGCATCTGTGCGCGGGCGTCAATAGTAAATGGGAAACGGGAAATAGGAAATGGGATGGTCTTTCAACGCATGACCGCACCCTGTGCTCTGTTCCGCTCCCATTACCCATTCCCCGTTCGCTATTCACCGATTCTCTATGATCAACAGCATGACAGGCTACGCCACGGCGGCGAAGGAATTTCCGTTCGGCGCGCTCAACCTCGAGCTGCGCTCGGTCAACCACCGCTACCTAGACCTCCAGTTCCGGCTGCCCGATGATCTGCGCGCCGTGGAGCCGGCCCTGCGCGAGCTGGTCGTTGCGCGGGTGAGCCGCGGCAAGGTCGAATGCCGCGCGACGTTCGCCGCCAACCCGAGCGCACCGAAGATGCTCAAGCTCAACGAGCCAGTGCTGCAGCAGTTGAGCGCGCTGGAACTCAAGGTGTGCGCGTTGCTCGCCGGCGCCGGGCACCTCACGACGGCCGATGCCTTGCGCTGGCCCGGCGTGCTGGCTGCCGAACCGCTCCCGCTCGAGGAGCTGCATTCGGCGTGCCGCGACCTGCTTGCCACTGCGCTCGACGAGTTCGCCGCCGCCCGCGCGCGGGAGGGCGACAAGATCAAGGCATTGCTCCTCGAGCGCGCGGCGGCGGCCGAGCGCATCGTGTCGGAGGTCGCGCCGCGCATACCGCAAGTGGTGAGCGCGTTCCAGGAGAAGCTCGCTGCCCGGCTGAAGGACGCGCTCGGCGGGGGCGACGAAGAGCGCATCCGCCAGGAAGTCGCGCTGTTCGCAAACAAAGTGGACGTGGACGAGGAGCTCTCTCGCCTCACCACCCACGTGGCGGAGCTCAAGCGCGTCCTTGCCGAGGGCGGCGCGGTCGGCAAGCGGCTCGATTTCCTGATGCAGGAGCTCAACCGCGAGGCGAACACGCTGGGCTCGAAGTCGGCGGACATCGCGGTGAGCCAGGCCGCGCTCGAGCTCAAGCTGCTGATCGAGCAGATGCGCGAACAGATCCAGAATATCGAATAAGCCGTCAGCAGTAAGCGGTAAGCGGAATGATGCGAAGAAAACGATGACACATCCGATGTTCTTTTTTCTGCTCACCGCTCGCCGCTCACCGCTCACCACGGCATGACCGGCATCCTTTTCATCATCAGCGCGCCCTCGGGCGGGGGCAAGACGAGCCTGATCCAGGCGCTGCTCCAGGCCGAGCCTCAGGTGCGGCTTTCGATTTCCTACACCACGCGCCCCGCGCGCCCCGGCGAGCAGAACGGCCGCGAATACCACTTCGTCGCTCCGGAGGAGTTCGGGCGCATGCTGGAGGCCGGCGCGTTCCTCGAAAGCGCGGTGATCTACGGCCACCGCTACGGCACCTCGCAACAGTGGATCCAGCGGGAGCTCGACCGGGGCGCCGACGTGCTGCTCGAGATCGACTGGCAGGGGGCGCAGCAGGTGCGCAGGCTCATGCCCTCGGCGGTGAGCATCTTCATCGTGCCGCCCTCGCTCGAAGCGCTCGAGGCGCGGCTGAAGAACCGCGCCCAGGACAGCCCGGAGGTAATCGCGCGCCGACTCGCCACCGCGCGCGAGGAGATCGGCCACGTGAGCGAGTACGACTATGCTATTATTAACGACGAGTTTGACCGGGCGGCGCGGGATCTCGCGAGCATCATCAGGGCCGAACGGCTGAGGCTCTCCCGCCAGCTTGCCCGCCACCGCGATTTGATCAACCGCATGAAGTAGACGAGGTAGCCCGCATGGCCCGCATCACCGTAGACGACTGCCTGAAGGTCATTCCCAACCGCTTCGATATGTCGCTCGCGGCGACCTACCGTGCGCGCCAGATCACCAACGGCGCGCAGCCGATGCTGGATTCGCAGCGCGACAAGCCCACCGTGATCGCGCTGCGCGAGCTTGCCGCCGGCAAGTACGGCAAGGAAATCCTGAACAAGAGGCAGACTTAACGGCAGTTCCGGGTTGCGGGTTTCGGGTGGCGAGTGAAGCTCGAAACTCGGAACCCGGAACTCGGAACCGCCAATGACGCAGGCCGCAATACTGTTCAAGGAGTGGTCCGGCTACCTCAAGCCGGAAGACATCACTCAGCTCGAGTCGGCTTACCACTTCAGCGAGGCCGCGCACGAGGGGCAGTTCCGCAAGACGGGCGAGCCCTACATCTCGCACCCGCTGGCGGTGGCCAGCATCCTCGCCGAGTGGCATCTCGACACGCAGGCGCTCACCGCCGCGCTCCTCCATGACGTGATGGAGGACACCGCCGTCACCAAAACGGAGATCTCCCGCAATTTCGGCAAGCCGGTCGCGGAGCTGGTGGACGGCGTCTCCAAGCTCGATCGCATCGAGTTCGAGACGCACGAAGTCGCGCAGGCCGAGAATTTCCGCAAGATGCTGCTCGCGATGGCGCGCGATGTCCGTGTCATCCTCATCAAGCTCGCCGACCGGCTCCATAACATGCGCACGCTCGATGCGGTGGAGTCCGATAAAAAGCGCCGGATCGCGCGCGAGACGCTCGATATTTATGCGCCCATCGCCAACCGCCTGGGGCTCAACCGCATCTACCAAGAGCTGGAGGATCTCGCCTTCCAGCACCTATATCCCGACCGCTACCGCGTGCTGTCCAAGGCGGTCAAGGCCGCGCGCGGCAACCGCCGCGAGGTGGTGAGCAAGGTGATGGACTCGATCAAGCGCAGGCTCAAGTCGAGCGGCGTGGAGGCGCAGGTGCACGGGCGCGAGAAGCACCTGTACTCGATCTACCGCAAGATGCGCGAGAAGCATCTTTCGTTCGCGCAGGTGCTCGACGTGTTCGGCTTCCGCATCCTCGTGAAAGACGTGGCCGGGTGCTACCTCGCGCTGGGAGCGCTGCACAGCCTGTTCAAGCCCATCCCGGGCAAGTTCAAGGACTACGTGGCGATCCCGAAGGCGAACGGCTACCAGTCGCTGCACACGACGCTGTTCGGGCCGTTCGGCAGCCCGATGGAGATCCAGATCCGCGCCATCGAGATGCACAAGATCGCCGAGGCGGGCGTCGCCTCGCACTGGCTCTACAAGAGCTCGGACACGTCGCTCTCGGATCTGCAGAAGAAGACCCACCAGTGGCTGCAGAGCCTGCTCGAGATGCAGTCGCAGTCGGGCGATTCGGTCGAATTCCTCGAGCACCTGAAGGTGGACCTCTTTCCGGACGAAGTCTACGTCTTCACGCCCAAGGGCAAGATCATGGCGCTGCCGCGCGGGGCGACGGCGGTGGATTTCGCCTACGCCGTGCACACCGACATCGGCAACCGGTGCGTGGCAGTGAAGATCAACCAGGACCTGATGCCGTTGAGGACCGAGCTCAAGAACGGCGACCGGGTGGAGATCATCACGGCCGCACACGCCAAGCCCAATCCGCTGTGGCTGAATTTCGTCGTAACCGCCAAGTCGCGCTCGCGCATCCGCCACTTCCTCAAGACGATGCACTACCAGGAGTCCTCCCAGCTGGGCGAGCGCCTGCTCAACCAGGCGCTGGGGGCGCTGGGCTCCGCGCTCGGCGAGATCAAGGGGGCGCAGTGGGACCGGTTCCTGCGCGACGCCGGCGCCAAATCACGCGAGGAAATCCTCGCGGACATCGGGCTCGGCAAGCGCCTTGCGGCGGTCGTTGCTCGGCGCCTGCTTCCGCTCGGCGAGCCGGGCTCGAACGAAGTGCCGATGCCCGGCTCCGTGATCATCCGCGGCTCGGAGGGTCTGGCGGTGCAGTTCGCCCAATGCTGCAAGCCAATACCGGGCGATCCCATCATCGGCATCATCAGCAAGGGGCAGGGGATGGTGATCCACACCCACGACTGCCCGGCGATCATCCGCGCCCGCCACGATCCCGACCGCATTCTGGACGTGGCGTG
Source organism: Betaproteobacteria bacterium (assembly GCA_016868035.1). Classification (GTDB taxonomy): domain Bacteria; phylum Pseudomonadota; class Gammaproteobacteria; order Burkholderiales; family SG8-41; genus SG8-41. Next base: position 38,028 of record VGID01000014.1, on the reverse strand, counting down.
GGATCCGGATACCCGCAAGCTCTTCGATGTCAGCATCAAGCTGGTTGTGGCCAACCAGCGTGGCGTGCTCGCCAAGGTCGCCGCGGAAATCGCGGGGGCCGGCTCCAACATCCAGAACGTCGCCGTGGACCCCGAGGACGGCAGCGATTACACCAATATGTACTTCACGCTGCAGGTCTCCGACCGGTTGCACCTCGCGCGGATCCTGCGGAGCCTGCGCGGGATCACCGAGGTCGTCCGCCTTTCACGCGTTTAAGGCTGACGGCCTTCCGGGTTTCGGGTTTCGGGTTTCGGGTTTCGGGTTCCGGTTTCGAGTTCGGCGTTCGGTGTCCGGATTTCAACCCTGGACTCGAAACGCGGAACCCGGAACGTCATTTGCGGCGCGCGCAAATGGAGTGGCCGTCGTTCCAGCCCTGCGCATAGTCGGAGTCGGTCTGGTAGCGCTCCTCGGCTCGCCGCGCGCTGCCCAGTCGTGCGCTCTCGCAGCCGTCCGCGTAGCCCGCCTTGAATGCCGGCGCAAACCCCTGCAAGTTGACCGGGAGCGGCGGAGCCGACGGCGCCGGCGAAGCGCAACCAGCGGCTGCGATCGCAGCGGAGACCAGCATTCCGCGCCAGAGCGTCCCGTTCATTTAGCGAGGCTCACCACGCGCGCGCCATCGGCTTCCTGCTCGGCCGGCTCGCCATCGAGAAAGCGCGAGAGGGTGCGGCACGTAGGATACCTCTGGCCGGTCTTCACCGAGTAATCTCCGATCGCGCGACGCAGCGCCTTCAACGCGAGCCGCGTGAGCTGGGTGTCGGCATCGAACCGGGTGCGCGCGACATCGCCCATGCGCAACGATACCTCCAGGATATCGAGTTCAACCGCCTCGTCGCCGCGAAACTCGGCGTGGATGCGCTTCACGCGCCCGTAACTGGGTCTGTCCATTGCTCCTCTCCTGCCTGCGTTGCCATTCCGCGCGCCGTCAGCCCGCGGCCACGATGCCCTGCTCCGTCACGCGCACCTTCTGCCCGACGCTGAGCGCCGGTTGCGCACGCTCATAGAACGTGCGGTAGGTGCCGTCGTTCATGCGCACGCGCACCTGGAAGCGGGTCGAGCGCTGCATGTTCTTCTCGATCTCGTGGCCGGCATAGGCTCCCGCGCCCGCGCCCACTACCGTCATCGCAGTGCGTCCACCGCCGCGCCCCACCTGGTTGCCGACGATGCCGCCGACCACGCCCCCGGCGACCGCTCCGACCCCGCTGCCCTCGCCTTTGAGCTCGACCGTGCGTATCGATTCGATCACTCCGCAGTCGCTGCAGCTGGCGCCCGCATTCGCGACTGCGCGCGGGGCGCTTGGGCCGGATTTCGTTGCCGGCGCGCTCTGCGCCTTCGCGGAACTCGCGGCCGCAACGGGCTCGTTCTTCGACAGCGCGCTGGGCATCCAGCCCATCATGGTGGCGATTCCCACCACGCTGAACAAAATCACCGCCACGGCGGCAATCAGCATCGTGGGATAGAGCATGCCCGTGCGTTTTTCCACGGTATGTACGGTTTCCATGACCTGCTCCTTCGTTTCGGGATCACGCGGTGTATCCATAGCGATCCGCGTGCCAGAACAGAATCATCCTGAAATCAGCCGGTTGAACGGTCCTCCTCGAGCGCCGCTGTCGTCATCCGGCAACAGCGGGCCGGCGCCGGGCCACAGGGCGCTGATTCCGCGCGGATTTCTCTGTCGCGGAACGACGACAGCGAAAATTCCTCGGGAGGCTGCGGTTCCGTCTACGCGCGCGTTGAACGGCAGGCTTTCGTCCGCTTCGAACGCGCGCAGATAAAACGGCGGCGAAGCCGTCGGGAATCGAACCGGCGCGCGTTGAGCGGCGAGGTTTCGTCCGTTCGAACGCGCGCAGATAAAACGGCGGCGAAGCCGTCCGTTTTATCAGGATTTGAAGAGCTTGGGATCGAGCTCGTGGCGCGCGAGCAGCTTGTAGAACTCGGTGCGGTTGCGCTGGGCGAGGCGCGCCGCCTGCGTGACGTTGCCCTCGGTGATCTTGAGGAGTTGCGTCAGGTACTCCCGCTCGAACCTGCGCCGCGCCTGCTCGAACGAGGCGAACTCGGTCTGTTGGTTCTGGATCGCCTGCTGCGTGAGCGACACGGGGATGAGCGGCGTGGTCGCGAGCGCCACCGACTGCTCCACCACGTTATAGAGCTGGCGCACGTTGCCGGGCCATGCCGCCGCGACGAGGAGCTCCATCGCCTCGGGCGCGAAGCTGTTGATCGTCTTCTTGTACTTCGTCGCGAGTGCGGCGAGGAAATGATTGGCGAGCAACGGTATGTCTTCACGCCGCTCGGCGAGCGGCGGCAGCGCAAGCGCCACCACGTTGAGGCGATAGAACAGATCCTCGCGGAAATTGCCCGCCGCCATCTGCGCCTGGATGTCGCGGTGGGTGGCCGATATCACGCGCACGTCCATGTCGTGCGTTTCGGTGGAACCCACCGCACGGACCCTTTTCTCCTGGAGCACGCGCAGCAGCTTCACCTGGAGCGCGACGGGCATGTCCCCGATCTCGTCGAGAAAGAGCGTCCCCTTGTCGGCGGTCTGGAACAGGCCCTTGTGGTCGCGGATCGCCCCGGTAAAGGCCCCCCGCACGTGCCCGAACAGCTCGGATTCGAGCAGCTGCTCGGGGATCGCCCCGCAGTTGATCGCGACGAACGGGCGTTCCCGGCGCGGGCTCGCGTTGTGGATCGCCCGCGCCACCAGCTCCTTGCCGGTTCCCGAATCCCCGTAGATGAACACGCTCGCATCGCTGTCGGCCACCAGCCGCGCTTTCGCCAGCACGTTCTCCATCGCCGCGTTGCGCGTGATGATGTCCTTGCGCCAGGCGCCGCTCTCCGCGCCCCGCGCGGCCTCCCGCGCCCCGCCGCTCGCGGCCAGCGCGCGCTCCACTTCGGCCAGCAGGGCCTTGGCGTCGAACGGCTTGGTGAGGTAGCCGAAGACCCCGCGCTTCACCGCGGCCACCGCGTCGGGGATGGTGCCGTGCGCGGTGAGCATGATCACGGGAAGCGTCGGATGCTCCGCGCGGATCGCCTCGAACAGCGCCATCCCGTCCATCCCGCCCATCCGGAGGTCGGTTACCACGAGCTCCGGCCGAATGACGCTCAGGCGGGCGAGCGCCTGCTCGCCGCTCTCCGCGGTGGTGACCGCGTAGCCGGCCGCGGCGAGCCGGATCTCCATCAGCCGCAGGAGATCCGGGTCGTCATCGACCACCAGGATTTTGCCGCGCTCGGTACTCATCGCTTGCGCGTGGCCGCTCCGCTCTCGCGCTCGATCAGCGTGCGCTCGAGCGTGCGCAGCGCATCGAGCTTCTGCTGCAGTCCCTGCACGTTCGCCGCGAGGCGCCGCTGCTCCTGCAGATGCGCGCTGAGCAGCTGCGCGAGGCCGTGCAGGGATGAGGCCTGGTTTTTTGCGACAGGCTCCAGCACCTCGAGCGCGCGTCCTTCATCGTTGAAAGCGGTATTGGGCAAGGCGAGCACCATGGCGAAACGCACGCGATTGTAGTCCGATCGCGCGCGGCTGTACGCCAACCGCGCTGCGTCATGCTCGCGGCCGAGTTCCGGTCCCACGAGCCTCTTCAGCTGCAGGAAATAGGTTAGCAGGTTCTCGAGCTCGGCCGCCGGGCGGGGCGGCTCGACCGGCGCCACGGTCGGGGCCAGCTGTACCGCGGGCGCGGGCTCGACGGTCCCGAGCGGGGGAAACAGGCCGCATCCGGCCAGCAGCGCGCAGCCCGCGACCGCCGCCACTGTCCGCAGGTTCATGCCTCCGCCCCCTCGGGCGCGAGCGGAAGCCGCACACGCAGGTGCGCGCCGTGCTCCGAATCCAGCACCTCCACCCGGCCGCGATGCGCATCCACGTATTCCTTGACTACCGAGAGGCCGACGCCGGTGCCGCGCAGCGGACCTTCTCCCGTGCGACCGCCCTGGTAGAACGGGTCGAATATGCGCTCGCGATCCTCGCGCGCGATCCCCGGACCCTCGTCGCGAACGTCGAGCGCGAGCTCGGTGCCGTCGCGGGCCGTCTCTACCCGAATCGTTGCGCCCCGCGGAGAGAATTTCACGGCATTGGACATGAGATTGTCGAGCACCACCCTCAGCTTCTCGAAATCGGCCCGCACCGACACGTCCTGTCCCGCGATCTCGAGCTTGAGCGCGCGCGCCCTCAGCGCAAGACGCTGGTCATCGGCCACGCGGTTGATCACCTGCCGCACACTCACCGGCCTGAGGTCCAGGTTGACCTTGTGGAACTGGCTCGCGCCGTAGGAGAGCAGATCCTCGATCAGCTTCTGTAATTCTATACTGTTGTGGCGCAGGATTTCCGCGATCTCGCGCTGCTGCGGAGTGAGGTTGCCCACCACTTCGTCGGAGAGTAGCTCCGCGCCCTCGCGCAGCGCGGTGAGCGGGGTCTTCAACTCGTGCGAGACGTGGCGCAGGAAGCGGTTCTTCTGTTGCTCGAGATCGACGAGCCTCCGGCGCATCCATTCGAGGCGCTCGCCAAGGTGCTCCAGGTCCTGCGGCCCGCTCACCGCCACCGGCGCGTTGAATTCGCCCCCGCCCAGCCTGCGGATCGCCAAATCGATCTGCCGGATCGGGCGCGCGATCAGGATGGTGAACCCGATCACCAGGAAGGCCACGACCGGAACGAGCGCAAGCAGCTGCCAGAACGTGATGCGCTGCGCCTGATCGGCAGTGGCGCGCATCGCCTCCACCTCGCGGTCGATCAGCGCGTTCGAGCGCGCCACGATCGTCTGGGCGCGCGCTCCCAGCACCACGAAGCGCTCCATCGCGCTCTTGAGCTGCCCGCCTTTCGGACGCGCCTCCGTGAGCGCCCTGAAGATCTCCTCCTCCCCGCTCACGATGTCCTCGAGCGCGCCCTTCTGCTCCTCGTCGAGCGGCAGGCGCGCGAACGCATCCACCGTGCGCCCGAACTGCTGCCGGTTGAGCTCGTAGGTCTCGACCAGGGAACGGTCGCCCAGGATCACCATCTGGCGCGCCGTGCGCTCGAGCGCCGTGAGCACTTCGGCGAGCTGGCGGCCGCTTTGCGTAGCCTGCACCGCCTGGTACACGGCGACGTGGCTGCGGCTGGCGAGCTGGTCAACCGAGACTGCGGTGCTGATGAGCGCAAAGATGAGCGGCGCCGCGATGAGCGTGAACCCCACCGCCAGCAGCCTGGGAAACGAGCGCGGGTAATACAACCGCATGCGCGCAGCTTAGCGTTGCGACTGCGGGCGTGACAACCGCCGCCGCGCCCGTGTGAACTCGTTCACGGTGGTGCAGGGCGCCGCGAATTCGGCCCGGCGCCTACCCCCGGGCAAGAGAACCGGTCCCCGGAATATTGAGGGCCGCGATCACCGCCTCGTGCACGAGCCCGTTCGTCGGGATAAAGCTGCCCCCGTAGATGGTTCGCTCGCCGCTCGCAGTGCTGTAGCGCCCGCCCGCCTCCTCGACGATGACCGCGAGAGGCGCCAGGTCCCAGGGCTTCAGATCGAAGTCCACCGCCACCTCCCCCGCCCCCTCCGCCACCAGCACGTGCTGGTAGAAGTCGCCGAAGCCGCGGCTGCGCCGCACGCGTTGCGCGAGCGCGACCACCGCGCCGGCGTATGCTCCCATCACGTTCACCCCCGCGTGGAAGAGCTGCGCCTCCTCGAGGCGCGACACGCGCGAAACGCGGATGCGCTCGCCGTTTCGAAGCGCGCCGCCGCCGCGCACCGCGCTCCAGCGCGTGCCGAGGGCCGGCGCGCTTACCAGCCCCGCCACGATCTCGCCGTTGTGCTCGATGGCAAGCAGCGTCGCGAAGATCGGGATTCCGCGGGCGAAGTTCTGGGTGCCGTCTATCGGGTCGATAATGAGCCGCGTGCCGTCACTGTCGCCGGCGGCTCCGAGTTCCTCGCCGAGCACTCCCAGTCCGGGATGGCCCGCCTCGACGATACGGCGTGCCGCCTTCTCGATGCCGACGTCGGCCTGGGTCACCGGCGTGCCGTCCCCCGGCTTGTGCGTGATCTCCAGGCTTGCGCTGCGGAAGTACTGCAGCGCAATGCCGTCCGCGGCATTGGCGATGTGCGCAAGGAGAGACTCCCACTTCTCGTGCATCGCTGCTCCTGTCTGCGTGCCCGCGCGGGACCGCTGGAGAGAACGTTTTCTGCGGACTCACCGCGGCCCGAGCCCGGGCCCGCGGTACGGCGTCATGCGGAAGGCTGCACCGGGTGTCCGGCGCTCTTCCACTCGGGGTAGCCCTCCTCGAGCCTGCGCGCGCTGTAGCCGCGGCTACGCAGTTGCGCCACCGCCTCGACCGAGAGCAGGCAATAAGGGCCGCGGCAGTAGGCAATGATTTCCTGCCCGCGCGGGAGCTCGGCGAGATGCGCATCGAGATCCCCGAGCGGCATGTTGATCGCGCCGCGGATATGTCCGGCGGCAAATTCTTCCGGCGGCCGCACGTCGATCACGGTAACCAGGCCCTGCCGCAGGCGCGCCAGCAGCTCCGCGGCCGGTACCGGCTCAAGCGCGTCGCGCTCCGAAAGGTACGTCTTCACGAGATGCTGCACCTCGACCAGGTTGTGCTCCGCGACCTCCCGCAGCGCCGAGATCATCCGCACCACTCCGTCGCCCGCGATGCGGTAGAACACGAACTGGCCTTCCTTGCGGTTCTTCACCAGCCCCGCGCGCAGGAGCTGGCGCAGATGCTGGGACGCATTGGCAACCGACAGCCTGGTCATTTGCGCGAGCTGGTCCACGCTGCGTTCGCCTTGGGCGAGCAGCTCCAGCAGCTCAAGCCGTCTGCCACTCGACATGGCCTTGCTGACCGTTGCCAACTCGTTGAATACACTACTTTTCCAAGTTTGGACTACCATGGCAGGCTCAGGTTATTCAATTACTCAATTGAAGACTATAATAGACAGATGTGGTCCTCGTACGCAAATTCTACGGTTAACGAGGAGCGACCGTAACCCATGGCGGATTTCTTGCCTGCTGCGGAAGGTCCTATCCGGTTGCTGGCGTTTTTCGCAGCCCTCGTCGCGCTCGCCGCCGCGGAAACGCTGTTGCCGCGCCGGCAACGCACGGTGCCGCGGCTCACCCGCTGGCCGCACAACCTCGCCCTCACGGCGATCAATGCCATTGCGGTGCGCGCGCTGTTTCCGGCTGCCGCCGTCGGTGTCGCGCTCTTCTCCGAAACGGCAGGACTCGGTCTCTTGCGAGTCCACGAAGTGCCGTTCGCGGTGGCCCTCGTGCTCTCCGTGGTGCTGCTCGACCTCGTGGTGTACTTCCAGCACGTTCTGTTCCACGCCGTGCCTGCCCTGTGGCGCTTGCACCGCGTCCATCACGCCGACCTCGATTTCGATGTTACCACCGGCTTCCGCTTCCATCCGATCGAGATCATGCTCTCGATGCTGATCAAGTCGGCCGCCATTATCGCGCTCGGCGCACCGGCGGCGGCGGTATTGCTGTTCGAGATCTTGCTCAGCACTGCGTCCTTGTTCAATCACGCCAATCTGCGTCTGCCCGTCTCGCTCGATCGTGCGCTGCGCGTGATCCTGGTCACCCCCGACATGCACCGGGTCCATCACTCGATCCTTCCCGCCGAAGCCAACAGCAACTTCGGATTCACCGTGCCCTGGTGGGACCGCCTGTTCGGCACCTACCGTGCCGATCCGATCACGGGGCATGAAGGCATGACGCTCGGCGTGGAGCAATTCCGCAGCCCGCGCGAGCTCGCGCTCCATCGCATGTTGCTGCAACCTTTCCGCGCAGAGAGCGGAGAAGTGGCCTCTCCCGGCCGCTCTGAACCGGCGCGCTGACCAACCACAAGGCAAAGTGCCGTGAAATCATTGTTCATCCTGAATGATCCTCCCTACGGAACCGAGCGCAGCTACAATGCGTTGAGGCTCGCACGATCGCTCCTTGCGAAAGAGACGGAAGAAGCGCGCCTGTTCCTCATCGGAGACGCCGCAGCCTGTGCGAAGTCGGCGCAGAAAGTGCCGCAAGGCTACTACAACATCGGCGACATGCTGGCTAGCGTCATCCGGCGCGGCGGCGAGGTGGGCGTATGCGGCACCTGCCTCGACGCTCGCGGCATTCCCGACACCGATCTCGTGGAGGGCGCGCAACGCGGCACGATGGACCAGCTGACCGAATGGACGATGTGGGCCGACAAGGTCATCGTCTTCTGAGAATCGCTACATGAATCGCACGGCACTCATATTGGGGGCGGGTCTCGGGGGCGTGGTCGCCGCCGAGACACTGCGCCGGCTTCTGCCAGCAGGCCATCGCGTGGTCGCGGTAGAGCGCGCCGAGCGGTACGTGTTTCCTCCGTCCTTGCTGTGGCTGATGGTCGGCACGCGCACCGCGGAGCAGATCTCGCGCCCGTGCGCCGTGCTCTCCCGCCGCGGCATCGAGCTCGTGCGCGGCGAGGTGACGGCGATCCGGCCCCGGGCGCTGGAAGTCGCGGTGAACGGGCAAATGCTGCGCGGAGACGCGCTCGTCATTGCGCTCGGCGCCGAGTACGCGATGGAGGGGATCCCCGGGCTGGCCGCCTCCGGGCACTGCTTCTACACGCTCGAGGGCGCGCAGCGCGCGCGGGAGGCGCTCGACGCGTTCGCCGGAGGCCGCATCGTCGTGCTCACGGCGACACCGATGTACAAGTGCCCGGCGGGTCCGTACGAGGCTGCGCTTCTGGTGGAGGACCTCTTGCGCCGCCGCGGCATCCGGGAGCGCGCGCAAATCGACTTCTACGCCGCCGAGCCCGGCCCGATGATGACAGCCGGACCGGAGGTTTCGGCCGCGCTGCGCGCCATGATCGAGGCGCGTGGAATCTCGTACCACCCCGAGCACCAGGTGCAGCTCGCGGACCCGGAATCGCGCACACTGCAGTTCGCCAACGGCGCAAAGGTGGGCTATGACCTGCTCCTCTACGTGGCGCCGCACCGTGCGCCGCAGGCGGTACGGGAAGCCGGCCTCACCAATGAGGCGGGCTGGATCCCGGTGGACCGCTACACGCTCGAAACCACCCACAAGAATGTCTTCGCCATCGGCGATGTCACGGTGATCCCGCTCAAGATCGGCCGGCCGCTGCCCAAGGCGGGAGTATTCGCGCACGGACAGGCCGAGACCGTCGCGCGCAACATCGCGCGCGCGTGGACCGGCGCCGGCGCCTCGAAGCGCTTCGACGGCGAGGGCGCGTGCTTCATCGAGGTCGGCTCGGGCAGAGCCGGAATGGGCAGCGGCAACTTCTACGCGGAGCCGGCACCGCAGGTGCGCCTGCGCGCCCCGAGTTTCCTCTGGCACGGCGCCAAGGTGCTCTACGAGAAATACTGGCTCTTCAGCCGCTTCTGAATACGACGCCTGGTATCGCACCCCGCGCGGGCAGTTGATCGGGGAGACGGAATTCCGGCTGTTGTGCGAGATGCTCGATCTCCGGCCGGGCGAGAGCGTCCTCGACGTGGGATGCGGGACCGGTCACTTCACCCGCAGGTTCGCGCAGCTTCCTCATGTCGCCGTCACGGGCATGGATCCCAACGTCGGATGGGTGCGGTACGGGCGCGCGCGCGGCTGGTGCCGAAAGTTATGTGGCGGGCCGGGCGGAGCGGCTGCCGTTCGCCGATCGCAGCTTCGACTGCGCCGTCGCCGTCACCTCTTTCTGCTTCATCGAGGCACAGCGGACGGCGTTGCGGGAAATGGCCCGCATCACGCGCCGGCGCGTTGCTCTCGGACTGCTCAACCGGCGCAGCATCCTCTACCTCCAGAAGGGCCACCATGGCGGCACCGGCGGCTACCGCGGTGCGCGCTGGCACTCGGCGGGCGAGGCACGGCGTCTGCTCGCGGGCCTGCCGCTCACCAACGTTGCGCTGATGAGCGCGCTGTTCCTTCCGGGAGGCGGCGCGCTCGCGCAGTGGATAGAGAACGCGCTGCCGGGCGAACTGCCGCTGGGAGCTTTCTTGGCCGTTGCGGCGGACGCCGGGACCTGATCGGCTGCGCGGTTACACCGCCGGGGATGTCAGGCACGACGCGGGATGCCGTCCACGGCGGCATCGTGCGGACCCTTCGACGCGGCCCGGGCATGCAGGATCGCGCGCGGCACGAGATGACTGCTACCGAATATCCTCACGGACTCGTCGTCGCTGCCCATGCATGCGTCACGCAGCTTCAGTAGAACGGCTCCGGCGATCGTTTCGCGCCAGAACCACTCGTGTGCCTGCTGCGCCGCGAGCCGGCCGGGCTGCACGCCGACCGATTCCAGGTAATAAGCCTTCAGGTCCGCGCACGCAAGACGCAACGCGAGGCCGCGCGAGAGGTCGGCGCGGTAGCTCGGCGCGTCCGGGCGCGCGATGAAATCGGTGATGAAACGGCCGGCCTCCGCTGGCGTGAGGCCGCAGAGCGCCGCCGTGGTGCGGCCGTGCCGTCCGCACGCCATGTCGTGCCACGGAACGAGTTCGCCGATTTCCCGCTGCAACGCCGCCGGCTCGTCATCGGCGGCCGCGCCGCCGAAATTCACCGGACAGGCGAACCCCTCCGTTTCGTCCAGTGCCGGCTGCGGGGTGTCCTCGCCGTAATCGGCGAGCACCGGCCCGGAGGGCGCCTCGAGCAGGCGCAGCACCGCGAGCAAGACGCGGCGCTGGAACGCGGCGTCGCCCGGCACTCCGAACGGACGGCCGAGGATGAAAGGGACCCACAGCGCCCGCGGAGGGTTCATCGCCGCGGTGTGCTCGCGCACCAGCGAAATCTGCGTGGTCGCGACCCCTTCTTCCTCGAGGTAGTGGCCCAGCGCGCCCACGGCGCACGTGCAGTTGGGTCAGACCGGGGTCAGCAGCACCGCGTCCACGCGGTCCTTCTTGAGCAATCCGGCGATGCTGCGCGCCCTGGGCTCGAGACTGCGGATCGGCGCCGCGCCCATGAATGAATAATGGTAGTCGGCCACCGCGCCGATCACGCGCTCCGCCGCGAGCTCCTTCAGCCGCTCGAGCGGGAATACGACATTGATGTCCTGCTGGAAGCCGCTGCGGTCGAAGTTGACCGAAAGATGGCTCATCACCAGCTCGTCGGCCGCAACGTTGCCCGGAATGACGCGGTATTCGCTGCCCGCGGCACCCGGCGCGAACGGCCGGTCTTGCCTGCGGTGCAGCCCGGAGGTCGTGATGATCGCCACGCGCCGCTTCGCGAGCGGCGGGCCCGCAACCCACGGGCGTCCGTCGAACCCGCCCAAATCCTTCAGCTTGGACAGCAGGTGCTCGCGTTCCCAATCGGGGAGATCAGCTAGACGGACCATGACCAAACACTGCGTGGGCTCCGGCACCATGGCCGGAGCAGCGTGATTCCAGAAAAAACGCGGAGCGAACGTGACACCGACACGCGAGGATGACGCCAGCGCGCGGGCTTGCGCTCAGCCTTCCGCGAGCTTCTTGTTCTTCTCCTCGATGGTCCGGATCAGCCCGTCGATCCCGGAGCGCGAAATCTCCGACTGGAACGAGCCCCGGTAGTTGATGACGAGGCTCAGGTTCTCGACGACCACGTCGTACACCTTCCAGCTGCCGTCGGTCCGCGCCATGCGGTAGTCGATCTGGATGGGCTTGCGCCCGGCCTCGGACGCGAATGTCGTCACCACCACCTCGGTGTCGCCCGGCTTCATCGTGACCGGCCGCACGTCCACCTTCGACTCGGCGGTGGTCTGGGAGAGCGCCGTGGTGTAGGTGCGCACGAGCAGCGTGCGGAAGGCGCGCTCGAGCGCCTGCTGCTGCGCGGAGTTCGCCTGCGCCCACGAGCGCCCCATCGCAAGCCGCGTCATGGTCCTGAAGTCGAAGTGGGTCACTACTTTCTTCTCGGCAAGCTCCACGAGCGCCTTCGGATCCTTGGTCTTCTTGATGACGGCCAGCACCTCGTCCACGGTGCTGCGCACCAGAGCGTCGGGTGCCGTCGCCGCGCCGGCGGCGTGCGCGCCCGATGCGAGGAGCAGCACGCCCGCGAGCGCCATGCCTGCAACCAGCTTCATCGTCGTGCCCTTTTGTTCTCGAATACCGTTAAACGATAACAGGCCGGCCCGCCCCGGGCAATGCATTGTTGCGCTTCCCAGAAATTCTGGCCGGCATTTTCTTGCTCTGGCGTGGTAAGCTTTCCGTATTCATGCGGAAGTCAACGACGTCACCGCGTGCGACGTGGTGGCGCTCGAACGCGTTTGCTGGCCACCGGGGTCCTCGATGCAGACTTGGCAGGGAAGAACGCAACTTTTGCGAATCCCACAGTCCTGGTACAGCTATGGCGGTCCTTCGCGCGTCAACCGCCCTCCGCGACGAGCCGCGTCATGTCGCTCTCGGAGATGATCCCGACGAGCTTGCCGTTCTCGACGACCGGCAGGCACCCGACGCGGTGGTCGAGCATCAACCGCGCCGCCTCGCGCACGGAGGTGTCGGGCGAGGCGGTGCGCACCGGCTCGCTCATCGCCTCCTTCACCAGCACCGTGCGCAGCATCTGCTCCTCGGCGCGGCTGCCGTAGCCGAGCGCGCGCAGCAGCGCGCCCCGGAAGAGATCGCGCTGAGAGACGATCCCGGCGAGATTCCCGTCCTCGTCCAGCACCGGCAGGTGGCGGACGCGCTCCTGCTTCATCAGCTCGTCGGCGACCGACAGCTTGTCGTTGCGCTGCAGCGTGTGCACCGGAGCCTGCATCACCTCGCGCACGGTCTTCGGCATCGTTCCCATATCCCGCCCCTTTCGATTCCGACTGGAATTCTATCCGGTACCGGCGCGCACAAGCGCCGTTCTTGCCATTTCCCATTCCCGATTCCGCATTCCCTATTCCTGGGCCAGCTCCCGCAGCATCCGGTAGAGGCCCGTGACCACGCGCGCGAGCCGCTCGTAGTCTACCTTGTCCGGCGTGTCCTGCATCGTGTGGTAGTAGGGGTAGCGGTACGGAGCCGTGTCGGTCACCATCAGCGCCGGGTAGCCTTCCTTCCAGAACGACCACTGGTCCGACCAGTCCACGCCGGGAATGAACGCCGGCGCGGCAACGCCCTCCGAGGGAAACTCCGCGTGGCGGCGGAAGCTCGCGAGCGCCTCGTGCAGCAGCGGGCGCGAGGCGAGGTTCGACACGAACGCGATGAAGTTGCCGGTCGAGGGATAGAAGAAACTCAGCGGGAAGGGATAGCGCTGGCTCCCGGGGCGGTCGGAGTAGTAGCCGATCGTCTCGAGCGAGAACATCGCGACGATGTTCTCGTTGCGCTTCTTCGCGTCCCGCGCGTAGACGCGGCTGCCCATCTCGTTGCTCTGGAAGAACGGCGGCTCCTCGTTGGCGAAGGCCACGAACCGCAGCGTGCGCGCGGGTCTCGCCTCGCGGAAGAGCCGCGCGAGCTCGATCACCGCCGCCACCCCGGACCCGTTGTCGTTTGCGCCCACCGCGCCGATCACCGAGTCGTAGTGCGCGCCTGTCACGATGATCTCGGTCGCGCGCGCGGCACCTTTCACCTCCACCTCGATGTTGCGCACTTCGGCGTCACCGGAGAGGAAGCGATGCGCCGTAACCGGGTAGCCCAGGCCCGCGAACGCCTTCTCTATATACTGCGCCGCTTCCTCGAACGCGGGCATCCGCCACACGTTGTGCTCGCGGCTCGCGATCGCGACGACGTGGCGGCGCAGGGTCTCCGCCATCAGCCGCTCCTCGTCCGAGAGCGGTTTGAGCGGGCCGGAATAGGAGGTTCCCGGAACCGTCACCATATACGAGGACAGCCAGGCACTCCCCGCAGCGAGCGTGCCCCAGAAGAGCACACGCGCGATCCAGCGCAGCCGGCGAGCCGTGTACCGTGAGTCGGAAGCCGGGGTCGGGTCACCGGTCACTGGGTAAGTCTCAGCGTTCGCAGGGTCACTACTGGTCACCGCAATTTCAGCGGGGCGATCTTCAGCTCCGCGGCAAGTTCCTTCAGGGCCGCGGCGAGCGGCGCGGGCAGGGGCACGCCGTTCTTCAACCGGTCGGCGCGCGCGGCGTGGCTGCCTTCGCCCGGCAGGCGCACGCGGTCCACGCCCGGCAGGCGCCTGGAGGCCCGGATGTCGCGGATCAGCGCGTCCACGTTCTTCTTGAACTCCGCTACCGGCTGGAACGCTTCCACGTTGATCGCGACGATGACGTGGCCGGTGTTGGTGGCCGTCACGTCGTCGGCGTTGAAGTCCACCACGTCCTTGCCCATCGCGGCGCCGTTCAGCGTTCCCGCGAGCAGCCCGATGACGAGCGCGAGCCCGTAGCCCTTGTAGCCGCCGATCGGCAGCAGGAATCCCTCGTTGGCGCGTCTCGGATCGGTGAGCGGGCGGCCCTCGCGGTCCATCATCCAGCCCTCCGGCATCGTCTCGCCGCGCTGCGCCTTGGTCTTGACCTTGCCGTAGGCGGCCACCGTCGTGGCCATGTCGAGCACAATCGCCGGCTCCTCGCCCGCGGGGATCGCCACTGCGATCGGGTTCGTCGAGAGCAGCATGTCGAGCCCGCCCCACGGCGGCAGGTGATTGGCGTTGCCCACCGCGAGGTAGAGCCCGATCATGTCGTGCTCGAGCGGCATCGTTGCATAAAGGGATGCGGGGCCGGCATGGTTGCTCCACTTCGCTCCCACCCAGGCGACGCCCGCGGTCTTCGCCTTTTCGATCGCGCGCTCGGTCGCGTAGCGCATCACGAGATGCCCCATGCCGTTGTCGCCGTCCACCAGCGCCATGGCCGCGGCCTCACGCGCGACGCGGATCCCGGGCTTCACGTTGACCGCGCCGCCCTGGATGCGGCGGATGTACTGGGGGAGCCGGAACACGCCGTGGCCCTCGGAGCCCTGCACATCAGCGCGCACCATGAGCTCGGCGATGCACTTCGCCTCGCGCTCCGAGATCTCCACGGCCTGGAGCGCGCGCGCGATGAAGGCCTCGAGTTTCTGCGCGGAGACGCGCAGCGGTGCCGCAACGTCAGCCATGGTCGTTCTCACTCATCACTCACTCATCACCGGTTCTTGTGCTCCTCCAGCTCGACCAGCGCGCCCAGGAAGTCCTTCGGATGTATGAACGCGATGCGCTCGCCGTGCACGTTGCGGCTGTCCTTGCCCTCGCCGAGCATGCGTACGCCCTTCTGCGCAATTCCCGCGCTCGTGGCCGGAACATCGTCCACATTGAGGCAGAAATGATGTATGCCGCCCGCGGGGTTCCTCTCCAGGAACTTGGAGATCGGCGAGTCCGGGCGCGCGGGAGCGATCAGCTCGATGCACGCGTTCGGAAGCTCCACGTACGCGAGCCGCACGCCCTGCTGCTCGTTCACGCGGGCTTCCCCGACGGCGAGGCCGTACACCTCCCGCAACCGTTTCGCCGCCGCCTCGAGATCGGGCACGGCAATGGACACGTGACTCAACCCAGTAATCATCGCTACCCTCGCCGAAAAAACCGCTAACGTCAAAAGCAAATGGACAGGATTTACATGATTAACAGGATCAGATCAAAAACCCTAGGCATCATCTTGTAAATCTTGTTAATCCTGTCTATTAAACAACCCTCTCTGCGCGCAGCTGCGCGATGCGCTCGGCCGAGTAGCCCAGCTCGCCGCGCAGCACCTCGTCGGTATGCTCTCCGAGCAGCGGCGGGGCACGGCGTATCGTCGCCGGCGTGCCATTCAGCCGGAACGGAATGCCGACCATCTTCAGCTCCCCCACCGCGGGGTGCTGCACCGTGCGGACCATGTCGCGCGCGAGCGTGTGCGGATCGTTGAGCGCCTGTTCGACCGAGTTGATCGGGCCGCACGGCACTCCGGCCGCGCGCAGCTTGCCGATCCAGCTCGCAGTCCGGTCAGCCTCGAGCGCCGACGCGATCAGCGCGTCGATCGTCTCGCGGTTCGTCACACGCGCGGGGTTGGTCGCGAAGCGCTCGTCGCGCGCCCACTCCGCGTGGCCCACCGTTTCCGCGAACCGCGCGAACTGCGCGTCGTTGCCGACGGCGACGGCCATCAAGCCGTCCGCCGTCGGATACGTCGTGTAGGGCACGATGCTCGGGTGCCCGTTGCCGTAGCGGCGCGCGTCCCGTCCCGAGACGAGATAGTTGGAAGCGACGTTGATCAGCATCGCGATGCCCGACTCGTGGAGAGACACCTCCACGTGCTGCCCGCGCCCGGTGCGGCTGCGCGCCGCGAGCGCCGCGAGTATCGTATTGCACGCATAGAGCCCGGTCACCACGTCCACGATCGCGACCCCGTACTTGGTCGGCGTGCCGTCCGCCTCCCCGCAGATGCTCATGAGCCCCGATTCGGCCTGCAGGATGAAGTCGTAGCCCGGCAGCCGCGCGTTGGGCCCGCTCGAACCGTAGCCGGTGATCGAGCAGCGAATGAGACGCGGCGCGTGTTGCTCGAGCCAGACGTTGGTAAAGCCCCACTTCTCGAGCGTGCCCAGCTTGTAGTTCTCCACCAGCACGTCGCTCTTCCCGATGAGCGCGGCGAGGATCTCCTGGCCGGGCTTGACCGCCATGTTGAGGGTCAGCGAACGCTTGTTGCGATTCACGCCCAGGAAATACGCCGACTCCTTGCCGACGAAAGGCGGTCCCCACGTGCGGGTGTCGTCTCCGGTACCGGGGGGCTCGATCTTGACCACGTCGGCGCCCATGTCTCCCAGCATCTGGGTGCAGAACGGCCCCGCGAGTATGCGCGTCAAATCGAGCACGCGCAGCCCTTTTAACGCGCCGCCATTGTCGTCAGGATCCATTACCAGCTCTCACCGCCGAGACGCCGAGGAAACCAAAATCTTTAACCACAAAGGACACGAAGGACACAAAGAAAGAACAAAACGTCGAATAACGATTCACGATTCACGGCGGTTTGGAACCGCCAAGGCGCCAAGAGGAACAAAGACAAAGGTATTCACGAACCACTACTCACGAGTCACGACTTACGACTCACGCCTTTTTTCGCATGGCGGGGGGCTCGTTCAGGTTCTTCTCCAGCCCGCGCAGGTACTCGTCGAGCTCGCGCTTGTCGCGCATGCGGAATTTCTGGAAGTTGGGCGCCCGCCCGGAGAGGAACGCGTTCATGCCCTCCTTCGCCTCGTCCGATCCCCACACGTGCGCGAGCAGCTCCATGCCATGCTGCCATGAGCTGTAGAGGTTGTCGGACTCGAAATTGAGCGAGCGCTTGGTCATGCGGAGCGTGAGCGCGCTGTGGCCCTTGATGGTCTCGCACCACTTGAGGGTCTCCTTGAGCAGGTCCTTTTGCGCCACGCATTTGTTGATGAGGCCGACTTCCGCCGCCTCTTTTGCGCCGAAACGCCGCGCGCAGAAAATCATCTCGCGCGCGAGGCGCTCGCCGATGATGCGCGGGATGTACTGGGTCGCGCCCACCGTCGGGCACGCACCCACGCGCGCGCCGGTCTGGCCGAGCACCGCGTTCTCGGACGCGATCACGAGGTCGCACCACAGGGCAAGCTCGTGGCCGCCGCCCATGCACCAGCCGTTCACCATCGCGATCACCGGGATCGGCAGGCCGCGGATGGTCATGGCAAGCCCCAGCATGCGGTCGTTCCACATATAGGCGTTGGTGAAATTGAGGCGCTTCATGGCGTAGAAGTCACCTCCCGCCGAAAACGCTTTGTCGCCCGCGCCGGTGACGACCGCGCACGCGATGGAGGGATCCTCGCGCGTGGACTTCAGCGCGTGGATCATTTCGTCGAGGGTCTGCTCGCGGAACGCGTTGAGCACCCGCGGGCGGTTGATCGTGACCCACGCAACCTGGTCCTTCACCTCGTAGAGGATGTCACCGTAGTTGCGGGTCGCGGTCGTCGCGGGTCGCTTCGGAACGATTTTCGCTGCGGGTTTCTTGCTGCGGGCAGGCATATCACACCCCGGTCGTATGGTAGGTTGATGGTGGAGCGGAGGAAGCCGCAGTTTACCAGAGAGCATCGCGGGAGCACGAGCGGGCTGCCGGAACTCACGGCGATTGACAGCGCGCTTGCCGCGCGACTATCGTTTCCGGACGGCACGTCGCGTTGCGCGCACGCCGTCACGCCGAAGGGAGGGCGATGAAACCGGTCACGAGCACCATCGTTACGCTGTCCGCGCTCGCGCTGCTGGCGGGCGCGTTCGTCCCGACCGTTCGCGCGCAATCCTATCCGACCAAAGCGGTGCGCATCATCGTGCCATTTGCCCCCGGTGGCCCCACTGATACCCATTCGCGTTGGGCCGCGCAGCAGCTCAACGCCGCTTTCGGACAGGCGGTGATCGTGGACAACCGCGGCGGCGCCGGCGGCGTGATCGGCACCGAAGCGGCGGCGAAAGCGGCCCCGGACGGCTACACGCTGCTCGGCGGCAACCCGGGCCCGCTCACAATCGCGCCGAGCGTGCGCAAGCAGCTCGCGTACGACGGGCTCAAGGATTTCGCGCCCATCACGCTCATCGCGAAGAGCGCGAGCTGCATGTGCGCGCATCCGAGCGTGCCCGCCAGAGGCATCAAGGAATTCATCGCGCTCGCGAAATCGAAGCCGGAGCAGGTCAACTACGCGACGCCGGGAATCGGCACCGTGGGGCACCTGGGAACCGAGCTCTTCGCCACCATCGCCGGCATCCGCATGAACATGGTGCCGTACAAGGGCGCCGCGCTGTATCTGGTAGACCTCATGGCGGGCAACATCGACTTTGCCTATGTGCAGGTCTTCCAGGCGGCACCGCACGTGCGGCAGGGCAAGCTGAGAGCGCTCGCGGTGACCGCGGTTGCCCGCTCCCCGCTGCTGCCCGACGTGCCCACGGCCCAGGAACAGGGCGTCAAGGGCTTCTCGAGCTACAACTGGAACGGCATCCTGGCGCCGACGGGCACCCCCAGGGCGGTCATAGACCGCATCCACGCGGTCCTCTCCAAGCCGCTCACCGCGCCCGATACACGCAAGCAGATGGAAGAGGTCGGCTACGAGGTGGCGGGCAACGGACCGGAGGAGTTCGCCGCGTTCATGAAATCCGAAATGGAAAAATGGGCGAACGTCGCCCGGGCCGCCGGCATCACCCCGCAATAGCGTCCTCGCCCGACCCGCCAACGGCCGCGCACATCACCCGTCAGTCATCAGTCGTCACGCTTTTCCGGAAGAAAGGAACCGCATGCCAGAACAAAAAGACCCGGCCTACTTCATGTATTTCCCGGGCAATTACCGGTGGTCCGCCGCCTTCATCAACATGCTGGGCAGCATCGCCTACGGCGGCGCCGAGATCGGCGAGCTGCACAAGATCGGCCGCCTGCTCAGGGACAAGGGCCCCGAGGACGACGAGGCCTGGTTCCACGCGTGCGTGAAGGTGGCGGACGGCGTCCGCGCCTATGCTGAGAAGTGGGACAAGGCCGGACACCGCCACGCCGCCGCGCACGCGTACCTGCGCGCGTGCAATTACTACTACCAGATGGCGGAACGCTTCCGCACGCCCAAGGACAGGACCGGCCTCGACGCCTACCGCATTGGGGTTCAGTGCTTCCACCGCCACGTGCGGCTCACCGACCTCGAGATCGAGATTGTCGAAGTGCCGTACGAAAACGGCAGCCTCCCCGGTTATTTCGTGGGCGCGCAGAACGTGAAGGGCGAGCGCGCTCCCTGCATCGTATTCTTCGACGGGCTCGACGTCACCAAGGAGATTCAGTTCGTGCGCGGCGTGCCGGACCTCGTCAAGCGCGGCATTTCCTGCCTGGTGATGGACGGGCCGGGCACGGGCGAGGCGATCCGCTTCCGCGGCTATTACCTGCGCCACGACTACGAAGTCGCGGGCAGCGCCTGCATCGACTGGCTCGAGAAGCGGAGCGGCGTCGATCCGAAGAAAATCGGCATCGTCGCGATCAGCCTCGGCGGCTACTACGCGCCGCGCTGCGCCGCAATGGAACCGCGCTTCGCCGCCTGCATCGCCTGGGGCGCACAGTGGGACTATCACGCCACCTGGAAGAAGCGGATCGACGCCTCCTTCAAGACCTCCCTATCGGTGCCGGGACACCATATCGAATGGATCATGGGCGCGAAATCCCTGGATGAGGCGCTGAAGAAGCTCGAGCCGTTCAAGCTCGACGGCGTGATGCAGAAAATGCGCTGCCCGTTTCTGCTGGTGCACGGTGCCGACGACGAGCAGATCCCGCTCGCCGATGCGCAGAAGCAGTTCGACGCCTGCGGCTCGACGGACAAGACCTTCCGCGTCTTCACCGCCGAGGAAGGCGGCGCGCAGCACTGCCAGCGCGATTACCTCACGCTCGTCGTGGCGGAGATGTGGAACTGGTTCGAGGACAAATTGATCCGCGCCTGACAGGCTTGCGAAGGGATGAGGGCGGCGGGATGAGGGATAAGGACAACCAACGCTCGGTCCGGGACCGCCACGGTTCTCGTCAGTCGTCACCCGTCAGTCGTCACGCTCTATGAACGAGCTGCGCAGATGCCACGAATGCGGCCACCCGCTGGGGGCGAAGGACGTGTTCTGCCCGCGTTGCGGCGCGAAGCAGCGGCGCGAGAGGCAGCAGCGGGCTAGCGGCGCTTGCCCTTGCCGCGCATCAGCTTCGCGCCCATCTTCACCGCCTTC
This sequence comes from Betaproteobacteria bacterium, assembly GCA_016868035.1. Classification (GTDB taxonomy): domain Bacteria; phylum Pseudomonadota; class Gammaproteobacteria; order Burkholderiales; family SG8-41; genus SG8-41. The sequence continues at coordinate 17,495 of VGID01000014.1, read as the reverse complement.
ACGATGTTGATGTAGCCGGTGCAGCGGCAGAGGTTGCCCTCGAGGCCGTGGATGATGTCGTCCTCGCTCGGATTGGGCTTGTCCTTGAGCAGCCCGACGGTGGCCATGATCATGCCCGGCGTGCAGAACCCGCATTGCAGGCCGTGGCATTCGGAGAACGCGCGTTGCACGGGATGGAGTTTTCCGTTCTTCGCCAGGCCCTCGATGGTGAGCACCTGCGCGCCGTTCGCCTGCACCGCGAGCATGGAGCAGGATTTCACCGCGCGGCCGTTCACGTGCACCGTGCAGCAGCCGCACTGGCTCGTGTCGCAGCCGACGTGCGTGCCGGTGAGCCCCAGCTCGTCGCGCAGGAAATCGGCGAGCAGCGTGCGATCCTCGACGTTGCGCGTCTGATTCTTGCCGTTGACCTTGATCGTGACTTTAGCCATGTTCGTGTCTCGAAAGTGATGCGTGAGTCGTGATTCGCGGCTTGATTATCGGCGTGTATCGGCGTTCATCGGCGGCTACTTCTTGCCCGACAGCTTCGCAAGCGCGCGCTTCGCCATCACGCGCACCAGGTTCGCGCGGTAATCACGGCTCGCGTGGATGTCCTGGTTGAGCTCGCTCGCGTCGAGGGCCGCGCCCTCGAGCGCGGACGGCTCCAGGCTCTTCGAGAGCGCGCTCTCGGCCGCCTTCCAGCGGAATACACCGGGCCCGGCTCCAGTCACCGCCACCCGCACGCCGTCCCGCGTCAGCGCGATGAATACCCCCGCCATCGCGTAGCCCGAGGCCGGATGATGGAATTTCGCGTACGCGGCGCGCTTCGGCACGGCGAACACGACGCGCGTGATGATCTCGCCCTCCTCCAGCGCGGTCGCAAACAGTCCCTGAAAAAACTCGTCCGCGGCGATCTCGCGCCGGTTGGTGAACACCGTCGCGCCCAGGCCGAGCACCGCGGCCGGATAGTCCGCCGCCGGGTCGTTGTTCGCGAGCGAGCCCCCGATGGTGCCCATGTTGCGCACCTGGGGGTCGCCGATGAGCCCGGCAAGCTCGGCGAGCGCGGGGATCGCCTTCTTCACCACGACCGAAGTCGCCACGTCGTCGTGGCGGCTCGCCGCGCCGATGGAGAGCCTTCCGCCCTTCGCCGCGATGCCCCGCAGCTCGGCGAGCTGCAGGATGTCCACGAGATGCGAGGGACGGGCAAGCCGCTGCTTGAGCGTGGGCACCAGCGTCATGCCCCCGGCGAGCACCTTGGCTTCCGGGTGGGACGCGAGCATCCTGGCGGCCTCCTCCAGCGACCTGGCCTTGACATAGTTGAGCGCGTACATCAGTTACCTCCCTTTCTAGCGTCCCGCACCGCGTGCCAGATCTTGGCGGGCGTCAACGGCATGTCCAGGTGCGCAACGCCGAGCGGCCGCAGCGCATCGGCGACCGCGTTCGCGAGCGCCGGCAGCGATCCCGTGCAGCCCGATTCGCCCACGCCCTTGACGCCGAGCGGGCTTACCTTGCTCGGCGTGGGGTGTTCCGCGCCGCGTATGGCGCGCACCATCCCCGCACGCGGCATGCAGTAATCCATGAAGCTGCCGGTCATGAGCTGGCCCGATTCGAGATCATAGACGACGTGCTCGCCGAAGATCTGCCCCGCACCCATCACGACTCCGCCGTGGAGCTGCCCCTCGACGATGGCGTGGTTGATCACGGTGCCGATGTCGTCCACCGCGCAATAAGAGGCAATCTGCGCCGCGCCGGTGCCAGGGTCGATCTCGACCTCGGCAATATGGCAGCCGTTCGGGAAGGTGGAGCCGAATTTTCCCTCGCCGACGACGCTGACGGGCCCCGTCCCGGCGAGCTCGCCGAGCTTCACCGCGCGCTTCGATTCCCGGGAGCGGAACGCGCCCTTTGCGTAGTCCACCTGCGAGGGCTCGACTCCGAGCTCGAGCGCGGCGAGGCCGCGGCAGTGCTCGATCAGCTTGCGCGCCGCGATGTGGCACACGCTGCCCGCGCCCACCGTGCTGCGCGAGCCGCCGGTGTGGTTGCCCTGGAGCCGGTGCTGCCGGTCTTCGCCGCACTGGCGCACGGCCACGCGCTCGCGCGGGATTCCGAGCGCGTCGGCCACGATCATCGCGAGCGTCGTCTCGTGCCCGTGCCCCTGCGATTTGGAAACCGTGTGGACCGTGACGTGGCCGCGAGCATCGAGCTCGAGCTCGACCTCGTCCTTCGCCGCCTGCCCCGCGCCGGTGTTCTCGATCACGGTCGCGATGCCGATGCCGCGCAGCTTCCCCGTCTTCTCCGAGCGCGCGCGGCGCTTCGGGTAGCCTCTCCAGTCCGCGAGCTTGAGCGCCTTCTCGAGCACCCCCGGCAGATCCGCATACTCGTAAGTGGAGCCGGTCGGGGTCTTGTACGGAAACGCTTCCGGCGGGATGAAGTTGCGCCGGCGCAGTTCCGCCGTGTCGATCCCGAGTTCCGCCGCGGCCCGGCTCACCAGGCGCTCGATGGCGTAGGCGACGTCGGGGCGCCCCGCGCCGCGGTACGCCGAGACCGGATTGGTGTTGGTCAATGCGACGCGGTAGCTCGCGTAGAGCGCGGGGATGCGGTAGACGCCGGTCATGCACGTGGAAGTGTTGCGCACGTGACCTTGCGACGCGGGCGACAGATACGAACCCATGTCGTTCACCCAGTCGAGCCGCATCCCGAGGAAGCGCCCGTCGCGATCGAGCGCCAGCGCGCCGTCTATGATGTTGGCGCGCCCGTGCGTGTCGCACGCGATGCCTTCGGAGCGCGTCGAGACCCATTTGACCGGCCGTCCGGTGTCCTTCGCCGCGAGCATCAGCGCGCAGTACTCGGGGTAGGCCGGCGTGCGCTGCCCGAAGCCGCCGCCGACGTCGTGCGCCACGAAGCGCATCCGGTCCTCGGCGACGCCGGTGTAAACGGACATCTGGCGGCGCAGCGTGGTGACGCCCTGCATGCACACGTGGAAGGTGTAGGAATCGTCTTGCGGCTCGTGGGCGACGAGGCACGCGCGCGGCTCCATCGGGTTGGGCGCGACCCGCGTCACCTCGACTTTGAGTCGCGTCACGTGCGCGGCGCGCGCGAACGCCGCTTCGACGGCGGCGGCGTCTCCGGCCTCCGCTTCCAGCGACAGATTGCCCGGCACGCTCTCGTGGAGCTGGGGCGCGCCGGACGCGAGCGCCTGCTCGGGCGCGATCACCGGCGCAAGCTCGCGGTACTGGACCTCGATGAGCTCCGCAGCGTCCTGGGCCGCGGCCGCGGTGTCGGCGACGACCATCGCGAGCGCCTCGCCGACGAAGCGCACCTTGCCGTGCGCGAGCGCAGGCCGCTCGGGGGCGCGCGTTTGCATGCCGCCCTTGCCCGGAAAGGCGAGGGTGTGCATCGGCTTGGTGTATCCGGCGCGCACTGCGTCGGCACCGGTGAAGATCGCACGCACGCCGGGGTGCTTGCGCGCTGCCCCGGTCTCGAGCGAAACGATCTCCGCGTGCGCGCGGTCGGAGCGCACGAAGTGCGCGTGGAGCTGCCCGGGCAGATTCCAGTCGGCCGCGAACCGGCCGGCGCCGGTGACGAGGCGCGGATCCTCCACGCGCATCGCCGGGGCGTGATTGTGTGCCTTGTGCGCTTTGTTCACGTCAATAACCCGACGCAACCGCCGATGAACGCCGATGAACGCCGATGCAAAACAAAAATTCCGGATTCAAGATGCGTTTCCCACCCAGAGCTGCTAGAAGCGAACATTGATCACGTCGCGGGTATTTTTTGATCTTATCTGTGTTTATCGGCGTTTATCGGCGGTTCCATTATTTCTTTACCGACTGGATCGCGTGCCATACCGCGGCCGGCGTGTACGGCATGTCGAGGTGTGCGACCCCGAGCGGGCGCAGCGCATCCATCATGGCGTTCGCAAGCGAGGGTAAGGAAGCGGTGCATCCCGACTCGCCGACGCCCTTCGCGCCGAGCGAGTTATTGCCGCTCGGCACCGGGTGGTCCTCGATCCGGAGATCTCGCAGCATGCCCGCACGCGGCATGCAGTAATCCATGAAGCTGCCGGTGAGGAGCTGGCCGGTGTCGTGATCGTAGACGACCTTCTCGCAGAAGATCTGGCCCGCGCCCTGCGTCACCGCGCCGTGCACCTGGCCCTCCACCACCGCGTGGTTGACGACGTTGCCCGCGTCGTCCACCGCGTTGTAGGCGACGATGCTTGCGACACCGGTCTGCGGGTCGATCTCCACCTCCGAGATGTGGCACCCGTTGGGAAACGTCGAGCCCACGCTGGCCTCCGTCGTGACGGTCAGAGGACGTTCCCGGGCGAGGTCGGCGAGCGAGAGCTTCCTCTTCGACCCGCGCGTGCGGAACACCCCGTGCGCGTACTCGACCTGGGAAGGCTCCACCCCGAGCGGCTCCGCCGCCACCGATTTTCCGTGCTCGACCAGTTGCCGCGCGGCGAGCTTGCACACGCTTCCCGCGCCCACCAGAGACCGCGAGCCGCCCGTGTGGTTGCCGATCAGCCCTTTGCCCGGGACGCCCTCGCGCAGCCGCACCTTTTCGAGCGGGATGCCGAGCGTGTCCGCGACTACCATCGCGAAGGTGGTCTCGTGCCCCTGCCCCGAGGAATGCGCCACGGTATGGACCGTCACGATCCCGTCGCGCCCGCACTCGATCGTGATCTGGTCCTTGGGGAACAGCCCCGCGCCGGTGTTCTCGATCACTGTGGAAATCCCGATGCCGCGGAGCCTGCCCGCCTTTTCCGACTGCGCGCGGCGCTTCGCGAACCCTTTCCAGTCGGCGAGCTTGAGCGCCTTCTCGAGGATCCGCGGCATGTCGGCGTTCTCGTAGGTCGAGCCGGTCGGGGTCTTGTACGGGAAGGCTTCCGGCGGGATGAAATTGCGCCGCCGCAGCTCGGCTGGGTCGATGTTCAGCTCCGCGGCTGCCTGGCTCACCACCCGCTCGATCACGTAGGCGACGTCGGGACGCCCCGCGCCGCGATAGGCCGCCACCGGCACGGTATTGGTGAAGGCGAGCCGGAAGCGCCCGTAGAGCGCCGGGATGCGATAGACACCCGTCAGGCACGTTGCAGGGTTGCGCGTGTGGCTCGCCGAGCCGGTCGCCGTGAGGTACGCGCCCATGTCCGCGATCCAGTCGAGGCGCAGCGCAAGGAACTTGCCCTCGGCGTCGAGCGCGAGCTCCCCGGCGACGGTGTTCGCGCGCCCGTGGGTGTCGCTCGCGAAGCCCTCCGCGCGGGACGAGATCCAGCGAACGGGCTTGCCGAGCTCTTTGGAGGCGAGCATCAGCACGCAGTATTCGGGGTAGGCGGCGCTGCGCTGCCCGAAGCTGCCGCCGACGTCCTGCGCGTGCACGACGATTCTCTCCTCGGGGACATCGGTCGCGAACGCCATCTGCTTGCGCAGCATGTTGATGCCCTGGATGCACACGTAGAGGTGGTAGGTCTCGTCCTTCGCGTCGTACTGCACCGTGCAGCCGCGCAATTCGAGCGGGTTCGGCGCGACCCGGGAGACCTCGAGCTTCAAGCGCGTCACGTGCGCCGCGCCTGCGAACGCCGCCTTGACCGCCTCCTCGTTGCCCGCCTCGTAGTCAAAAGCGAGGTTGCCCGGAACGTCCGCGCGCAGCTGCGGCGCCCCTTCGGCGAGCGCATCCTCGGCGACGACCACCGCCGGCAGGTCGCGGTACTCCACGGCGACGAGCTCCGCCGCATCCTGCGCGGCGGCCGCCGAGTCCGCGACGACCATGGCCACCGCGTCGCCGACGTGGCGCACCCTGCCCGCCGCGAGCGCCGGGCGCGCGGGCTTGCGGATATGCTGCCCTCCGCGCCCGGGCCAGTTCACGATCACGAAAAACTTGTCGTAGCCGGCGCGCAGCGCGTCCTCTCCCGTGTACACGCGCTTGACGCCGGGGTGGCTGCGCGCTTTCTCGACGTCCACGGAGACGATCTCGGCGTGCGCCCGGTCGGAGCGCACGAAGTGCGCGTAGAGCTGGCCGGGCAGCGACCAGTCCGCGGCGTACTTGCCGGCGCCGGTGACGAGGCGCAGGTCCTCGACGCGGTGGCCGGTGTGCGACGCGTGCGTGTCCGCCATCGTAGAGCTCCAGGAAAGTCCGAGTCTTGGAATTCGGGCGAGGCGCCCGGCGCGCCTGCCTGCGCGGAGCGCAGGGCGCCGATTATCCGGCATCCCCCGCGCGAGTTCAATCCGGGAGTCCACATGTTGCGTGGGCCTGCGGCGCCGCGCACAATACGGCGTCCACGCGACCGGGCATCCCGCGAACGGGGCGGGACCGTCCGGCAGCCGCGCACTCACCGGGTCATCCCACCACTCAATCACTTAAACGCCCCATGAAGAAAGACACGATACTCGCCCATGCGGGGCGCGATCCGCAGCGCTACCAGGGTATGGTGAACACGCCGGTGTTCCGCACCTCGACGGTGATCTTTCCCGACCTCGAGTCGTACGAGGCGCGCGGCGGCGACGATTACAAGAAGGTGCGCTACGGGCTGCTCGGGACCCCGACCACCTTCGCCCTGGAAGAGGCCGTCGCCCGGATGGAGGGGGGCCACGCCGCCGTCGCCCTGCCCTCCGGGCTCGCCGCCATTACCGCCGCGTTGTGCGCGTTCGTGAAGGCCGGCGACCATCTGCTGGTGCCCGACTCGGTGTACGTGCCCACCCGCACCTTCTGCAACGACGCCCTGAGGAAGATGGGGGTCGAGACCGAGTACTACGATCCGCTCATCGGCGCCGGCGTCGAGCGCCTGCTGCGGCCCAACACGCGCGCGGTGTTCTGCGAGGCGCCGGGCTCGCTCACCTTCGAGATGCAGGACATTCCCGCGATCGCAGGCGCGGCGCATGCGCGCGGCATCCCCGTGCTCGCCGACAACACCTGGGGCACGCCCTACTGGTTCCGCTCGTTCGAGCGCGGGGTAGACGTCTCCATCCACGCGGCGACCAAGTACATATCGGGCCATTCGGACGTGATGATGGGCCTCATCGTCACCAACGAGCGCCATTGGCTCGCCGTGCGCAAGACCGTCGCCGAGTACGGCTACGCTGTGAGCCCCGACGACTGCTACCTCGCGCTGCGCGGTTTTCGCACCCTGGGCGTGCGAATGCGCCAGCAGATGCACAATGCGCTCCGGGTCGCGCGCTGGCTGCGGTCGCGCCCCGAGGTGATGCGCGTGATCTACCCCGCCCTCGAGGACGATCCCGGCCACGCGATATGGAAGCGCGACTTCGAGGGCGCGGCCTCGCTCTTCTCGTTCGTGATGCGTCCGGCGGCGGAGCGGCAGGTCGCCGCCTTCGTCAACGCGCTGGAACTCTTCGGAATCGGCTCGAGCTGGGGCGGCTACGAGAGCCTCATCACCGTCGCGCACGTGGAAAAGTACCGCACCGCGACCCGCTGGAACCCCGGCGGCCCGACGATCCGGCTGCACATCGGGCTCGAGGATCCCGACGACCTCATCGCCGATCTCGAGCGCGGCTTCGCGCAGGCGCAGAAAGCGCGCTGATCGGGAGCCGCTCGTCTCCGGGCGCCCCGGATCAGACGCCGTACTTGCGCTCGAGCTCCCGGATCTCGTCCAGCCCGCAGATCCGCCAGAAATCGTCGAAACCGACCATGCGGTCCCAGACCGCGAGTGAGTTGCCGGACTCCTTGATCTCGGTGAGCACCTCGCGCATGGTCTTGCATGCGGCCATGAGCGCATGGACGTAGAAACACGCGGTCTTGTATCCCATCGCCTCGATCTCGGAGACCGGCAGCCGCGGGACCATCCCGCTCGGGGAGTGGTTGAAATGCAGGGGGATGCGCCCCCGGAAGCGCTCGGCCACCGCCCGGATCTCGTCAAGCGAGTCGCGCATCTCGACGAACAGCATGTCGGCTCCCGCCCGAAGGTAGGCCTCGCCGCGCTCGAGCGCGCCGTCCAGCCCCTCCACCAGCAGTGCGTCACAGCGCGCGATGATCGCGAAATCCGGATCGCGCCGCGCGTTGAGAGCGGCGTGGATTTTCTGCACCATTTCCTCCGTCGGGACCAGCTTCTTGCCGAACATGTGGCCGCAGCGCTTGGGCCATACCTGGTCCTCGACATGGATTCCCGCCACGCCCGCCCGCTCGAACTCGCGCACGGTGCGGCGCACGTTGATCGCGTTGCCGTAGCCGTTGTCGGCGTCGACGACGACGGGGATGTCGACCGCCTCGGCGATGTAGGCGGCGTTCCTCACCATCTCTTCCATCGTCACCAGCCCGACGTCGGGGTGCCCGCGGCACATTGACACGCCCGCCCCGGTCACCACGCACAACGGGTAGCCGGCCTGCTCCACGATGCGTGCGCTCAGTGCATCGTGGGCCCCGCCGCCGAGCACGATGCGATCGCCCGCGAGTAGTTTTCTCAGTCTGGCTCCGGCACTCATTGCCCCATCTCCCTCCCTTACGCCGATCCTTTTCGAAATCCGATCCGGCACGCCTACTCCACCTTCATGCCGGAAGCCTTGATGGTTTTCCCCCAGCGCTCGATGTCCCTGCGCAGGATCGCCCCGAACTGCTCCGGCGTGCCCCCCGCCGGGTCCGCGCCGAGCGCCAGGAACTTCTCCTTGATCTCCGGGGTTTCGATGATCCGGTTCACTTCGCTGTTGAGCCGGCTCACCACCAGGCGCGGCGTGCCGGCCGGAACGAAGATCCCGATCCAGAAATCCACCTCGAAGCCCGGCAGCCCGGACTCCGCCGCAAGCGGCACCTCGGGCAGCGCCGGCGAGCGCTTGGCGCCGTTCACGGAGAGCGCCCGCAGCCGGCCCGCCTTGATATGCGCGATCGCGGAGGCAACCCCGGTGAACATCATCGTGGTCTCGCCGGCGACCGTCGCCGTGACGCCCGGGGTGCTGCCCTTGTACGGCACGTGGACGACCTCCGCGCCGGTCATGAGCCGGAACATCTCGGCCGACAGATGCGGCGTGCTGCCGCTGCCGGCCGACGCGTAGCGCATCTCGCCCGGTTTCGATTTCGCCAGCGCGATCAGGTCGCGGATGGTCTTGGCCGGCGCCGACGGGTGCACGACGAGCACGCTCGTCGAATACGCGATGTTCGCCACCGGCGCGAACTGCCTGACCGCATCGTACGGGATCTTCGCGTAAAGGCCCGGGTTGATGGCCATCGTCGCGGTGCCGCCGGCGAGCAGCGTATATCCGTCGGGCAGCGATTTCGACACTATTTCCGTGCCGATGATGCCGTTCGCCCCCGGGCGGTTGTCGATCACCACCTGCTGTCCCAGGTTGTCGCCGAGCTTCTGCCCGACCAGCCGCGAGAGCGTGTCGGTGGAGCCCCCGGCCGCCTGCGGCACCAGAAACCGGATCGGCCGGCTGGGGTACGGCTGACCGATCGCAGGCACGGTGATCGCCACCAGCGCCAGCGCGATTGCGAAACGGCGTGCTACGTCAAGGCTGCCCATGATTCCCTCCTTTTCGTCGTCCTGTTCGGCTGCCGCCCCGGCGCGGTCGGGGCGCCGGAGCCATGCAGTTCCCGCGTGATGCCCGCGGGTCAGATATTTTCGAGATACTCGCGCTCGATCCCGCGCCAGCGCCAAGTATTGACCGCAACTTCGCGATCGTCGAACGTCGCCAGCTCGTGCTCGATCGCGCCGGTGTCGCCGTCGCGCTTGAGCACCGCGAGCACCTTGATCGCCGCGGCGATCGCCGCGCGGTGCGTCTGCGACGGGTAGATGCCGAGCCGGAACCCCATCGCCTCGAGCTCGCGCGCCGGCAGCGCCGGGGTCTTGCCGCCTTCGAAAATGTTCGCGACCGCGGGCTTGCGCAGCGCCTTCGGAATCGCGGCGAGTTCCTCCTTCGATTGCGGCGCCTCGACGAACCCGAGATCGGCGCCGGCCTCCAGATACGCGTTCATGCGTTCGATCGCCGCCTGCAGGCCCTCGGCGGCGCGCGAATCGGTGCGCGCGATGATGATCATGTCCCCGTCCCGGCGCGTGTCGACGGCAGCCTTGATCTTGCCCACCATCTCGGCGGCGCTGATCACCTGCTTGCCCTCGTAGTGGCCGCACTTCTTGGGGCTCACCTGGTCCTCGATGTGGAACGCGGCCACTTCGGCCTTTTCGTATTCGCGCACCGCCCGCACCACGTTGACCGCGTTCCCGTAGCCGGTGTCCATGTCGGCGATGACCGGGATCTCCACGGCTTCGACCGTGCGTGCGATGAATTGCACGTTCTCGGTCATGGTCAGCAGGCCGACGTCCGGATAGCCGCACGCGCGCGAGTAGCCGCCGCCGGTGAGGTACACGGCTTCGAAGCCGGCAACCTGCGCGAGCCGCGCGGTGAGCGTGTCGTAGGCTCCCGGCACGACGAGGTACTGCGGCCGGGCGAGCAGTTTGCGTAACTCCTTGCGTGCACTCATGGGATCGTCATTTCTCCTTCAGCCTGTTTCGCAGTACGTAGTGCAGGATGCCGCCGTGCCGGTAATACTCGACTTCCTGCCGCGTGTCGAGCCGCGCAAGCAGCTGGAACGTGGAGCGCGAGCCGTCGCGGCGCGTGACGATGCACTCCAGTTCGCGGCGCGGCGCCAGCCCCGCGGCGAGACCGGAGATGTCGAACGTCTCGCTGCCCTCGAGCACAAGCGTCTTGCGCGTGACGCCGGGGGCAAACTGCAGCGGCAGCACCCCCATGTGGACGAGATTCGAACGATGGATGCGCTCGAAGCTCTCGGCGATCACGGCGCGCACGCCGAGCAGCTGCGTGCCCTTTCCGGCCCAGTCGCGCGAGGATCCGGGGCCGTAAGTGGCGCCGCCGACCACGACCAGCGGGACGTTCCCGGCGCGGTAGCGCTCCGCGGCGTCGTAGATCGACAGCGTGTCGCCCGACGGCCAGTGACGCGTGGCGCTGCCCTCGACGCCGGGCACCATCTCGTTCCGGATGCGGATGTTCGCGAAGGTGCCGCGGATCATGACGTCGTGATTGAGCCGGCGCGCCGCGTAGTTCTGGAAATCCCGGGGGGCGATGCCGAGCGACTCCAGGTATTTCGCCGCCGGCGTCCCCGGCGAGATCGCGCCGATCGGCGAGATGTGGTCCGTGGTGAGCATGTCGCCGAACATCGCCAGGACCCGCGCGCCCGTGATGTCGGCGAGCGGCGCGGGCTCGCGCTGCATGTCGTCGAAGAACGGCGGCCGCCGGATGAACGTGCTCCCCGCCTTCCACGCAAAGGTGGCACCTCCGCCGCCGGTGACCTGCCGCCACTCCGGCCCGCCCTCCATGATCGAGCCATAGCGGCCGCGAAATACCGCCGGATCGAGCATAGCGTCGATCACTTCGCGCACCTCGCCGGGATCGGGCCAGATCTCCTTCAGGAACACCGGCCGGCCGTCGGCCCCGGTGCCGATCGGCTCGCTCTCGAGGTCGGTGAGGATCGTGCCGGCGAGTGCATAGGCCACCACCAGCGGCGGCGAGGCGAGGAAGTTTGCGCGGGCGCCGGGGTGGATGCGGCCCTCGAAGTTGCGGTTTCCCGACAGGACCGCGACCGCGGCGAGATCCTCCTGCTTGATCGCCGTTGCAATCGTCTCGGCGAGCGGGCCCGAGTTACCCATGCAGGTCATGCAGCCGTAGCCGGCGACATTGAACCCGAGCGCGTCGAGCGGCTGCTGCAGCCCGCTCTTCGCCAGGTAGTCGGCGACCACGCGCGAGCCCGGCGAGAGCGAGGTCTTCACCCACGGCTTGGGCTTGAGCCCCCTCGCGACGGCGTTGCGCGCGAGCAGCCCGGCCGACACCATCACGGACGGGTTCGAAGTATTGGTGCAGCTGGTGATCGCCGCGAGAACGATGTCGCCGTTTTTCAGGCGGAAATCGGCGCCCCGCACGGCGGCCGCCCTGCCATCGCCGCTGTACGCCGAGCGAAACGCCGCGGGCGCCTGCGAAAGGGGCACGCGCTCGTGGGGGCGCCTCGGGCCGGCCACGCACGGCACGACCGCGGCAAGATCGATCTCGATCACCTCCGTGTAGTCGGGCACGGGCGTGCGCTCGTCGCGCCACAACCCCTGCGCCTTGGCGTAGGCTTCCACCAGCGCGACGTGATCCGACTCGCGGCCGGTAAGAACGAGATAGCGCAACGTCTCGCGATCGACCGGGAAGAATCCCATCGTCGCGCCGTATTCGGGAGTCATGTTGGCGATCGTCGCGCGGTCCGGAAGCGTGAGCGCATCCACGCCCGGTCCGAAAAACTCGACGAACTTTCCGACCAGATTATGGCGGCGCATGGCCTGCGTCACCGTGAGCACGAGGTCGGTGGAGGTCACCCCGGGCCCGAGCTTGCCGGCGAGGCGGCAGCCGACCACCTCGGGAACCTGGATCGGCACCGCCTCGCCGAGCGCTGCGGCGCCGCCCTCGAACCCGCCGACGCCCCAGCCGATTACGCCGAGGCCGTTGATCATCGGCGTGTGGCTGTCCATGCCGAGCACCGAGTCGGGGTAGGCCAGGGTGTGCCCGCCTTCTTCCCGCGCGGCGACGACTTGCGCCAGGTACTCGAGGTTGATCTGGTGGCAGATCCCGCTCCCCGGCGGGAACAGCCGCAGGTTGGCGAACGCCTGCTGCCCCCAGCGCAGGAATTCGTAGCGCTCGCGGTTGCGCTCGATCTCGAGCGCCATGTTGCGCTGCGCGGCGTCGGACGTGCCGGAGTGATCGACCGCCACCGCGTGGTCGACGATGAAATCGACCGGCAGCAACGGGTCGATGCGCCCGGGATCACCGCCCAGCCGCACCATCGCATCGCGGATCGCCGCCAGGTCGCCCAGGAGCGGGATGCCGGACGAATCGGGCATCAACACGCGCGCCGGCTTGAAGCCGATCTCGCGCTCCGAACGCCGCGCTTTCAGCCAGTCTCCGAGCGCGGCGATCTCCTCGGCACCGGCGGTGCCCGCCGCGTGCTGCCGCAGCAGGTTTTCGAGCAGCACCTTGAGCGCGTACGGCAACCGGGATACGCCGGCGAGCCCGAGCTGCTCGGCGGCCGGCAGGCAATAGTAGAGGTAACGCTTGCCCGCCACGTCGAGCTCGCGGACGGTCCTGCTGCTGTCGAACGTCATTGTTTCCGGATCCACGGTTTCCGCTCCACCATCATGTTGCTGCTTCCTGTGCGTGCGTTCAGTCGACTGCGTCGGGATCGGCCGAGAGCCTCGTCACCAGCGCGCGATGAACTTCGCGCAGGGGCAAGTCGAAGGTCTCGGGAGGGAGCTCCCCCAGCAGCGTCTCGATGCGCTGGTGGAGCAGGCTCTTGGCATGATACGCCGTGCCTGCGCGCCGGCGCGCGGTCTCGTCATCGGCATCGCCGCGCCACGCGAAGCGCGCGTCGATCGCCCGGGCGAGCGCAAAGCAGGAGTCCGCGTCGTCCCGGGAGGCGAGGAGCACCGGCGGCACCCATTCCCACGCGCGGGAGCGGCGCAGCCGCAGCGTATCCTTTACTTCCGCGGCGATCCGCGCGGCGCCGGGAAGGTCCGCCTTGTTCACGACCAACACGTCGGCGATCTCGAGGATGCCCGCCTTCATCGCCTGGATCTGGTCGCCCGACTCCGGCATGAGCACCAGCACCACGCAATCCACCAGCGCGCGCACGCCGACGTCGGCCTGTCCGGTGCCCACGGTCTCGACCAGCAATTCGTCGAAATCGTGCCGCTCCATTGCGCTCAGCATGCCGGGGAGGTTGTCCGCGAGGCCGTCGTGCGCGCTGCGGCTCGCCAGCGAGCGGAAAAAGAGCTCCGGATGATCCGCCACCTCGCCCATGCGGATGCGGTCGCCGAGGATCGCGCCGAGGGTGTACGGGCTGCTCGGGTCCACCGCGATCACCCCGACGCGGCGCCCCTGCGCCAGGCTTCCCGCGGCAAGCGCGCGTACCAGCGTGCTCTTGCCGGTGCCCGGCGGGCCGGTGAGGCCAATGCGCCGCGCGCCCCGCGCGGGCGGCGCGACGGGCCCGCTCCAGGCCGCGGGATCGCCCGCGTTCGCGATCCGCGTCAGCACGCGCCCGAGCGCGGCCCGGTCGAGCGGCGGGCGCGGCGCGGCGCTCACGGCGCCTCCTTCCCGAGGATGCGCTCGTTGTGCTCGCCGAGCCCCGGCGGCGCCCGGTAGCCGGGCTCGAACCCGGAGATCTTGATCGGATTGCCCGCCGCCTTCAGGCCGCCGCCATCGAGCGCGACGACCATCTCCCGCTCCCGCGCGAGATCGCCCGCCAGCGCGTTGTCGAGGGTGTCCACCGCGGCGGCGACGATGCCGCGCGGCGCGAGGCGCTCGGCCCAGCGTGCCGCGGTGTCGGTCGCGAGGAGCCGGGTGAGCGACTCGATCACGAGCACGCGGTTCTCGCGCCGGCCCTCGATCGTGGCGTAGCGCGCGTCGCTCACCCAGTCCGGGCGGCCGGCCTCCTCGCAGAAGCTCCGCCAGAACTCGTCGTGCGTGATGAAGAGCATGAGCCAGCCCTCGCGCGCCGGAAACACCTGCGCCGGGACGATGAACGGATGGGCCGAGCGCGCGTAGCGCTGCGGCCGCTCGCCGGCATTGAGCCAGGCCGCGGCGACGTAATTGAGCTGCGAGAGCATGACATCGTGCATCGCGACGTCCACCTGCCCGCCCCTGCCCTCGGCGAGCTTCGCGACGAGCCCGAGCGCCGCCATGATGCCGGCCGAGTTGTCCACCGCCGAATAGCCGGCCTTGGTCGGCTCCGCGTCGGGGTCGCCGGTCATCTGCATGATGCCGGTCATCGCCTGGATCACGTAATCGTAGGCCGGGCGCTCGGCGTAGGGCCCCTCCAGCCCGTAGCCCGTGAGCGCGACGCACGCCAGCCGCGGGTTGTGCGCCTTGAGGTCCTCGTAGCGCAGGCCGAGCTTCTTGATCGCGCGCGGCCGCAGGTTCGTGATGAGGCCGTGGGCGCTCGCGGCGAGCGCGTGAAACGCCGCGCGCCCTTCTGAGCTCGCGAGGTCGAGCGTTACGCTCAACTTGTTGCGGTTCAGGCTCGCGAAGTAGACGCTGTGGCCGCCGGCATGATGGCGCCCCATCCGCCGCGCGATGTCCCCCGCGCCGGTCTCGATCTTGATCACTTCCGCTCCGAGGTCGGCGAGCAGCATCCCGCAGTAGGGCCCAGCCAGCATGTGGCCCACCTCGAGGATGCGATAGCCGGCGAGCGGCCCCTTCACGGGGAGCGCTCCGCGAGCGCCTGCGCCACGGAAGCGACGACCTCCTCGAGCGGCATGGCGCTGGTGTAGATGCCGCGCACGCCCAGCCCGCGCAGATACTCGAAGTCCTCGGCGGGGATCGTGCCCCCGACGAAAACCCGCACGTGCCCGGCGCCGGCGCGGCGCAGGCCGTCGATCGTGTCGGCAGCGAGCTCGCGATGGCTGCCGGAGAGCACCGACAGGCCGACCGCGTCCACGCCCTCCTCGACCGCGACGCGGGCGATCTGCTCCGGGCTCTTGCGCAAGCCCGTGTAGATCACTTCGGCCCCCGCGTCGCGCAGCGCAAGCGCGATCACTTTGGCGCCGACGTCGTGGCCGTCGAGCCCGGGCTTGGCGACGAGGATGCGCCGGCCGCGCAGCACGGGGGTGCCTGCCGTTGCCGTCATAGCCGCACCGGCTCCCGGAACTCGCCCCACTGCGCCTTGAGCTCCCGCACCATCTCGCCCACCGTCGCGTAGGCGTGGCAGCAGTCCACGAGATAGGGCATCAGGTTCTCGCCGTCCTTCGCGGCCGCCTGCCGCAGGCGCGCGAGCGCGCGCTGCGCCTCGGCGCCGTTGCGCCGCGCCCGCACCGCCTCGTAGCGCTCGACCACGCGGCGCGCCGCCTGCGGGTCGAGCCGGAACACTTCCCCGAACTCCTCGCTCTGGTCGGCGCGGCGGAACTCGTTCTGCCCCACCACGACCGTTTCGCCGCGGTCGATCTTTAACTTGCGCTCTCGCGCGCGCTCGGCGATGCGCAATTGCAGCCAGCCGTCCTCGATCGCCTGGATCACGCCACCGTAGTCTTCGATCTCCCGCATCACCGCGAGGATCGCCTCCTCCATGCGGTCGGTGTGGCTCTCCACGAAATAGCTGCCGCCGAGCGGATCCACGGTGCGCGCAACGCCGCTCTCGTAGGCGATGATCTGCTGCGTGCGCAGCGCGAGCTCGGCCGAGAACTCCGTCGGGATCTGGAACGGCTCGTCGTAGGCGCAGGTGAAGATGGACTGCGCGCCGCCCAGCACCGCCGCCATCGTCTCCACGGCCACCCGGATGATGTTGTTGTAGGGCTGCGCCGAGACCAGAGAGGAGCCGCCGCACACCACGCCGAAGCGGAAGTGCTGCGCGCGCGCGTCCTGCACGCCGTAGCGGCTGCGCATGAGCCGCGCCCAGATGCGGCGCGCGGCGCGGAACTTGCACACCTCGTCGAAGAAATCCATGTGCACGTAGAAGAAGAACGACAGGCGCCGGCCGAACCGGTCCACGTCGCCCCCGCGCCGGCGCAGCTCGTCCACGTAGGCAAGCCCGTTCGCAAGCGTGTAAGCGATCTCCTCGACGGCGGTCGCGCCCGCGTCGCGCACGTGCGCGCCCGCGATGCTGATCGGGTTGAAGCGCGGGCTGACGTCGTTCGAGTAGAGCACGCTGTCGGCGATGAGGCGCACCGAGGGCTTCACCGGGAAGATCCACGTTCCGCGCGCGACGTACTCCTTGAGGATGTCGTTCTGGATCGTGCCCGTGAGCTTCTCGCGTGGCACGCCGTGCTTGTCGGCCACCGCGAGGTACATCGCGTAGATGATCGCGGCGGTGCCGTTGATGGTGAAAGAGGTCGAAATGCGCGTAAGGTCTATCCCCTCGAACAGTACCTCGGCGTCCGCGAGGCTGGAGAGCGACACCCCGACCTTGCCCACCTCGGAGCGCGCCATCGCATCGACCGGGTCGTAGCCGCACTGCGTGGGCAGATCGAGCGCGACCGAGAGCCCGGTCTGCCCCTGCTCCAGCAGGAAGCGGTAGCGCTGGTTCGACTCCTCGGCGGTGCCGAAGCCCGAGTACTGGCGGAACGTCCACAGCCGGCCGGTGTAGCCGTCCGGGAAAATACCGCGCGTGTAGGGATAGACTCCGGGGGCCTCGAGCTGCGCCCCGCGCAGTTGGTCGGCGGTGGCGACGACCGGCACCGGGATGCCGGAGCCGCTCGTCCGCTCGGGCCGCGTCCGCGCGTTTTCACCGGCGGCGGGCTGTTTCGGCGCGTTCTGTGTGCTCACGTCGGTTTCCTCCCGTCGAGGATCTTGTCGGCGGCCTGCCAGTGATCCGGATGCACCCAGGTCTCGACGAGCTGGCGCGTCTCGAGCCTGCGGATCCCCGCGGCGGGCCGCCCGCTCCGGTGTGCGATGGCGAGCGCCTTGTAGGCGCGCAGCACCTGCGGGACCTGCTGCAGGAAGGGCGCGATGAAGCGCTCGATCAGCGCCGGCAGCGGCTCGCCCGGCGCGCCCACCTCGTCCACCAGCCCCGCGCGCTGCGCGCCGGGCGCATCGAGCAGCTCGGCCGCGGCG
>VGID01000013.1 GCA_016868035.1 Betaproteobacteria bacterium | reverse complement strand
ACGAAGTTTGGCCACAACCTGCTCGGGCTTTAAACGCACTCCTTTGGGCATTTCTTGATCCTTTCCAGTGTCAGAAAATCGGAATTTTCTCTCACTCGAACTGGATCAGTTTTTTCACGCCGGTCACTGCAGTACCTTGCCGCGAGCAGGCCCAGCGCGGTATGGCCGCAGGACACGCGATCCCGCGCGGACATCATGCGCTGGCAAAGCTGGCAGCTCGCGCATTGGGGGGTGGCGTGCGGGATTCTGGTGTGGGAGAAACTGGTGAAAAAACTGCTCAACGCCGGCAGCCTGGACGCGAACGAGGTCAGGCGCGGCGAGGAGATGTTCCACAAGGAGGCCGCAGTGCTCGACGCCCATCTCGCGGCGCGGGAGTACCTGGTGAACGATGCGCTCACGATTGCCGATTTCGCGGTGGCTTCCTTTCTCGAGTACGCGCAGCCGGCCGCGATGCCGGTCGCGAAATACCCGAACATCGGCCGCTGGTACCAGCGGGTCGCCGCGCTCGACGCGTGGCGCAACACCGCGCCGAAGATGTGAGCGCGGCGCATGATCCGCCTCTACCAGTTTGCCCCCGCGTTCGGCCTGCCGAACGCGAGCCCGTTCTGCATGAAGGTCGAAACCTATCTGCGGATGACCGGGCTGCCCTATGAATGCCCGCGCGGGGCGAGCCACTTCAAGGCGCCGAAGGGCAAGCTTCCCTATATCGAAGACGACGGGAAGGTCGTCGCAGATTCGTCGTTCATCATCGAGCATTTGAAGCGCACCCGCGGTGACCCGCTGGATGCGCAACTCGGCGCGCTCGAGCGCGCGCACGCAATCGCGTTCCAGCGCCTGCTCGAGGAGGACCTGTACTGGGCTGCGGCTTATTCGCGCTGGATCGACGAAGCGGGCTGGGTGGTCGCGCGTGAAGCCTTCTTCGGGCGCCTGCCGCTGCCGCTGCGGTTCGTCCTGCCGCCGCTTGCCCGGCGCGGCATACGCTCGCAGCTGCACGGCCAGGGCATGGGCCGTCATTCCCGCGACGAGATCTACGCCATCGGCTGCCGCGACCTCACCGCGCTCGCGGATTTCCTGGGCGGGAAGCCCTTTTTCCTGGGCGAGCGCCCGGCCTCGCTCGATGCGAGCGCCTACGCGTTTCTCGCGAACCTGCTGTGGGTGCCGGTGGAGTCTCCGCTCAAGGCGCATGCGAAGACGCGGCCCAACCTCGAGGCGTATTGCCGCAGGATGCGGGATCGCTATTACGGGAAGTAATGGGTAAGCGGTAAGCAGTAAGCAGTAAACGGCAGGCGGTATCCGAAAGGATGCCTCGCGCGCGGCGCTCCGCTCACCGCTCACGACTCGTCATTCAGTCGTTGATGATTCCCAGCCGCACGTAGATCGGGCGGATGTGCGTGCGCAGCGCCGGCAACGACCGCCATAGCCACAGCCCGCCCACGACGCAACATGCCCCGCCGAGCGCGAGCGTGTGGGTCGCGCCGATCCAGGATGCGAGCGCGCCGGCAGCGAGACTGCCCAGCGGGTGCATGCCGATAAAGGCCACGGCGAAGAAGCCGATCACGCGCCCGCGCATGCCGTCCTCGACGATCGTCTGGATGATGGTGGATACGCCCATGGCGGTGATGATGATGCCCACGCCGAGGAGCGTGATCATGACGAGCGAGAGCGCGAAATCGGTCGAGCGCGCGAACACGAAGAGAGCGGCGCCCGCCAGCATGGCTCCCGCGGCGACCCAGCGCAGCAGTCCCCGCACGTCCTCGCGCGCCGCGAGAAAGAACATGCCGAGCATGCCGCCCAGGCCGGCGCCGCCGATGAGGTATCCGAGCGTGTCCGCGCCGCCTTCAAACACCTCAGCCGCGAAGATCGGCATCAGGGTCTGATAGGGCGTGGCCATGAAGCTCACCAGCGCGACGATCGCGAGCAGCATCCGCACCGGGACCAGGTTCCAGGCGTAGAACGCCCCTTGGCTGAGACTCGCCCACAGGCGGGCCGTCGGCGCGACCTTGGGCTGCGCGGGGATGGCCATCATGGCCAGCGCGGCGACCACGGCCACCTTGCTCGCCGCGTTCACGACGAAACAGAACGCTTCGCTCGAGACGGCGATCAGCACCCCGGCGATGGTGGGCCCGATCATGCGTCCGGCGTTCTGCATCAGGCCGTTGAACGCGATCGCGCTCGGCAGGTCCTGGCGGGAGGGGACCATTTCCAGCGTGAATGACTGCCGGACCGGCGTGTCGATCGCCATGATCACCCCCAGCGCCGCCGCCATCGCGATCACGTGCCAGGGCTCGACCGCATCGGCGTAGGCCAGCACCGCGAGCGCGGCGGCCGGCACGATCGCGAGCGCCTGCGTCCACAGCAGGAGCTTGCGGCGGTCGAAGTAGTCGGACCACAGCCCGCCGAACGGCGCCAGCAGCAATACGGCGATCTGGCCGGCGAAGCCGGTCACCCCCAGGAGCCACGCGGATCCGGTCAGGCGGTAGATGAGCCAGCTCATGGCGATGAGCTGGATCCAGGTGCCGACGACGGAAATGGACTGGCCGGTGAAGAACAGCCGGTAGTTGCGGTAGCGGAACGCCCGCAACGTATGGATCATCGGATGCCTCGCGCGAACGAATAGGGGCGCCTTCCGGTGCTTCGCACCCGCGCGCTCCTCAGCCGAGGCGCTCGATCCGCTCGCGCACCCGCTCCAGCGTCGCGGTGAAGCCGGCAAGCCGCGCGCGCTCCTGCTCCACCACGTGCGCGGGCGCGCGCTCCACGAAAGCCGGGTTGGCGAGCTTCCCCTGCGATTTGGCGATCTCGGCCTCCAGCCGCGCGCACTCGCGGTTCAGCCGCTCGCGCTCGGCGGCAACGTCGATCTCGATCTTGAGCGTGAGCCGGTAATCCCCCACGACGCGCACCGGAGCATCGGCGGCCGGCGGGGCGCCGCCCTCCGCGATCACGACCTCCGAGAGCCGCGCGAGCGCCGTGAGGTAGGGCACGTGCGCCTCGATCCGCGAGCGTTCGCCCTGGACGAGCAGCGACAGCTTCTGGGAAGGGGAGATGCCCATCTCCGAGCGCAGCGTCCGGCACGTGTTGACGAGCTCCTTCAGGAGCGTAATCTCGCGTTCCGCCGCCTCGTCGATGCGCTCGGGCTGCGGTTGAGGGTAGGGCTGGAGCATGATCGAAGGACCGCGCTTGCCCGCAAGGGGAGCGACCTTCTGCCACAGCTCCTCGGTGATGAAAGGAATCACCGGGTGCGCGAGCCGCAGCAGCGCCTCCAGCACGCGCGTGAGCGTGCGCCGCGTGGCGCGCTCGCGCGCCTCGTTCCCGTTCGCGAGCTGCACCTTCGCGATCTCGACGTACCAGTCGCAGTACTCGTCCCAGGTGAACTCATAGATCGCGCGCGAGAGATTGTCGAAGCGGTAGCCGCGGAATGCATCGCGGGCCTCGGCTTCCGCGCGCTGCAGGCGGCTCGCGATCCAGCGGTCGGCCACGGACAGCTCGACCGGCGCGGACTCGTCGGCTCCGGTGTCGCGCCCCTCGCAGTTCATCAGCACGAAACGGGTGGCGTTCCAGAGCTTGTTGCAGAAGTTGCGGTAGCCCTCGCAGCGCGAGAGGTCGAACTTGATGTCGCGGCCGTGCGAGGCCAGGCTCGCAAACGTGAAGCGCAGCGCGTCCGTGCCGAAGGCCGGGATGCCCTCCGGGAACTGGCGCCGGGTCGCCGCGGCGATCGACTCCGCCTGCCGGGGATCCATCAGGCTCGACGTGCGCTTGGCGACGAGCTCCCCGAGCCCGACGCCGTCAATGATATCGAGCGGATCGAGGACGTTGCCCTTGGACTTGCTCATCTTCTGCCCTTCCGCGTCGCGCACCAGTCCGTGCACGTAGACTTCGCGGAACGGCACCTTGCCGGTGAAGGGCAGCGTCATCATCACCATGCGCGCCACCCAGAAGAAGATGATGTCGAATCCGGTCACGAGCACGCTGGAAGGGTGATAGAGCCGGAGCGCCGGGTTGTCCTGCGGCCAGCCGAGCGTGGAATAGGGCCAGAGCGCCGAGGAGAACCAGGTGTCGAGCACGTCCTCGTCCTGCCGCAGCTCCGAGGCGCTTACGTTCTCGCCGGCCTGCAGCCGCTCGAGCAGCGCCTGCTCGTGGCGGGCTTGGGCTTCCTCGCGCGTGCGCCCGACGTAGGCGTTGCCTTCGGCATCGTACCAGGCCGGAATGCGGTGGCCCCACCACAGCTGGCGCGAGATGCACCAGTCCTGGATATGGTCGAGCCACTGGTTGTAGGTGGCGGTCCAGTTCTCGGGGACAAAGCGCATCTCCCCGCGCGCGACCGCCTCGAGTCCCGCTCTCGCGAGCGAGTCCATTTTGACGAACCACTGGTCGGTGAGCATCGGCTCGATCACCTCGCCGGTGCGCCCGCAGCGCGGGACCATCAGCCTGTGCGGCTTGACCTCGGCGAGCAGCCCCTGCGCCTTGAGGTCCTTCAGCACGCGCTCGCGTGCCTCGAAGCGGTCAAGCCCCCGGTAGGGCTCCGGGGCGTTGGCGTTCACCTTCGCGTCCAGCGTGAAAATGCTTACGGGCTCGAGCTTGTGGCGCAGGCCCACCTGGTAATCGTTGAAGTCGTGCCCCGGCGTGATCTTCAGGCACCCCGTGCCGAACTCGGGATCCACGTAGTCATCGGCGATCACCGGGATCGTGCGCCCGGTGAGCGGGAGAATGACGCGGCTGCCCACGATCTCCTTGTAGCCGGGGTCATCCGGGTGCACCGCGACCGCGACGTCCCCCAGCATGGTTTCCGGGCGCGTGGTCGCGACGATGACGTGGCCTTCGCCGGAGGCCAGCGGGTAGCGGATGTACCACAGCTGCCCGTCTTCTTCCTCGGATTCCACTTCCAGGTCCGACACCGCGGTCTGGAGTACCGGGTCCCAGTTGACGAGCCGTTTTCCGCGGTAGATCAGGCCCTGCTCGTGCAGCCGCACGAAGACCTCGGTGACCACGCGTGAGAGGCCTTCCTCCATGGTGAAGCGCTCGCGTTCCCAGTCGCAGGAGGCGCCCAGCCGCCGCATCTGGCGCGAGATCGTCGAGCCGGATTCCTCCTTCCACTTCCACACCCGCTCGACGAACTTCTCGCGCCCGAGCGCGCGACGCGAGGTTCCTTCCTGCTCGAGCTGGCGCTCCACCACGATCTGGGTGGCGATGCCGGCGTGATCGGTGCCCGGCTGCCACAGCGTGTTGTAGCCCCGCATGCGGTGATAGCGCGTCAACGCGTCCATCAGCGTCTGCTGGAACGCGTGGCCCATGTGCAGCGTCCCGGTCACGTTGGGCGGCGGCAGCAGGATGCAATAGCGGTCGGGATTGTTCTCGTCGAGCCCGGCCTTGAAGTAGCCGTTGCCCTCCCAGTGCGGATACCAATGTGATTCGATCGCCGCAGGCTCGAAGCTCTTGGCGAGTTGCATGCGGGAAGGGGAGGGGGTCGGACCGGAAAAAGCGGGCATTATACCCAACGCGTCCTGCGCGGCCTCGGCCTGCGGCACTTTCTCTTCCAGCGCCAGCCGCAGGTTCTTCAGCTGGGTGTGCAGCGTCTCCTCGATCGAGGCGCGCACCATGTGGGTGATGTTGGACTGGATGTCCTGCGTGATCTTCTGCAAGGCCTGGTCGAGCGCGGCGCCGATCTCCGGCATGAAGCGGTCCTGCAGCACCTCCGTGATCCTCTCGTCGAGCTGGCGCCGCAGTTTCTGGTACACGCCGTGCTCGAAGTTCTGCATCTGCACCCGCGAGATCAACTCGGTGGACAAGGCCGCGGGCTCCGGCGCGGGCGCAGTAGCGCCCGCCGGGGCATCCGGCTCCTCGACCGCGTCGGTGAGAGTGGGAATGTCAGCGGCCCCGGGCTGCGCGTCGAGCGCCTCGGTGAGGGTCGGGATATCGGGGCGGTCGGCCTGCGGTGCAACGGCGCCGCGATGGCGCGCGAGCAGCGCGTCCGCGCGCCTCAGGACATCATCCTCTTCGTCGTGCCGGAACGGCTCTGCCATCAGAAGAGTGAGCCGTGAGCGGTGAGCGGTGAGGCGAACCGGAGCGCGTCACGGACGTCAGAACAGGTCACAGGTCACCGGTCACGGTTCGCGGCTTGCTCAGATCGTGGGAGCGGATCTCGTATCCGCGGTCACGGTAGAAGCGGAAGCGCTCGCGGGCCCGCGCCCGGTCCTCGTCCTCGAGGCTCACGATCTCGATCAGGCGCTGAAAGCGGCTGAAGAACGGCGGCCAGTCGGGCCGCAGGTTGACGAGCACCTCGTCGTGCAACAGCTTCTCGCCCTCGCAGTCCACGATGACCGGCGTCACGGACGCGAGCGGGTCTTCGGGAGCGCAGTGCGGGACGAAGGCGATTGCCGGCGCGCTCCAGAGCATGCGATCGAAGCGGCGCGCGGTGTCGGAATCGGGGCAGAACACCATGACCCTCAAGTCGCGCGCGAACGCCTTCATCGTGAGCGAGCACGCCGCGCGCAGCTTGTCCGGGACGTGGGTGTAGAAGTCAATCTGCGTCATGCTTCGGGCGAATGGAGAATGGTGAATGGTGGTGGTGCGGCGCGCCGCCCGTCCGACACAGGACCACTTCCCATTTCCTATTTCCCATTTACCGCTTTCGGGCGCGGGCGATGAGGAACTGGGTGAGCAGCGGCACCGGCCGCCCGGTCGCGCCCTTTTCCTTGCCGCTTTTCCAGGCGGTGCCGGCGATGTCGAGGTGCGCCCATTTGTACTTCTTGGTGAAGCGCGCGAGAAAGCACGCGGCGGTCACCGCCCCGGCGGGCCGGCCGCCGATGTTGGCGAAGTCCGCGAAATTGCTCTTGAGCTGCTCCTGATAGTCGTCCCACAGCGGCATGTGCCAGGCGCGGTCGTAGGCGGCGTCACCGGCGGCGATGATCTCGCGCACGAGCGCGGGGTCGTTGCCAAAGAGCCCGGTCGCGACGTGCCCGAGCGCGATTACGCAGGCGCCGGTGAGCGTGGCGATATCGATGACCGCCGCCGGGCCGTAGCGCTCGGCATAGGTGAGCGCATCGCACAGGATGAGCCGGCCCTCGGCATCGGTATTGAGGATCTCGACCGTCTGGCCCGAGAGGCTTTTTACGATGTCGCCGGGCTTGGTGGCGCTCCCGCCCGGCATGTTCTCCGTGGTCGGTATCAGGCCCACGACGTTCAGCGGCAGGCGCATCTCGCCCACTGCCTTGAGCGTTCCGAGCACGGCTGCCGCCCCGCACATGTCGAACTTCATCTCGTCCATCTCGGCGGCGGGCTTGAGCGAGATTCCGCCGGTGTCGAAGGTGATGCCCTTGCCGACGAGCACGATCGGCTTCATCTTCTTCGGCCCGGCGCGGTGCTCCAGGGTGATGAATTTCGGCGGCTGCGTGCTTCCATGCGCCACCGACAGCAGCGTCTCCATGCCCAGCCGCTCCATGTCCGAACGCTCGAGCACTTCGACCTTCATGCGGTAGTGCTTCGCCAGCTCGCGCGCCCGGCTGGCGAGGTAGCTGGGGGTGCAGACGTTCGACGGGAGGTTGCCGAGATCGCGGGCGAGCGCGACGCCGTGCGCGACCGCGAGCCCCTGTTCGAGGCCCGCACCGGCGCGCCGCAAGGCGGCGCGGCCGCTCATGCTGAGCTTGAGCCGCCGCAGTGCGGGCTCGGGCTCCTCGCTCTTGCTTTTCATGCTCGTGAAGCGGTACGCGCTCTCGCGCGCCACCTTCACCGCGTGCGCGATCTTCCATACCGGGTCGCGCCGCCCCACCGCGAGCTCGGTGAGGTGCAGCGAGGCCTCTTCCGCCCCGGTGCTGTTCAGCGCCCGCATCGCGGTGGCAACGGCCTCGCGATACGCCTTGTCGCGGAACTTGTTCTGGGGACCGAGCCCCACCAGCAGCACGCGCTCGGCGGGGACATGGGGAACGTTGTGCAGCAGCAGCGAGGTGCCGGCCTTGCCTTGCATGTCGCCGCGGCGCACGATGGCGGAGAGAGCCCCGCGCGCGGTGCGGTCCAGCTGCGCCGCGGCTGCCGAGAGCTTGCGCGGCTCGAAGACGCCCACCACCACGCACCCATTGCGCCCGGTCGGCTGCGGCCCGCTTTTTATGCTAAATTCCACGTGTGCTCCGTATCGATTTAGGTCGCTGATTATTCGCGAATTCTCCGCGGATTGTCAAAAGCATCCGCGCCCGGGCATTGCGCTCGGGCGTAGCAGCCCGTGTTTCTCGGAAAAACGTCGCCGGCTGCGGCCCGTCTCCGGACGCGGCGGAGGTTCGCGACCGGCAGCCCAATGTACGCGGGAGCAAGCGAGCCAAGTGAGAGCAGCATGATCTTTCGCCAAAGCCTGCTGCGCGAGCTGGTGACCGCCGCGGTGGCGACGTTCTTCGTGCTGCTCGGCATCATGCTCACCGTCCAGCTGGTGCGCCTGCTGGGGCTCGCGGCAAGCGGGGCGATCACTTCCGTGAGCGTAGTCGCGCTGCTCGGTTTCGCGCTGCTCAACCATCTTCCGCTGCTGCTCTCGCTCACGCTGTTCATCGCCGTGCTGATGACGCTCACGCGCAGCTACCGCGACTCCGAAATGATCGTGTGGTTCTCGTGCGGGATGAGCCTGACGCAATGGATCCGCCCCGTGCTCGCGTTCGCCGTGCCCCTGGTGGTCATCATCGCCATCCTGTCCCTGGTCCTCTCTCCCTGGGCAATGGAGAAAAGCGAGAATTTTCGCCGCCAGTTGGACAGCCGCGACGACGTCTCGGCGGCCTCGCCGGGCATCTTCCGCGAATCGCGCCAGGCCGATCGCGTGTTCTTCGTGGAGGAAGTCTCCGGGGCCGAGAACCTGGTGGCGAACGTCTTCGTGAGCTCGACGCAGCACCAGAGGCAGGGCGTCATGGTGGCCGCACGGGGCTTCCAGGAGATCGCCGAGAATGGCGACCGCTTCCTGGTGCTGCTCGACGGCCGGCGCTACGAGGGCGTACCGGGAGACCCGGAATACAAGGTCTACCAGTTCGAGCGCTACGCGATGCGCGTCGAGACCGCGGAATCGCGGGCACCGCGCGCGCCGACCACCAAATCCGTTCCCACGCTGCAGCTCCTGCTCGAGCGCACGGCGTCCCATCTCGGCGAGCTGGCATGGCGCATCGGGCTGCCGGTGAGCGCGCTGTTGCTGTCGCTGCTCGCGATACCGCTGTCTTTCGTCAATCCCCGCGCGGGCCGCTCCATGAATCTGCTGCTGGCGCTGCTCATCTACATTACCTACAGCAATCTCCTTTCGATCACCCAGGTCTCGGTCGCGCAGTCGCGGGTCACGTTCGCCGTAGGCCTGCTCGGCGTGCACGCGGCCATGTTCGCGGTGCTGGTGCTGCTCTTCTACCGGCGCCTGCTCGTGTTTTCGCCGTTCCGCCTGTTGCGATGAAAACGCTACGGCGCTACCTTGCCGCCGAGATCATCGCTGCCACCGGGCTCGTGTTCGTGGCGCTGGTGGCTTTATTCGCGTTCTTCGATCTCGTCGAGCAGGTGAAGGACCTCGGACGCGGCACTTACAGTGCGCGCAAGATCGCGATCTACGTGCTGCTCTCGGTGCCGGACCGCATCTACGAGCTCTTTCCCATCGCAGTCCTGATCGGCACGCTCTTCGCGCTCGCCCAGCTTGTGGCGGGCTCGGAATACACGGTCATGCGCACGTCCGGTGTCTCGACCGTGCGCCTTGCCTCCACGCTCGCATCGATCGGGCTGATCTTCGCGGCGGTCACCTTCGTTTTCGGCGAGTTCATCGCGCCGCCCGCGCAGCAGCTTGCCCAGCGCCTGCGCTCGCAGGCCATCACCGGCTTAATGGTCCAGGAATTCCGCTCGGGCTTGTGGATCAAGGACGCGAGGAGCTTCATCAACGTGATCGAGGTGCTCCCCGATTCCACGCTGCAGGGCGTGCGGATCTACGAGTTCGACGACCGGTACCACCTGCGCTCGATCAGCTTTGCCCGGCGCGGCAGCTACCAGAGCGACCGCCAGTGGTTGCTGCGGGAGGTGACCCAGACCCATTTCGAGGACATGAGGACCACCGTGCGCGAGATCCCGGAGGCGAGCTGGCAGTCGGTGCTCGACCCGGGCCTGATCAGCGTGCTGCTGGTGAAGCCGGAGCAGATGTCCGCGTGGCGACTGTACTCGTTCGCGCAGCACCTCAAGGAGAACCGCCAGAAAGCGCTGCGTTACGAGATCGCGTTGTGGTCGAAACTCACTTATCCGCTGGCGGTGCTGGTGATGATGGTGCTCGCGCTGCCTTTCGCGCATTTCCAGGCGCGCCAGGCGGGCGTCGGTGCGAAGATCTTCGCCGGCATCATGCTCGGGCTTGCGTTTTACTTCCTCAACCGGCTGTTCTCGCACCTCGGACTGCTCAACGACTGGCCGCCCTTTGCCGCCGCTTTCACGTCGATGGCGATCTTCCTCAGCGTCGCGGTCGTGATGATGTGGTGGCAGGAACGACGATAGTTCAAAGTTCCATGTTCAAGGTTCAAGGTTTTCCCGGCTGAGGCATCCGGCCCAATGAGCCTGGAACCTTGAACTTGGAACCTTGAACCTGGAACCGCCGGAGCGCGGATCAGCAGTTTATGATCCGCGTGCCGGCCAAGCGGTCGTGCAGGAACTGGCCCTCGCGGTCGGCGAGCGCCCACAGGAATCCCGCGCCGAGCAGGAGTGTCCCGGCAAGCGCGAGGATGTAGCGATAGATCGCCTGGCGCACGCCGAGCGGCCCGCCATCGCGCGCCACGAGCCCGATGCGCCAGGTTCTCATCGACAGCGTCTGCCCTCCGCGCCGCCATTGCCATACGAAATACAGGCCGGCGAGCGCGACGAGGTAGAGTTGGGTAAGCGGGCGCGCGGCGATATCCTGCGCGCCCGGGGACAAAGCCGGTAGCGGCAGGGAGCCCGCGATCAGCACGGCAGCAAGAAGCGGGATCTCGTAGAGGAGGCTCAACAGGCGTCGTGTCAGGCCCGCGAGTTCCGCGGGCGGGCTCACTGGCTCGCGGGCGCTTCCGCCGTTGGCGTCGGGACGGGCTGCGTTGTTGCGGCTGCCTCCGCGGCTGGCGTTTCCAGCGCGGGCTCCGTTGGCTGCGCAGCCGGGGTCGCTTCTTGCTGCTGCTGCTGCTGCTGCTGCTGCTGCCATTTCGCCCTGACCTCACGGCGCTGCTCGGGCGGCAGCTGCTTGAGCTTCTGGTAATTCTCGCGCGCAGCCTTGCGCTGCGCCGGCGTGAGCTTGGCCCAATCCGCCATGCGTTTCTGCAGGCGCTGCTGCTCCTGCGGCTTCATCTTGGGATAGCGCTCGGCGATCGTCACCCACTTCTTGCGCCGGGTGGCGTCCATGGTGTCCCACTCCGCAGCGAGCGGCGCAAGGGTCCGCTGGTGGGCAGGCGAGAGTTCCGACCAGGCCGGCCGCACCGGCGGTTTTTTATTTTCCGTCTTGCCCGGCGCGGCGACTACTGGGAATGCGAGACATAGCCAGACGATCAGCGCGACGAGCGTTTTAGCCATGACTCGAAACCCTTGTCGAGAAAGGCGTTGATCGGCAGCTCGTCCGTGAGCAGGCTTGCGTCGATCGCCGCGACGTCGATCACCGACGCGACGTTCTGCCAGTACGCGACGCCGATCAGCGCGATTACGAGCGCAGCAATGGTAATCAGGTGGCGCGCGCCGTGCCGGCTCTGCTCACTGATCCACGCAGCCGCCTGTCCCGCCCACTCCAGCCCGAGCACGGTTTCGGGTCTCTCGCGGTAATGCGACAGAGCGACCTTGCGCGCCGCGAGCAGGCGCTCGCGCGTGCCGCGGTCGAGATGATCCACGCCGTAATCGAGATGCTGGACGATCTTTCCCGCCAGTTCTTGGTCTGGCTGGCTCATAGCTTGATCCCCTGTTTCTTAAGTATCACGGCCAGAGCGTGCGTCGCTCGCGAGCAGTGTGTTTTTACGCTGCCCTGCGAGCAGCCCATTATTTTCGCTGCTGCCGCGACGTCCAGTTCCTCCCAATAACGCAACAGGAAGGCCTGGCGTTGACGCGCCGGCAGCGTCTCGAGCGCTTTCTCAATAAAAGCAAGAACTTGTGAGCGCTCCAGCTGCTCGGCCGGCGGCTCTGAAAACTTGGAGTCGTCTTCGACTTCCAAAGTTTCCAGCGGGTCCGCGCTGTCATCGATCTGCGCCCCGAACAGGCTCGAAAAGGGCGTCGTCCACAGCGAGCGGACCTTTTGCCGTCGGAAAAAATCCCGGATCGTGTTCTGCAGGATGCGCTGGAAGAGCAGCGGCAGCTCGGCGGATGGGCGCGCGGAGTATTTTTCGCTGAGCTTGAGCATCGCGTCCTGCACGATGTCCAGTGCCGCATGGTCATCACGCACTGCAAAGAGCGCCTGCTTGTATGCGCGACGCTCGACTTCCGCGAGGAAATCCGTCAGTTCTTTGTAGGTGGCCAGGGATCCCGCCTTTGTTGATTGTTGCTATGGCGTCGCTCGGCTGGGTTCCTCCGGTGCGCCCAGCGTGCTCCGGGGCATCTTAGCAAACCACGAAGGGCCCGCAAGCGAAGCGAAAAAGCGGTTGCGCACATCGGCTCTATCCTGCTGTTTACAGAGATTTTTTGCTTGACCAAAGCAGCGGCTAACGGTAACGTTACACGTTTCCGCATTTGCAGAGTACGTAGGCCATGGAATTGACCGGCGCCGAAATCGTGGTGCGCTGCCTGCAGGAGGAGGGAGTCGAGTACGTGTTCGGCTATCCCGGGGGGGCGGTGCTGTTCATCTACGACGAATTGTTCAAGCAGAACAAGGTCAAGCATGTGCTCGTACGCCACGAACAGGGCGCCGTGCACGCCGCCGATGGCTACGCGCGCTCGACCGACAAGCCGGGAGTGTCTCTCGTCACCTCGGGACCCGGTGTAACCAACGCGGTGACCGGCATCGCCACCGCCTACATGGACTCGATTCCGCAGGTCATCATCACCGGCCAGGTGCCGACTCACGCCATCGGCCTGGACGCGTTCCAGGAATGCGATACCGTGGGCATCACCCGCCCGTGCGTGAAGCACAATTTCCTGGTGAAGGACGTGCGCGATATCGCGCTCACGATGAAAAAGGCGTTCTTCATCGCCTCGACCGGGCGACCCGGCCCCGTGGTCGTGGACATACCAAAAGATGTAACCACGGCCAAGACCGAGTTCCACTATCCCGAAACGATCGCGATGCGCTCGTACAACCCGGTCATCAAGGGGCACACCGGACAGATCAAGAAGGCGGTGCAGATGCTGATGCAGGCGAAGCGCCCGATGGTCTACACCGGTGGGGGCGTCGTGCTGAGCGGGGCCGCGGAGGAGCTCGCGCAGGTGGTGCGCCTGCTCGGCTTCCCGTGCACCAACACGCTGATGGGGCTCGGCGCGTATCCGGCGACGGACCGCCAGTTCCTGGGCATGCTCGGCATGCACGGGACCTACGAGGCCAACATGGCGATGCAGCACTGCGACGTGCTGTTCGCGATCGGGGCCCGGTTCGACGACCGCGTGATCGGCAACCCCAAGCATTTCTTCGCGGAGCCGCGCACCATCATCCATGTCGACATCGATCCTTCCTCCATTTCCAAGCGGGTCAAGGTGGACGTGCCGATCGTCGGCAATGTGCGCGACGTGCTGCGCGACTTCATCCGGCAGCTGGAGGCGTCCAGGGAGAAGCCCGACCAGGAGGCGCTCAAGACCTGGTGGACGCAGATCGAGCTGTGGCGCTCGCGCGACTGCCTCAAGTACGACCGGACCTCCGCGATCATCAAGCCGCAGCACGTGATCGAGAAGCTCTACGAGGTGACCAGGGGCGAGGCCTTCGTCACCTCCGACGTCGGTCAGCACCAGATGTGGGCCGCGCAATTCTACAAGTTCGACCGGCCGCGGCGCTGGATCAACTCGGGGGGCCTCGGCACCATGGGATTCGGGCTGCCCGCGGCGATGGGCGTACAGCTTGCGCATCCGGACGCGGCCGTCGCGTGCGTGACCGGGGAAGCTTCGATCCAGATGTGCATCCAGGAGCTTTCCACCTGCAAGCAGTACCGCCTGCCGATCAAGGTCGTGAACCTGAACAACAAGTACATGGGCATGGTGCGGCAGTGGCAGGAGTTCTTCCACGGAAACCGCTACGCGGAGTCGTACATGGACGCGCTGCCGGATTTCGTGAAGCTCGCCGAGTCGTATGGCCACGTCGGCATGAAGATCGAGAAGCCAGAGGACGTCGAGCCCGCGCTCAAGGAGGCATTCTCGCGCAGCAAGGACCTCGTGTTCATGGATTTCGTGACCGACCAGACCGAAAACGTGTTCCCGATGGTGCCGGGCGGAAAAGGCCTCTCCGAAATGATCCTGGTATGAGGCACATCATTTCCGTCCTGCTCGAGAACGAGGCGGGCGCGCTTTCGCGCGTGGCGGGCCTGTTCTCCGCGCGCGGCTACAACATCGAGTCGCTCACGGTGGCGCCGACCGAGGACGCCACGCTCTCGCGCATGACGATCGTCACCGCGGGATCGGACGAGGTGATCGAGCAGATCACGAAGCAGCTCAACAAGCTCGTGGACGTGGTAAAGGTGGTCGATCTCTCCGACGGCGACCACATCGAGCGCGAGCTCATGCTGGTCAAGGTGCGCGCGCTCGGCAAGGACCGCGAGGAGATGAAGCGCGTCACCGACATCTTTCGCGGGCGCATCATCGACGTGACCGAGAAGGATTACACCATCGAGCTGACGGGCACCGGCTCCAAGCTCGATGCATTTCTGAAGGCGATCGACCGCAGCGCGATCCTCGAGACGGTACGCACGGGCGCATCGGGAATCGGCCGCGGCGACCGGGTTCTGAGGGTCTAGAGAAGAGGCGGGAGAGGCGAGAGGAACGGCGCACCGCTCGATGTGACGCCTTTCACCTCTCGCCTTTCGCCCCTCGCGTTCAAATCGAAGGGAAAAGCATGAAAATCTACTACGACAAAGACGCCGATCTGTCGCTCATCAAGCGCAAGCACGTGGCGATCATCGGCTACGGCTCCCAGGGGCACGCCCACGCCAACAATCTCAAGGACTCCGGCGTGAAGGTGACGGTGGGACTGCGCAAGGGCGGCGCCTCGTGGAACAAGGCCAAGAAGGCAGGCCTCGCGGTGAAGGAAGTGGGCGAGGCGGTGAAGGGCGCGGACATCGTGATGATCCTGCTGCCCGACGAGCACCACCAGGACGTCTACGACCGGCAGATCGAACCCTCGATCAAGAAAGGCGCGGCGCTGGCGTTCGCGCACGGCTTCAACATCCATTTCAAGCAGATCGAGCCGCGCGCGGACCTGGATGTCTTCATGGTCGCTCCGAAGGGCCCCGGGCACCTCGTGCGTTCGACCTACACGCAGGGCGGGGGCGTGCCTTCGCTCATCGCGGTATACCAGGACCCGGGCCAGAAGGGGCGTGATCTCGCGCTCTCCTACGCGGCGGCCATCGGCGCAGCCCGCGCAGGGGTGATCGAGACGACCTTCCGCGAAGAGTGCGAGACGGATCTCTTCGGCGAGCAGGTCGTGCTGTGCGGCGGACTGACGGCGCTGATCCAGGCCGGCTATGAAACGCTGGTGGAGGCCGGCTACGCACCCGAGATGGCGTATTTCGAGTGCCTGCACGAGGTCAAGCTCATCGTGGATCTCATCTACGAGGGCGGCATCGCCAATATGCGCTACTCGGTCTCCAATACCGCCGAATACGGCGACTTCACCCGCGGACCGCGCGTGATCAACGAACAGGTGCGCGCCGAGATGAAAAGGATCCTGCAGGAGATCCAGAATGGTCAATTCGCGCGCGAGTTCATACTGGAAAACCGCGCCGGTGCGCCGGTGCTGAAGGCCATGCGGCGCAACGGGGCGCAGCACTCGGTCGAAATCGTCGGCGCAAAGCTCCGGGACATGATGCCCTGGATCAAGGTGAACCGTCTGGTGGACCAGTCCAAGAACTAGGATTGAGGATTGAGGATTGAGGATTGAGGATTGAGGATTGAGGAACAAAACGTGGGCGCTGACGCTTCGCACCTGACGCCGGGCCGCGTGGGCGCGTACCCGCATCCGATCATCGCGAAAGAGGGCTGGCCGTTCGTCGCGGCCTCGCTCGCCGCGGCGCTGCTCGCGCACTGGATCGCCGGTCCCTGGTGGGCGGCTCCCGTATGGCTCGTGGTCGCGTTCATGCTGCAGTTCTTCCGCGACCCGCCGCGCGCGGTGCCGCAGGAGCCGAAGGCGGTGGTCTCGCCGGCCGACGGACGCGTCGTCGCTGTCGAGCGCGCCCGCGATCCCTATCTTGCCCGCGACGCGCTCAAGATGAGCGTGTTCATGAACGTGTTCAACGTGCACTCGAACCGCAGCCCCGTGGACGGGGAGATCCGGGACGCGTGGCACTTCCCGGGCAGTTTCATCAATGCCGCGCTGTCCAAGGCGTCGCTCGAGAACGAGCGCGCCGCACTGTGGATCCGGACCACGGGAGGTGCGGACGTGACGTGCGTGCAGATCGCGGGGCTCATCGCGCGCCGCATCCTGTGCTACGCGAAGGCGGGGCAGCGCCTCGCCCGCGGCGAGCGCTACGGGTTCATCCGGTTCGGCTCGCGCGTCGATGTCTACCTGCCGCCGGAATCGCGGCCGGTCGCGGCCATGGGCGACAAGGTCTACGCGGCGGAAACGATCCTTGCCCGCCTGCCCTGAGTCCACGACAGGTGTGAATCGTGAATCGTGATTCGTGATTCGTATGCGGCGCTGCGCTCCTCTCCCGAGTCACGAGTCACGAGTCACGAGCCACGGGTTCTGAGCATGTACGAACCGCGCGAACACAAGCTTTTCATCAAGTCGCGGTTCGCGCGGCGCGGCATCTACTGGCTGCCCAACCTGTTTACCACGGTGGCGCTGTTCGCCGGGTTCTACGCCATCGTGCAGGCGATGAACGGGCGCTTCGAGCACGCGGCGATCGCGATTTTCGTGGCCATGGTGTTCGACGGCCTGGACGGGCGCGTGGCGCGCTTCACGCGCACCCAGAGCGCGTTCGGGGCCGAATACGACAGCCTCTCCGACATGGTTTCCTTCGGCGTCGCCCCCGCGCTGGTGGTGTACGTGTGGGCGCTCCAGGACTTTTCGAGCTTGAAGAGCGTGCTGGGGCTCGGACCCTGGCTCACGACCAAGCTTGGCTGGATCGCCGCCTTCATCTACTGCGCGTGCGCGGCCCTGAGGCTGGCGCGTTTCAACACCACGATCGACGTCGCGGACAAGCGCTTTTTCCAGGGGCTGCCGAGCCCGGCGGCGGCTTGCCTGATCGCCGGCCTGGTGTGGGCGCTGAACGAGTACCAGATCCAGGGGCGGGAAGTGAGGTGGCTCGCCTGGGTGCTCACGGTTTTTGCGGGGCTCACCATGGTGAGCAACTTCAAGTTCTACAGCGGCAAGGACATCAACCTGCGCAAGAGCGTTCCGTTCTCCGTGGTGGTGCTGCTCGCGCTTGCGGTCGTGGCGCTCGTGACCTTCGCCAACACGCTGCCCGAGATGCTGCTGGCCCTGTTCGCGAGCTACGCGTTTTCCGGCTACGGGATCTGGATCTACGAGCGCGTGAAGAGCACGCGCTCGTCCAGGACGCCGCCGCCGGCGAGCGGCTAGCCCGCATGTTTCACGAGTGGCCAGCGCGTGACGGATTTTAAACACTTGAGCGGCGAATGGGCGATGAGAGCATGCGGGCTGACCAATTTTTGAACAAAAGACCTGCGGCAGGCGAGCATCCGATCGCGGCAGAAGCCCGAGCCGGCGCGAAGCACGATCTTCCCCTTTGAACTCCAAAGGCTTCTACTGAGGCCATGAGGCAAAAACCGATGAGGAGCCCGCGTTGCAGGCGCCTCCACTGGCGAGCCTCGTTGGTTACCGGTTGCGCTGGTAGTTTCTACTGCGCGGGCTCCTAGCGCGCGCCCTTGCGCCACTGGAAGAAAGTCGATATATTTGAACCACATGTACTGCACGCAGGCCACCGTTGTTGCACTCGCTAACGCCAGCCGCCTGCTGGCCGGCCTGCTGCTGCGCCGCTAAGGCGCACATCCACCCCATCCCTTACATTGTATTTTCGAGCGGCGCGGCGCAAGCTGCGGCCGGAGACATTCCAGCATTTTCCGTGCTGCCACGGCCCGGTCCGGGCAGCCGGCCTGAGCAGCGGGGCACGTTATGGCGAACGACAGACTGATCATATTCGATACCACGATGCGCGACGGCGAGCAGAGCCCGGGCGCGTCCATGACCAAGGAGGAGAAGCTGCGCATCGCGCGCCAGCTCGAGCGGCTGCGCGTGGACGTGATCGAAGCCGGTTTTCCCGCCGCCAGCGAGGGCGACTTCGACGCGGTGCGCGCCGTCGCCTCGATCGTGAAGGAGAGCACCGTGTGCGGGCTCGCGCGCGCGAACGAAAAAGACATCCGCCGCTGCGGGGAAGCGGTCAAGCCGGCGGCGAGCCCGCGCGTGCACACCTTCATCGCGACTTCCCCGATCCACATGGAGAAGAAGCTGCGCATGGAGCCCTCGCAGGTGATCGAGCAGGCGGTGAGGGCGGTCAAGTGGGCGCGTGAATACACCGACAACGTGGAATTCTCGCCCGAGGACGCCGGGCGCTCGGACATCGACTTCCTGTGCCGCATCCTGGACCGGGTCATCAAGGCGGGGGCGACGACCATCAACATCCCCGACACCGTCGGCTACACGTTTCCGGAGCATTTCGGGCGGCTGATCCGCAATCTGCGGGAGCGCATACCCAACTCGGACAAGGTGGTGTGGTCGGTGCACTGCCACAACGATCTCGGCCTCGCGGTCGCCAATTCGCTCGCGGCGGTGCTGAACGGTGCGCGGCAGGTCGAGTGCACGGTGAACGGGCTGGGCGAACGCGCGGGCAACGCCGCGCTCGAGGAGATCGTGATGGCGGTGCGCACGCGGCGTGACATCTTCCCCTGCGATACCGGAATCGACGCCACCCAGATCGTTCCGGCGAGCCGGCTCGTTTCGGGCATCACCGGTTTCCCGGTGCAGCCGAACAAGGCGATCGTGGGGGCCAACGCGTTCGCGCACGAGTCCGGCATCCACCAGGACGGCGTGATCAAGAGCCGCGAGACCTACGAAATCATGCGCGCGGAGGATGTGGGCTGGAACGCGAACCGCCTGGTGCTCGGAAAGCATTCCGGGCGCAACGCCTTCCGCCAGCGGCTGCAGGAGCTCGGCATCGTGCTGGAGTCGGAGGAGGCGCTGAACGCCGCGTTCAAGCGCTTCAAGGACCTTGCCGACAAGAAGCACGAGATCTTCGACGAGGACCTGCACGCGCTGATCAGCGAGGAGGCGATGGACCACCTCGAGAACGAGCGCTACAAGCTCGTTTCCCTCACCGCGCACTCGGAAACGGGCGAGCGGCCCTATGCGAAGGTCGTGGTCACCGAGAGCGGCCGGGAGCAGCGCGCCGAGGCACAGGGCAGCGGACCGGTGGACGCCTCCTTCAAGGCAATCGAGGGCATTGTGAAAAGCGGATCCGAGCTGCTGCTCTACTCGGTGAACGCGATCACCACCGGCACGGACGCCCAGGGCGAGGTCACGGTGCGCCTCACCAAGGACGGGCGCATCGTCAACGGACAGGGCGCGGACACCGATATCGTGGTGGCCTCGGCGAAGGCATACATCAACGCGCTCAACAAGCTGCAATCGAAGCTCGAGCGCGTGAATCCGCAGGTTTGATGTATGCGCGGGAGCAAACGAGAGCGGCGCGAGTACCGGTGGTCGCTTCGAGCATGGTCGATGCCCGACGCGCGGAACGGAGGCACCTAGATGAATGACGTTGCGGGCGTGGACGCCCAGATCGAGGCGCTCAAGAAATTCTACGTCGAGGGACTGCGCACCCTCGCCGACCGCCCCTTCGTTCACGCCAAGAGCCTCATCCCGGACCAGACCATTTTCACACTGAAGGACTTCCAGCGCCACTTGAGCAATCCGCTGCTGCAGCGGGCTAATTTCACTGTGTTTCACCTGGGTAAGCCCGTGGACTACGCGGCCCATGCGTACTTCAAGATGGTGCAGGGAACGAAATGCCATTTTCTGGACCGGCGCCCGCTCGATGAGCTGTTGGGTCGCGGTGCGGCGTGCCTGCTCGAAGGCATAGACATGCTCGACCCGCTGCTTAACCGGCTGGCGGCCGACATCGACCGGCTCAATCCGAATCTGATCATGTCGAATATCGTGGTGTTCTTCTCCCAGAAAGGTAATGAGGCCTACCGCGGACATTTCGATACGGACGACGTCCTGGTCCTCCACATCGAAGGCAAGAAGCGCTGGCACCTCTACGAGCGGCAGCCTATGCGCTGGGTGGACAAGAACGAGCTGCCGCCGGAACGCCTGGGTAAAAAGACCGACGAGTTGGTGATGGAGGCGGGCGATGCGTTGCTCGTGAAAAACGGAGTGCCGCACGTGTGCGAGACGTTGAGTGACATGTCGTTGCACATGTCTTTCGACCTGTGCGACCGAGCGGTGCATCCGGGCCGCCTCGCCGAGCTGCTGCTGCAACGCTACGAGCGCGATGCCTGCTACGCATACTCCTCGCCGGAGGAAAAGCTCAAGAAGTTTCTGGACCAGGGGACCAACCCCGAATTCCAGACGGCGATCAGGGCCGAATTGGCGGCTTATCGAAGGGAGCTACAGAGCTTTCGCGAAAAGATGGGCGCGTCCGAGGTGCACTTCTTTGACCGGTGGCTCAACAGGTCTTGACGATGCGCCACCGCCACCGGTGGTCTGACTGACGCATGGCAAAGTGGCTGATTACGCTGGGCATCCTGCTTATCGCGCTGGGTCTTGCCTGGCCGCTGCTCGCCAAGCTTGGCTTGGGCAGCCTGCCCGGCGACATCAAGCTCGAGCGCAAGGGCTACACGTTCTACTTCCCGCTCACCACCAGTATCCTTGTTTCTCTGGTGGTCACCCTGCTGCTTTGGATCTTTCGGCGGTAGCCCGCCGGAGGGTGGAGCAGGGGCCCTTTTGGAGTTCCGGGTTCCGCGTTCCGGGTTCAAGGTTCAAGGTGCGGCGACCCAGCTCTTCGAACGTGGAACCCCGAACTCGGGACTCGCAACCTGCGCAGTGTGCGCGGGGATGCGACCCAAGGAGGGCGCGCCGGACTCGGACTGCCGCAGGCTGGAGCGGGTAGGCGCGCAGGCAGCCGACAGCGTGATTTCAAAATCTCGCGTCTATTAGATCAGAGGCTGCGGCAGGCGGCCGACGCGAGGTTACTCGCTTCTTGGTGGTTTCGACAGAGGCCGCGGCGAACAAACGGACCGCACGTAGCCTGGGCTTGCGGCGAAGAAGTTTCCCGCCAAGGCGGTCTCGACTTGGGCGAGCAGTGCCGTGAGCCGCTTTCCGTGTGCGCGCGGACCACGCCCTCCGCGAAATAGGCGAGGACGAGCATCGAAGATTACTTCAGGATCGCGCAAGCCGTGAGGTAGGCAAAGCGGCCGGTCATCCGGTACGGCACGCTCTTGGCATGGCGATGGGGAAAGCACGCGCGTCCGCGGCAGCACTCATTGCGCCAAGCGCAAAGCCACTTCGGCGAGCCTGCGACCGGTCGCCATGCAGATCCTGCGCTCGTGCTCGGTCAACGGCTCGCCGCCCGCCGCGCCCGCGTGATGACTGGGACCATAGGGCGTGCCGCCGCTCCTCGTCGCGAACAAATCGGCCTCCGTGTACGGTACGCCCACGATCAGCATGCCGTGATGGAGCAGCGGCAGCATCATCGAGACGAGGGTGGTTTCCTGTCCGCCGTGCATGCTGCCGGTGGAAGTGAACACCGCAGCCGGTTTCCCCGCGAGCGTGCCTTTCAGCCACAGCTCCCCGGTGGAGTCCCAAAAGTACTTCAGCGGCGCGGCCATGTTGCCGAAGCGGGTGGGCGAACCGAGTGCGAGCCCCGCGCATTCGACGAGATCCTTCAGCTCGGCGTATGGCGCACCGGACTCCGGCGCCGCGGGCTCGACCGATTCGCAAACCGCGGAGACCTTCGGCACGGTGCGCACGCGCGCCTGCGCGCCCCGCACCTGCTCGACGCCGCGCGCGACGAGCTGCGCCATCTCTTTCACCGAACCGGTGTGGCTGTAGTACAGAACGAGGATTTCGCGCATCGCGATCCGGCCGAAAATGCCGCCGGATGAGCGGCGCGCGGCGTCCGTTCCATCCGGCGGAGTTGATGCGGCGGCCCAGTCCGTCCGCATTAACGAGTTATTATATAGCCTGGGTAACGCAAGCGAGGATGCAACGTGCGCAGAGATCCCGCGTCGCTCATCGAGTTCGGGCGCATGGTCGCGTGGCGGTTCGAGGAAGACCGCTGCATGCAGATCGCGTCGAGCCTCACTTTCACCACGCTGCTCGCGATCGTTCCGATCGTGACGGTCGCGTTGACCCTGATCACGGCGTTTCCCGCGTTTCGCTCGGTCACCGAGGAACTGCAGAGCTTCCTGCTCCAGAACATGCTGCCGGAGTCGGTCGAGGTGATGGTGGGCTACGCCGAGCAGTTCACTGCAAACGCGGCGAAGCTCACCGCCGTGGGGATGGTATTCCTCGCCGTCACCGCCGTGATGGTCCTCGTCACGATCGACCGGGCGTTGAACCAGATCTGGCGCGTGCCCCGGCCGCGGACCTCGGTGCAGCGGGTATTCATCTATTGGGCGCTGCTGACGGTGGGGCCGATCCTGATCGGGGCCAGCCTCTCGATCACGTCCTGGCTGGTGAGCCTTTCGCTCGGTCTGGTCAGGGAGATTCCGTACGCCGGAATCGTATTGCTCAAGATGGTCCCGATGCTGCTCACGGGGATCGCGTTCGCGCTGCTCTACATCACCATGCCGAACCGCCGCGTGCTGGTGCGCGATGCGCTGTCGGGCGGCTTCCTCGCTGCGCTCGCGTTCGAGGGCATGAAGCAGGGCTTCGCGCTCTACATTACGCAATTCCCGACCTACAAGCTGGTGTACGGAGCGTTCGCCGCCGTGCCGATCTTCCTCCTGTGGGTCTACCTCTCGTGGCTCGTGGTGCTGTTCGGCGCCGTGTCGGCGTCGGTGATGCCGGAGTGGCGCGAGCGAGTTTCGCACGTCGAGCCGGCCGCCGGCGGGCAGTTTTTTGATGCGCTGCAGATCCTGCGCGTGTTGTGGGAGGCCCATCGCACCGGAGAGATCGTCACGGTGTTGCGCCTGCACGGGCTCGTCAAGGAGCCCGTGCATCGCATCGAGGCGATCCTCGATGCGATGAGTGGCGCCCAATGGGTGGGCAGGGTCGCGCACGGCTGGGCCCTGATCCGCGATGCGGCCGAGATCAGCGTCGCCGACGTCTATCGCCTGTTCGTGTTTCAGACCGGGGCGAAGCGTCCTTCGCGGCAGGCAGGCCAGGCGCTCGACGAGCTTGCGCTCGAGCTCGCGGGCAGCATCGAGACCGGACTGCAGCTCTCCCTCGAGGAGTTATTCCAGCGGGCAGCGCCCCCGCCGGACACGGCGTTCGCGCCGAGGCGCATGCAGGCCGTGTAGCGTCGGTACGACCGGCAGCACGTATACGAACCGCTTCGACCAACAGGTCGAGCGAGGGGCGCGGCTACGGTGCCGCGGCCTCTGCTCGGCCCCCGCACGATCCATGCATCCTCCCGTCGGTCGCGTGCCCCGCAGCCTCCGAACGGTCTGTGGCAAGCATCCAATTCCCGTACTGTCGACTGCCTTGCGCAACTGCGCGGTCGCATCCCCGAAAAAATTCAGGGTCCCTGCGCAACGCTCCGGTGCGCCCTCCTTGGGTCGCATCCCCGCGCGCCTCGCGCAGGTTCAAAGTTTCGCGTGAAAACAAGCTAGATCGCTGCACCTTGAACCTTGAACCCGGAACCCGAAATCTCAACGGGGCCGCTGCTCCGCCCTCTGCGGGACCGCGGCGTCATGCCCCGCGGGCCGTACCGGCGCCGTGTTGCCGACCGCCCTCGTATAGTGCCAGTCGCGCTGCCAGGCGCGCACGACCATGGTCGGATACTCGGGCTTGCCGAGGCTGCCGTTGTAGCGCCCGAGCGCACGGTAGAGATCGCCGTTCTCGCGGTCCAGGTAGTGGCGCAGGATCACGCAGCCGTAGCGCAGGTTCGTGCGCAGGTGGAAAAGATTGTGGTCCGGGCTCCCGATCAGCCGCGCCCAGAACGGCATCACCTGCATGTAGCCGCGCGCCCCCGCGTGAGAGACCGCGTACTTGCGGAAGTTGCTCTCGACCTGGATCAGTCCCAGCACGAGCTGGGGGTCCAGCCCGGCGCGCCTGGCCTCGTAGTGCACTGTGACAAGGAATTCCTCGCGCGCGGCTCGGTCGGGCAGGCGCGAGCCAAGCCGCCGCGACATCGAGGCGAGCCACGCGCGCGCCTCGGTCTCGGTGTCGAACGCGAGATACGGCACGGCCTGATCCGAGATCGCCTTGTGGAGCGCGGCCTGCACGCTCGCGGCCAGCGGTTCGTAAATCTGCCCGCCGCGAATGCCGCGGCGGGCGCGACCATCGCGATTGTGCAGGCGAGCCGTAAGGCCATGCGAATCAGTTTTCGCACACCCTTGATTTTACGTATTGAGCAGCATCCTGCAAAGGAACGGTCTCGGGCTTCGGCGCGCGCCGCGACTGATACTCGACGGCACCGCTCTTCAAACCGCGCTCGCCCACCACGACGCGGTGGGGTATGCCGATCAATTCCATGTCGTTAAACATCACGCCCGGGCGCTCGTCGCGGTCGTCGAACAGCACGTCGACGCCAGCCGCCACGAGCTCGCGGTACAGTTGATCGGCGGTCTCGCGCACCTTCTCGCTCTTGCCCATGCCGATCGCCACCAGCGCGAGCTCGAACGGCGCGATCGCGCGTGGAAAAATGATCCCGCGCTCGTCGTGGTTCTGCTCGATCGCAGCGGCCACGATGCGCGTGACACCAATCCCGTAGCAGCCCATCTCCATCATCCGCGAGGCGCCCGACTCGTCGAGGAAGGTGAGATTCATCGCGCGCGAGTACTTGGTGCGGAGCTGGAAGATGTGGCCGACCTCGATGCCGCGGCAGATTTCGAGAGCGCCCTTGCCGTCCGGGCTCGGGTCGCCTGCGAGCACGTTGCGGATGTCGGCGACGGGCGGCTCGGCAAAATCGCGTCCGATGTTCGCGCCGGTGTAGTGATGGTCATTCCGGTTGGCGCCGACGACAAAATCCGCCATTTTCGCAATGGCGCGGTCGGCGATGACCTGGCCCGGAAAGCCGACCGGCCCGATCGATCCCGGGTCCGCGCCGAACGCGCGGCGTATCGTTTCGGCCGGGGAAAAGGTAACGGGTTTTTTCACCGGGTCGAGCTTGCCCGCCTTGACCAGGTTGAGCTCATGGTCCCCGCGCACCATGAGCAGCACGGGATTGCCGTCCACGCCCTCGACGACGACCGCTTTCGCGGTGCGCTGTGGAGGAACCTTCAGAAAAGCGCACAGATCGGCGATCGTCTTCACGCCCGGCGTGTGCACGCGCTCCAGCGCGGCGGTGGGCTGTGCTCGCCCCGCCGCCGGGGCCAGCGCCTCCGCGAGCTCGACGTTGGCCGCATAGTCCGAGCCCGGGCAGTAGGCGATCGCGTCCTCGCCCGAGTCGGCCAGCACGTGAAACTCGTGCGAGCCGGTGCCGCCGATCGCCCCGGTATCGGCCGCGACCGCGCGGAACTTGAGGCCCAGGCGCGTGAAGATGCGCGAATAGCAGCCGTACATCTCGCGGTAGGCCTCGTCGAGGCTCGCCTTGTCGGCGTGAAACGAATACGCGTCTTTCATGATGAACTCGCGGGCGCGCATCACGCCAAAGCGCGGCCTGATCTCGTC
Organism: Betaproteobacteria bacterium; assembly: GCA_016868035.1. Classification (GTDB taxonomy): domain Bacteria; phylum Pseudomonadota; class Gammaproteobacteria; order Burkholderiales; family SG8-41; genus SG8-41. The sequence goes on along the minus strand of VGID01000013.1, from coordinate 50,048 downwards.
GCGGAACTTCAGCTGGATCTGGTACAGGTTGAGCGGGAGCTGGCGGTAGCTCCTCACCTCGCGGCGCACGATGTCGCTCACCACTTCCTCGTGCGTGGGGCCGAAGCAGAAGTCCCGCTCGTGGCGGTCCTTGATGCGCAGCAGCTCGGGCCCGTACTGCTCCCAGCGGCCCGACTCATGCCACAGCTCCGCGGGCTGCACGGCCGGCATCGAAAGCTCGAACGCGCCGCTCGCGTTCATCTCCTCGCGCACGACCGCCTCCACCTTGCGCAGCACGCGCAGCCCGAGCGGCATCCAGGTGTAGATGCCGCTCGACAGGCGCTTGATGAGCCCGGCGCGCAGCATCAGGCGGTGGCTCACCACCTCGGCTTCGGCCGGGGCCTCTTTCAGCGTGGAGAAGAAGAACTGCGAAACGCGCATGCGTGCCGTGGGGCGGGAAAATCGCTATTCTACCGAAGGCACCGTGGACCGGGACGAGGGCCGGGCATGAACTTTTTCGCGAGATGGCTCGCGCGCAAGCGGGCGCAGGGCGGCGAGCCGGTATATGTGAGCGAGCGGCACGGGGTGCGCTCGTTGCATATCGGCAGCGACACCGTCCAGAGCGCGATGCGCATCGCCCGCCCGTACGACCTGGAGCTCTCTTACACGCGCAGCATGATGGCGTTCCTGCTGTTCAACGAGCGCCCGCGGCGCGTGCTGATGGTCGGCCTGGGCGGGGGCTCGCTCGCGAAGTTCGTCTACCACCGCATGCCCTGGGTGAGCCTCGAGGTGGTGGAGGTTGACCCCAGGGTCGTCGCGATCGCGCGGCAGTACTTCCATGTGCCGCCGGATGACGATCGTTTCACGGTGCGCATCGGCGATGGGGCCGAGCATCTCTCGAACCCGGGAACGGCCGCCGACGTGATCGTGATCGACGGCTACGACGGGGAAGCCCAGGTCGAGACGCTGTGCTCCGGGGCATTTTACGAGGCGTGCCTGGCGCGGCTGCGCGCACGCGGGGTGCTGGTCGTCAACCTGTGGGGCTCGGATCGCCGGTTCAACGAATACGTCGAGTGCGTCGAGGCGACGTTTCCCGCAGGAACGCTGTGCCTGCCGGCGCAACGGCCGGGCAACATCATCGCGCTCGCATTCCGTGACTCCCCGGGCAACTTGCTATGGGACGAACTCGGGGCGAGGGCGCGGGCTCTGGAGGATCAGTACGGGCTCGAATTCGGCGAGTTCGTGCGCGGCCTGCGCCGGATGAATCGCTGCGATGCGATGCGCCTTTACGCGTGACCCGCGCGCGAAGCAGGCTTTGTTTCGACACCAAATTGTGAAAAAATCGGGCTGACAGACCCAATGGGGGAATCCCCGTGATCGATCGTGACGGATATCGCCCGAACGTCGGCATCGTCCTGTGCAACTGGAAAAACCAGGTTTTCTGGGGCAAGCGGGTCAAGGAGCATTCGTGGCAGTTTCCGCAGGGCGGCATCAAGCCGGGGGAGAGCGTGCAGGCGGCCATGCATCGCGAGCTGAAGGAGGAGGTGGGCCTTTCCCCGCAGCACGTGCGCATCCTCGGGCGCACGCGCGACTGGCTGCGCTACGAAGTGCCCAGTCGCTGGATCCGGCGCGAATCGCGCAGCAACTACCGCGGCCAGAAGCAGATCTGGTTCCTGCTGCGGTTGGTCGGCCGCGATTGCGATGTGTGCCTGCGCGCCTCGAGCAAGCCCGAGTTCGACGCTTGGCGCTGGAGCGACTACTGGGAGCCGATGGAGGCGGTCATCGAGTTCAAGCGCGACGTGTATCAGCGGGCGCTGCAGGAACTCGCGCCCTTCCTGGTACGGCCGGCTCCGCGCGGAGCGCAGACCCGGTCATCGGAGCGGCGCGAGCCGGCTGACGTGCTCGAGCGGCGGTGATCGGGCCGCTGCCCCGCCGGAGCTTGTGTGCTGCGGTGCACGAGATTGCCCTGCATCCGCTTCTTCGGGCGGGCGCGATTCGGGTAGCCCGTCCGGCTGACCTTCGAGCATGCGGTGAAGGCGAACTGAGAACCGGCGCGAGGACAACGGTCTAAATCCTGGCCAGCGACCGCACCGCCGCACGACCCCTAGGAGAAAGAAACGTGCTGAGAGACTATGCCCCCCTCGCGTTGAACGCGCTGCACGCCGGCGCCGGTTACGCGCAACCCACCCAGGCGGCCCTCGACAAGGTGACGCCCGACGATCCGGCGCTGAGCGTCATGACCGACCTCAAGCGCGTGACCGCAGTCATTGTATTGCCGGGCGACACGGTGGACGAAGCGCACGCGCGGATGATCCAGCGCGGCGTGCGCCTGCTGCTGGTGGTGGACCAGAACCGCAAGGTCCTCGGGATCATAACTGCCAGCGAGCTGCTGGGCGAGAAGCCCGTGCAGGTTGCTTCCGAGCGCGGCATCCGGCGCGAGGAAATTTCGGTGCGCGATGTGATGACCCCCCACGAGCGCCTGGAGGTGCTCGACCTGGCGGATCTGCGCGCGGCCAAGGTGGGCCATATCGTGACCACGCTGCACAAGGTGGGGCGGCAACACGCGCTCGTGGCCGAGCGCGACGCCAAGGGCCAGCAAACCGTGGTCGGGTTGTTCTCGGCGACCCAGATCGCACGCCAGCTGGGCGTCGCGATCCAGACCAGCCAGGTTGCCCGCACGTTCTCGGAGATCGAAGCGCTGCTCTCGCGCTGAACCACGCGCCATCGCTGCTGCTATTGACAGCTTGCGACCCAGCGTCTATACTGAGTTCATAGATTAGACTTAGTCTAATCTTAAGCGGCGACAGAAGAAAGTGAGCGCACACTTACTGTCGTATTATTCTTGTAACCTTATGATCATAAGGAGAACTGAATGAAACTCAAAGGATCGAAAACGCACGATAACCTGAAAGCCGCGTTTGGCGGGGAATCCCAGGCCAACCGGCGCTACCTCTACTTTGCCGCGAAAGCCGATGTCGAGGGCCAGAATGACGTCGCGGCGGTTTTCCGCTCGACGGCGGAAGGCGAGACCGGGCACGCGCACGGTCACCTCGAGTATCTGGAAGCCTGCGGCGACCCGGCGACCGATCTGGCGTTCGGCCCGACCCGCGACAACCTGAAATCCGCGATCGCCGGCGAAACCCACGAATACACCGACATGTATCCGGGGATGGCCAAGGTGGCGCGCGAAGAAGGATTCGCGGAGATCGCCGACTGGTTCGAGACCCTGGCCAAGGCGGAGCGCTCGCACGCCAATCGCTTCAAGAAGGCGCTCGACGCGCTGCAGGACTGATGTCGGCTACGGGTGACGGGTTGAAACCCGTCGCCCGTCGCCATGCGATTTGCCCGCATTACCCGTTATCCATCACCCATCAACCAAAATGACCAAACGCGAAGGGAGCCTGGAGGCTCCCACCCGACATCCGATTGACTGGAAATCCCAGGATTTCTACGACGAGGCGAAAGTCGAGCAGGAGCTCGAACGCATCTTCGAGATCTGCCACGGCTGCCGCCGCTGCGTGAACCTGTGTACGGCATTTCCGCGGCTGTTCGATCTCATCGACGAAGGCACGAGCGGCGAGCTCGATGGCGTGGACAAGGGGCGCTTCGGGGAGGTGGTGGACCAGTGCTATCTGTGCGACATGTGCTTCATGACCAAGTGCCCGTACGTGCCGCCGCATCCCTGGAACGTCGATTTCCCGCACCTGATGCTGCGCGCGAAGGCCGTGAAGTTCAAGAAAGGCGAGGTCACCCTGCGCGACCGGCTGCTCTCCAGCACCGATGCCGTGGGCAAGCTTGCGACCATCCCGGTGGCGGTCAAGTTCGTCAATGCAGCCAACAAGGCGAAGCTCACGCGCGAGGTCATGCACCGCACGTTGGGCGTGCACCGGGACCGCGAGCTGCCCGAATACTCGAGCGCGCGCTTCCGCGCCCGTGCGCGGCCGGAAAGCTCGTTCCCGGTGCGCGACGGCAGCCGCACGCCGGGCAAGGCGGCGGTGTTTTCCACCTGCTACGTCAACTACAACGAGCCGGGGATCGGGCATGATCTGCTCAGGATCCTCGCCCACAACGAGATTCCCGCGATCGTGGTCGAGAAGGAAACTTGCTGCGGCATGCCCAAGCTCGAGCTGGGCGATCTCGAATCGGTCGCACGCAGCAAGGAAGCCAACGTCCCGGTCCTCGCGCGCCTGGCGCGCGCGGGCTACGCGATACTCACGGCAGTGCCTTCGTGCACGCTCATGTTCAAGTCCGAGCTGCCCCTGATGTTTCCGGACGACGCCGACGTGAAGGCGGTGGCGGAAGCCATGTGTGATCCCTTCGAGTATCTCGTGCTCCGCCATCGCGACGGGCTGCTCAAGACCAACTTCAAGCGGGGGCTCGGCAAGGTCGCCTACCATGTTCCGTGTCACCTGCGGGTGCAGAACATGGGGCAGAAAACGCGCGAGCTGCTCGAGCTCGTGCCGGACACGACCCTGCATACGGTGGAGCGTTGCTCGGGCCACGACGGCACCTGGGGCGTGAAGTCGGAGTACTTCGAGAACTCGATGAAGATCGGCCGCCCGGTGTTCCGCCAGATGGCCGAGCCCGGCCCCGATTACGTGAGCTCGGATTGTGCCATCGCCGGCCGCCACATCGCGCAGGGGATGGGCGAGAACAAGGCGCAGAAACGCCATCCGTTGACGCTGTTGCGGATGGCCTACGGACTGTAACAGGAGATGGAGTCAAAGATGCCACAGATCAGCCGCGACAGCCTGCTACCGCTGGAAGCTTACGCAAAGTCGCGCGAGGAATTTCGCACGCGCGTGATGGCGCACAAGAACAAGCGGATGCTGCAGCTGGGTGAGCACCTCACGCTCCTGTTCGAGGACGAGCTCACGATACGCTACCAGATCCAGGAGATGCTGCGCGTCGAGCGCATCTTCGAGGAGGAAGGCATCCAGGACGAGCTGGACGCCTACAACCCGCTCATACCCGACGGAGCCAACTGGAAGGCGACCATGATGATCGAGTACGCGGACGTCGCGGAGCGGCGCCGGATGCTCGCCAGGCTGATCGACATCGAGGACAAGGTCTGGATTCAGGTCGAAGGGCAGCCGCGCGTGTACGCCGTCGCCGATGAGGACCTGGAGCGCGCGACCGACGAGAAAACGTCCTCCGTGCACTTTCTGCGCTTCGAGCTGAATCCTGCCATGATCAAGGCGCTCAAGGCGGGCGCGGCGCTCGCGATCGGCGTGGGGCACCCGCACTACGCCGAGACCGTGAAGCGCGTTGAGCCCGCGTTGCGCGAATCCCTGATGACCGATCTTTCGGGGTGAGGTAAGGCCTCCGGGCACGGGGCAGGAGCGCGGTTTCCAGCGAGCGGCGGGCGCGACCATGGCGAGCCGGGAAGCAAAGGCGGGCGGCTCCGCATCCGTGGTTGCGTGCCGCGTAACCCGCTTGGTATGCTCGCGAAAACCTGTCCGCATCGATGGGTTTTTGCCATGTTCCAGTCGCTCCTTCTTTCCAGGTTCGAGCGTCGCTTGAGCGCGGCGAGGTTGCCGCTCGCGGTCCGGCTGTGGGACGGCACCACGCTGGCACCGGCCGGGGCGGCGCAGGCGACGCTCACCGTGAAGAGCCCGCTCGCATTGACCGAGCTCGCGAACCCCACAATGGGCGGGCTCGCGCGCAGCTACGTCGAACAGCACATCGATATCGACGGTGCAGCGCGCGAGGTGGTCCGCATGGCCGAAGCGCTGTGCGACACACCGATGATGGTGCGCGACCAATGGCTGCGCTTCGGGGACTGGATCCGGCACAGCCGCGCCTACGACCGCACGGCGATCCGCCGCCATTACGACGTGGGTGACGATTTCTACGCGCTGTGGCTGGATGCGCGCCGGGTGTATTCGTGCGCATATTTCCGGCGCGCCGATGACACGCTCGACATCGCGCAGGAACAGAAGCTCGACCACATCTGCAGGAAGCTGAGGCTCGCCGCGGGTGAGCGCTTCCTCGACATCGGATGCGGCTGGGGTGCGCTTGCGATGTGGGCGGCGAGCCGCTACGGAGCGCGCGCGCTGGGTGTGACACTGAGCCAGAGCCAGTACGACTACGCACAGGCACGGATCCGCGAGCACGGTCTCGAGGACCGCTGCGAGGTGAGGCTGCTCGACTACCGCGATGTTCCCGAAGAAGGTTCGTACGACAAGATCGCAAGCGTGGGCATGTTCGAGCACGTCGGGCGCAGGAACCTCCCGGTTTATTTCGCGAAGATCGAGCGGCTGCTCAAGCCCGGGGGGCTGGTAATGAACCACGGAATCACGCTCAACAACCCCGAGCAGCGCGAGCTCGGAAGCGGCATCGGCGGGTTCATAGACCGTTACGTGTTCCCCGGAGGGGAGCTTACCCACATCTCGCACGTGCTCGCGACCATGGGTGCGCACGGCCTCGAGAGCTGGGACGTGGAGAGCCTGCGTGTACATTACGCACGCACCCTCTGGCAGTGGGTGGAGCGCCTGGAAGCGAACCGCGGGGCGGCGGTGGCCAGCGTGGGCGAGAAGCTCTACCGGATCTGGCGCATCTACATGACGGGCTCCGCTCATGCTTTTGAGCGCGGGTGGCTGTCCATCTATCAGGTGCTCGCGGGCAAGCCACTGGCGGGCGGCGCGCTCGCGCTGCCCGCGACACGCGACTACATCTATGGCAGGTAGGGCGCTTGCTGCGCTGCTCGCCCTCGCCGTGGTCTGGCCCGCGGCTGCGCAGTGGCGTGGCTGGGAGGCCGACTTCGACGAGGAGACCAAAGCCTGGACCGAGATCCAGGCGCGGATCCCCGCATATCCGAAGCCGGAGAACCTGATCCCGTTCGAGGTCGCCGCCGCCAGCGCGCACCGTTACTACATCGATGCCGCCTCCTTGACGGTGGGCGAGGACGGCGTGGTGCGCTATACGCTGCTGCTGCGGACCGCGGGCGGCGCGACCAACGTCTCGTTCGAGGGGATCCGCTGCGAGACGCGCGAACAGAAATTCTACGCGAACGGAAGGCCGGATGGCGGTTGGGCGCGGGCACGCGACCCGAAGTGGCGCAACATCGAGCCGACGCAGGTGAGCCCGCACCACCGCGTGCTGTTCCGAGATTTTTTCTGTAACAGCCGGTTCCTGCTCCCGACGGCGAAGCAGATCGCGGACGCGCTGCGGCGCGAGAGCTGGCACATTCGATAGCGCGCCGCGGCCGGGTTCTGCAGGCTTACAGCAGGACCAGGTTGTCCCGGTGTATCAGCTCGGGCTCGTCCACGTAGCCGAGCTTCGCCTCGATCTCGCTCGAGGGCGTGCGCAGGATGCGGCGCGTCTCGGCGGCGCTGTAATTGACCAGACCGCGCGCGATCTCGCGCCGGGCCTCGTCGAGACAGCTCACCACCTCGCCGCGCTCGAACTCGCCGCTGACCTCGTGCACGCCGATGGGCAGCAGGCTCTTGCGATCCACCCGCAATGCCTTCACCGCGCCGCCGTCGAGCACCAGCTGGCCGCGCACCTGGAGATGATCGGCAAGCCACTGCTTGCGCGCGGCGAGGGTGGCTTTCTCCGCGGTGAGCTGGGTACCGAGGCGCTCCCCGCTCGCCAGCCGCAGCAGCACCCGGTCTTCGTGTCCGGAGGCGATCACGGTGTGCGCGCCGCTGCGCGCCGCGCGCTTCGCTGCGAGCACTTTCGTGAGCATGCCCCCGAGCGCGATGTGGCTGCCCACGCCTCCTGCCACGGCTTCCAGCGCGGGATCGTCGGCTCTCGCCTCCGCGATCAGCGTCGCGGTTCTGTCCTTGCGAGGGTCCTTGTCATACAGCCCTGCCTGGTCGGTGAGGATCACCAGCACTTCGGCTTCGATCAGGTTGGTGACGAGCGCGGCGAGCGTGTCGTTGTCGCCGAAGCGGATCTCGTCGACCGCCACCGTGTCGTTCTCGTTGATGATCGGAATGACGCCCAGCTCGAGCAGCGTGCGCAGCGTGGAGCGGGCATTGAGGTAGCGCTTTCGGTCCGCGAGATCCTCGTGCGTGAGCAGGATCTGGGAGGTCATCAGGCCGTGCTCGCGGAAGCACGATTCGTAGAGCTGGATCAGCCCCATCTGCCCGACGGCGGCGGCTGCCTGGAGCTCGTGCAGCGCGCGCGGACGCTTTTTCCAGCCCAGCCGCTGCATGCCTGCTGCGATGGCGCCGCTCGAGACCAGAACCACTTCACGTCCCAGGTGGCGCAGCTCGGCGACCTGGCCGGCCCAGCGCGAGAGCGCGTCGAGGTCGAGACCCTGTCCGCGGTTGGTGACCAGGCCCGATCCGACCTTTACCACCAGCCGCTTCGCGTCTTGTACGACGGAACTCATCTTGTCAACGCCGGACCGTGGAGGGTCCGCTCTTTGTTTTCGGCTTCCGGGTGGCGCGGCGGCCCCGCGGCGCCTTGGGTTTTTCCAGCTGCTCGATCACCGCGTACGCGAGCTCCCGGCAGCCTTCGCCGGTGAGCGCGGAAATGATAAAGCTTTTCCCTTTCCAGCCAAAACTCTTGAGAAAATGCCTCACCGCACGGCTGCGCTCGGCCGGCGCCACGAGATCGATCTTGTTCACCACCACCCAGCGCGTCTTGCGATAGAGCGCTTCGTCGTATCTGCGCAGCTCCCGGACGATCGCCTTGGCGTCGCGCGCCGGGTCCGTGCCGGGGTCGGGCGGCGCGATGTCCACGAGATGCAGCAGCAGGCGCGTGCGGGCGAGGTGGCGCAGGAACTGGTGGCCGAGTCCCGCTCCGTCGGCGGCGCCCTCGATGAGTCCCGGGATGTCGGCGACCACGAAACTGCGAGCGACGTCCACCCGCACCACCCCGAGACTCGGATTGAGCGTGGTGAACGGATAATCCGCAACCTTCGGGCGCGCGGCCGACACGGCGCGGATCAGGGTGGACTTTCCGGCATTGGGCATGCCGAGCAGGCCCACATCGGCAAGCACCTTGAGTTCGAGTTTGAGCCGGCGGCTCTCCCCCGGCGTGCCCCGCGTGAACTGGCGCGGCGCGCGGTTCGTGCTCGACTTGAAGTGCAGGTTGCCCAGCCCGCCAGTGCCGCCCGCGGCAAGCCGCGCGCGCGCGCCGTCGTGCTTCAGGTCGGCGATCGGCTCCCCGGATTCCAGATCCGATATCACGGTGCCGACCGGCACGCGCAGCGTGACGTCCGGGGCAGATTTTCCGTACTGGTCGGAGCCGCGCCCGTTCTCGCCGTCTCTTGCGCGGTGGATGCGCGCGTAGCGGTAATCGATCAGCGTGTTCAGATTGCGGTCGGCGACCACATCGATGCTGCCGCCGCGACCGCCGTCGCCGCCGTCCGGGCCGCCGCGCGGCACGAACTTCTCGCGCCGAAAGCTGGCCACTCCATCGCCGCCCTTGCCGGCGTGGACCTCGATGATCGCTTCGTCGACGAACTTCATAAACAAAAAAGCCCTGTCGTGCGACAGGGCTTTCGGTGGGCGCCGAGTCGGCTCAGGCGGGAACGACGCTGACGGTCGTGTTGTTCGCCGGGCCTTTTTGCGCGAATTGCACGCGCCCCGTCACTTTTGCGAACAACGTATGGTCGCGACCCATGCCGACGTTGTCGCCCGGATGTACCTGCGTGCCGCGCTGGCGCACGATGATGGCCCCGGCGTTCACTCGTTCGCCCCCGTAGCGCTTCACGCCCAGGCGTTTCGACTGGGAATCGCGCCCGTTTCGTGAACTGCCGCCCGCTTTCTTGTGTGCCATGATGCCGCTCCTTAGGCCGCGATGCCGAGTATCTCGATCTCGGTGTAGTTCTGCCGGTGGCCCATCGTCCTGCGGTAGTGCTTGCGGCGCCGCATCTTGAAGATGTGCACCTTGTCTCCGCGCCCCTGCGCCACGACCTTCGCCTTGACCGCGGCCCCGGCCACGAGCGGCGTGCCGACCGTGACCGCCTCGCCGTCGGCGACGAGCAATACCTCTTCGAGCACGATCTCCTGGCCGATGTCGGCCGCAATCCGTTCGATCCTGACTTTTTCGCCGGCGCTGACGCGGTACTGCTTGCCGCCGGTCTTGACTACTGCGTACATGATGCCGCCTGCCGAGGGTTTCGTGGAAAGCGGCGCATTCTACAAAAATCGGCCCCATTAGTCAAAAGCCGGCAGCGCGCCCCGGCTCGGGGTTACGCTTACGCGTCAGCGCTTTAACGAATGCCGCGCGAAACGGGCGGGAGCGGTTTCCGCCCTCCGGCGGCCGCGGGCTTTGCTGGTATCATCACGCTCTTTCCCGAGCGCGGCTCCGGTGTCACTCGAGGCGATACGCGAATTCGTTGCGGCGGACCTGCGCGCGGTGGATGAAGTGATCCGCGCGCGCCTCGATTCCGAGGTGATCCTGGTCCGGCAGGTCGCGGAATACATCGTGGGCGGGGGCGGAAAGCGCCTGCGCCCCGCGCTGCTCATCCTCTCCGCGAGGGCCTTCGGCTACCAAGGCGAGCGCCATCACGAGCTGGCGGCGGTCGTGGAATTCATCCACACCGCGACGCTCCTGCACGACGATGTGGTGGACGAGTCGGTAATGCGCCGCGGGCGGGCGACCGCGAACTCGCTCTTCGGCAACGCGGCTGCCGTGCTGGTCGGAGATTTCCTCTACTCCCGCGCGTTCCAGGTGATGGTCGGGGCGGACAGCATGCGCGTAATGCATGTGCTCGCGGATGCGACCAACGTCATCGCGGAGGGCGAAGTGATGCAGCTCATGAACTGTCACAATCCCGACGTCGACGAGCGCGGCTACCTCGAGGTGATACGGTGCAAGACGGCAAAGCTGTTCGAGGCGGCGACGCGGCTGGGCGCGATACTCGGCGGGGCGCCGCGCGCGCAGGAGGACGCGATCGCGGCCTACGGCATGCATCTCGGAACCGCGTTTCAGCTGATCGACGATGTGCTCGACTATTCGGGCGACGAGGCGGTTATCGGCAAGAACGTGGGAGACGATCTCGCCGAGGGCAAGCCCACGCTCCCGCTCATCTACGCGATCCGGCGTGGAACGCCCGAGCAGGCGAAACGGGTGCGCGAGGCGATCGGGCGCGGGGGGCGCGAGGACCTTGCGGCCGTGATCGAGGCCGTCGCCGCGACCGGTGCCCTGGATTACGCGCGCGAGCAGGCGCTCGCGGAATCGCGCGCCGCACGCGCCGCGCTTGAGCCGCTGCCGCATTCTGCCTGCCGCGATTATCTGCTACAATTGGCCGACTTCGCGGTAACGCGAACGTACTGAAGCGGTAAGCCGTGAGCAGTGAGCAGTAAGCGGTGAACACAGGCGCGGCCGAGCCGCGCTTTTTTGCTCTTGATAAACCGCTTACCGCTCCTACGACTTATCATTAACCGCTTACTGGTTTTCATCGGGGTGTAGCTCAGCCTGGTAGAGTACTGCGTTCGGGACGCAGGAGTCGGAGGTTCAAATCCTCTCACCCCGACCATTTCCTCGTTGGTGAATAGTGAATGGTCAATAGGGAATGGTAAGAGCTCGATTTTTCTTTTCGCTATTTCCTGTTTCCCATTGCCCATTTCCTGATCCCGACGGAGCAGAACGATGGCGCGACTGCCGTACGCCGATGAGGACAGCAGCCCCGAGGTGAAGGCGCTCTCCGAGCGCATCCGCGCCGAGCGCGGCGGGCGGCTGCTCAACCTCTACAAGATGTTGCTCAACAGTCCGCCGGTCGCCGAGGGATGGCTCGCGCTGCTCACCGCCATTCGTCAGAAATCCAGATTGCCGGGCGATATCCGCGAGCTCGCCATACTGAGGGTCGCAATCATCAACGGGGCCCAGTATGAATACGGCGTGCATGTCCCGTTCGCGCTCAAGGAGGGCGTCACCCAGGCGCAGATCGACGCGCTCGGGCACTGGGAAGGATCGGATCTCTACAGCGGGATCCAGCGCGCCGTGCTCGCCTACACCGATTCCATGACAAAGGAGGTGCACGTGCCGGACGCGACCTTCGAGCAGCTGCGGCCGCACTTGCCCGCGCGCGAGCTGGTCGAGCTGACCGCGACCATCGGCGCGTACAATCTGGTGTCGCGCTTTCTCGAGGCGCTCGGCGTTGATCCGGAGGCCGCGCACGCGCAGGTGCGCGGGACCTAGCCCGCAGCGGGGCTCGACGGGCCGGGGAGCTTGCGGCACACTAGTGTCCCGAGTTACTAGTTCGTTGATTAATCCTTTACACTCGGTACACGCCATGTATCACAAAAGTGCCGAAATTGGCGCCAGACGCGAAGCAAACCGCAGCCAGGTTGGGCACCTGGCGAGGATTTGCGACAAAGTATGGTGGCAATTGTCGGCATCTTTTGTTCAGCGAATTGGTGACTCGGGACACTAGGACGTTGCAACGACCGGAATGCGGGGTTGCTGATTGGCAAAGATCATCCTGCTCGTTCTCGGGCTGCTGCTGGCATACTGGATATTGAAGACCTATCGCCGGCGCGTGGGGCGCGGCGATGCGAGGCCGCCGGCGGGCGCGGGAGAGGACATGGTCAAGTGCGCGCGCTGCGGCGTGCACCTGCCCCGCAGCGAAAGCCTCACCACCCGCGGCCATTTCTACTGCTCGCCTGAGCACCAGCGCGAGCACCGGGCCGGCTGACGGGTGGCGGTGCCGGTGGACGCTGGGCAAGCGACGCGGTTGGAGCCCCCCGCCGCTGTGGCTGGCGGCGACTACCCGGAGCCGTTCTGGCGCTCGCTGTTCTATTTCAACGTCTACCGCCTGATCGTCGCGGTCCTGCTGCTCCTGATCGCGGCGATCTGGGGCAACACGCTGCTTTTCGGCTCGCACGATTTCACCCTGTTCGTGGCGACCGGCATGACCTATGCCGTGTTCAGCACCGGCTGTTTCATGCTGATCGGGGTGCGCCGGCAGTTCAACATGCAGCTCGCGCTGCAGGTGACGGGCGACATCGCTTTCATCGTGCTCCTGCTCTACGCGAGCGGCGGCATCTCGAGCGGGCTCGGGCTGCTGCTGCTCGCCACGCTTGCCGGGGCGGGGCTCATCAGTCGCGGGCAGCTAACTCTGTTCTACGCGGCGCTGGCGAGCATCGGCGTGCTGCTCGAGCATACGTTCGAAGTGCTCCGGTTCGATGCCCCGGTCGGCCAGTACATCCAGGCGGGCCTGCTCTCGGGCGCATATTTCGCCATTGCGTGGCTCGCGCACACGCTCGCGCGCTACGCCAAGGCGAGCGAGCAGCTTGCCGCCCAGCGCGAGATCGACCTCGCCAATCTCGCGCAGGTGAATCAGCTGGTGATCCGCGACATGCAGGACGGCGTGCTGGTCGTGGACGAGCGCGGCGTGATCCGGCAACATAACGCGCGCGCGGAGCGCCTGCTCGGTCCGCTGCCTCTCGAGCGGCGCGAAGTGCGGCTGGACGACTACGCGCCGGCGCTCGCGGCGAGTTTCCGGCAATGGCTCGCGAACGCGGACGCGGATGCAGCCACCAGCACGCCCTACAACCGCGCGATCCACGCGCGTTTCGTGCCGATCGGCAGGAGCCGGCAGGTCGGCGCGGTGATCTTCCTCGAGGACCAGACGCGCATCCAGACGCAGGCGCGCCAGCTGAAGCTCGCCGCGCTCGGGCGCCTCACCGCCAATATCGCGCACGAGATCCGCAACCCGCTGGGAGCGATCAGCCATGCCGCCGAGCTGCTGCACGAAGAGGGCGGCGTGAGCGGCACGGCGGCACGCCTGGTCGCCATCATCAACGACAACGCCGCGCGGCTTGACCGCATGGTGAACGACGTGCTGCGCCTGAACCGCGGCGAGCGGGCGCGCCGGGAGCGGTTCGGTCTGTCCGAGTTCCTGAAAACGTTCGTCGAGCAATTCGTGCAGGTCGAGAGGATCGATCCGGAAGTGTTCGCGATCGAGCTTGCCGCCGATACGGATGTGCTGTTCGATCGCAGCCACCTCAACCAGGTGATGTGGAACCTGTGCCGCAATGCGTTGCGCCACTGCCGGGGCAAGCGGGCAAGCATCCGCATTTGCGTGGCGACGGAGCGCGCAGGCAGTGTTGTAAGATTGGACGTCGTGGACGATGGCGCGGGCGTTCCGCCGGAGATGCGGGCCCGGCTGTTCGAACCGTTTTTTACGACCGCTGCGGGGGGTACCGGTCTTGGACTGTACATCGGGCGCGAGGTGTGTGAGGCGAACGGCGCCACGCTCGATTACGTTGATCGCGCGAGCGGGGCACAGTTCACCGTGCTATGCCGCGCCGGTTAACTGCAGTGAGCAGTGAGCAGTGAGCGGAGGAAAGGCCTGGTTTTCCCGCTGACTGCTTACCGCTAACCGCTTATCGTTCGCAGATGAGTGCAAAGTCGCAGATCCTGGTGGTGGACGACGAGGCCGACATTCGCGAGCTGCTCGGCATGACGCTCAACCGCATGGGGCTGGACGCCCACTGCGCGGCGAGCACCACCGAGGCCTTCGAGCTTCTCGCCAAGAACAGCTACGAGCTGTGCCTCACCGACATGCGGCTGCCCGACGGCGACGGTCTTGCCGTGGTGGATTACGTGGCCAAGCATCACCCCAATCTGCCGGTCGCCGTGATCACCGCGCACGGCAGCACGGAGAATGCGGTCGCGGCGCTGAAGGCCGGCGCGTTCGATTACCTGCCCAAGCCGGTTTCCCTCAATCAGCTGCGCGCCCTGGTGCGCTCCGCGCTGAAGCTGCCGCGTGCCGGCCAACGCCGTGCCCCGGAAGGGGAAGGGGCGCCGGCGCAGGATGAAACCTCGCTGCTCGTCGGTCAATCTGCGCTCATGCAGGCGACGCGCAGCCTGATCGAGAGACTGGCGCGCACCCAGGCACCGATACAGATCACCGGTGAATCCGGCAGCGGCAAGGAGCTCGCCGCACGTCTCGTCCACCTCAAGGGTTCGCGGCACGACGGGCCGTTCGTGGCCGTCAACTGCGGGGCGATACCCGAGAACCTGATGGAGAGCGAGTTCTTCGGGTACAAGAAGGGGGCGTTCACCGGGGCGGCCGCCGATCGGGACGGGTTCTTCCAGGCTGCGAACGGCGGCACGCTGTTCCTCGACGAAGTGGCCGACCTGCCGCTGCACATGCAGGTGAAGCTGCTGCGCGCGATCCAGGAAAAAAAGGTGCGCAAGGTGGGCTCCACTGCGGAAGAGGCGGTGGATGCGCGCATCATCAGTGCCACCCACCGCAATCTCGCGGAGGAGGTCAAGAGCGAGGCGTTTCGCCAGGACCTCTATTACCGCCTCAACGTGATCGAACTCAGAATGCCGGCGTTGCGCGAGATGCCCGAGGACATCCCGCTGCTCGCGGCTGCGATCCTGAAAAAGCACGCCAGCGCCGCCGGGGCAACGCCGGTGCGGCTATCCGCCGAGGCGCTTGAGCGGCTGCAGAGCTATCCGTTTCCGGGAAACGTCCGTGAGCTCGAGAATACGCTGGAGCGCGCGCTGGCGCTCACCGCGGGTGACGAGCTCCGGGCGGAGGATCTGCAACTCGAGCCGCCGCAACTCGCGCCAGAGGAGCAGGCGGCCTCGGGGTTGCCGCTGCCCGAGCGGTTGGAGATGGTCGAGCGCCAGGCGATTCTCGATGCGCTGGCGCAGACGCGCTACAACCGTACGGCGGCCGCAAAGCTGCTTGGCATCACTTTCCGCGCGTTGCGCTACCGGATGGAGCGGCTCGGCATCAACGAAGAGCTGGACTCCAAAGGCTGAGCGCGGCTCGTGCGCTCGGGGGATGAGCTCATCATTACGTTGCGGGAGAGACTGCATATCAATGAGGAGGGTTTGGCCGAAGGGGCGCGGTTCATCCCTTCGCCCAACTGCGACGAGCGGCCGGCGGGCTGCGCTGCCGAACTTCTGGTCATCCACGCGATCAGCCTTCCCCCGGGAGAGTTTGGCGGGCCCGGCATCGAGGAGCTCTTTACCAACCGGATCGACCCCGCTGCGCACCCCTACTACGCGGCGATCCGCGATCTCAGGGTGTCCGCACACTTCCTGATCCGCCGCGACGGCGAGCTCGTCCAGTTCGTGCCGTGCGGAAAACGCGCATGGCACGCGGGCGAGTCGAGCTGGAAGGGAAGACCGCGCTGCAACGACTACTCGATCGGCGTCGAGCTCGAGGGTTCGGGCGAAGCGGCATTCACGGACTCGCAGTACGAGCGGCTCGCCGAACTCACGCGCGCGCTCAAGGCGCGCCATCCGATCGCCGACATTGCCGCGCACTCGGAGGTGGCACCCGGGCGCAAGCACGATCCCGGCCCGCGTTTCGACTGGAAGCGCTACCGCGCGATGCTCGGAAACAACCGCCGACACGCCCGCGCCGCCAGGAAAAGCAAGAAGACCGAACTCTCACCGCCGAGGACGCAGAGGACGCGGAGGAAAACAAAAGGCAAATTACAAAGGAGCAAGAGCACATCTGGCTGAATCCCGGATCGTGGGTCCTGCTTCTGGAACCGCCAAGACGCCGAGGAAGAGCAAGAACATGAAACCGCGGCTCAACACAGATGAACGTGGATCGACTTCAACCGGTCATCGCAGGCAGCTCGCTGTGACGGAAAATCGCAGCTTGGCAGCCGAGCGTCAGAGTCACTTTTCCCACCGAGCAACGTTGCCGCGTGTTGAACGGCGAGTTTTTCCCGTCCGTTCCAACGCGCGGAGTTAAGCCGGCGCTACGCGTCTGGCTAGACGTCAGTTCGAGCGCGCGGAGTTAAACCGGCGCTGCGTGCCCGGCATTAACGCGAGTTATCCACAGACCAGAAGCCCGCGACCGGCCGGATGGCAGCGCCGGGCGGGGGTTTGCTCAAAATTTGAGCAGTTTTGCCCGCTTTTTCATCATCTTGCCCCCGGTTTTTCCAGTGAAAACGAGGAGTTAACAAAAACTCCTTCAAAGCTATTGATTTCGCTAAACCAGACTACTATGATTTGTCGAAAACGCGTTGTAGACCACTATATATAGTGGTTTTGGTGGAGGGAGGAGGCCCCCTCCTGTGGTTAGAAAAAGACAGAAGATCAAGGAGTAACGACATGCAGCTGGTCACCGAGACGGCACGCGCTGCCGCTACCGCCGCCGATTTGTCCCCTACCGAAGCATCCGCAATGCAGGAGACGCGCTTCGCGGATTACCGAGTGATCCGCCGCAACGGCGCGGTGGTGGGCTTCGAGCCCTCGAAGATCTCGATCGCGATGACCAAGGCGTTCATCGCGGTGAACGGGGGCGCCGGCGCCGCCTCCGCGCGCGTGCGCGAGCAGGTGGCCAAGCTGGCGGAGAACGCGGTGAACGCGCTGCTGCGCCGCCGGCCGTCTGGCGGCACCTTCCATATCGAGGACATCCAGGACCAGGTGGAGCTCGCGCTGATGCGCGCGGGCGAGCACAATGTCGCGCGCGCCTACGTGCTCTACCGCGAGGAGCGCGCAAAAGAGCGCGCAAAGGAGCGCCCGGCCCAGGCCAAGCGCGAGCAGGGCGCCATCACCGTCAAGGAAGGCGCCGCTACGAAGCCGCTCGACCTTGCCCGCATCACCGCGCTCGTGCGCGACGCGTGCGAAGGGCTGGGTCGAGACGTCAGCCCCGAGCCCGTGTTGCGGGCGATGCAGCGCGACCTCTACGACGGGGTGCCGATGGAAGAGGTGCGCAAATCGCTCATCCTCGCCGCGCGCGCCCTGATCGAGCAGGATCCCGGCTACAGCTACGTGACCGCGCGGCTGCTGCTGCACTCGCTCAGGCTGGAGACCCTGGGCGAGGAAGCGACCCAGGACGAGATGCGCACGCGCTACGCGGAGTACCTGCCTGAATTCGTTAAGACGGGCATCGAGGCGGAGCTGCTCGACGAGCGTCTCGCCCGGTACGACCTCAAGTGTCTCGGCACCGCGCTCGACGCGAACCGCGACCTCAAGTTCACCTACCTCGGGCTGCAGATCCTCTACGACCGCTACTTCCTGCACGTGCGGGGGCGGCGCATCGAGCTGCCGCAGATCTTCTTCATGCGCGTGGCGATGGGTCTCGCGCTGAACGAACCGGAGGGGAGCCGCGAGGCGCGCGCCATCGAGTTCTACAACGTGCTCTCGAGCTTCGATTTCATGAGCTCGACGCCCACGCTGTTCAATTCGGGCACGCGCCGCTCGCAGCTCGCGAGCTGCTACCTCACCACCGTCTCCGACGATCTGGACGGCATCTACGAGGCGATCAAGGAGAACGCGCTGTTGCAGAAGTTCGCGGGCGGGCTGGGCAACGACTGGACCCCGGTGCGGGCGTTGGGCTCCCATATCAAGGGCACCAACGGCAAGAGCCAGGGGGTGGTGCCGTTCCTGAAGGTGGTGAACGATACCGCGGTCGCGGTGAATCAGGGCGGGAAACGCAAGGGCGCGGTGTGCTCGTACCTTGAGAGCTGGCACCTCGACATCGAGGAGTTCCTTGAGCTCCGAAAGAACACTGGCGACGATCGCCGCCGCACCCACGACATGAACACCGCAAACTGGGTGCCGGATCTGTTCATGAAGCGCGTGATGGAGGGGGGCGAATGGACGCTGTTCTCGCCCTCGGACGTGCCCGACCTGCACGACCGGTACGGACGCGCCTTCGAGAAGGCCTACACGGATTACGAGGCGAAGGCCGCGCGCGGCGAGCTCAAGCTCTACAAGAAGATCCCGGCACAGCAACTGTGGCGCAAGATGCTCACGATGCTGTTCGAGACCGGGCATCCGTGGATCACGTTCAAGGACCCCTGCAACATCCGCTCGCCGCAGCAGCACGTCGGGGTGGTGCACAGCTCCAATCTCTGCACCGAGATCACGCTCAACACCGGCACCGACGAGATCGCGGTATGCAACCTGGGCTCGATCAACCTGCCCGCGCACCTCGACGCCGGCACCGGGCGCATGGACATGGACAAGCTCAGGCGCACGGTGGGCACCGCGATGCGCATGCTCGACAACGTGATCGATCTCAACTTCTACTCGGTCAACAAGGCGCGCAACGCCAATTTCAAGCACCGGCCGGTCGGGCTGGGCATCATGGGTTTCCAGGACTGCCTGCACATGCTGCGTATACCCTACGCATCGCAGGCGGCCGTCGAGTTCGCCGACCGCTCGATGGAGGCGATCGCCTACGCGTCCTACCAGGCGTCGACCGATCTCGCGGAGGAGCGCGGTCCGTACTCGACGTTCAAGGGCTCGCTGTGGGACCGCGGCATCGTGCCGCTGGACACGCTCAGGCTCGTCTCCCAGGAGCGCGGCGGCTATGTCGAATGCGACATGTCCACCACGCTCGACTGGGGTGCGCTCAAGCGGCGCATCCAGCAGGGAGGCATGCGCAACTCCAACTGCATCGCGATCGCGCCGACGGCGACGATCGCCAACATCACCGGGCTCTCGCAGTCGATCGAGCCGACCTACCAGAATCTCTACGTGAAGTCGAACCTGTCGGGCGAATTCACGGTGGTGAACGAGTTCCTGGTGCGGGATCTGAAGAAGCTCAACCTGTGGGACGAGGTGATGATCGCGGACCTGAAGTACTTCGACGGGTCGCTCGCGAAGATCGACCGCATCCCGCCCGACATCCGCAGCCTCTACGCCACGTCGTTCGAGATCGAGCCCAAGTGGCTCGTGGAGTGTGCGGCGCGGCGGCAAAAATGGATAGACCAGTCGCAGTCGCTCAACATCTACATGGCGGGGGCATCGGGCAAGCGGCTCGACGAGACCTACAAGCTCGCGTGGGTCCGGGGATTGAAGACGACCTACTACCTGAGGTCGCTCGGTGCGACCTCGGCGGAGAAGTCCACGAGCGCCGCCGGGGCGCTGAACGCGGTGCCCGCGAACGGCGAGCCCGCCGCGGAAGACGAGGCGAAGCTCTGCAAGGTCGACGATCCGGAGTGCGAAGCGTGCCAGTAGATGCAGGACGGAGGATTGAGGAATGAGGATCGAGGATCGAGCGACGAGGGCGGATTGGCCACGCCGGCGCGTGCGCTCGCCACACCGACAACACCGATAAAGAGGCGGGCTCCCGGGCGGCGAGGTTCCACCTAAAACAGCGATAAAGGAGACTGGGGATGTTGCAATTCGGAAAGGAGCACGCGGCGGGCGCCGCAACCCTGCTCGTGCGGGACGAGCCGGCGCAGCCGCGCGACGCGGACGAGGACCAGTACCGGCGCGTGAACGTCGCCGACAAGCGCGTCATCAACGGCCGGACCGACGTCAACCAGCTGGTGCCGTTCAAGTACAAGTGGGCGTGGGAGAAATACCTCTCGGCCTGCGCGAATCACTGGATGCCGCAGGAAATCCAGATGAGCCGCGACATCGCGCTGTGGAAGGACCCCAATGGGCTCACGCAGGACGAGCGGCGCATCGTGAAGAGGAACCTCGGGTTTTTCGTGACAGCGGACTCGCTCGCCGCCAACAACATCGTGCTCGGCACCTACCGCCATATCACGGCGCCCGAGTGCCGGCAGTACCTGCTGCGCCAGGCTTTCGAGGAAGCGATCCACACCCACGCTTACCAGTACATCGTCGAGAGCCTGCAGCTCGACGAAGCGGAGATCTTCAACGCCTACCACGAAATTCCCTCGATCCGGGACAAGGACGAGTTTCTGATCCCGTTCATCGACACGCTGACCGATCCCTCGTTCAAGACCGGCACCCCGGAAGCCGACCAGAAGCTGCTGAAGAGCCTGATCGTTTTCGCGTGCCTGATGGAGGGGCTGTTCTTCTATGTCGGCTTCGCGCAGATCCTCGCGTTGGGCCGCCAGAACAAGATGACGGGAGCGGCCGAGCAGTACCAGTACATCTTGCGCGACGAGTCGATGCACTGCAATTTCGGCATCGACCTCATCAACCAGATCAAGATGGAGAACCCGCATCTGTGGACGGCGGAGTTCCGTGACGAGCTGCGCGCGCCCTTCGGCAAGGCGGTCGAGCTCGAGTATCGCTACGCCGAGGACACCATGCCGCGCGGGGTGCTGGGGCTCAATGCGGCGATGTTCAAGGAATACCTGCGCTTCATCGCCAACCGGCGCTGCCAGCAGATCGGGCTCGAGCCGATGTTCGAGGGCGCGACCAATCCGTTCCCCTGGATGGCCGAGATGATCGACCTCAAGAAGGAGAGAAATTTCTTCGAGACGCGGGTCATTGAATATCAGACTGGAGGTGCGCTCAACTGGGACTGACACGCGGAGAGGGCTGGCTTGGAAGAAGAAAACCTGCTTACAACCCGGACGGGAGGCGCGATCCCTTGGCATACAGCCTGTTGAACCGACGTTATCGCAGCCGCAGAGCGAACATGCATACCATCACCGAATGCCGCGCGGAGGGCAATTACACGCTCTGGATCCGCTTCGACGACGGCTTGGAGGGCAACGTCTACCTCGGCGATCTGGTGGCGACGAACTCGTACCAGGCGCTCTCGGACGAGACGATGTTCCGGCGCGTGGAGATCGACCCGGTGTCGAACGCGGTGACCTGGGGCGCCGGAATCCACCTCGACCCGGAGGTGCTCTACCGCGACCTTGCGAGCAAGGCGCAGGCGGCCTTGCACTGAAGAGGGCGCAAACCGCGCGGGCGACAGGGGCTGCGCTCGAGGCGATGCGTGCTGGGACGATGACTGGAGGACGCAATGGCGAGAGCGAAGAAGAGAGCTGGCAAGAAGAAAACGAAGAAAAAGAGCAAGCCTGCCCGGCGCAGGTCCGCGCCGCGCCGCGCCGCGCGACGCAAGGCGAAGAAAACGCCCGCCGGCAGGAAGAAAGCGGCCAGGGCGGCGAGGCGCAGGCCCGCCTCCGGGGGCAGGGCCGCAACGGGCGCCGCGGCGCCGTCGGCGCCGCGGCCGATCGCGGTGCCGGGAGCGTGGCCGTTTCCGATGGGCAACAAGCCATAGGACGCCCGTAAGCCCGCGGCGGCAGGAACGCACCGCCGCGACCGGTGACGTCCGGTGAGCAGTAAGCAGTGAGCGGGAACTTCCGGTAACAGGCAAGTCCAATCTTACCGCTTACCGCTTACCGCTTACCGCTTACCGCTTACCGCTTACCGCTTACCGCTTACCGCTTACCGCTTACCGCTTACCGCTGTTTCGTGGAACGCAGGCGCGTCAACGCCTCCAACATCCGCTCGGTCGGCTATGACCGGGCGAACCGCGTTCTGGAGGTCGAATTCACGAACGGCTCGATCTTCCAGTACTCCGGCGTGTCCGAGGAGGTCCACCGCCGGTTCATGAGCGCCCCTTCGCCGGGCAGCTGCTTCCAGGACCAGATCGAGGAGCATTTCCCCGGCACAAGAGTCCGTTAGCAGCCGCCGGCGCTGCCGCGCCCCGCGCCTGCTGACGGCGCCGCGTGTACCTGACATAATTGCGCCTCCACACCTCATCCGTTCCCGATCGCGCGACGGGACGGGCGGACCGGGTGTGACCGGTTTGCAGAATCGCGCACAAGAGGGGGATAGCCATGTATTTCGCACAGCTTCTGCACACCTTGCTCGGTCTCGCGGCGCTCGGTCTCGCGTTCGGCGCGATTCCCGCGTACGCCCAGGCGGACGACTGCAAACACCGGGGCGAGCTCGACATGCTCTATTGCGACGAGAACAAGGACCTCGTCGCCGATACGCCGAAGGACTCGAAGCGCTGGAAGAACCCGAGCACGCTCGTGTTTACCTACACGCCGGTTGAGGATGCGGCCGTGTATGAGACGGCCTTCAAGCCCTTCCTCGAATACCTCGGCAAATGCACGGCCAAGAGGGTGGTGTACTTCCCGGTGCAGTCGAACGCCGCCGAGATCGAGGCGATGCGCGCCGGGCGCCTGCACGTGGGTGGCTTCTCGACGGGGCCCACGGGCTTCGCGGTGAACCTCGCGGGCGCCGTGCCGTTCGCCGTCAAGGGCAACGAGAAGGAATGGCAGGGCTACAACCTGATCACAATCGTCAAGAAGGACAGCCCCTTCCAGAAGATGGCCGATCTCAAAGGCAGGCGGGTCGCGCATACGTCGCCCTCGTCGAACTCGGGGCACCTCGCGCCACAGGTGCTGTTCCCGCCGCTCGGTCTCGCACCGGACAAGGACTACAAGGTGCTGTTCTCCGGCGGGCACGGCCAGTCGGTCAAGGGCGTGGAATCGGGCGATTACGATGCCGCGCCGGTCGCCTCCGACGTGTTCACCCGCATGGGCGTGCGCGGCGAGATCAAGCTCGACGATTTCCGCATCATCTATCGCAGCGCGACGTTCCCGACCTCGTCGTTCGCGTACGCGCACGACCTGCACCCGGATCTCGTGAAGACGTTGACCAAGTGCTTCTACGACTTCCGGTTCCCGGCGGAGATGCAGAAGAGCTTCGGCGGCGCCGATCGCTTCTTCCCGATCACCTACCAGAAGGACTGGGAAGTGGTGCGCAAGATCGCCGAGGGCACGGGCACGCCGTTCAACCGCGCCGCGTACGAGAAGGAAGCCGCGCGCGAGGAAGCCGCGCGCAAGAAGGCGCTCGAGGCGAAGTCAAAGAAGTAACCGTGGATGTCTGAAACGACCCGGCCGGCGGACTCGAGCGCGGCCGCGCCCGCGCCCGCGCTTGAGATCCGGGGGCTGCGCAAGGAATACCGGCGCGGCGTCCCCGTATTGCGCGACATCAGCATCACGTTCGCGAACCGCGGCATCACGGCGGTCATCGGGCCATCGGGCACCGGAAAGTCGACGCTCATCCGCTGCATCAACCGCCTGGTCGAGCCCACGGCCGGGAAGATCCTCTTTCACGGCCTCGATCTCGCGCGGCTCCACGGCAAGGCGCTGCGCGAGGCGCGCCGACGCATCGGGATGGTGTTCCAGGAATACAACCTGGTCGAGCGCCTCACCGTGATGGAGAACGTGCTCTCGGGGCGCCTGGGCTACGTCGCGCCGCTCAAGGCGTGGCTGAGGCGCTACCCGCAGCGGGACATCGAGGCGGCGTTCGAGCTGCTCGACGCCGTGGGGCTGACCGAGTACGCGAACCAGCGGGCCGACGCGCTATCGGGAGGGCAGCGCCAGCGCGTGGGCATCGCGCGCGCGGTGATGCAGCAGCCGGAGCTGCTGCTCGCCGACGAGCCGACCTCCTCGCTCGACCCGAAGACCTCGGTTGAGATCATGGAGCTGATGGTTGCGCTCGCCGAGAGCCGGCACATCCCGGTGATCCTGAACATCCACAACGTGCCGCTCGCCAGGCGCTTCGCGACCCATATCATCGGCATGTCGGACGGCTCCATCGTCTACGACGGGTCCCCGGAGGGGCTCTCCGACGATCACCTGAAGCAGATCTACGGCGGCGAGAACTGGCTGGAGTGACCGCGTGAGTAGCGCTGCCGGGCCTGCGCAAAACCGTCCGCCCCCGTTCCTGCCGAACTGGCCGGCACGCATCGCGTGGATCGCGCTCGCCGCCTACGCGTTCTACGCGGCCTCGATACTCGACGTCACCTGGGAGCGCTTCGTCCTTGGCCTCGAAAACGGCGCGAAATTCATCGGCAGGATGCTTCCGCCCGACACCGAGGCGGAAAAGATGACGCTCATGATACGCGGTCTCTACGAGTCGCTCGAGATCGCCATCCTATCATCGACCCTGGGCATTCTGCTCTCGCTACCGGTCGGTCTGCTCGCCGCGAGGAACCTGATGCCGCCCTGGGTCACGTGGCCGACCCGGCTGTTCATCGCCCTGTGCCGCGCGTTCCACCAGGTGATCGTCGCGATCATCTTCGTGAAGGCCGTGGGCTTCGGGGCGCTTGCCGGCATCCTAGCGCTCACCGTCGCTTCGATCGGTTTCATCGCCAAGCTCTTTGCGGATGCGATCGAGGAGATCTCGTTGAAGCAGGTCGAGGCGATCCGCGCCACCGGCGCCCCGTTCATGAACGTCATCGCCTACGGCGTGATGCCGCAGGTGCTCACGCGCTTCGTGGGCTTCGCGACCTACCAGGTGGATTCCAACCTGCGCAATTCCACCATGGTGGGCATTGTCGGTGCGGGCGGGATCGGCGGCACCATGTTCGCGGCGTTCCAGAAGTTCGACTACGACTTCCTGCTCACCATCCTGCTCGCGATCATTGCCATGATCATGGTGAGCGAAGCTCTGCAGAACCGGATCAAGAGGCTCTATCAATGAGCGCGGCGAGCGGCATCGAGCGCGAGTGGCGGCGCTATACGCCGGCGGAGCGTCTGGCGCGCTTCGCGCTCTACTTCGGGATCGTTGCCGCTTGCGTCGTGAGCCTGCGCACCGTGCAGGTGATTCCCGAGTTCCTCTACGATGCGCCCGAGCAGGTGGCGGACCTGTTGAAGCGGATGTGGCCGATCGAGTGGTCGTATTACCCGAAGGGCGTGCACGACGCGCTGATCGAGACGCTGCACATCGCGACGTTGGGCACCATCCTCGCGATCGTGATGGCGATCCCTCTCGGCTTCCTCGCGGCGCACAACATCACCCCCTACACGTCGGTGAACTACCTCGCGAAGCTCATGCTGGTGTCGTCGCGCTCGGTGAATTCGCTCGTGTGGGCGCTGCTGTTCGTCGCGATCTTCGGGCCGGGGGCGCTGGCCGGCACCATGGCGATCGCGTTCCGGTCGATCGGCTTCGTGGGCAAGCTCTTCGGTGAAGCGCTGGAGGAGGCTCGGCCGGGCCCGGTGGAGGCGTTGAAGGCCGCCGGTGCGCCGTGGCCAAGCATCCTTGTAAAGGGCTACTGGCCGCAGGTCGAGCCGGCGTTCTGGGGCATCGCGCTGTTCCGCTGGGACATCAGCGTGCGCGAGTCCGCGGTGCTCGGGCTGGTCGGCGCCGGCGGCATCGGCATGGCGATCGACACGGCGATGAATCTCTTCCGCTGGGAGCGCGTCGCGCTGATGCTGGTGGCGATCTTCACGGTGGTGGTGCTGGCCGAGATCGTCGTCACCTACATCCGGAAAAAGATCATCTAGCCGGCCCCACGCCATGCCGGGCATGAGCCCCGGAAATGCCGTCCCGCGAAGCTGCGTTTGACCGCGTGCCACCTTGTCTTTGCTACTATCGCAGTCGATTAATGTGCAGGCGCGGGGGGACCTACCCATGATCGAGGTCCGCAAGAACGGTCCGTACCTCGTGCGCGGCCCGTGCCGGCTGCGCGACGCGCTCGGGAACGACCTGCCGACCGGCGGCTCGTACGCGCTTTGCCGCTGCGGCAACTCGTCGAAAAAGCCGTTCTGCGACGGAACGCACAAGAAGACCGGTTTCGACGGCGCGCGCCTCGCGGTGGGTTCCGGCGTCGTTGACGCTTTCCGTGGACGACGCATCACCATCCACGACAATCGCGCAGTCTGTTCGCATTCGGGTGTCTGCACCGACAACCTCTCCGCGGTGTTCCGGCTGGGGAAGGAACCGTGGATCGATCCGGACGCGGCGGACGCCGAAGCCGTGGCGGCGCTGGTAAGGCGCTGTCCGTCGGGCGCGCTCCGCTACTCGATCGAAAAACAATCGCCGCCCGAAGCATCGGGCGATCCTTCGATCACGGTCTCGAAGAACGGGCCGTATTACGTCACCGGGCACGTGGGGGTCACAAACACGGGCGAGCAGCCGCCGGTGGCGGGGCGCTACGCACTATGCCGCTGTGGCGCGTCAAAGAACAAGCCCTACTGCGATGGCACCCACTGGGCGGTCGGATTCGACGAGAATCGCGGTCCGCAGGCGGGGGTGTGGATCCCACCGGGCGGCATGAGGCGGTTCAGTCTTGCGGCCGGAGCGGTGCTGCTCGCAGGCGTGACCGCGGCGATCCTCGCGATCGAGGCCGCCGGCAAGTGGTCAGCGCCGGGGTTCCTCTTCTCCGGAGCGCTCATTCCCGATCTCAACCTCGCGCTGCAGGTCCTGCTCGTGGCGGGGCTTACCTTCGGCGCGTGGCTCGCGAAGCGCGGCAACATCGCCGCGCACCGCTACAACCAGACGATCTGGGTGCTGCTGAACGCGGTGCTGGTGGTCCTGATCATGGCGCGCGGGATGGAGAACGCGGCGTTTGAGGCCGCGTCCGATCTCGCCAAGCCGCACATCCTCGTGCCATGGCTGCACGCGGCGGTCGGGACGGTGACGGTTTCCGCAGGGCTGTGGCTCATCGCGCAGATGAACGGCCTGCTGCCGAAGCCGCTGCACGTGCGCGGCTGGAAGACGCTGATGCGCCTCACCCTCGCAGGCTACTGGGTCGTTGCGGCTCTCGGGTTCGCGATCTATTACCTCTGGTTCCTGCGGTGAGCGTCGCGCGGTGAGGGGCGACCCCTATAGACCGAAAGATCGGGAGGTCGTGAGGTCGGACGATCGACAGAACGCACTACGTCGTGCTCACGCGCTCCCGCTCTGACGCCTTCACGGTTGTTGTGAACCGCCAAGGCCGCCGAGGAGACCAAAACAGATCCGCCGGGACGTCTGGGCGCGAGGATATTCAGGGACGGCACGCCTAACTGTGGTTATCTGCGGCGGAATGCCGGATATCTCTTGGTGCCTTTGCGGCCCATTTCTTATTGGCGTCTATCGGCGTTCATCGGCGGCTATTTCTTCTTCCATAGCGCCGCGAATGCGCCGACCACCGCATCCACGTCCGCTGCGCCGATGTGGCGGTGCGTGACGAAGCGCAGCCTGTGAGTGTCGGCAGGCGCGACGAGCGTGCCTTTCTCCGGAATGGTACCGGGTTCCGGATCGCTGCCGTCGATCATCTGAAGGCGCCGCGCAAGAGCGCCGTTGTAGTTTGCTGCTCCACCTTGATCTGATTGTCCCGGATGATCTTCGCCAGCTTGTCCGACTCGGCGCGCATAGAGGTAAGGAACTGCTGCCGTGTGCTGCTCCCTACTTCGAAGGCCTGGGCGGAAAGCCTTCCACGCACCTCCGGATCGGCGAGGGCCTTCATCAACTCGCCGTGCAGCCGCGCCATGATCTCATTCGGCGTGCCGGCCGGGGCAAGAATCCCGAGCGCGGAGGCTGCCGTAAACCCGGGCAGCGTTTCAGCGACAGTCGGCGTATTCGGAAACTGGGGTATGCGACCTGCGCTGCCGACGGCGAGTGCCTTGATGCGGCCCGCCTTCACCTGCGGTAGGGCCGTCGGCGCGGACGCGAACGCAATGTTCACGTGTCCGTCGATCATCTCAGTCATCGTCGGTGCGTCGCCCTTGTACGGCAACGACAAAGATTTCAGATATGGCGTCATGCCGATGCGTACATGCACGATGTCGATGCCGGTGCGGTTCGCCAGCGACACCGCGTTCAGATCGCCCGAGAGGCCGGTGCCGACCGAGCCATAGGCCACCTTTCCCGGGTTGGCTTTCGCAAAAGCCACCAGTTCCGTCACCGTGGACGGAGGGAAGTTCGTCGCGGCGGCGAGTATCTGCGGCGAGTTCCCCAGCAAGCTCAGGGGCACGAAGGACTTGAACGGGTCGTAACTGAGGTTCCTGTACAGCAGCGGACGGACCACGAGCGAGCCAACGCCGATCAGCAGCAGCGTGTAGCCATCCGGAGACGCTGCCGCCACTTCGGCCGCGCCGAGCGACCCTTCGGCCCCGGCCTTGTTCTGCACCACCACCGGTTGGCCGAGCCGCTCGGCGAGCTGGGGGCCGATCAACCGCGCCAAGCCGTCAGCCAGGCTCCCCGGCGGGAAAGGCACTACGATGCGGATCGGCTTGCTTGGATAGACGTGGCCGAATGCCGCCGGAGCGCACGAAATGGCGGTGAGGCCTAACAGCGCCATGACAGGAATTCGCATCTACCCTCCCGCAAGCCGATTCGGGAACGGCGCACATTGGACGCGGTTGCGGATCGCACCGATGCCCGTTTCGTTGGTGTTTAGCCGCTGATCAAGCAAATCCTGCGCGTGCAAGAATACAGAGCAGGCTTTTGGCCGGATCGTGGCCCTTTGAGTACGCTTCGACGCTTGGCCACTGCCACGAAGGCTGAGAGGGCGGCGGCGTTATCGCCGTCCGCCCCAAGGTGGCAGTCCCTGCGCAGTTACGCTACGCCCGCGTAATCACGCTGTCAACTGAGCCAGCCGGCCCGTACGTGTTACCTACGGCGAGAACCGGGAGGAATGAAGGATGAGGGATGAGGGCGAAGGGTCCAGGGATTGGCTT
Source organism: Betaproteobacteria bacterium (assembly GCA_016868035.1). Classification (GTDB taxonomy): domain Bacteria; phylum Pseudomonadota; class Gammaproteobacteria; order Burkholderiales; family SG8-41; genus SG8-41. The sequence continues at coordinate 21,054 of VGID01000013.1, read as the reverse complement.
GTCCCTGCTCTGTGCTCTCTGTGAGTCTGTGATTGATTTTGTCCGCGCTTATCTGCGGGTCCATTCTTGTTCTTCCTGACGCCCTTGAGGTTTAGCCCCGTTTCTATCGGCGGGTATCGGCGTTCATCGGCGGCAATTCCTTCTTCCACAGCTCCGCGAACGCACCGACCGCAGTGTCCACGTCAGGCGCGCCGATGTGGCGGTGGGTTACGAAGCGCAGCGTGTGCGAGTCGGCGGGCGCGACCAGCACCCCTTTCGCCTTGAGGTCCGCCGACCACTGCGCGGCGCGGCGGCCGCTCTTCCTCACGTCCGCGCGCACCAGATTCGTCTCCACGTCCTTCGGATCGCACACGCTCGGGTCCACACGGTGCAGCCCCTCGGCAAGACGCTTTGCGGTCTGATGGTCCTCGGGCAGGCGGTCCACCATGGTTTCGAGCGCGAGGATGCCAGCCGCGGCGAGGGGGCCGGCCTGCCGCATGTTGCCTCCCACCATGCGGCGGTGGGCCCGTGCGCGCTCGATGAACGGCCCGCTTCCGCACAGGATGGAGCCCACCGGTGCGGAGAGCCCCTTTGAGACGCAGAAACACACTGAATCGCAGTGCTGTGCGATGTTGGTCGACTTCACGCCCAGCGCGGCTGCGGCGTTGAACAGACGCGCGCCGTCCAGGTGCACCGGCACATTGTGCTCGCGCGCGAGGCCGTAGACGGACTGCATGTACGCGAGGGGCAGGACTGCGCCCCCCGCCCGGTTGTGGGTATTTTCCATCCACACCAGCGCGGTGCCCATGTGGTGGCGCGTGACGGGCCGCAACGTTTCGCGCAGCGCATCGAGATCCATCGCGCCGCGCTTGCCTGGCAGCCCGCGGTAGAAAAGCCCCGCCACGCCCGCGATGCCGCCCAGCTCCGCGTTCAGCGTGTGCGAGCCGTCTTCCAGCAGCACCTCGCCGCCGCGATTTGCGTGCGTGAGCATGGCCACCAGGTTTGTCATGGTGCCGCTCGGCATGAAGGCGCCGGCTTCCTTGCCGGTGCGCTCGGCCGCGAGCGCTTCCAGCTTACTCACCGTTTCGTCGCCGTCGCGCGAATCGTCGCCGAAGGTCGCCTCGCGCATGGATTCCAGCATCGCCTCGGTGGGGCGAGTGACGGTGTCGCTTCTGAGATCGATCATGTTCAAACCGGAAAATCAGACGCCGGCAAAAGAGAATCTTAAACCACAAAGGACACAAAGGACACGAAGGTTGGATCGAATGGAAAAACGTCCGTTATTGTTGGATTTCCTTGTGTCCTTCGTGTCCTTAGTGATTCAGGAATCTGCCTTTACCGCCCAGCGAGCAGGAAATCCGCCACTTCGCAGAAGCCGGCCCCGCTCTCGGCGCGGGTCACATACCGCGGTGCGTGCGCGAGCCGCCCCGTGAATTTGCGGATGTTCGCCACGCCCACCGCGTGCGGGAAATAAGCGAACAGCGGCGCGTCGTTGGGCGAGTCCCCGACGAAGAGAAAGCGCTCGCACGCGGCGTCGAGCTCGGTGGCAAACTCCTCTTGCATGATCCGGCGTGTCATCGAAAGCTTGTCGTAGGTCCCGAACCAGCCGTTGACGTGGATCGAGCTCACTTTGGCGGTGAGGCCACGAGCCTGCATCAGCGCCAGGATCTGCTCCACTTTCTCGCGCGGCAGGGGCGTGACGTCCTCGCTGTAGTCGATCGCGAGATCGGCCTCGCGGTAGAGCTGGTCGGCGGAGACGGCGGCGCCCGGCACCGCGGCGACGATCTCGCGGGCGATCGCCGCGAGCCGCTCACGGTAGGCCGCGCGCGTGGGCTCGTCGTCCACGAAGCGGCGCTTCATCGTGCGTCGCACCGCGTCGTAGCGGAAGTAGAATGCGCCGTTCTCTCCGACCACGGCGTCGATCGGCCACATGCGCGCGATGTGGTCGCACCAGCCCGCGGGCCGGCCCGTGATCGGCACGACCAGCACACCGGCCTGCTGCAAGCGCTCCATCGCGGCGTACGCGCCCGACGTGAGCCGCCCGCCGGTCGTGAGCGTGTCATCGAGATCGCAGAACACGCCACGTAGCGCGCGGCGCGCTTCAAGAGGAAAGTCACTGAGCGGGAGCATGGGCGTCAAAAGGTAAGCGGTAAGCGGGACAAAGACCTTGCTGCTCCCCGTTCACTGTTCACCGCTCGCCGTCCTCACCGGCAGACTTCCTCGCCGCCGGGCGGTTGCGGCTCCGCGACGAAGCCGAAGCGCCGCGGCACTTCGGCCGAGACGACCGGCTCCACCCGGGTGTTTCCCCCGCGATGCTCGAGCCACAACGGCGCGGACCGGCCGCGCTGCACCATTTCGATCCGCTCATCGAGCGCGGTCGCGGCGAGGGCACGCCCATCGGCGTCCACGAAGCAGGGGACCAGCCACGCAAGGTCGCGATCGTGCACGAGCCCCACGCCGTGCTCGGTGAGCAGGAGCAGTGCGCCGGCTTCATCCATCCACGCCCCCCCGATCTCGTATACCCGCCGTCCGGTATGGCATTCGAGCTCGAGCGGCGCGCCCTCCGCGCTCACCAGCCGGTAGACGATGGGAGTGTAGTCGAGGCCCACGAACACCCGCTGTGGCCCGTTCTGGAAGTACCAGCAGCCGCGTTCGTCGTGCTCGTAATTGCGGCCGATGAACACGGTGACCATGGGATTGCCGATGCGCTCGCGCTTGAGCCGCCACTCGCCGCGCCGGTCGAGTGAGAGCCAGCCGTAGACCGCCGGCACGTTCGGCCATTTGGCCATGCCGCGCAGAACCATTTCATCCATGGCTGCGCAGACCGGTGGGGCCGGCGGTCCCGCGGCGCTTCCCGCAAACGGGCCTGCGGCTAACGTGTCCGCGCCGCGCCGGCACGTTCGGCCATTTGGCCATGCCGCGCAGAACCATTTCATCCATGGCTGCGCAGACCGGTGGGGCCGGCGGTCCCGCGGCGCTTCCCGCAAACGGGCCTGCGGCTAACGTGTCCGCGCCGCGCCGGCACGTTCGGCCATTTGGCCATGCCGCGCAGAACCATTTCATCCATCGCGTAACTCTACCAGAGCGACTTGCGCGGACAGGGCGCTTACTTCACCGTTACTTCCGCGGCGCGGCCATCCGACAGCCGAAACCGCCACGCAGCACGAGCACGGCGAGGTGGTCGCGCCGAGCCGGAACACTCGCCCCAGCGCAAGCTCGGTGCTGCCGAGTGCGTGCGTCGAATACTGCCCGCGCTCGGCGAGCAGGGTGAGCCCGCTGCCCCGCAGCCGGTAGATCTTCACGATCCCGCCAATATGCGGGGTTTGCACCACCGCGATGTCGAGGGTGCCGTCGCCCGTGAAATTCCCGAAGCCGATCGGGTTCAACCATCGGTGCGGCGTGCCGATCGCGCCGCCAGCCGCCTTGCGCATGAGCCGGCCCGCGTCCACCCCCCAGATGCTGATCATCGCACCACTTGCCTGACAGCTCTCGACGACCACGATTTCGTCGCGTCCGTCGCCGTCGAGGTCCATCAGGCGGGGCACGAGGTCCTCGAATACGCATTCGACCGGCAGCCGCGCGGTGAGCGTGGCTCCCTCGCGGGTCTGCACGCGCAGCTCGCCTGCCTCGAGGTCGTCCCCGAGGACGGCGTGCGCGTAGCGCCGGGTCGGCGCCGCGAGCCACGCCCGGGCAATGTCACGCGTGCCGTGCGCGACATCGCTGTGCGGCAGCTGGTCCGGGAGAGCGGCCGGCGCGCGCGGGGCGGGGCGGAAGTCCGCGATTTCTCGCAGCGTGAGCTCGATCGCGGGTGCAGCGCGGCACGCGACCGCGCCCGCCAGCGCGAGGACAGCGATGAGCGCGCGCTGGCAACCGCGCGGTGCGTAAGCGATCGCTGCGGGCATGGCGGGCAGGAGGGGCGGCTGCCGGATGCTACTGCTCTTCCGCGGTAGCGGCCTTGCCGAACTGCGCGACGAGGTCCTTCTGGATGTTGGGCGGCACCGGGTCGTAGCGCGCGAATTCCATCGTGAACGAGCCCTGGCCGGCCGTGACGGACTTGAGCCGTGCCTGGTAGTTGTTCAACTCGGCGAGCGGCACCGTGCCCTTGATCACCAGCGTTCCCGGCACAGCCGAATCGGTCCCGCTCAACTGGCCGCGCTTGGACGATATGTCGCCCGCGATGTCGCCCATGTTGGCGTCGGGCGCGGTGATCTCGACGCTGACGATGGGCTCGAGGATGATCGGGCGCGCCTTGCTGATCGCGTCCATGAATGCGCGCTTGCCGGCGGTGATGAAGGCGATTTCCTTGGAATCCACTGCGTGGTGCTTGCCGTCGTAGACGATGACCCGCACGTCATGCACCGGGTAGCCTGCGACCGGGCCCACATCCAGCACCTGACGCACGCCCTTCTCCACGGCCGGGATGAACTGTGTGGGAATGGTGCCGCCTTTCACCTCGTCCACGAATTCGAAGCCCGCGCCGCGCCGCAGCGGCTCGACCCGGAGGAACACCTCGCCGAATTGGCCCGCGCCCCCGGTCTGCTTCTTGTGGCGGTGGTGCCCTTCGGCCTTGGCGGTGATGGTTTCGCGGTAGGGGATGCGCGGCGGCTTGGTGGCGACCTCGACGTGGTACTGGGCGGCCATGCGGTCGAGTACGTAGCGCATGTGCAGATCGCCCAGCCCGCTGATCACCGTTTCGTTGACGACCGCGTGGTGCTCGACCTTGAAGGTAGGGTCCTCGGCGGCGAGCTTGTGCAGGGTCTCCGAGATTTTCTGCTCGTCGCCGCGGCGCTTCGGCTCCACGGCGACCGCGTGCATCGGCGTCGGGAATGCGAGCGGCACGGCGTGGATGTGGTCCTCGTCGTGCGAGTCGTGCAGCACCGCGTCGAAGTGCATGTCATCGACCTTCGCCACCGCGCCAATGTCGCCCGGCACCAGCGCGTCGGTCTCGACGAAATCCTTGCCCTGAAGCAGGTAAACATGCCCGACCTTGAAGGGTTTCCTCGCCTCGCCAATGAAGAGCTGCGAGTCTTTGGTGATCGTGCCCTGATGCACGCGGAACACGCCCACCCTGCCGACGAACGGGTCAATCGTCACCTTGAACACGTGCGCCACCACGTGCTTTTTCGGATCGGGCACGGTGCGGAACGGCTCCGCTTGTGCGCCCGCTCCTTTCACCAGCTGCGGCGGGTTGCCCTCGGTGGGGTTGGGCATGAGCTTCGTGAAAACGTCGAGCAGTTCCGCGACTCCGGCGCCGTTGCGCGCCGAGACGAAGCACACGGGGATCAAGTGCCCTTCGCGCAGCGCCTTCTCGAATGGCTCGTGCAGCGCGTCGGGCGCGATTTCACCCTGCTCGAGGTACTTGGCCATCAATTCCTCGTCCACTTCGACGACCTGGTCCACCAGCGCCGAGTGCGCCTCCTCGATGGAAGAGAAATCGGCGTCACCCGAGGGGTGGAAAAAACAGTCCACCACGCGCTTGGCGCCCTCGGCGGGCAGGTTGATGGGCAGGCACTCCTTGCCAAAAGTGGCCTGGAGCTTGCCGAGCAGCTCCGGCAGATCCACGTCTTCCGCGTCGATCTTGTTGACGATGATGATGCGGCACAGGTTGCGCATTGCCGCCCACTGCATCATGCGGCTGGTGATCATCTCGATGCCGTTCTGCGCGTTCACCACGACGGCGACGGTCTCCACCGCCGGCAACGCGCCGATCGCCCGGCCGATGAAATCAGGCAGCCCGGGCGTGTCCACCAGATGGATGCGGGTATCGGCGTGCTGCAAGTGCACGATTGAGGCCTGGAGCGAGTGCAAATACTGCTTCTCCAGCGGATCAAAATCGCAAACGGTAGTGCCTTTCTCCACGGTTCCGGGGCCGTTGATAGTCCCGGACCTGTGCAGCAACGCCTCCGCGAGCGTGGTCTTGCCGGCGCCGCCGTGGCCAACCAGCGCGATGGTGCGGATGGCTTCGGGGGAAAACTTGGGCATGCTGAGCTCCTGTGCTCCCTCTGGTAAAAACCACTGCCGCGAATCCGCGCACGCGAACTCGCCGGGCGGTTAACGGGGGGTTAACCGAGTATAAGGGGGGGCTGCTACCGGTTCAAGTTAACCCCATGCGCCCGGCCGCTGCGTTCGTACCGGGAGGATCCTCAACCCAAGGAGACGACCATGCAGTGGAAAGCAGTCGCGGCTGTGAGCATATTGTGGGCGCTGGCGGGGGCCGCGGGCGCCGTTGGCAACATGGCGGAGGTCACGGTCTATGACCGCGTTGAGAACCGTGCGTTGCCGCTCTTACGCCATGCGGGCCGTTACTACGTGGTGGGCAAGCCCGGCAATGAATACCAGGTCCGCGTGCGTAACCGCACCGGGGCGGAGATCCTCGCGGTGCTCTCGGTGGATGGCGTGAACGCGGTGAGCGGGGAGACGGCAAGCTGGCGCCAGGCGGGCTACGTGCTCGCGCCGCACCAGACGCTCGACGTGAAGGGCTGGCGCAAGAGCCTGCCACGGGTGGCGGCGTTTTTCTTCACGGAGCACCACACTTCATATGCCGCGCGCACCGGCCGGCCGGAGAACGTCGGCGTGATCGGGGTGGCGCTCTACCGGAAGAAGCGTGAGCCCGAGACGAGCATCGACCCGGGCCCGCGGCGGGGCCACGGGGCGCCGGCGGCCGAGGACGGCGCGGGCGATGCCGGCTCCGCCGGTCGCTCGGGAGCGGCCGAGAGCGCCGCACCCCGCCATGCGCCGTCGCCGTACCCTGCCGAACGAGGCGCTGCCCTTGGGACGGGGCACGGTCGCAGCGAGACCTCTCACGCGCGCTACACCGCTTTCGAGCGGGCGACGGCGCATCCGGAAGAACTGATCGCGATCCATTACGACACCTACCCGAATCTGGTGGCGCTGGGCGTCATACGGGCCCCGCGGGTCGCTACGCCGTTTCCCGGACAGTTCGTTCCGGATCCAAAGTGAAAGGCGCGTGCGCAGATGATGAAACGTGCTGAACTCCGCCGTGGGGGAAGCGAACGCGGTCCGCCCTTGACGCGACATTCGTCTCCCGCGCTGGCGCGGCGCGGGGTTCGCCGGTGCGGCGGTATACTGGGTACCCGTAATGTCCCAGGACGCCGGTCCCAGCGACGAAGAGCTGATGTCGCGTTATCGCGATGGCGATGCCGGCGCATTCGACGTGCTCTACGGCCGTCACAAGGGCGGGGTCTACCGCTACCTGCTGCGGCACAGCCGCGATGCGGCGGTGGCCGAAGAGCTGTTTCAGGATGTGTGGATGAATCTCGTCCGGGCGCGGCAGGGCTACACGGTCCGGGCCAAGTTCACGACCTACCTCTACCGGCTTGCGCACAACCGCTTCGTTGATCACTACCGCTCGAAGCGGCATGCCGCAGTGTCGCTCGATGAGGAGGATTGCGACGCGCTCGAGCATGTGGCGGACGCGGGCGCGATCCCGTTGGAGTCCGCCTATGACGTCCGCAGGCAAGCCGGGGAACTGCTGCGGCTGATCGCCGAGCTGCCCGAGGAGCAGCGCGAGGCTTTCCTGCTGCAGCAGGAAGGAGGCCTGAGCGTGGAGGAAATCGCCGAGGCGACCGGCGTGGGGCGCGAAACGGCGAAGAGCCGGCTGCGCTACGCGCTGGCGAAGCTGCGGCAGGGGATGGCGAAATGGCGCTGAGCGGGCACAGGAACGGCACGCCCGGAGGCGCGGAGAACGATCCGCGGCTCGCGCGCATCTATCGAGAGGCCGGGGACGATGGGCCGCCGGCGCATCTGGATGCGGCGATACTCGCGGCGGCGCACCGCGAAGTCGGCGCGAATCCGCGCCCGTTCAGCGCGCTGTTGCGCTGGTGGCAAGTGCCGGTCTCGATCGCGGCGGTCGTCGTGGTGAGCGCGAGCCTGGTGATCTTGATGCGCGAAGAGGGCACGGAGCGGCTCACCGATCCGAAACTCGGCGCGCCGGCGGCGTCGAGACGCGAAGAAGCACCCCCTGCTTCCGCTGAATACCCGATCACTGCGCCGCAGGAGCCCGTGGCACCCGCCGCGCTTCCCGAACCCGGCGTACGGGCGCCTCGCGCACCTCCAGTGAGTCGCGAGGCGGTTACCGACAAGCCACCCCCGACACCCGCCAGGGAGCGCGCCGAGCCTGCCCGCCAGAGCGCGCCGGCTACGGCCGAATCTGCGCCGCCGTTTGCCGCTGTCCCGGCGCCGCGACCGGCGGATCCGGCAAGCCGCGCCGAGCGCGAAAGCGCCGCGGAGCCGGCGGCTGTGCCGAAGGAAGCCCGCACCCGGAGCGAAGCCCGGGCACCACTCGGCGAGCGCCCGGCGGCGGACCTCGCAAAGCCCGCTGCCGCCGCAGCGCCGGAGTCCGGCCGCCCCGCCGAGGTGGACCCGGGGACCGGGCGCGTCTTGGGCGAGCGGCTCCCGGTTTGGCACGCCTACGAACGGGAGCGGCCCGAGAAGTGGCTCGAGCGCATCGAAGAGTTGCGCCGACAGGGGCAGGGCGCGGCCGCCGAGGAGATGCTGGCCGAGTTCAAGCGGCGTTTTCCAGGGCATCCCTTGCCTGCCGCCTCGCGCTGACTCGACGCGCAGGACCCGCTCGCAACCATCGGATGCCCCCCGCCCCGGTGCGTCTCGGGAGCCGCCACCAAAGGAGGGCTGAAACGCGGTTGCGATCGGTGCGTGTTCGAGCGGCTACGACGATACCTTGCAGCTCGATCAGGCGGCATTGCGCGAGGCGCGGAAGCGCCCTCCCGGGGATGCAGCGGGCCTGACCAGGCTCGCGCCTCGACCGTAGTTCATATATCGTTGTTTTATAATACTATTTATGTCTATTCGGAATGATGTTTTCCGCGTTTCGGAAGCTTGCATTGGCCTCAGCAATACAGCATAATGCGGCGCAGCAATATCTGCGCAAACCGCGCGAGATATTTTGACAAATATATTAAAAACCAATGGACTATAGTACATCGCACCGCATCATTGTCCATGCAACTCAAGGACAGGGTGCCCCTCGGTATGGAATACACGGTTGCGGCTGGCTACCCCAGCCACTAGAATTGGCCCGTTCCAGCCTGACACCCACTACCTATTGGGGTTGATCTGGGGGGCAACCACGTGCAGAGTTACGCACTTGGCGCCGGGGGCTAACCGCCGGTTTGTAGAGGCCGGCACACGCAAGAGGAGGTTTTGCTATGTTCGCAAAATCAACTTTGGATTGGGATCGCCTGGTTCTATCCCGGCTCGCGCGACGCACGCGCAGCATGGTATCCGCCATGGTCCTGGTGGCCAGCTTGAGCGCGTTGCTGCTGATCGTGCACAACCAGCACGGCCCGCTAGGGTCGGCTGGCGCCTGGCAGAGCGTGTTTCCCGAGGGATTGACCCCTGCCGCCACGCTGCAGTCGCAGTCCGGCAGCCCAGTGGGCGTCACACCGATCGAGGAGGCCCGTTACCGGGCGCTTGCCGAATTCCTTGCCAAGCGCTACCGGGTCTCACAGGAGGTGACCTTCGATCTCGTGGGGCTGGCGCATGGCGCGGCCCACAAGTTGGGGTTGGACCCGCTGCTCGTCATCGCCGTGATCGCGGTCGAATCGCGTTTCAATCCGATCGCCGAGAGCGTCGCGGGGGCGAAGGGGCTGATGCAGATCATCCCGAAATACCATAGCGAGAAACTCGAGGAGCACGGCGGCGACCGGGCAGTATTCGATCCCGCCACCAATATCCTGGTGGGCACCCAGATCCTCAGGGAGTACATCCGGCTTACCGGCAACCTGGGCATCGCGCTGCAGATGTATGCCGGTGCGCTCAACGACAACGAAGACCAGTACACGACCAAGGTGCTGAACGAAAAGAAACGGCTGAAGCAGGTCGTCTCGAAGACGCCGAGCCTTGGTGCATCCAACAAGCCCGCAGCCGGACGCCCGCTCTAGCCCCCAGCCGCATCCCGCGCAGCCGACCCCCATGGCGAGGATCCGGATCTCCTGGGGGAATGGCGAAGTGACCGCTAGCTTACGTGACACCCCCACGGCGAAAGCGCTGCTCGTTGCGCTGCCGTGCAAGGCAAGCGCCAGCACCTGGGGCGAAGAGGTCTATTTCGAGCTTCCGGTGCGCGCAAGCCTGGAGCCGGATGCCCAAGAGGTCATCGACGCGGGCACGGTGTGCTTTTGGGTGCAAGGAAGCGCGCTCGCGCTCCCCTTCGGGCCCACGCCGGTATCAAAAGGCAGCGAATGCCGCCTCGTCACCCGTTGCAACGTGCTGGGCAAGATCGAAGGCGATCCGCGCCAGCTCGGGAAAGTGAAAGACGGGGCGCCCATCCGGGTGGAGGTCATTCCGGACAAGGGATGACCCGTAACCGCCGATCCTCAAACCTCGAACCTCAAACCTCAAACCTCAAACCTCAATCCTCAATCCTCAACCCTCAGTCCTCAGTCCGTAGTCCTCGTCCCGTCGCCACCATCGGTAGCCATACTCCCAGCTGCGTCGTGATGTCTCCGGGTGTCCGATAGGCGGCGAGCCGGACCTGCTCTGGGAATTCCGCCGCGAGCTGGAGTACGTTGGTGAGGTTCACGCGGCGGGCGCCAGCGTCGGCCGCGTAGAAACCGACGATCGGCTTGCCGGCGTGCACGAAGCGCATCGCGTTCACGCCGGATCCGATGCCGGCTTCGTCGAAGCAGTAGATCGCGACCCGTGCTTCATCACGAAACCGCGCGTCGCGCTCCAGCACGAAATGCGCGAGTGCCTCCTCCTCGGGCAACGAGGATCCCGCCCGATAGCGCGGCCAGTCCCGGTCGTAATGCTCGATCGGGTCGCACACGAGGCGCGCCAGCGCCTCCGGGTCGAGCTCGGGAAAGCGGGCGCGGTAGTAGCGGTAGCGCGTGTCGTACCCGAGGCCGGATCCCTCCAGCCACGCGATGACCGTCGTCTTGAACGACCAGGTCCGTTCCCCGGCGTACATGCCCGCGCCGCTCACGTAGCAGGGAATCATCGTTTCCCGGTAAATGGTGAATGGGGAATGGGGAATGGGGAAAACCGGCACGTAATGCGCGGCGACATGTCCTGCCCCCCGGTTCCCCTTTGCAGGTCGCTGGCCACCGGTCACCCGTCACGCCTCATTCGTCACGCAGCGCTAAACCTTGTGGCTGCCGATCATCAGCCGCTTGAAGACGGAATAGCGCTCGCCTACGCCCTCCGCGGTCGGCTCGCGCTGGACTGTGATCCAGACGTCTTCCGGAAAGTCGGCCGAGAGCCCCGCCGTATACTCGCACTCGTCCGCGGCGGCCGCGCGGGCGGCTTCGAGCGACGGGGCGCCGAGCTCGTTCAGGAAAAAGTGCGCGAGCACCTCCTGCAGGCGCCCGAACGCGGCCTCATCAATTTCGGCGACCTCGGCGAGGGTGCAGCGCCGGCGCGAGCCAAGTGCCACGAAGGTCCGGTCGCAGCGGCAGTTCGGCTGCGCGTGCCCCTTCGCGAGGTCGCACACCGCGTAGCCGCCCGAGACCAGCCACTCACCGTCGCGGGCAGCCCCGCCTTGCCCGGAGAGGACGCGGTCGTCGGAATCGTCGAGGCGCACCGCCTTGAGGAATTTCACTGCGTGTTTCCGATGGAAGCCTTCACGAATGCGAGTTGAACGGCGACACGATCGTCTCTTCGAACTCGCGCGGTTAAAGCAGCGGCTGTTGCCGTCCGCTTTAACCCTATAATAGACGCGGAGACACGCGCGGTATAGGAGGAGCCATGGCGCAACAATCGGACCTGCCCAAGGATCTGTTCGAGTTCATGCAGAAGATGTGGAATCCACTGTCGTTTCCGATCCCGGGAATGTTGACGCCGACCGCGAATGTCGAGGAGATCGCGAAGAAAATCGGCGAGCTGAAGACCGTCGAGAACTGGCTCACGATGAACGTGGGCTTCGTGCAGATGACGATCAAGACCCTCGAGATGCAGAAGGCCGCGCTCGAGTCGCTCAGCGCCGGCGTCGCGCAAAACAAGCCCGCCGACCGGGGCAAAAGCGAGTAGCATTCCGCCCGCTCCCGCAGGCCGACGGCCACGCCGTGGCGGCCTGCTGGTGCCGGTACAGATGGCCTTACCGCCGCTAACGCGCCGCCGAGCGGCGCATGAGCCTACGCCGCAACCGATGCGGGATCAAAGAACGGCTTGTCGCCCTTGATCTGCGTGCGATGCATCAGCCGCCGTGCATTCGGATCGAATGCATCCCGGCGGTGCATCGTTTGGGGTTGTGGCTTCGGCTAACGCGCCGCCGAGCGGCGCATGAGCCTACGCCGCAACCGATGCGGGATCAAAGAACGGCTTGTCGCCCTTGATCTGCGTGCGATGCATCAGCCGCCGTGCATTCGGATCGAATGCATCCCGGCGGTGCATCGTGCATCGGTTGTCCCACATGATGAGATCGCCTACTTTCCACTTCTGGTACCAGGCGAACTCGTGCTTGGCCGCGTGGGCCCACAGCCGGTTCAACAGGTCTTCGCTTTCATCGAGCGGCAGCCCCATGACGTAGGCGTCGCGCCGGCGCCCGAGGAACAATGCGTTTCTGCGCGTGTCCGGATGCGTGCGGATGATCGGGTGCACGGCGCCCGGAGTCTCGCGCGGGTCGGTTGCTTCCTTGAACCCCCTACGCAGTTCGCCGGCGCTGTTGCGGCTCGCGTCGTGCTTGCAGGATTTGCCGACGATGGCGCGCTTGAGCTCGGCGGGGAGGGTCTCGAGGGCGAGGTACATGTTGCAGAAACCGGTGTCGCCCCCCTCGGCAGGCACCTCCAGCGAGTAGAGCAGACTGCCGATCGGGCATCGCTCGTTGTAGGACATGTCGGTATGCCACTCCGCTTCGTAATGGCCGAGATTGCCGATTGGCTTGCCGTCCACCTTGATGTTCGACATCACCGTGATCTCGGGGTACGGATCGTGGTCGGCGTCACGCGTAGCATGCACCGGTGCGCTGTCGAGTTCGCCAAAGCGGCGACCAAACGCGAGCAGGCCGGGGTCATCGAGGCGCTGGCCGCGGAAGCGCAGCACGAGATGCTGGTGCCACGCCGCTTCGACGGCCCTGAACGCCGCGTCATCGAGCGGCTGCGCGAGGTCAATGCCCGCCACGTCGGCACCGAGCGCCGCGCCAGTGGGTGTGACCGCGATGCGCCTGTTGTCCGGCTGATCCATAGGGTCCTCCAGCGATTTGCCGTCATGCTAATGCACCTCAATCCGGACGCCAAGCGCCGGATTAAATCCGCCGGTTCGAGCCGGACAGCAGGCCGCCGTTCAACCGGCGGTTGTATCCGTCCGGACGCCGAGCGCCGGTTCGAGAGGGGCCAAACATGGCCGCTCAACCGGCGATTTCGCTTGTTGCGAAGTCGACTACGATGTGGCGTCCGCTCCGAAGTTTTCCGGAGTGCTTTCGCGCGCGTGTCGGAGCATAATTATGCTTAATCCGGACGCCGAGCGCCGGATTAAGTCCGCCGGTTCGAAACGGACGGCTCGCCGCCGCTCAACCGGCGGTGGAGACAGTCCGGAAAAAGAGCGCTGGATCAGGCTAACCAGTCCGAAACAGACAGCAGGCTGCCGTTCAATCGGCGGCTGTACTCTCGCATATCGGTTTCAATCAAAGGAGGGCAAGCATGGCTACGACTATCCGCAAGGCGCATTATTTCAGCATGAGGACCCCCAACCGCGCAGGCCAGGGTGCGCGTTTGCTGAACGGGCTTGCCGCGCATGGTGTCAATCTGCGCGCGTTCACGGGTTTCCCGAACGCCGGGCGCGCGCAGGTCGATTTCATCCCGTACGACGTGGCCAAGTTCACACGCGCCGCGCGCAAGCTGGGCTTTAAGGTGAGCAAGAAGAAGACGGTTTTCCTGGCGCAGGGCACGGACAAGGCCGGGGCCGTTGCCGGCATCTGCAGCAGGCTTGCCAAGGCGGGGATCAACATGGTCGCGATGGACGCGGTGGCCGCGGGCGGGGCGCGCTTCGGTGCGATCTTCTGGGTAAAGCAGCGCGACGTCGCGCGGGCGGCGCGGGTCCTGCGCGCTCGTTAGCAGAGCAGCTCCTGCGGCAGCGCGCCGGGGCCCGGCAGGCCGCACGACGAGGCCGTCGCGGCGCGATCGGCGAGACTGCCCTGCGCTGTGAGCGGCGAAGCCGAATACGCCGGCGCGCGAGTCCACACGGTGGAGCGCGCGGTGCGGCGCGCCGGAAAAATGTGGTTTAATCACCTCTTTTGACTGTCCCCGCACAATAAAAGGAGAACGTATGCCTCACGCAATTCGCGTCTATGAGCACGGCGGGCCGGAGAAGCTGCGCTGGGAGGCGGTGCAGGTCGGCGCGCCGGGTGAAGGCGAGGTGCTGGTGCGCAACACGGCCATCGGTCTGAATTTCATCGACACCTATCACCGTACCGGCCTCTATCCCATGCAACTGCCCACCGGCCTCGGCATGGAAGGCGCGGGCGTGGTGGAGGCGGTTGGTCCCAAGGTGAAAGAGTTCAAGATCGGCGACCGCGTCGCCTACGCGCAGCCGATCGGTTCCTACGCGGAGCTGCTGTTGCGGCAAGCCGCGCGCATGGTGAAGGTGCCGAAGGGCATTGACGACAAGGTCGCCGCGGCGATCATGCTGAAAGGCATGACCGCGTGGTATCTGTGCCGCCGAACCTACAAAGTGCAGAAAGGCGATACGGTCCTCGTGCATGCCGCAGCGGGCGGCGTGGGACAGATCCTTTCCCAATGGTCGAAGCACCTGGGCGCCACCGTGATCGGCACGGTGGGCAGCGACGAGAAGGCGGTGCTCGCGAAAAAGGCCGGCTGCAAGCACGTGGTCGTGACGTCGAAGGAGAAGTTCGTGGAGCGCGTCAAGGAAGTCACGAAAGGCAAGGGCGTTCCGGTGGTCTACGACGGCGTGGGCAAGGACACCTTCATGGATTCGCTCGACTGCCTGCGGCCGCGCGGGCTGATGGCGAGCTTCGGCAATTCTTCGGGAGCGGTCCCGCCGTTCAATCTCGCGATCCTGGCCCAGAAAGGCTCGCTCTTCCTCACGCGCCCCTCGCTGTTTCACTACACGAGCAGTCGCGAGGACCTGGTGGGGGCCGCGAACGAACTCTTCGCGGTGGTCAAGAGCGGAGCGGTGAAGATCTCGATCAACCAGACCTACCCGTTGCGCGAAGCGGCGCAGGCGCACCGCGATCTCGAGGGGCGCAAGACCACGGGATCGACGGTACTGCTGCCGTAGGGCGGAGCAGGGGCCCCGCCGTTTATTGGCGGGGATGCGACCCAAGGAGGACGCGCCGGACTCGGACTGCCGCAGGCTGGAGCGGGCAGGCGCGCAGCAGCCGACGGATTGGTGCCGATTCCTCGCGATGTCCCATTCCGAGGCTGCGGGCAGGTGGCCGACGCGACCGTACTGTTTGCTTGCGGATGGCCCGTCGGAGGCCGCTGCTGCCGTAAAAACCCGCTGACGGCTTCGGGTTTCGAGTCTCGGGAACCGGAAAGCCGGGGGGCGTAGCCGCCGCAAGCAACACGAAACCCGGAACATCGAAACCGGAACGAGGGTCTGCTAGCGCCACGCCTTGAACCGCTCGGTCGCTTTCACCAGCTCGGCGCAGATCGCGGGCTCCCACGCGGAGTGCCCGGCGTCCGGAACCACAATGTACTCCGCTTCCGGCCACGCTTCGTGCAGTTCGTCCGCCGTGACGATCGGGCACACCGCGTCGTAGCGACCCTGGACGATGGTGCAGGGCAGCTCCCGCACGCGCCCGACATTCGCGAGCAGTGCGTCCTGCGGCAGGAAGATGTCGTGGCTGAAGTAATGCGCCTCGATGCGGGCAAGCCCCAGCGCGACGTTGTCTCCTGCGAAATAGGCGACGGTCTCGGGGCTGGGCAGCAGCGTCGAGCACAGGCCTTCGTATGTGCTCCACGCGCGCGCCGCCGGCAGGTGCACGCCGGGGTCGGGATCGGTGAGGCGCCGGTAATAGGCGCGGAGCAGGTCGCCGCGCTCTTCCGGCGGAATGATCGCGGCAAAAGTCCGCCACGCCTCCGGGAAGAAGCCGCGCAGGCCGTAGAGAAACCACTCGATCTCGCTCTTGCGGCACAGGAACACGCCGCGCAGGATGAAGCCCGTGCAGCGCTCCGGGTGCGCTTCGCCATAGGCAAGCGCGAGCGTGCTGCCCCACGAGCCCCCGAACACGAGCCAGCGCTCGACGGCGAGGTGCCGGCGCAGCCGTTCGATGTCGGCCACGAGATGCGGGGTCGTGTTCTCGCGCAGCTCGCCGAGGGGAGTGGAGCGGCCGGCGCCGCGCTGGTCGAAGATCACGATGCGGTAGTGCGCGGGATCGAAGAAGCGCCGGTGCGCGGGCGAAGAGCCCGCTCCGGGGCCGCCGTGCAAGAACAGCACCGGCGTGCCCGCGGCGTTCCCGGATTCCTCCCAGTACATGGTATGCGTCGCGTCGAGCGCAAGCATGCCGGCGCGGTGCGGCTCGATCTCGGGATAGAGTTCGGCGCGCGCGCTGGTAGGTAGGTCGGCCATGGCGGAAAATCCGCCCAGAAACATAGCACAAAGCGGTGGCGCTGAGGCAATTGTCGCCGCGTGCGGGCCATGCGAGGCGTGAAGGCGTTTCGCGAAAGGGATGCGCACGACCATCCGGTATAATTTCCGTTAAAGCCGGACGCATCGCGCCGGCTTAACTGCGCGCGTTGGAACGGACACACCGTGCCGCTCGGCGCACGACCGTCGACAACAACGCTGCCCATGGACGACCAACTGCGCAAGGCCGCTCTCGAGTACCACCGTTTGCCCACTCCCGGCAAGATCTCGGTGGCGCCGACCAAGGGCATGATCAACCAGCGGGACTTGTCCCTGGCGTATACGCCCGGAGTGGCGGCGGCGTGCGAGGCCATCGTGAGCGACCCGTCGCAAGCGCACACGCTGACCGCGCGCGGCAACCTCGTCGCGGTGATCACCAACGGCACGGCGGTGCTGGGCCTGGGCGCGATCGGACCGCTCGCCTCGAAGCCGGTGATGGAAGGCAAGGGCGTTCTGTTCAAGAAGTTCGCGGGCATCGACGTCTTCGATATCGAGGTGGACGCGCGCGACCCGGACAAGCTCGTCGAGATCGTCGCCGCGCTCGAGCCGACGTTCGGCGGCATCAACCTCGAGGACATCAAGGCGCCCGAGTGCTTCATCGTCGAGCGCAAGCTGCGCGCGCGCATGAAGATCCCGGTGTTTCACGACGACCAGCACGGCACGGCGATTATTGTCGGCGCGGCGATCCTGAACGGGCTCAAGGTAGTCGGCAAGGACATCGGGCGTGTGAAGCTGGTGTGCTCGGGCGCCGGTGCGGCGGCGATCGCCTGCCTGAACCTGCTCGTGGACATGGGGCTTCCGGGCTCGAACATCGTGGTGACCGACATCAAGGGTGTTGTCTACAAGGGCCGCAAGGAAGAGATGGACCCCGAGAAAGAGCGCTACGCGATCGAGACCGAGGGCCGCAGTCTCTCCGACGTCATCGACGGCGCGGACATCTTCCTCGGCGTATCCGCGGGGGGCGTGCTCAAGCCCGAGATGGTCAAGCGCATGGCCGCGCGCCCGCTGATCCTCGCGCTCGCCAATCCGGAGCCCGAAATCCGGCCCGAGGCCGCGAAGGCGGTGAAACCGGATGCAGTGATCGCGACCGGGCGCTCCGACTATCCGAACCAGGTGAACAACGTGCTGTGCTTCCCGTTCATCTTTCGCGGCGCGCTCGACGTGGGGGCGACGACCTTCACGCGCGAAATGGAGCTCGCGGCGGTGCACGCGCTCGCCCAGCTCGCGCAGGCCGAGCAGTCGGACATCGTTTCCCTGGCCTACGGCGGGCAGAACATGCGGTTCGGGCCCGAGTACCTGATTCCGCGGGCGTTCGATCCGCGGCTGATCGCCAAGATCGCGCCGGCCGTCGCCGAGGCGGCCATGAAGAGCGGCGTCGCGACCCGGCCGATCGCCGATCTGGAGGCTTACCGCGACCGCCTGGACCAGTTCGTGTACCACTCCGGACTGATCATGAAGCCGGTTTTCGAGGCGGCCAAGGGCGCCCCCAAGCGCGTGGTCTACGCGGAGGGCGAGGAGGAGCGCGTGCTGCAGGCCGCGCAGGTCGTGGTGGACGAGGGTATGGCGCGCCCGGTGCTCGTCGGGCGGCCCGATGTGGTGCAGATGCGCATCGAGCGGCTGGGGCTGCGGCTCAAGCGCGACGAGAACTTCGAGCTCGTGGACCCCAACAGCGATCCGCGCTACCGTGAGTACTGGACGGCCTACCACAAGCTTGCCGAGCGCCGGGGCGTCACCCCCGAGATCGCCAAGCTCGACATGCGCCGCAACAGCACCCTGATCGGGGCGATGCTCCTGCACATGGGAGCGGCCGACGCCATGCTGTGCGGCGTGCTGGGCAGGTACGAAACGCACCTGCGTTTCATCGGCCGGGTGCTCGGCCGGCAGCCGGGCGTGAAGGGCTACGCGGCCATGAACATGCTGCTGCTGCCGAGGCGCACGGTGTTCATCTGTGACACCTATGTCAACTTCGATCCCACGGCCGAGCAGGTCGCCGAGGTCGCGGTGCTCGCTTCCGAGGAAATCCGGCGCTTCGGCATCGTGCCGCGCGTGGCGCTGCTCTCGCACTCGAATTTCGGCACGGCCGACACGCCGACCGCCGTCAAGATGCGCAAGGCGCTGGCGCTCATCGAGCAGCTCGCGCCCGACCTGGAGGTGGACGGCGAAATGCACGGCGACGCCGCGATCTCCGCCGAGATCCGCGCGCGCGTCTTTCCCAATTCGCGGCTGCGCGGGGAGGCCAACCTGCTGGTGATGCCCACGCTCGACGCGGCGAACATCGCCTTCAACCTGCTCAAGACGGCGGCCGGTGACGGCATCACGGTGGGGCCGATCCTGCTCGGCACCGGCTGGCCGGTGCACATCCTCACGCCTTCGGCCACGGTGCGCCGCATCGTCAACATGACCGCCCTTACCGTGGTGGACGCCGGCGCGAGCCGCGGGGAGCAGCGTGCCCTCATCTAGCGCGGTGCGGGTGAAGATGACTTGGCGGTCCCGGAGCGGGGAAAATACGCGAATGAGGCAGGGCGTCGCGCTCGTTCCTCGGTTGATCGCGAAATTACGCAAGGGAGGTGCAGGGTGAGCGGCCGCATGCGCGTCGAGCGCGACACGATGGGAGAGATCAAGGTTCCGGAAGAGCGCCTGTGGGGCGCGCAGACGCAGCGCAGCCTCGCACACTTCCGGTTCCCGGGCGAGCGCATGCCGGTCGAGGTGGTGCATGCGCAGGTGCTGGTGAAGAAGGCCGCGGCGCTCACCAACGTGGCGCTCGGCCTGCTCGATGCGAAGAAGGGCGAGGTGATCGTGAGGGCCGCCGACGAGGTTTTGAGCGGGATCCTCGATGACGAATTCCCGCTCACGGTATGGCAGACGGGCTCCGGCACCCAGACCAACATGAACGCGAACGAGGTGCTCGCCAACCGCGCCTCCGAGATCATGGGCGGCTTGCGCGGCGAAGGGCGCCGCGTGCACCCGAACGACGACGTCAACATGTCGCAGTCGTCGAACGACACCTTCCCCACCGCCATGCACGTGGCGGCCGTGGTCGCTCTCGAGATGCAGCTGAAGCCCGCGGTGAAGCGGCTGCGCGATACGCTTGCCAAGAAGGCGAACGTCTTCGCGAGGATCGTGAAAATCGGCCGCACGCATCTGCAGGATGCGACGCCGCTCACGCTCGGACAGGAATTTTCCGGATATGCCTCCCAGCTCGATCACGGGATCGCGCACGTGGATGCGGCGCTGCCCCATCTCCACGAGATCGCCCTCGGCGGCACCGCCGTGGGCACCGGGCTGAATGCGCCCGCCGGTTTCTCCGAGAAGGTGGCGGCGGAGCTCGCCCGGCTCACGGGGTTGCCTTTCGTCACCGCGCCGAACAAGTTCGAGGCTCTCGGCTCATGCGACGCGCTCGTGCACGCGCACGGCGCACTGAAGACGCTCGCCGCCGCCCTCATGAAGATCGCCAATGACATCCGCTGGCTTGCCTCCGGCCCGCGCAGCGGGCTGGGCGAGCTCGTGATCCCCGAAAACGAGCCCGGCAGCTCGATCATGCCCGGAAAGGTCAATCCCACGCAGGCCGAATCGATGACCATGGTGTGCGCGCAGGTCTTCGGCAACGATGTCGCGATCAACGTCGGCGGGGCCTCGGGCAACTTCGAGCTGAACGTATTCCGGCCGCTGGTCATCCTGAACTTCCTGCAAAGCGCGAAACTGCTTGCGCACGCCTGCGACAACTTCAGGGAGCACTGCGCGGCCGGCATCGAGCCGAACCGCGAGCGGATCGAGAAACTGATGCGTGAGTCGCTCATGCTGGTGACGGCGCTCAATCCCCACATCGGCTACGAGAAGGCGGCCGAGATCGCGAAAAAGGCGCACCAGGAGGGGACGACCCTCAAGGAAGCGGCGCTCGCGCTGGGCCATGTCACGGAGGCGCAGTTCGACGAATGGGTGCGTCCGGAGAATATGGTCGGGAAGATCGATCTTTGACCAAGTGACTGAGTGACTCAGTGATTGAATGATTAAGAGGCGGTAACAGAATCAGGAAAAGTTAACCGAAGATAAACGCCGATACCCGCCGACGAAAACATAAAACCCTTTGGCTGATCATGGGGTTGTTGTTATCTGTGTTCATCGGCGTTCATCGGTGGTTTCAAGTTTTTTGGGTCTTTTTGATACGAGTTAATCACTGGTTGAGAATGTCGAATGGCTGAAAAACGCATCGCGGTCGTCACCGGCGCGAACCGCGGAATCGGGTTCGAGATCTGCCGCCAGCTCGCGCGCAAGGGCCTGCGCGTCGTGCTCACGGCGCGCAACGAAACCCGGGGCAAGGCGGCGCAGCGCAAGCTCTCCGGGGAAGGCCTGGAGGTGGCGTTTCTTCGCCTCGACGTCACGAGCGCGCGCGATGACCGGCGTGAAAAAACTGATCCAGTTCGAGTGAGAGAAAATTCCGATTTTCTGACACTGGAAAGGATCAAGAAATGCCCAAAGGAGTGCGTTTAAAGCCCGAGCAGGTTGTGGCCAAACTTCGTG
>VGID01000012.1 GCA_016868035.1 Betaproteobacteria bacterium | reverse complement strand
TGTGGTCTTCTCTTTCATGGGTGGCGTCTCCTTTCACCCCGGCGCTAACCGGGCGTTGGTTGAAGTCAAGCTTCCAACCGAAAGGCTACGCCGCCTTCCTCATTTACACACTTTTTGATCTTACCTCCTCCCATTCCTCCTTTCGCTTCTCCCTTTGAGCTTTTCCAGCCAGTCGTACCCCGTGATCTGTGGCAAAATCGCGTCCGAACCGACGACGGAGGATACTTTGGAGCTGGGATTGGCGGGGAAAGTTGTGGCGATCACCGGGGGCAGCGAGGGGATCGGGCGCGCGACCGCGCTGCGGTTTGCCGCGGAAGGCGCGAAAGTCGCAATCTGCGCGCGGCGCGCCGATGTGCTCAATACGTTTGCGGCGGAGCTCAAGAAATCCGGCAGCGACGTGCTCGCCGTAGTGGCCGATGCGGCCAGGGCGGGCGACGCCGAGCGCTTCGTCGAGGAAACCGTGAAGCGCTTCGGGCGCGTCGACGTCGTCGTCAACAACGCGGGCGCGACCGGCCAGTCGCCGTTCGACGCCGTGGACGACAAGGCGTGGCAGGATGACCTCGACATCAAGGTCTTCGCCCACATCCGCACCGCGCGCGCGGCGATACCGCACATGAAGAAGCAGGGCGGCGGGCGCATCATCAACCTCAACATGGTCGGCGCGAAGCAGCCGTTCGCGGGATCGTTTCCGACCACGATCACGCGCGCGGCGGGTCTCGCGCTCACCAAGGCGCTGTCCAAGGAGCTGGCGCCGCACAACATCCTGGTGAACGCGGTCGCGGTGGGCAAGATCAAGTCGAAGCAGCAGGAGCGGCGCGCGGCGCGGGTGAAGATTTCGGTCGAGGAGCATTACGCGCAGACCGGCAAGACCGTGCCGCTCGGGCGCATGGGCGAGGCGGAGGAAGTGGCGAACGTGATCGCGTTCCTCGCCTCGGACGCCGCGGGCTACGTCACCGGTTGCTGCGTCAACGTGGACGGCGGGCTCTCGGGCGTGCTGTGACCCGTCCGGCTGGCGGCGCGGTTTCGGCCACGACCCCGGCCCGCTACCAGGCGGCCGCGTGGCTGCTGGTCGCCGTCGCCGCGCTCGCGGTCGCGGCAACGGTCTTCCCGGCCTATCCCGGCTGGCTGACCGGCATCATCGGCTGGATCGCGGTGCTCCTGCTCTGGCCGCGGCTTCCGGGCGCGCAGGCGAGGGTCGTGCTCGCGCTCGTTACGGCGGGCCTCGCTGGTGTCATCTGGGGCGCCGCGGGCGGGGTCGCGGGGCTCTACACGCGGGCTCTGGCGCAGAACATCCCCCTCATCGCGATGCTCATTGCGGTCTCGTTCCTGAGGCTGATCAACACCGGGCCCGGAGTGGCCGGCGAGCAGCTGTCCACCGGACGCGGCGCGCTGTTGAAGACAATGATCGGTGTGCACCTGTTCGGCGCGGTCATCAACTTCTCCGCGGTCGCGATCTTCGCGGACCGGCTTTCCGCGCGCGCGAAGCTCACGCTCGAGCAGGCGACCGGGCTGTCGCGCGCGTTCATGGTCGGCGCGCTGTGGTCGCCGTTTTTCGGCGCGATGGCGGTGACGCTCACGGTCGCGCCCGAGGCGAGTCTTGCGCGGCTGATGGCCACCGGAATCCCCCTCTCGGCGCTCGGGATCGCGGTCACCTGGGTGGTGCTGTCCTCCGCGCGTTACAACCATGCGCGCGATTTCGTCGGCTACCCGCTGCACCTGGAAGCGCTGTGGGTGCCCGCGGTGCTCGCGATCGGCGTGCTGGTCGTGCACGAGGTGCAGCGCGCGTGGTCCGTGCTCGCGATCATCACGGTGCTCGCCCCGCTGCTCACGGTGGCGACGCTGCTCGTGCGCGAAGGCAATCGCACCGGCCGGTCGCTGCTGCGGCTGGTGCGGCTGCGCCTGCCGGAGATGTGCGGAGAGGTGTCGCTGTTTCTCGCCGCGGGCGTGCTCTCCGCCGGCATGGCCGGAGCGATCGTGGCCCTCGATCTGCGCGTGCCCTTCGAGCGTTTCGGCGGCCTGGAAGCGAGCATCGTGCTGCTGGCGGGCAATCTGGTCGCCTGGCTCGGCGTGCATCCCGTCATCCTGATCTCGGTGGTGGGGCCCTGGCTCGCGACGCTCGATCCGGATCCGACCCTGCTCGCCATGACGTTCCTCATGACCTGGGGCATCGGGCTCACCGCGTGCCCGATGTCCAATACGCTCGTTGCGATCAACGCCCGCTATCATGTGTCCTTCGCCGATCTCGTAAGGCGGAACCGGACCTTCAGCGTCGTGATGACCTTGCCGGGGCTCGCAGTGCTGAACGGGTACGCGCTCTTCGCGGGGCGCTGAGGGCATATACAATATGCGGTAAAACAGGGCCGGGGACACCGACAACGATGCCGCCGGCATGACGCCAAGGAGGAAAGTGCATGAGTGAGCACCTGAAGTGCAAGCAGTGCCATGCGGAGATGAGCCAGCAGGACCTCGACGGAGTGAGCGGCGAGCAGGGTGTGCTCAAGGTGGCTTTCCAGAAGCTGCCGGCCATGGTGTGCCCGAATGGCCACAAGCGCTTCGTTTCGCCGCAGTTTCCGATGCAGTTGCTCGACCATCTCGCCGGCGAAGACGAGGCGGAGCTTGCCTCCGGAAAGAAAAAGGGCCTGATCTTCAAGGAGTACCACTGCGGCTCGTGCGACGCGAAGCTCCCGTCGGAGGCGAGCGGAAGCCGGACTTTCGGCTTCAGCGTTGGGATCAAGGGCCTCGCCCCGTTCCGGGCGGAGCTCACCGCGCCGGTCTACAAATGCCCGTCGTGCGGAAAGGAGCAGATCCACTCGCTGGAGGAGATGCAGGGCCTCACGCCAGCGGCCATGGCCCACGCCTTCAAAGCCGCGGGCCTCAAGCCCGAGTAGTTTCGCGCGCGGCGGCGCGTTACGAGACGAGCCACGCGATGAACGTCACCACCGTGGCGACGACCGCGATGATGCCGAAGAGCTTGTAGGTAGCGCTGGTCTCGACGCCTCGCGCGAGCGTCTGCAGCTTCGCCTCCGTGACGCGGATCGAGCGCTTCCACGACTTCGGCTTCTCGTCGCCGAGAAATGCCGCCACTTCGGCGAAAAACACTTCGGTCGCCGGCTCGTGCGCGAGGATCAGGTGGTTGTCGCTCTCCAGCGTCACGAACCGCGCGCCAAGGATGAGCGCGGCGAGTTCGCGGCCCGCTTCGATCGGTACCCGGCGATCCCCGCGGGAATTCAGTATGAGAGTAGGAACCTTGAATCCCGGGAGAAGTCCCGAGACGTCAATGGACGCCATGGCCATAGCAATCTTTTCCGCGACTTCCGCCGTGGCGGAAACCCGCTGCAGTTCGCTGAACCATTGAAGCTGCTCCGGGGTGCCGTCCGGAATGAACTGCATGCTGAACAGCTGCCGGTAGGAGGGATCATCGCTGCCCCAGCCCTGGCGGATTACCGCGCGTCGCGTCTCAAGAAGCTCACGACCTTGTTGGGAACGGTGCACCACGCCTCGCGCGTACGCGCCCAGAAGGATGAGGTGGCTGACGCGCTGGGGATTCCGTGTGGCGTAGGCGATGCTGACCGCGCCTCCCTGAGAGATCCCAAGCAGCGCGAAACGCTCGAGCTCCAGAGCGTCCACGACGGCGCCAAGATCGGTGACGAAGTGCTCGAACGAGATATCGCCGACATTTCTCTCCGAAAGGCCGGTTCCGCGCATGTCGTAACGGACGAGCTGCCGATGCTCGGCAAGCCCTTCCAGCACGTGCCGCCACACCGGACTCTTCCAGTCGAACTCGAGATGGGTAAGATAGTTGCCAACCTTGACGATCGGCGGGCCCTTGCCGGCAGTCGCGTACGCGATTCGCACCCCATCTGGCGCGGTGCAGTACCCGACCGTCTGATCCAACGCATCCTCCCTTGTCGTGCGCAGGGCCCTGCGCGACCGGCTACCGATGGGCTCCGATGATACCGCGGCCGATGATGCGCTACGTACAGCGGATTTAGGCCTTATACCTCGTCGAGCTATTAGCTACGCTTTAAGTGCGCAGGTACTGTGCGAAGAAGGCGAGCATCTCCGTCCACGAGCCGCGCGCCGGGCGCGCGCGGTAGCGCGGCGCGTCGAGGAAGTTCTGGAAGGCGTGCCCGGCGTCGTCGTACATGTGGAATTCGTGCGCTTTCCCGAGCCGCGTGAGCTCCGCGTCGATTTTCTTCACGTCGTCCGGAGAGGGGTTCGTGTCCTCGACGCCAAAGAAGCCGATCATGGGGCAGGCGATGTCCTTCGTGCGCTCGAACGGCGTCGGCGGGTTACCCCATGGTTTCAGGATGTTGCCGCCGTAGAACACGGTGCACGCCGCGATCTCCTTGCTTGCGGTGGCCATCAGGTACGACACGCGCCCGCCCATGCAGAAGCCGACGATGCCGACGGGCCCGACCGACGGATCCTTCAGCTCCTTCATGTGCCCGAGGGTCGCGTTCATGTCGGCGATGATTTCATCGTCGCGCAGCATGCCGATGCGCGTGAGGTTGTCTTTCACATCGGCCGGCTGCCGGTGGTAGAGCTCGGGCGCGGCCGCGACGTAGCCCTCGCGGAACAGGCGGTTCACCGCGTCCTGGATGAAGCCGTCGACCCCCGCGCCGTGCTGCGCCACCAGGATCCCGGCGCGCCGCGCCGCGCCGTCCGGCACGCCCACGTAGACGCGCATCGCCTTGCCGCCGACGGTTACGGTGTCCCAGCGCACTGCCATGGTTCCCTCCCAGGGTCGTGAATCGTGAATCGTGAATCGTGAGTCGTGAATCGAAGAGGCACTCCGCTACTCTCGGCGTCTCCGTGGTTCAATTATAGTTCCAGCCTTGCAGTCGTCGGCGTCCATCTGCGGTTGCATCCCTGTCCTTCTTGGCGCCTTGGCGGTTAGAGGTTTAGGTTTTATCGGCGTGTATCGGCGTTCATCGGCGGCAAATCTAGAATTTCTCGACGTACGGCCGCAAATCGAGTTCGAGCGTCCAGGCGCTCGGGGGCTGCAGGTGCAGCTGGTAGTAGCTCTCGGCGATCGCGTCGGGCGAGAGCACCGCGTCCGCGCCGCGCTCGGCGACGCTGCGTCCCGCCCGCCCGCTCTCGATCTGCCCGTCGATGATCGCGTGCGCGACGTGTATGCCTCGCGGCTGGAACTCGCGCGCCATGCTCTGGGAGAACGCACGCAGCCCGAATTTTCCGACCGCGAGATTGTGGAAATTCGCGCCTCCGCGCAGGGAAGCTGTGGCGCCGGTGAAGATGATGGTGCCGCGGTGGCGCCGCTCCCCGCCGGCGGCGAGCATGACGCGCGCGGCCTCGCGCCCGACGAGGAAGCCCCCCAGGCACAGCGCGCGCCAGCAGCGCTCGAACTCCTCGGCCTCCGTGTCGAGTACTCCCTTGCGCACGAAGGCGCCGACGTTATAGACGACGAGGCGTAGCGCTCCGGCACCCGCGGCCTGCGCGAAGAGTTCCTTCACCGCCTGCTCGTCGGTCGCGTCGCATGCGGCCGTGCGCAGCCTTCCGCCGAGCTCCTTGGCGAGCGGGGCGAGCTTGTCCGGCGTGCGGCGTGCCGCGATCACCGTCATGCCCGCGCGGGCAAAGCGGCGCGCCAGCGCCGAGCCCAGATCGGGACCCGCGCCGATGATGACCGCTGTGTCGCGATTGTCCGCCATGCGAATCTCCCCTAACGTGCGTAGTCAAGAGTTTGAGGCCAACGCCGGCAACTACAAAGCAACCGCAGATAAACGCAGATAAAAAGTACGAATGGAATTAACGTCCGGCGTCAGCCGCGCCCGCTTTGCGGCGTCGGTTGCACGCCGTTGTTTGCGGTTGATATTTTGGTTTTTCTCTGTGTCCTCTGTGCTATCTGTGGCTGAAGTTACTTGTCTTTGATTTTATCGGCGTGCATCGGCGGCTAATTGTTGTTGATCTTGCTTTGGATCCCATCCGAGTTTATCTGTGTGCATCTGCGGCTCAGATCTTAGAGAGGATTTCGGCGCCCTTGGCGAGGGTGTCGTCGGATTTCGCGAAGCAGAAGCGCAGCACGCGGTGCGGCGGCGGCTCGCGGTAGAAGACGGAGATCGGGATCGACGCCACGCCCCGCTCCTTCGTGAGCCGCACCGCGAGATCGGTGTCGCGCTCCTCGCTCACCGCGTCGTAGCACAGATTCTGGAAGAACGTGCCGCGCGAGGGCAGGGGCTTGAAGCGCGACGCCCGGATGCCTTCGAGGAAAAAGTCGCGCTTTTTCTGGTAGAACGCGGCGAGCGCGAGATAGGCGTCGCGGTTCTCCATGTATTCGGCGAGCGCGTGCTGGACGGGGCTGTTGGTGACGAACGCATTGAACTGGTGCACCTTGCGGAACTCGGCCATCAGCTCGCGCGGGGCGAGTACGTATCCCGTCTTCCACCCGGTGACGTGGTAGGTCTTGCCGAAGGAGGACACGATATAGGTCCTTTCGGCAAGTCCCGGAAAGCGCGCGGCGCTCTGGTGCCGGTGGCCGTCGAACACGATGTGCTCGTAGACCTCGTCGCTCACCACGACGATGTCGGTGCCGCGCAGCATTCCCTCGAGCATCCGCATGTCCTCGCCCGACCACACGCTCGCGGTCGGATTGTTCGGCGTGTTGATGATGAGCATGCGCGTCTTCGGCGTGATCGCCTGCTGCGCCTCGCGCCAGTCGATGCTGTAGTCGGGGTAGCGCAGCTGCACGTAGACGGGGACGCCGCCCGCGGCCTCCACCGCCGGCGCGTAGCTGTCGTACGCGGGTTCGAACAGCATGACCTCGTCGCCCGGGCGGATCAGGGTCGCCACCGCCGTGAAAATGCCGTAGGTCGCCCCCGGCACCACCGTTACCTCGTGCCCGGGGTCGTAGCTCGCACCGTAGAGCGCCGCGACCTTTTCGGCGATGCGCTCCCTCAGCCGCATCACGCCCGCCATCGGCGCATACTGGTTCAGGCCCGAATTGACGTACTTGACGAGGAGATCGCGCAGCGGCTTGGCGCAGTCGAAGTCCGGAAAGCCCTGCGAGAGATTGATCGCGTTGTGCTCGGCGGCGAGCCCCGACATCACGGTGAAGATCGTGGTGCCGACTTTGGGCAGCTTGGAGACGATGCGGCCGGGAAACTGCGGCATGAAACGGATTCTAGCAGCAGAAAGTGAGACGAGAGGCGAGAGATGGCTCCAACGTCTTCTCTCTTGCTGCCTCGCTCCGCCTTTATCGGCTGGCGGCGGCGGCCGGCGCCGGGCGCTGCGAGAGCCGGGTGAAATCGTGCATGTAGTCCTGCAGGCGGCCGAGCGCGTGCGCGCGCTGGTGCGGGGTGAGGATCCGGTCCACGGCAACGAAAAAGTCCACGCGCTTCGCCCACCACTCATCGAGCGCGCGCTCGTACTCCCGCGCGCGCCCGCGCTCCCACTCGAGCAGCCACTGCGCGAGCCGCTGCCGGAACGCGTCCTTGTCGGCACGCAGCTTCAGAAGCTCGAGGAACTCGCGCTGGCGCCGCAGGCGGTCCTCGTGTCGCAGATGGTCGATCAAGGGCAGCTCGTTCGCCATCGCGATGACGCGGCTCTCCTGCTCCGGATCGAGCGCGCCCGCCCAGTCCCTGATCTGCGAGAGCGCGCGGCGCGCGCGCGCCCGTTTGCGGTCCTCCACGGGGTTCTCGAGGCGATATTCGCGCACGAACTTGCGGTTATCCTTTTCCCATTGCCGCTGCAGCGCCTCCACCTGCTGGGGCGTGATGCTCACGAGCATTTCCGCCGCGTCCCCGGCCGCGCGTTTCGCGACGATCCGGTAGCGCGCCTTGATGCCTTCGACGAACCAGACGACGTCCTCGCGCGCGAGCCCGCGCTGCAGCCGTTCCCGGAACCCGCCCAGGAAACGCACGTATTCCGGAAGCTGGTCGTAGCGGTGCCACTCGTGCAGGCGCTCGAAGCGCGCCAGGAACTCCTGTCGCTGGCTCGACTCGAGATCGAAATAGCTGTCGACCTGCCACGCCGCAATCGTGTCGAGATGCCCGTAGCCCAGGCGCACCATGCTGCAGCCCGCGAGCGCTGCCGCGAGGAGCAGCCCCGCGGCGAGGCGCAGTGAGCGGGCGAGGATAGGGTTCGGGCGGCTTTTCATCAGGTGCGCGGTCCCGGGTCGAGACGCAAGCTCATATGTGCTCGAGATGCTCGACCATGCGCCGGCGGATGGCCGCATCGGGCAGCCTGCCGACGCCGGCCTGCAGGTTGTCTTTCAGGTGCCGCACGAGCCGCGTTCCCGGGATGGCGCACGTGACCGCGGCGTGCGCCAGGATGTACTTCAGGAAGAACTGCGCCCAGCTCTTGCAGTCGAATTCGGCCGCCCAGGGGGGAAGCTCCCTGCCTTTCACCTTTCCGAACAGGTTCGCGTGCGCGAAGGGCCGGTTGACGATCACCGCGGTCCCCGTATCGGCGCACAGGGGCAGCAGGCGCGCTTCCGCGTCGCGCTCGGCCATCGAGTAGTTGAGCTGCACGAAATCGTATTCGCGGGTCTTCACCAGCCGTTCGAGCTCGGCGTAAGCGCCCGAATGGTAGTGCGTGATGCCGAGATAGCGGATGCGCCCGGCGGCCTTCCACTCGCGCAGGGTCTTCGTATGGGTGGCGACATCGAGCAGATTGTGCACCTGCATGAGATCCAGGCGCTTCGTGCGCATCAGCCGCAGCGAATTCTCCATCTGGCGGATGCCGGCTTCGCGCCCGCTCGTCCACACCTTGGTGGCGAAAAAGAGTTTCTCGCGCACCTTGAGCTCGGCGGCGAGATCGCCCACCACGCGCTCGGCCTCGCCGTACATCGGCGAGGAATCCACCACGCTTGCGTGTGCCGCCGCGAGCAGGCGCAACACCTCCTTCAGCTCGCCACGCTCAGGGGCATCGGGGCCGACGTCGAAGGTCTGCCACGTGCCCACTCCGATCAGCGGTAGCAACTCGCCCGAGCGCGGTATGGGCCGCTTCAGCATGGCAGCCGGCTGAGCCGTGACGTTCTTGTTCATAAAGGCGAGCGCGCCGCAGCCCGCGACCAGTCGCAGCAAACGGCGCCGGGAAGGGATCATTGGATACGCCGGGAATTTTGCCACGAGGTTGGACAATAAACGAAATTCGGCCTACCGGTCCTGTGTGGATCGCTTTTCGCGCGCCGCATCGGTCTTGTCCATGGGTACCAGCGCGTAGCCTTTACCGTGCATGCAGCCGCGCGCGAGTTCGTGCTCGCGCAGGAAGCGGTCGGTCTCGCGCGGATACGGCTCGACCAGGAGCACGCGCCCCCGCGGGTCCACGATCACGCGCGTGCCGGTGAGCCCGAAGGGCCACGCCTCGCGCGCCGCCTGCGCGCGCGCGATTTGCCGGCACTCGGCGTCGTCGCGCTCCAGGGACGCGGCGTCCATGCCGGGCTTGTCCCAGCGCAGCTGCGCGCAGCCGGCGAGCCAGGCAAGAAGACCGACCGCAGACAAACGCAGATAACCACGGGTGAAATCCCGTACAGACGAGACCGTTGGGCTCGAAGTATTCCTGTTCACCTGCGTACTGTTGCGGTTACGCGTCATCCACACCGCTTCCGAGCTCTGGATTGCCCGCCGATAGAGCCGTATCTTTCTGTCCGGCGCGCAGCGTCCGGGCCCCTCGATTCCCGACGATTGAGCGGCGGCTCTCCGTCCGGCTCGAATCGGCGGAGTTAATCCGGCGCGCAGCGTCCGGCCCCTCGATTCCCGACGATTGAGCGGCGGCTCTCCGTCCGGCTCGAATCGGCGGAGTTAATCCGGCGCGCAGCGTCCGGCCCCTCGATTCCCGACGATTGAGCGGCGGCTCTCCGTCCGGCTCGAATC
Organism: Betaproteobacteria bacterium; assembly: GCA_016868035.1. Taxonomy (GTDB): domain Bacteria; phylum Pseudomonadota; class Gammaproteobacteria; order Burkholderiales; family SG8-41; genus SG8-41. The sequence continues at coordinate 66,471 of VGID01000012.1, read as the reverse complement.
GGCGGAGTTAATCCGGCGCGTAGCGTCCGGATTAACTTGAGTTAGACTGTACACGAATCGGAAAAATTCCGGGAAACGATCCATGGCGGGACTGCGACCGGTGATTGCCGACGGGCTGGTGGTGTTCGCCAAGCGCGCCTGTCCCACGTGCTCGCTGATCGAGCCGGTGATGCAGCGCGCGGCGCGGGAGGCGAAGGCGTTCCGCGTCGTATCCCAGGACGACCCGGCATTTCCGGCGCAGGTCGCCGATGTGGTGGATGACCGGGAGCTCGATCACTCCTATTTGAACGAGATCGAGGCGGTGCCGACGCTCATTCGCTATGCCGGCGGGCGCGAGGTGGAGCGCGTGGTGGGCTGGGACCGGGACGCGTGGCGCCGGCTCACGGGCATCTCCGGGCTGGGCGAGGCGCTGCCCCCGATGCGTCCCGGGTGAGGCTCGCTTTCACTCGAGCCCGGGGTGGCCGAGCGGCTGGAAGCGAAGCATCGTGGCGGGTCAATGCTCGCCGCGCGCAAGATCGAGCACGGCGAGGGCGACGACCCGTCCGAGATCTGCTTCGAGCGCGGGTGGACGGACGGCCTGCCGGTCACGCCGCCGACCGACGCGCGCGTGATGCGCATGCTCGCGGGCACGGCGCGGGCGCCGGGCGAGGTGATCGGGCGCATTCCGCCGTACCTCGCCGAATGCACGGTGGAGAAGGTCGCGATCAACGCCGTGCTGGCCGGCTGCAAGCCCGAATACATGCCGGTCGTGCTTGCGGCGCTGGAAGCCGCGCTCGAGCCGGTCTTTACGCTGCATGGCATGCTCACAACGACGTATTTCTCGAGCCCGATCCTCATCGTCAACGGCCCCATCGCGAAGAAAATCGGCATGAATTCGGGGATCAACGCCCTCGGCCAGGGCAACCGCGCGAACGCGACGATCGGGCGTGCGCTCAACCTCGTCGTGCGCAACGTGGGAGGCGGGCGCCCGGGCGAGGCAGACCGCGCCAACCTCGGGGCGCCCAGCAAGTACACGCTGTGCTTCGCCGAGGACGAGTCCGATGCGGAATGGGAGCCGCTGTCGGTCGCGCGCAGCTTCCCGCGCGGGGTGTCCACCGTGACGCTGTTCCAGGGACATGGCGTGGAAGCGTTCGTGGACCAGAAATCGCGCACGCCGGAGGCGCTCTCGCGCTCGCTCGCGATGTCGCTCATCGGGATCGGGCATCCGCGGCTGGTGCAGAACGCGCGCGCCGTGCTGGTGCTCTCGCCGGAACACTACGCGATCTACCGCGAAGCGAAATGGGATCGCAAGCGCATCGGGCGCGCGATCCACGAGGCGACGGTGCGGCCCGGCAAGGATATCGTGGCCGGGCTCGATGGTGTGGGCGAGGGCGTGCCGGCAAGCCGCGCGGGAGAGATGGTGCCGAAATTCTTCGACGACGGGCTGATGATCGTGCGCGCGGGAGGCAAGGCGGGCCTGTTCTCCGCCATCCTGCCGGGGTGGCTCGCGGGCCGCAAGCGCGAGGAGCTGCAGCCGGTGACGAAGGAAATAAAAAGCTGAACCGCCAGGGCGCCAAGAAGAACAGGAGCGAGAATTGGCCGCCGATGAACGCCGATAAAATTTAAACCTCTTGCCGCCGACGCCGAGACATGAAGGACATCGACCGTTTGACGATTCACGAATCACGATTCACGGAATCTTGAACCGCCACGGCGCCAAGAGGGACGAGCATCGAACCGCGGATAAACGCGGATATACTTCAAGGATGCTGCTGCCTTCTCACTCGACACGTTGGACGGTCAATCCACACCGAAGACCATGACGCGGCCTTTCCACATAGTCGACGTCTTCGCGGAACGGCCTTACGCGGGGAATCAACTTGCCGTTGTCCTCGGCGTAGACGGGCTGTCCGAGGAGGCGATGCAGCAGGTCGCCGCCGAGACGAACTACTCGGAAACGACCTTCGTGGCTTCTGCACCGGATCGTGACGGAGGGTTCCGGGTTCGAATCTTCACCCCGGCGCGGGAGCTCGCCTTCGCGGGACACCCGATCCTCGGTACGGCCTGGGTCGTCCGCCATCGCCTTGCACCGAACGCCACCGGGCCTGTGCGGCTGAACATCGCCGCCGGGCAAGTCCCCGTCGCGTTTGAGTCGTCCGCCGACGGGTCAGAGGTGGCCTGGTTTGTCGCGCCACCCGTGTTGCTCGGCGCCACATGTGCGCGCGAGCCGATCGCAGCGGCACTCGGAATAGCGGTGGAGGACATCGAGACCGGGACTCCCGTTCAACAGGTTTTGGCGGGCACCTCGGCCATGATCGTGCCTGTGCGCAGCCTGAAAGCGCTTCGACGGAGCCGCCTTGATCTCCAAGCGTACGCGCCGCTGGCCGCCCAGGGCTTCCCGCCCCTCGTGTACCTCTTCTGCTCCGAAACGCGTTACCCGCAGAATGACCTCAGCGCGCGTTTCTTCTTCGAAGCGCATGGGGTGCGCGAAGATCCGGCTACGGGGAGTGCAGCGGCATTTCTCGGCGCGTACCTCGCGGAGCATCGAGTGTTCTCCGGGCCCGACCTGAACCTGAGGATCGAGCAGGGATACGAGATACGCCGGCCTTCGTTGGTACTCCTGCGTGCTCGAATGGCCGGTCCGTCCCGCGAGGTGCGTGTGGGCGGCCAGGTCATTCCGATTGTTCGAGGAGAACTTCTGTGATCCGGGGAATCATGAATTATTCCTGATTGTCTTGGCGCTTGTATTCTTGCTTTCCTTCGTGTCCTTTGTGTCCTTTGTGGTTTAAGATTTCCCGTCTTGCTTCGAAACGAGGAGATTCATCATGAGCTGGATGCGCGACCCCACCGCCGAGACCACTCCCCTCAAGCGCCCGCCCGTGAAGCGGCCAACCAGCCTGCACGGGCTCACCATCGGGCTGTTCGACATCGGCAAGACGCGCAGCGACGAGTTCCTCGACCAGGTCGAGAAGCGCTTCGCCGAGCGGGGCCTCAAGATCAGGCGCTACGCGAAGCCCACGAACGCCAAGGTCGCACCGGACGCGGTCATCCAGAAGGTGGTCGCCGAAGCCGATGCGGTGCTGATCGCGCTCTCGGACTGAGGCTCATGCACGTCGTGCAGTCTGCACGACCTCATGAACCTCGACGGGCGCGGCATTCCGGGCGTCTCCATCGTTACGGCCGAGTTCACCGACGCGGTCGACGTGCAATCCCGCGCGCTCGGCTTTGATCCGGCGGTGCTCTACGTGCCGCACCCGATCCAGAACCGCACCCGCGAGGAGCTTGCGCGTATCGCGGACGATGTCATCGAGCCGGCGCTAGAGCTGCTCACCGCATCCTGACGCCCCGAGAGCGCTCGGGCCCGCGGGAAACGCGATGGCGAACGACAGCGAAACGGGCCTGCGACGGTGGCTGGCGCGGATCGTCGCGGTGCGTCCCGGCGAGCTGCAGGCGCTCCTCTGGTCGTTTGCCTATTTTTTCTTTCTGCTCGCCGGCTACTACGTATTGCGACCGGTGCGCGACGAAATGGGCATCGCGGGCGGCGTGCGCAACCTGCAATGGCTGTTCACCGCCACTTTCTTCGTGATGCTGGCCGCGGTGCCGCTCTACGGCGCGGTCGTGGCGCGGCTGCCGCGCGCGCGCTTCATTCCGCTCGTCTACCATTTCTTCGTCGCCAACATCGTGATCTTCTGGCTGCTGCTGACCCTGGACATCGGCAGGGTGCATGTCGCGCGGGTGTTCTTCGTGTGGATCAGTGTGTTCAACCTTTTCGCGGTGTCGGTCTTCTGGTCCTTCATGGCCGATCTATTCGCGGCCGAGCAGGGCAAGCGGCTCTTCGGTTTCATCGCCGCCGGCGGGTCCGCCGGTGCGCTGGTCGGGCCGGCGGTGACCGTGGGGCTCGCCGTGCCGCTCGGTCCGGCCAACCTGCTGATCGTAGCCGCGGTGCTGCTGGAGGTGGCGGTGCTGTGCGCGCTGCGGCTGGAGCGAGCGGCAGCGCGTCGCGGAAAGCAGCCGGTCGCGGTGCCGGCGGTTGCGGCGCCGGTAGGATCACCCCCGACGAGTCCGCTCGGTGGCGGGTGGCTCGCCGGCATAACGCTCTTGCTGCGATCGCCTTATCTGGCCGGCATTGCGCTGTGGGTGGCCCTGCTGGCGCTCGCGGGAACTTTCCTCTATTTCGAGCAGGCGAACATCGTTGCGGCCGCCTCCGAGGACCCCGCGGTTCGTACCCGCATTTTCGCAACGATCGATCTCGCCGTCGGGATGCTCACCATCATCGTCCAGCTGCTCGTGACGGGCAGGCTGATCACCCGCTACGGCGTGGGGCCGGCCGCCGGTTTCCTGCCCGTGGTCTTCGCCGCCGGCTTCGTCGCGCTCGCCGTGTCACCGGCGCTCGCCGTGGTGATCGCATTCCAGGCGATCCAGCGCACCGCCAACTTCGCCATCTCGAACCCGGCGCGCGAGGTGCTGTTCACCGTTGTCACGCGGGAAGAGAAATACAAGGCGAAGAACGTGATCGACGTTGTCGTCTTCCGTGGAGCCGATGCGGTGAGCGGCTGGCTGTTTGCCATGATGCGCACGGTGGGACTCGAACTCCAGGCGATCTCTCTGGCGGTGGTCCCGGTGATGGCTGCCTGGCTCGCGCTTGCGCTCGGACTCGGGCGCGCACAGGAGCGCCGTGCGCGGCACAGCGCGATGCACGCCAGCGCCGAAAGGAAGCCAACGGCGAAGGGGGCCTGATATCCCGCCCGTCTTTGGAGGTGCGGCGATCAGCTACTGCCGGCGCGCGGTTGACGCTGCGCACGGAGGATACGATACTCGCGCGTTGTCTTCGCGTAAGCGCTGCATCGGCAGTTCAATTCGGATCCGGGAGGCAGCTTTTGACAACTCATAACATGGAATTCTTATGCGCTTGGTGACATTCTCGGATTCACAGGGTGCGCGTGTCGGCGTTCACGATCCGGCGGCGAACGAGATCGTGGACCTCGTGGCAAGCACGCGCCTGCCGCACGACATGACGGCCTTCGTCGCGCTCGGCAAGAAGGGCCTGCAGCGCGCGCGCCGCGCCGTCAAGAGCGGGAAGGGGCGCATACCGATGTCCCAGGTCAGGATCCTCGCGCCCTTCCCGCGGCCGGCGAAGAACGTGCTGTGCGTGGGCAAGAACTACCACGATCACGCGCAGGAGTTCCACGCGAGCGGGGTTGACGCCAGCGGGAAGGAGACGATCCCGGAGGTGCCGATCATCTTCACCAAGTGGCCGAACTCGGTGATCGGCCCGGGCGCGCCGATCCCGAGCGCGAACGACTACACCGGCTCGGTCGACTACGAGGGCGAGCTTGCGGTGGTGATCGGCGAGGGCGGGCGCAACATCGTCAAAAAGGACGCGTACGATCACGTCTACGGCTACACGATCGTGAACGACGTGAGCGCGCGCACGCTGCAGAACAGGCACCGGCAATGGTTCCTGGGGAAAAGTCCCGACGGCTTCTGTCCGATGGGGCCGTGCATCGTTACCGCCGACGACATCGAGGAAGTAGGCGAGCTGCACCTCGTCACCCGCGTGAACGGCGAGGTGCGGCAGGACGCGCACGTGAACCAGCTGATCTTCGACATCCCGACGCTGATCGAGACCATCTCGCGGGTGATGACGCTCGAGCCGGGAGACCTCATCGCGACCGGCACCTGCGCGGGCGTGGGCATCGGCTTCACGCCGCCGAAGTATCTGAAGAAAGGCGACGTGGTAGCGGTCACCATCGAGCCCATCGGCACGCTGGAGAACCCCGTCGGTTAGACCACCTCTAACCGCGGGGACGCGGTGGACGCGGAGGAAACCCGATACCAGAATGAAACAGGAATTGAGAACGTGAATTCTTGAAGGGCCGCAAGAGAACAACGCGACGTGTTTTGAGTCTTGATCTTTCTCCCGTGTCCTGTTCTCGTTTTTCCTCTGCGTCCTCGGTGTCCTCTGCGGTGAGAGGTTAAACAATGAAGCTGGTACGGTATGACAGAAACGGCGCGGTGCGCCTCGGCGCGCTCGACGGCGAGCACGTGGTGGATCTCCTCGACGCGTGTCCGGTCGGCACGCCCACCGCGCATCTCGCGGCGCTCTCGGACATGACGCGGCTCATCGCTGCGGGCGAGGAGGGGCTCGCGAGCGTGCGCGCCGCGCTCGCGCAGTCGCAGAAGAACGGCGCCGGTCGCGTGCCGCTCGCGAAGGCGAGGCTCAAGGCGCCGATGGAGCCGGCGCTGATCGTGTGCAGCGGCGAGAACTACTGGGACCACCGCGACGAGAAGCCGGAAGTCACGCGCAAGGACCCGGAGTTCTTCCTGAAGGCAAGCCTGGGCGTGATCGGCCCGGACGAGGAGATCGTTCGCGACGAGCGCGTCACCGCCAAGCTCGATTACGAGACGGAGCTCGCGATCGTCATCGGCAAGCCCGGAAGGCACATCGCGCGGGCGCGCGCCCTCGATCACGTGTTCGGCTACTCCATCCTGAACGACGTGACGGCCCGCGACCGGCAGGTGACGCTGCGCCCCGACGGCACTTCGGTCTACAATCTGGGACCGGGCAAGAATTTCGATACCTGCGCGCCGCTGGGCCCGTGCATCGTGACGCGCGACGAGATCACCGACCCGCAGGCGCTCGAGCTCAAGACCCGGGTGAACGGCGAGCTGCGGCAGAACAACACGACCGCGAAGATGATCTGGGACTGCGCCCGGCTCGTCGAGTTTTTCTCCACCTTCATCACGTTGCGCCCGGGGGTGGTGATCTCGACCGGCACGCCCGGGGGCACCGCCTGGGGTACCGACCCGGAGCTCGGGGGCAAGAAACCAATGCGCCGGGACGTGGTCGCCCCCCGGGGCTATCTGCAGGCGGGCGACGAAGTCGTGTGCGAAATCGAGGGTATCGGCCGGTTGCGCAATCGGGTGGTGGCGGCGCAGTCCTGAGCATCGGTAGAATCGGTACTGAACACAGGAGGAACAACCATGGTCAAGTCCATAGCAGCGGCGGCCTTTGCGGTTCTTGCGGCACTCGCCGCGAACGCTGCAACCGCCCAGGAATACCCGGCGCGCGCCGTCACGATCATCGTGCCCTTCCCGCCGGGCGGCATCGCGGACATTACCTCGCGCACGCTTGCTCCCGGTTTCGAGCGCGCCCTCAAGCAGAACGTCGTGATCCAGAACCGGCCGGGGGCGGCGGGCGCGACCGGCGCGCATGCCGCGGCCAACGCAGCGGCCGACGGCTACACGCTGTTGTGCCATCTCGTCAGCATTTCGACGCTGCCGGAAGTGGACAAGCTGTTTGGCCGGCCACCGGTGTTCACCCGGGACCAGTTTCTCGGGATCGCGCGCATCAACGCGGATCCGCCGATGCTGGTCGCGCATCCGTCCGTGCCCGCGAAGAACCTCAAGGAGTTCGTCGCGCTCGCGAAGAAGCGCGCCGGCGACATGATCTTTTCGTCCTCGGGCCCGTACGGGGCATCCCACGTGCCGTACGCGATGTTTCTCCAGGCGATCGGCGCGCAAATGAGGCACCTGCCCACGACCGGCGGGGCGCCGGCGATGACCGCCGTGCTGGGCGGGCACGCGGTGAGCTGGGCTTCGCCGCCCGCGATCGCCGCGCCGCACCTGAAGGCGGGCAAGATCAGGGCATACGCGATCTGGGGCGGCAGCCGGCTCGCGGATTTCCCGGACATCCCGAGCTTCAAGGAGCAAGGCATCGACGTCGAGTTTTACCTGTGGGCGGGGCTCTTCGCGCAGAGGAACGTTCCGTCCGGCGTGTTCAAGACGTTGCGCGACGCGGTGCGCCAGGCGGTGCAGGATCCCGACGTGAAGAAGGGCTTCGAGAAGGTGCGCACCCCGATCGCCTACCAGGACGCGGATGAGTTCAAGGCGTGGTGGGACAAGGACGCCGAGCGGCTCGCCGCCGTGGTGAAGCGCATCGGCAAGGTGGAAGCGAATTGAGCAGCTTGATCGGTCAGGAGGCCATATGATTGCGATTACGCGGATTCTGAGCGCCGTGGTGCTGGCGCTCGTTGCATACACGGCGGCGGGGCAGGACGCGTATCCCAACCGCCCGATCACCATGATCGTGCCGTTCCCGCCGGGCGGCGTCGCCGATCTCACCGGGCGGCCGATCGCGGCCGCGATGGAGAAGGTCATCAAGCAGCCGATCGCTCCGGTGAACCGCTCGGGGGCGGGTGGAATGGTCGGCTATGCGGCCGCGGCGAACGCCAAGCCCGACGGCTACACCATACTGATCGCGCTCTCCAGCGTTTCGATCTTTCCCGAAGTCGACGCGATCTTCGGCCGGAAGTCCGCTTACACGATGGACCAGCTGGTGCCGATCGCGCTCATCTCGGCCGATCCGACCATCCTGGTCGTGCACCCCTCGATGCCGGTCAAGTCGGCGAAGGAGTTCGTCGCGCTGGCGAGAAAGAACCCGAACGAGATCGCGTTTTCCTCGTCCGGCGTCTACGGCACGCTGCACGTCGCGATGGAAATGCTCGTCCATTCGGCGAACATCAAGCTGCGGCACGTTCCGTTCGCCGGCGGCGGACCCGCGATCACCGCGCTGCTCGGCGGCCACGTGCAGGCGCTCTCGTCGGGGCCGGCGGCCGCGATCGCCTACCTGCGCTCGGGGAAGCTGCGCGCCATCGCGAACTGGGGCGACAAGCGGCTCGCCTCGCTTCCGGAACTGCCCACGTTCAAGGAGCTGGGCTTCAAGGACGTCGAATTCTACATCTGGGCCGGGCTCGTCGCGCCCCGTGGCACGCCCGAGGCGGCGATCAAGACGCTGCGCGATGCCGCTCGCAAGGGCGTCGAGGATTCCGAGTTCAAGACGATCATGGCCAAGCTCGAGACCCCGATCAACTATCTCGACGCGCCTCAGTTCCAGCAATTCTGGGACCGCGACGCCAAGCGCCTCGCGCTCACCGTGAAGCGGGTCGGCAAGGTCGACGAAAAATAAGCAGTCGTCTGCTCCGCCTACTCTTGTAGTGCGGGCGCGCGCCTGTGCCAGTCGATGGCGCGCTGGTACGCGTCCGCCACGCGTAACAGCAGTCCTTCGGCAAACGGGCGCCCAACCAATTGAAAACCGCAAGGCATACGGTTGGCGGTGAACCCGCAAGGAAGTGTAACTGCGGGCAATCCTAGATAGTTGATTCCGCGGGTGCAGTGTGTAAGCGCGCCCAGCGTTCTGGCGATATGCGCCGGATCGCCGTTAGTGGTCTCCTCTATCGTCGGCACCGGAATTGAAACCGCCGGTAGATGCAACACGTCGCATTCCCCGAGCGTGGCCGATATAAATGCCTCTGTCAGCTTCCCTCGCAGCGCGAGCGCTTCGCAATAGCGCGTCGCGGGATACATCAGTCCCACTTCGATTCGCGCACGCACAATATCCGAATACTCGTTGCGCCGGGTAGCGAGCCAGCGCTGATGGATTGTCGCGGCCTCGACGCCCATGATGACCTGCGCCAGCGTATTGAAAAGGTTCACGTCCGGCACGCGCACTGGCGACACCTTCGCGCCGAGTTGCCGGTACACGTCGAGCGTTGCGTCGAGCAGCCTACGCACGTCCTCGGTGGCGTGATCGTAATAATAGTTAGTGGGAACCGCGATGCGGAGTCCTGTCACATCCCCGGTGAGTCCCGCGTCGAAATCGGGCACGCTGAAGCCGGCTGCGGTCGGGTCGGCATGATCCGGGCCCGCGATGGCTTGTAGCAGCCAGGCGCAGTCCCGCGCCGTTCGCGCAAGCGGTCCCACGCAATCGAGAGAATGCGATAGCGGCATGACTCCCGCGCGGCTTACTCTTGTTTGCGTGGGTTTGAGTCCTGTCAGGCCGCACATCGCGGCCGGGTGGCGCAAGGAGCCTCCTGAATCGGTGCCGAGCGAGCCGTAAACCAGCCGTGCGGCGACCGCTGCGGCAGACCCGCTCGAGGAACCCCCGGGAACTCGTGTCAGATCCCAAGGGTTAAGCCCGTGGCCGTAGTGATGGTTGTAGCCTGTCGGACTAAACGCGAACTCCGACATATGCAGCGTGCCGAGATCGAGCGCGCCGGCGGCGTCGAGCCTTTCCAGGACTGTCGCCGTTGTATTGGCCACGAAGTCTCGCCGGATCTTCGAACCGCAGGCTACTCTCCTGCCCTTGCGGTAGAACAAGTCCTTGTGCGCGAGCGGCACACCGTGGAGGCGGCCGCGCAGCTTCCCGCGAGCACGCTCGCGGTCCAATGTGCGCGCGACGTCCAGCACGGAATCGTCGGCGACATTGGCGACGCAGTTGAGCAACGGTCCAAGCCGACGGAGACGTTCAAGCGATAGTGCCGTCACTTGCTCGGAGGAAACATCGCCGCGCGCAATCGCTCGAGCAGCTTCCTCAAGCGTGAGTTGCTCGATCGCCGTGCTCATAATTGGCCGTGACGCGCAATAACGCCGAGGAACGCGGATGGCTCGTCCTCGAAGGCAAGCCCTTTTTCAGCCGCATCGCGAATGGCGGCGTTGAGCTTCGCGACGATATCGGCGTACCCGGAAACTGCATCGAGATTCAAATCTCGGCCGTAGATTTCCCGAAAATGGCCGGTCAGGATGTCAGCGTCCATGATGTGCCTTCCCAATCAGGGCTAAAGTCCAGCCGCGCTGCGGCGCGGCGCACCGACTTCACCGGAATAGAACCACCACCAGTCAGTCGAATCCGGATCGTGGCGTAGCACAGCATCGATCAGCCCCGTCGGCAGCGGACGTGGCTTCCCGAAATGCTGCGCCAGGTGGAGCATGGAAATGAAAGCCTCCCGCTGGATGGAATCGACGACCGCTTGTTCGAGTGTGGTCGCAACGAAATCGGTACCATGGCCGGCTTCGTGCACGACCGGGCCGTTCCCCAAGGCATCGAGGGCGCTCCGTCGCACGTCGGGATCAACGATCAGATCGCAGCGCGGGTAAATTGGCAACGCGCGTGTCGCGATCTTCAGGCCGAGGCGATGGACTGGCGGCAGTGCCTGCTGTGCGGCCGCATAGACGCGGCCGTACAAATCGTGCGTGTGAACCACTGCTTTCACGTCACGGCGCTCGGCCATGATTTGGGCGTGGAACCATTTGAATCCCGGTGGACGAGGTCCCGAGATCCAGTTTGCCGCGTAGTCAAGCAGCGTAATGTCCTGGGGATCCATGTCGCGGTAATTTTTTGCGGCCGTCATCAGGAACCGGTTGTCCACCGGCAGGCGGTGACTGATGTGCTCAAGAAACGCCACGAGCGTTCCACGCTCCCACAAGGCGCGGCAGCTGAATGCGATAGTGGCTTTTAGTTCCTCAAACTGCTCGCGGCCCGGGGTATGTTGCGCAAGGTACTCGTGATAGGGATGCGATCCTGCTCCGGGATCGAGGGATGCGAAGAACTCGTCGTAGTGGTGATGTCCGCTGAACTGCGTCCAGAGTTTGTCGGAGTCCTCACGGACCACCATTCGCAATTCGGCGTCCATGCGCGCGGCGATCACGTTTGCTTGAGCGAGGTACTCGAGGTGATACGCCGTCATCAAGCATTCCGAGAGCTCCTTGCCGCCCACCCATACGCCGATGCCCGGTTGATGCGTAACGCCACTGCCCGCGATCAGCTTGGACAGTTCGCCGGCCATCGCGGCGGAATCGGCAAGCGCGGCGGAATCCCACGTGGCAATGCGATATGCGATCTCCGACTCCATATGGGTAATCGGTTTGAGATCGGCGCGCGTAATGCCGGCCGCCATCGCGGTTTCCGGTGACACGAAGATGCACGCTCCCAGTCGTGGGTTCTTTTGATACAGTGCGATGTCTACCGCGAACTGAAGGGGCAACTCCCCACGCCCCTCGATGACGTTTCCCTGGAGATCGCACACCAGCATCTGCTCGCCCCTGATGTACCGCGGCAGGCAGTCCCGGCCAAAGCGCGGCGTCACAAGAACGAGATCGCTTTTCGGCATGCGCAGACTGGCGTGACCCCATAGGTCGATCATGCGATGCAAGGCGAGCACGCGGCAGACTTGCGCGAGATCGTCGTGTACGTATTGTCCTGTCATGGAAACAGCGTCGCGTAGAAGGATGTGCATCCTAGCGCCCTACAATTTCACTGGTCAAGCGACGCGAATGCGCGGCCGATATGCTTGCCCGGTGTTTGGTGAGTTGTTATAGTCCGCAAGCGGCTCGCGAAGAGGAGGAGTAAGTCATGAGGCTTTCCACTACTATCAGCGCATGCGTCATTGCGTTCGCGGCGCTCACTGCTTTTGCTCAAGAGCCGTATCCTACGCGGCCGGTGAACGTGGTGGTACCGTTTCCCCCCGGAGGAATGGCCGACCTCTCGGCTCGGCCTCTTGCTGCCGCAATGGAAAAAATCTGGAAGCAACCGGTACCGATCATCAACCGGCCAGGTGCCGGCGGCGCCGTGGGCATGCAGTCCGTGTCGATCGCGAAACCCGACGGCTACACCGTCATGGTCACGTTGGTGTCGTACAACACCATTCCGGAAGTCGACGCCATGTTCGGCCGCGCGCCCGCTTATTCACGAGAACAGTTTGTTCCAATAGCGCTGATCGCCGCAGATCCGCCGGTTCTAGTCGTTCATCCATCGCTGCCGGCGAAATCGGTAAAAGATTTGGTAGCCCTGGCGAAAAAACGTCCCAATGAAATAGTGTTTTCGCATTCGGGGGTGTACGGCCCGTCTCACGTGCCGATGGAGATGTTTGTGCACGCAGCAGGCATAAAAATGCGTCATTTGCCTGCGGTAGGAGGGGGGCCCACGATGGCGCTGGTTCTGGGCGGGCACGCGGGAATGTGGGCATCACCTCCTGCGATGGCGGTGCCACATATCGCGAACACGAAGCTGCGCGCACTCGCGTCTTGGGGCGACAAACGGCTGGCCTCCCTCCCGGACGTGCCTACGTTCAAGGAGGTGGGTTACGACCTGGAATTCTACGTCTGGTCGGGCATGTTCGCGCCCAGAGGGGTTGGCACGGCTGTAGTTTCGTCCTTACGCGAAACGGTCAGGCAGGCGGTGCTTTCGGTTGACTTTAAGACGTCAATGGAAAGGATCAAGACGCCGATCGCCTATCTTGATGCGCTGGAGTTTCAGAAGTTCCTGGAAAAGGACCTAAAAATGCTATCTAGCGCGATACGGCGAATGGGCAAGATCGAAGAAGCAAAGTAGTGCAGGGGCATTGATGCGTGTTCGACCATTCGAGAGCATCTGATGCAGGAAACAGAGCAAGCCCCTGAGCAAGCGTGGCGGAGGCTGCGCAACGACCAGTTCTCCGGGCTGCTGCTGATCCTGTTCGCGCTCTACCTCTACTGGGAGAATCGCGCCTATCCCGTCGGCTCGCTCGCCGAGCCCGGCCCGGGATACATGCCGCTGATGCTCGCGATCTTCCTCGCCGCGATGGGCGTGCTGATCATCATCTTCAGCGGCCGCTCCCGGCTCCTGGAGATGAAGTGGGTCGAGGCTCCGCACGCCGTGATCGTGCTCATCGCGTGCGGTGCGGCCGCGTTTGCCCTCGAGCGCATCGGCTACCGGCTCACGATTATCGCCCTGCTGATCTTCCTGCTCGGCGTGCTCGAGCGCAAGCGCCCGCTGCCGGTGCTGATCGTCTCGATATCGTTTGCGATGATCTCCTTCTACGTCATTGGCGACCTGCTGGTGGTGCCGCTGCCGCGCAGCCCGTGGGGCTTCTAAAAGTCGAAAGTCGAAAGTCGAAAGTCGAAAAGACGTAGGCGAAAGGATGAAGACAGAAGGGCTACCGCTCACGGCTCACCGCTCACTGCTCACGGTTCTGAATGGTTGAAACGTTCCAGGATCTCTACCTCGGCTTTTCGATCGCGCTGAGCCCGCAGGTGCTCGTGTACGCGTTCGTCGGGTGCATCATCGGCACGCTGGTGGGCATGATGCCGGGGCTGGGCCCGCTCGCCGGGATCAGCCTGCTGCTGCCCGCGACGTTCGGGCTCAATCCGATCATCGCCATCGTGCTGCTCTCCGGCGTCTATTACGGCGCGATGTACGGCGGCTCGACGACCTCGATCCTGATGCGCATCCCGGGCGAGGCGGCCTCGGTGATGACCTGCATCGACGGCTACGCGATGACCCAGAACGGCCGCGCGGGGCCGGCGCTCGCTATCGCGGCGATCGGCTCGTTCATTGCCGGATCCCTGGGCGTGGTCGGGCTGATGCTGCTGGCGCCCACGCTCGCCGCCTTCGCGCTGCGGTTCGGGCCGCCCGAATACACCGCGCTGCTGCTCATGGGGTTCTTCATCCTCGCCTACATGAGCGCAGGCTCGATGCCGAAGACGCTCTCCATGGCGGGGCTCGGGCTCATTTTCGGGATGGTCGGCATCGACACCATGACCGGCTACACGCGCTTCAGTTTCGGCGTGATCGAGCTCGGCGACGGCATCGGCATCGTGCCGGTTGCGGTCGGGCTGTTCGGCATCTCGGAGATCCTGCTGGTCGCGGGCGCGGCGGAGCCGCCCAAGGTCCAGCGCCCGAAGCTGCGCGAGCTCATCCCCTCGCGCGAGGAGCTCAGGCTCTCGGTGGGCCCGATCGCGCGCGGCAGCCTGCTCGGCTTCCTGATCGGCATCATCCCGGGTTCCGCGCACATCATCTCGTCCTTCGTCTCCTATGGCATCGAGCGGCGCATCTCGAAGCACCCGGAGCGCTTCGGCAGCGGCGCGATCGAGGGCGTCGCGGGGCCGGAATCGGCCAACAACTCCGCGGCGAGCGGCGCCTTCGTTCCGATGATGGCGCTTGGCATCCCCACGAGCCCGATCACGGCGGTCATGATCGCGGCGGTCATGGTGCACGGCATCTCGCCGGGGCCCCTGCTGATCCAGCAGCAGCCGGAGCTGTTCTGGGGGTTCGTCGCGAGCATGTACGTGGGGAACGTCGTGCTGCTGATCCTGAACCTTCCGATGGTGGGGCTGTTCGTGAACCTGCTGCGCATACCCTACGCGTACCTCTACCCCTGCATCCTGTGCTTCACGATCCTCGGCGGCTACTCGGTGGCGAACAGCATCGTGGACGTCTGGATCATGCTCGGCATGGGCGTGATCGGCTACCTGCTGCGCAAGTTCGGCTACGACCTTGCGCCGATCGCGCTCGGCCTCGTGCTCGCGCCGATGCTCGAGCTCTCGGTGCGCCAGTCGCTCGCGATGAGCGCCGGGACCTATGCGATCTTCGTCAACCGGCCGATCGCCGCCATCATGCTCGGGATCGGCGTGCTGATCGTGGTCCTCAGCCTGAAGCCGCTGATCAGCAAGCGCAAGGACTGGCGCGCCAGCGTCGGTCTCGAGAGCGAGCAGAGCTGAGCAGTGCGGTGAACGGGAAATCGGGAATGGGGAATGGCGAATCGTGCGGGCGGCACCGCGCTGGTTCCTCGTCTATCTTGGCCGGCACGAACGTCTTGATGCGGGCTTCCGGCGCCGCGTTATTGGTCTGCGCTTCGCTCGCGCACGCCGCGGGCGAAATTCACGAGGGCGGGCCCTACATCCCCACGCCGCCGGTCGTGGTGGACGCGATGCTGAAGATCGCACGCGTCGGTTCCAGGGACTACGTCGTGGACCTCGGCTCGGGAGACGGGCGCATCGTGCTCACCGCCGCCAGGAAATTCGGTGCGCGCGGCTTCGGCGTGGACATCGACGCGGAGCTCGTGGAACGGAGCAACGCCGCCGCGCGGAAGCTCGGAGTGGCGGAGCGCGTGCATTTCCTCCGGCAGGACGTGCGCAACGCGGACCTGCGGCGTGCCACCGTGCTGACGCTCTATCTGCTGCCGGGAATGATGGAAACCCTGCGCCCGAAGTTCCTGAAGGAGCTGCGTCCCGGGGCTCGCATCGTGTCGCACGATTTTGATCTGGGCGACTGGAAACCGGATCGCAGCGTCACGGTGGAAACACCCGAAAAGTACGATCAGACCGGACAGATCTGGACCTCCACGGTGCACCTTTGGGTCGTGCCGGCCGCCGTGCAGGGGAACTGGCGCGGCACGTGGTCCGACCCCGGGGGCGGGGAATTCCGGCTCGAGATCCGCCAGACGTTTCAGCGCTTCGGCGGCCGGCTCGCGCACGGGGGCGCGAGCGTGAAGCTCGAAGGCGGCAGGATCGACGGGACCCGGCTGCAATTCGGCGCGCAGGGCGCAAGCGGCTCGCCCCGCGAGCTCTTCGTGGGCGTGGTCGAGGGCGAGAGCATGAAGGGCGAAGCGCGGCGGGCCGACGGCACGGTCACCGCGCGCTGGAGCGCCGTGCGCATTCCGTGAACGGCGGGCGCGGGCCCGGTTTCGGGTTTCTCCTCGGGGCGCTGCTCACGGGGCAGACTATCGGCACCGTCGCGACTATGCTTCTGCCCGCGATGGCGCCGAAGGTGGCCGAGACCTACGGCATCAGCGCCTCGCTGATCGGCTACCAGATCAGCCTGCTCGCTGCGGCGATGGTGCTCGCGCTGGTGTTCGGGTCGCACCTTTCCACGCGGTGGGGCCCGTGCCGCGTGACGCAGGTCGGGCTTCTGTTGCTCACCGCGGGCTGCGTCGTCGCCATCTTGCCGCACGTCGCGCTCCTGTTCGCCTCGGCGCTCGCGCTCGGCCTGGGGTACGGTCTGCTCACGCCTTCCGCGTCGCATCTCCTGATGCGCTACGCGCCCGCGGGCCGGCGCAACCTGGTGTTCTCGCTCAAGCAGACCGGCGTGCCGTTAGGGGGTATCGGCGCCGCCGTGATCGGGCCGCAGGTGGCGGTTGCGTTCGGCTGGCAGTGGGCGCTCGCGGGCAACGCGCTCGCGATGCTGCTCATCGTGATGCAGCTCGAAAAGGGGCGGGCGCAATGGGACGACGACCGCGATCCGCACGCGCCGCTCGCAGTCGCGCCCTTCGCCGGTGTGGCCCGCGTCTGGAACGATCCCGCGCTGCGGCTGCTCTCGATCGCGGGCGGCTGCTTCGTCATCGTGCAGGTCTGTCTCTCGACGTTCACCGTCGTGCTGTTCGCGGAAGAGATGCAGACCGGTCTGATCGCGGCCGGCATCGTGCTGACCGCCTCCCAGGTGGGCGGGGTGGCGGGACGGGTGTTCTGGGGGTGGCTCGCCGATCTCACGCGCAACTGCTTCGCGGTGCTGGCGGTGCTGGCCGCCGTCATGCTGGCGAGCTCGGTGCTGGTGCTGGGGGTTACGCCGGCGCTACCGATCGCGGTCTCCTGCGCGCTGTTTTTCGTGCTCGGCTCCACCGCGAGCGGCTGGAATGGAGCGTACCTGGCGGAGGTGGCGCAGTTGAGCCCGCGCGCTGCGATCGCCAGCGCGACCGGAGGCTCGCTCGTCTTCGTGAACGTCGGCAAGACCGTCGGGCCGATCGCATTCACCCACGCCTATCTCGCGGGCGGCAGCTACACGCTCGCCTTTGCCCTGCTCGCGGTCCCGGCGGCGGTGGGTCTGGCGTGCGTGCTCGTCGCCCGCCGGCAGGACCGCGCCGCGCACCCCGAGGTGCGTTGAAGGAAGTCCTCCCGTTTCAACCTGGAAAAAGCGGAACGCAAAGACGCGAAGGCGCAACGATGGACTGCTTTCTCAGGTTCGATCGCCGTCGCGCAGGATTTCCTGCGCCGCATGGGCACCGGCCGCGCCCGCCACGCCGGCGCCGGGATGCATCCCCGCACCGCACAGGTACAGCCCGCGGATCGGCGTGCGGTAGCGCGCCAGCGCGGGCACCGGGCGCATCCACAGCGCCTGGTCCAGCGCGAGCTCCGCATGGCAGGCCTGGCCTTCGGGCCAGCCGTATTCGACCTCGAGTTCGCGCGGCGAGAGCACGCGCGTAACGACCGCCGCTTCGAAATCCGGAAAGTGCCGAGACAGCATCTTCACGGTGAGATTGCCTAGTTCAAGGCGGCGGCCGTCGTCCCATGCGCCCTGCGCGAGCGCGTACGGTGCGCATTGCACGTGCACGTCCACGCGGCCGGAACCCGCCGCTCCATCCGCGGCGCTCACCGCCTCGAGGTACGGATGCTGCGACACGCGTCCGTATTTCGCATCGTCGTAGGCGTGCTCGAGATCGTCGAGCGAGGGCGCGACCACCAGCGCACGGGGTCCGGCCGGGCGCTCGAGCATGAGGCTCACGCGGGCGACGACGCCACGCGACCGGACATGCCGTAGCGCACGCGCGAGGTCCGGGTCGAGCCATTTCGGGTCGGCGAGCACGGTCAGCGTGCGGAGCGGGTCGGCGCCGGAGGCGACGTGCGCGGCGGCGATCTCCTCTCCGCTCGCGAGCACGACGCTTGTTGCGCGCCCGTCGCGCACGCCGATGCGCGCTACCTCGGCCCCGCGGCGCAGCTCGATGCCGGGCAGCCCGGCCAGCACGTGCCGGACATTCGAGCGCGGCGGGCGGAAGACGCCGGGCGGGCTGCCGACATGGTGGTGGAGCAGATTGAACGCCGTTCCTCCCGAGCGCGGCCCCCGGGCGAGGTGCAGGATGCCCGCCGCGCCGAGTGCGCCCTTCAAGGCGTCGGTTTCGAACCAGTCATCGAGGAGGTCCGCGGCGGAAATCGGCAACAGGCGCAGCAGGTCCTCGACTCCCTGCCTGCCGAGCCGCCGCGCCCGCAGCGCGATTGCCGCGAGCTGCAGCACGTCTCGTGGTGCGCGGCCCAAGGGATCCGGTGGCGCCGCCGCGTAGACCGCTTCGAGCAGCCGCGCAAGACGCGCCATCCGTTCGCAGAACGCGGGCCAACGCTCCGCATCGCGCGGGCTCAGCCTCCGGATCGCCGTGACCGAGCGCTCCATGTCGCTACTCAACTCCAGGGCCCCGCCGCCCGGCAACGCCACCGTCGCCCACGGGTCGGGGCGGTGGATCGTGAGGCCGTGCCGATCGAGCGAGAAATCGCGCACGATGGCCGGCGGGATCCACCCCGGCTCGAGCAGGGAGCCGTCGCGCGGCTCGCGCGCGGCGATCACGAGCACGCGCCGGCCGGCGCGCGCGAGCCGGTGCGCGCACACGAGCTCGTTGACGCCGCTCCCAATGATGACGACCGGTTCGCTCACCTTGCGCTTCCCAACATGGTGAGCGCCGCGTTGCGGCCGGAAGCACCCATGACCCCGCCGCCCGGGTGCGTGCCCGCGCCGCACTGCCAGAGCGCGTGAATCGGCGTCTGGTACTTCGCCCACGCGGGCGCCGGGCGCAGGAAGAACATCTGCTGCAGCGTGAGCTCGCCCTGGAAGATGTTGCCCTCGGAGAGGCCCAGCGTGCGCTCGATGTCGGCGGGCGTGATCACCTGCCGGTGCAGGATCGCGGACCTGATGTTCGGCGCATACTCGGCGAGCGTGTCGATCACCGCATCGCCGAACGCCGCGCGCCGCGCTTCCGTCCAGCCGCCGTTCACTGCATACGGCGCGTACTGCACGAAGATGGACATGACGTGCCGGCCCGGCGGCGCCATCGCCGGGTCGATCATGGACGGGATGACGATGTCGAGATACGGGCGGCGCGAGCACTCGCCGTACTTGGCCTCGTCGTACGCGCGCTCGAGGTAGTCCACGCTCGGGCTGATCGAGATGGCCCCGCGCAGGTGTGGCCCGGCGCCCGGCAGGCAGGTGAAGTCGGGCAGCGCGCCGAGCGCGAGGTTCACCTTGCCGGAAGAGCCGCGGAACTTGAATCGGCGGATCGCCTCGACGAATTCGGAAGGCAGGTGCTCCGCGCCCACGAGCTCGATGAAGGTGCGCCGCGGATCGACGCCGGAAACCACGCACTGCGCCGCGATCTCCTCTCCGCTTTCCAACGCGACACCCGTGGCGCGGCCGTTCCCGACCAGCACACGCGCAACCGGAGCACCTGTGCGGATTTCGGCGCCGAGCGCCCGCGCTGCGCCGGCAATCGCTGCGCTCACCGAGCCGTTTCCGCCTTTCGCGAAGCCCCACGCACGGAAGACGCCGTCGATCTCGCCCATGTAGTGGTGCAGCAGCACGTAGGCGGTTCCCGGCGAGCGCGGCCCGAGAAGGGTGCCGATGATGCCGCTCGCGGATTTCGTCGCCTTGAGCGCATCGGTCTCGAACCACTCATCGAGGTAGTCCGCGGCGCTCATCGTCATCAGCTTGCACAGCGCGTGGAACGCGCCGGGTCCGAGGCCGCGCACGTGCCGCGCGACGCGCATGAGCCCGAGCAGGTCGCGGGGGGCGAGCGAGGCCGGGTCCGGAGGGACCATGCCGAGCAACGGCTTCACCGCGCGCGCCATCTGGTGCATGAGGCGGCCGAATTCCTCGAGGGCCTCCGCGTCGCGCGCGGAGTGGCGGGCAAGCTCGCGGTGGTTCTGGTCGTGGTCGCTCCACTGCGCGAGGTAGTCGCCGTTCGCAAGCGGCGTCAACGTGCTCTCGAGCGGCAGGATGTGCAGCCCATGGCGCGGGAGATCGAGGTCGCGGATGATCTCGGGCCGCAGCAGGCTCACGACGTACGAGTAGGTCGAGAACGTGAACCCGGGGAAGACTTCTTCGCTTACCGCGGCGCCTCCGACCTCATCGCGGCGCTCGAGCACGACTACGCGTTTTCCCGCGCGCGCGAGGTACGCGGCGCACACGAGCCCGTTATGGCCGCCGCCGATCACGATCGCGTCGTAGGAGGCAGGCATCGGCATCCGGCGCCCGCTATGCGCGCTTGCGCTCGGGGTTGAAGAAGGGCTTCTTCGCCACGCGCGCGCCGGCGCGCTTGCGCCGGTGCTCGATCGTCACCTCCATCTCGAGGCGCGTTCCGGGCGCGGCCGAGCGCGAGCGCAGGTGCGCGAGCGCGAGATATTTCTTGAGCAGCGGCGACCAGCCCCCGCTCGTCGCGTAGCCGACCTGCTCCCCGCCCGCATATACCGGGACGCTCGTGCGCCACGCCGCGGCAGGTAGCCGCGGCGCGAGCCCGACCTCGTCGTAGAGCCGCTCGAGCGCGTCCCACTCGATCTCGAGCCCCGTGAACCGCCAGGCCGGTCCGCGACGCGCTTCCTCCGCAAGCGCAGGCTTGCCGACGAAATGCTCCTTCTCGAGGCTTACCGTCCAGCCGATGTCGAGCTCGAAGGGGGAGGAGGTCTGCGCCGGGATGAGCGCCTTGCGGGCGGGCACGTAGTCCACGTCGATCAGCATCAGCCCCGCCTCGATGCGCGCGATGTCGAGCGCGAGCATCCCCGCGGGCGTGATTCCGTACGGGGTGCCGGCCTCGATCAGCGCATCCCATACGGGAATCGCGTGCTCGCGCTCGAGCCAGATCTCGTAGCCGAGGTCCCCGGTGTACCCGGTGCGCGAGATCGTCACCGAGAATTCCCGCAGGCGAGCTGCGGTAATTCTGAAATATTTGAGACTGGTCAGGTCAGTGTCGGTCAATTGCTGGAGAATCTGGCGCGAGGCGGGGCCTTGCAGCGCGAGGGCCGCGGTGGACTCGGAGACGTCCTCTATCGTCACCTCGAGCCCCGTTGCGTTGTCCTGCAGCCAGCGCAGATTGGGATCCGCGGCGGTGAGGCGGAAGGTGTCCTCGGCAAGGCGGGCGACCGTCCCGTCATCGAGGACCTTGCCGGCGGCGTCGCACCAGGGCGTGTAGAGCACGTCTCCCACCCGTGCGCCCGCCACGTTGCGCGTCGCAATGCCGTCGAGCAGGCGCGCAGCGTCGCGCCCGCGCACCAGGTACTTGTAGAGCGGAGAGATGTCGAAGAGGGCGGCCGCGGACCGTATCGCGTGGTACTCGCGCTCGTGCGAGAGCTCGTAGGAGCTGGCGACGATATGGCCGGCCCAGCGCCGCCACGCGTGGCTCACGCACACGCGTGCGGTGCGCTCGTGGAAGGGCGTGGTCTTCAGCATGCGGCGCGGTCCCGGTCGCGGAAATCCTCAGCCGCGTGCCGCGCTCTGCGCCGGCGCCGTCGTGTCGCCGGCGCCGAGCGCGCGCTGCATGAGCACGCTGTCCACCCAGCGCTCGAACTTGTAGCCGACCGATGGCAGGAGCCCCACGCGCGCGAAGCCGTGTTTCTCGTGCAGGCGGATCGAAGGATGGTTGGCGCTGTCGCCGATCACCGCGATCATCTGGCGGGCGCCCGCCGCGGCGCACCGGGCGATCAGTTCCCTGAGCAGTGCGCCGCCGACGCCGCGTTTCCCGCAGTCGCGGTGCACGTAGACCGAATCTTCCACCGTGTAGCGATACGCCGGGCGCGCGCGGTAGGCGGACGCATATGCGTAGCCGGCTACACGCCCATCGAGCTCGGCAACCAGATAGGGCAGGGTAGCCGCCGTAATGGACGCATGACGGCGCGCCATTTCCTCGACGGACGGCGGCTCGAGCTCGAACGAAGCGAGCCCGTTCAGCACGTAAAAGGCATAGATGTCCGCGGCTGCGGCGAGGTCCGCGGCGCGCGCGGGACGGATCAGCGCGCCGGAACCCATGCGCGGCCGCGGGGCAGGATGGGAAAAATGGCCGTCACGGGGACGGCCGCAAGTGGCCCGCGCACGATCATCGCGCCGATTCTACTACGGGGCTCCGGCACTGGTTTACAATGCGATGGAAGGCCGCAGCATTCGGCAATCGGAGACGGAGAACCCCATGGCAGAAGATTTTTCCATGTTGCGCAGACGCGTATTGGCTGCACTCGCCGCGCTGCCCGCGGCGCGGCTCGCCGGGGCCGCGGAGATCGCGCGCACGGGCGGGCCGTACGTGCCCACCCCGCAGGTCGTGGTGGACGAGATGCTGCGCATGGCCAACGTCGGGCCGCGCGACTTCGTGGTGGACCTCGGGTCGGGCGACGGCGTCATCGTGCTCACGGCCGCGCGCAGATTCAAGGCGCACGGCTTCGGCGTGGACATCGACCCGGAGCTGGTGAAGTACAGCAACAGCGAGGCGCGTCGCCTCGGCGTCGCGGAACTCGCGCAGTTCCGGGTGCAGAATGTGTACGACGCGGACATCAGCAAGGCGACAGTGGTGACGCTCTACCTGCTGCCGGAGATGATGCTGAGCCTCGCCGCCAAGATGCTGCGCGAGCTCAAGCCCGGCGCGCGCGTGGTCTCGCACGATTATCATTTCGGCGAGTGGCAGCCGGACGCGCGGGTGACGCTCGACGTGCCCGAGAAGGAGAAGGTGAGCGGCATCCCGAGCGCCACCGTTTACCTGTGGATCGTGCCGGCACGGGTCGCCGGCAGGTGGCAGATCCGCGTCACGGCTTCCGGGGGGGCGGAGCAGCATGAAGTGGTGCTGCGCCAGAGCTACCAGAGATTCGACGGAACGATCACGGGTGCGGCGGGCAAGGCCGGGAAGCTCGTGCAGACGCGGCTGCGCGGCGAGGAGATCGTTTTTTCCCTGCCCGTCGCCGGCGGCCGGCACGTCTTCAAGGGGCAGGTGAGCGGGGAGGCCATGGAGGGCGGCGTCGAGCTCGCCGGCGGCAGGGGTGTCGCGCGGTGGAACGGCAGGCGCATCGGCACCTGAGAGGCGCGGCGCGGGCACGGCGGCGCCGGGATGCCCGCTCCTGGAAGGGCGTTCCGACTCCCCTGGGAAGCAAAGGCAGCGCTTGAACCGGCGCGAAGCACTGTGCGGCGCGGCTGCGCTGCTCGTCTCGGCGCGCTGGACGCAGGCCGTCTGGGCTGCGCGGGGCGAGGCGCTGCGCGCCGAGAAGCCGCACGCCGACGAAACCTTCTCCTTTTTTTTCCCGACACCGCAGGCGACCGTGGTGCGCATGCTCGAGCTTGCGAGGGTCGGGCCGGCGGACCTGGTGCTCGACCTGGGCTCGGGCGACGGGCGCATCCCGATCAGCGCGGCGCGCTATTTCGGTGCGCGCGGCTGGGGCGTGGACAGCGACGCCGAGCTGATCGGGCAGAGCATCGCCGAGGCGAAGCGCCAGGGCGTCGCGGAACGCGTGCGCTTCGAGCAGCGCGACGTGCTGAAGACCGACACGAGCAAGGCCACGGTCGTGACGATTTACCTGTTGCCGGGGCTGATCGCGCGGCTGCGGCGCAAGCTGCTCGCGGAACTGAAGCCCGGCGCGCGCATCCTCGTGCACGACTTCACCATGACCGACTGGTCTCCCGACGAGACGCTCACCTTCTACGTGCCGGAGCGCAACCAGGGTCGCGGGGGCGAGAGCACCGTGCGGCTGTGGGTAGTCCCCGCGAATTTCTCCGGCGACTGGGACGCGCGCATCGAGGGTGCGCGCAGCGAGTCGCTGGCGCTCTCCATCCGGCAGCGTTTCCAGCGCGCCGGGGGGCTCGCCCGGCGCGGCGCCGAGGCGTGGGACCTCACGAGCGTCGCGGTGCGCGGAGCGCAGATCGCTTTCGGGATCGAGGCGGGGGAGACGCAATACGAGGTGTCTGCCCGCCTGGAAGGAGACGCGATGATGGGCGAGGTGCACATCCGCCGCGGCACCGACGCTCCGGCCACGGCGCGCTGGAGCGCCCGCCGCACCTCGCGTCGGCAGCCCCTGGACGGGACGGAGCGCTGAAGTCCGGGCGGCGGACCGTTCAGTTCAGCAGGAAAGCCCGCGGCAGCGATTCCACCATGGCGCGCCGGTAGTTCGCCTGCGTCTCCGCAATGTCGTGCACCCCGCGGTTGCGCGCGTCGGTCACGATCTCGCCGTGTTCGAGCAGGCCGCGGTGCAGCGCTTGGGGGCGCGCGAGCATCGCGGCGAGCGTCGCGGCATGCTGTGGCACGACGTGATCCAGCGCGACCGGCCGGGCGGGGGGCAGGGGGCGCACGCTCGCCACGAGGAAGCTGTTCACGTGCGCCGACCCCGGCCACTCGGGCCGGTAGAGCACGATATGGGGCAGCTCGGCGCGCACCGTCGCGAGCAGGTGCGCGTAGGCATCGGGAAGCGCCAGGTCCGCGAAGGTGTTGAATACCGCGATGCCGTCCGCGGTGAGGCAGCGGCGCAGGTCGTTGAAGAAATCGCGCGTGACCAGGTAATCGGGTATGCCGTCGCCGTGGAAGAGGTCCACGATGATCACATCGTAGCGCCGGGCGCAGCGGCGCAGCTGCGTGCGCGCGTCGGCGAGCTCGACGCGCACGCGCGAGGGATCGAAGCCGAAATAGCGCTGCGCCGCGGCGAGCGAGGCGGGGTCGATCTCCACGGCGTCCACGGGCACGCCCCGTTCCGCGAAGCGCATCGGCACGATGCCGGCGCCCAGGCCCAGCACGAGCGCATGCTCGATTTGCGGGCGGTAGGCGTGCGCCAGCGCCTCGAGCGCGTAGGTGTAGTAGGAAAGCGAGCGCCCGTCCGAGGCGACGGTATTCTGGATCAGCCCGTCCTGGAAGTAGATGCGCACGAATCCGCCGGTGACCGGATCGGGATCGCTGCGCAGGATCTTCACCGTGCCGAAGAGAGAATTGATGCGCGCCTCGACGCGCCACGTCCTGCCCCCGTGGTTCGCCGGCCACATGCGGCCGACGTAGGCATCGGCCTGCCACAGCATCAGTGCGGCGGCGAGTGTCGCGCCCCCGGCGGCGAGGCCGAGCTTGCGGCGCGCCCCGAGCGAAGCGGGCGCGCGCACGGCGGCGGCGAGCGAGAGCAGCGCGAGCATGAGCGCCACCGTCAGCGTGGCGGAAAAATTGCTGAAGTTGGGAATGAGGCCGAAAGCGGTCACCAGCACGCCCGCGACCGAGCCGATGGTGCTCACGAAGAAGACCCGGCCGGCGCCGGCATCTCCCCCGCGCCCCGCGCCGCGCGCGAGCAGTATCGCCACCAGCAGCGGGTTCATCGCGGAGACCGCGACCAGCGGCACGAAGAGCAGGATCAGGCACGCTGCGAACGCTCCCAGCACCAGGTCCATGGCTGCGAGCCCGGCGAACAGGTAGGGATACGCGAGGCACGCGGCGACGATGGCGAAAGCGGCGGCGGCGGGCATCAGCGCGAAGAGCTGCGTGAGCCGCTCGACGCTCGCGCCGGAGCGAAATCCGGCGAACCGTCCGCCGGCCCAGTAGCCGAGCGCGAGCGCAACGAGCGTGATCGAGAGTATGCCGGTCCAGATGTAGAGGCTCACCCCGAAATAGGGCGTCATGATGCGCGAGGCAAGCAGCTCGAGCGCGAGCACCGCGGCGCCCGAGACGAAGATGATGGCGTAGAGCATGTCCGGGAATCAGTCGGGTATAATTCACCGTTTTCGAGCCTGCCAATATAACGCAGGAACACAATGCCGACGAGGAGGACGGTGCCGAGCAGACCAGAGGAGGTGATCCGTGCAGTCCACATCGTGTGATCGAGTATCGAGCGTTGTGCGGCGGTGCCTGACCGCCGCGGCCGCCGTGTCCGGCCTGGCGCTCGCCCCGGCCTGGGGCGGGGAGCCGAGCGTTCCCTACGTGCCGACGCCGCAGGACGTGGTGGAGCGGATGTTGCAGATCGCCAAGGTCACGCCGAGGGACTACGTGATCGATCTCGGCTCGGGCGACGGGCGCATCGTGATCACCGCGGCGAGGAAATTCGGCGCGCGCGGCTTCGGCGTGGATCTCAACCCGCAGCGCATCACCGAGAGCGTCGAGAACGCGCGCAAGGCGGGCGTGAGCGACAAGGTCGCGTTCTATCAGCGCGACCTCTTCGAGACCGATTTGAGCGAGGCGACCGTGATCACGATGTACCTGCTGCCGCGCGTCAACCTGGAGCTGCGCCCGCGACTGCTCCAGCTCAAGCCCGGCACGCGGCTGGTCTCGCACGATTTTTCCATGGAGGAGTGGAAGCCCGATACCCACGTCACGGTGGAAAGCAAGGACAAGTACGGCGGGGCCGGCGGCAGGAGCGAGATCTATTTCTGGATCGTGCCCGCGCAGGTTTCCGGCACCTGGCAATGGCAGTTTCCGGTGGCCGGCAAGCCGCACTCCTACGAAGTGACGCTGGAACAGCGCTTCCAGGAAATCTCCGGCTCCGTGCGGCTCGGCGGCCGCACGATCCGGGTGCAGGGCGCGCGCCTGCGCGGTGACGAGATCCGCTTCAACTTCACCGCGGAGCTGGACGGCGCGCCGGTGAAGCACGAGTTCACCGGAAAGGTCGAGGCCGATACCATTGCCGGCACGGTCGCGGTATCGGGCGCGCGCGTCACCGCCCAGATCGAATGGAATGCGCGGCGCACGGTACGGGGAGCGGCGGCCCCTGTGCGGGCGGACCCCTACGCCGTGCGCTTCGTGGAGACCCCGAAATGAAGAACTGCGGCTCGCTCCGGAGGCGGCTCGGCTGGTCGTTCGCGGCGGCGGGCCTCGCCGCGGGCGTGGCGCTCGCCCAGGATTACGGCGACTCGCCGTATGTGCCCACCCCGCAGAGCGTGGTGGACAAGATGCTCGAGGTGGCGAGCGTGGGGCCCAACGATTTCGTGGTGGACCTCGGCTCGGGCGACGGGCGTATCGTGATCACCGCGGCGAAGAAATTCGGCGCGCGCGGCTTCGGCGTGGACATCGATCCGCGGCTCGTGGAGCGCAGCAAGAAGCTCGCGGCGCAGGCCGGGGTGGCGAAGCGGGCCGCGTTCTACGCGCGCGATCTCTACCAGACCGATGTCAGCCGCGCGACGGTGCTCACGATGTACCTGCTGCCCGAGGTGGTCCTGATGGTCAGGCCCAAGCTGCTCGCCGAGTTGAAGCCCGGCGCGCGCATCGTGTCGCACGATTACGACCTGGGCGAATGGCAGCCCGATTTCCAGATCGAGGTCGACGCGCCGGACAAGCCGGTCGGACTGAAAAAAACCAGCAAGATCCTGTACTGGGTAGTGCCGGCGAGCGCGGCAGGGCGCTGGCGCTGGGAGCTCGGCCTGGACGGGGGACCGGCGCCCTTCGAGCTATCGCTCGACCAGCAGTTCCAGAAACTGAACGGCAGGCTCACCGTGTCCGGGCAAGGCATGGCCATCGAAAACGGGGTGCTCGCGGGCGAGCGTATCGGGTTCGCGGCGGCTTCCGGCAGTGGCGCGGCAGCGGTGCGATACGAGTTTTCCGGACGCATCGCCGGCGACGCGATCAAGGGCACGGTCCGCGTCGTGCGCGGCGCGCAATCGCAGGAAATCGGCTGGAGCGCCGCACGCGTCGAGGCATGGCCTCCGCGCCATACCGACGCACCCGCGCCGCAGGTCGCGAAATAGATGGCGCAGGGGCGGGCGCGGTCCACGGCGGCGGCCGCATGCATGCTCGCTGCGGCGGTGGCTGCCGGCCCTGGCGCTGCCGCCGGCCTGCCCGACATCCCGACACCGTATCTCGCCTCCACCCATGTCGCGGTGGATGAGATGCTGCGGCTCGCGGAGGTGCGCGCGGAAGACCTGGTCGTCGATCTCGGCTCCGGAGACGGGCGCGTGGTGATCGCCGCGGCGCGCGACTGGGGCGCGCGCGGCCTGGGCATCGAGATCGATCCCGCGCTCGTCGAGGAGAGCCGCGCGAACGCCCGGCGGGCCGGCGTGGCGGAGCGGGTGGAATTCCGGCACGGCGACGTGCTCACGGCCGACCTGCGGGCCGGCACGGTCGTCACCATGTATCTGCTCACTCCCCTGGTCGAGCGGCTCAAGCCCAGGCTGCTCGCGGAATTGCGGCCCGGCACGCGCATCGTCGCGCACGATTACGGCTTCTCCGACTGGAAGGCGGACCGGCGCGTCACCATATCCAAGACCTATTATCTCTACGTCGTGCCGGCGCAGGTTGCCGGCCGGTGGCAGCTCACTGCGACGCTGCCCGGGGGCGAGGGCGAGTACGAGCTGCGCCTGGAGCAGCGCTACCAGGAAATACGCGGTGGCGCGCACCTCTCGGGCGGCTTCCTGCCCGCTTTCGAGGCGCGGCTCTCTGGAGACCGCATCCAGTTCGTGCTGGTGACCGGGCAGACGAGCCACCGCTTCGAGGGGCAGGTCCGGGGCGCGGCGATGGAAGGCGTGGTGCGCTCGGGCACCGGGCCGCAGCTCGTCGCGAGCCGCTGGCGCGCGACGCGCATCGTTTCCGGAGCGGAAGAGGGATGATGGGAGCACGGGCGGTTCCGGCCGTTCTTTGCGCCCTGCTGTGCGCGGTCCTTGCCGTTCCGCTCGCGCCCTCGCACGCCCAGGAGCGCGGCTTCCCGCACGACGTGCCGTTCGTGCCCACCGCGCAGCTCACCGTGGACGAGATGCTGCGGCTCGCCGGGGTCACCGCCAAGGATTTCGTGATCGATCTCGGCTCCGGCGACGGGCGCATCGTGATCACGGCGGCGCGGAAATTCGGCGCGCGCGGCCTGGGCGTGGATCTCGATTTCAACCTCGTCATCCAGTCCGAGGAGTCTGCGCGGCAGGCCGGCGTGGCGGACCGCGTCCAGTTCCTCCAGCAGGATCTCTTCAAGACCGACCTCAGTCCGGCGAGCGTGATCACGACCTACCTGCTGCCGGGCGTCATGCTGAAGCTGCGCGACCGGCTGCTCGCGCTCAAGCCTGGCACGCGCGTCGTCTCGCACGATTTCGACCTGGGCGACTGGAAGCCCGACCAGACCACGTCGGTGCGCAAGAACGTCTACCTCTGGATCGTGCCCGCGCAGGTTGCGGGCGTGTGGCGCACCAGCATCGAGTTGCCGGCGGCGGCGCGCAAGCTCGATCTGGAATTCACGCAGCGCTACCAGCAGGTGAGCGCGCACGGGCGCCTCGACGGCGCGCCGGCGATGGTGTGGGAGGCGCGAATCGCGGGCGAGCGTCTGAGCTTCGTGATGACCGACGCCGACGCGGGCGAGGGCGAGTCCGCGCTGTACTTCGAGGGCCGGGTGAGCGGGGACGTCATCGAAGGCGAGGTGACGCGCGGGGTGGGCATGCAGCGCCGCGTCGCGAAGTGGCGCGCGGTGAGAATCAAACGGTGAATGCGGCGCCGCGCGGCGGGTTGATGGGATAATGCGGGCGGCACGGTGCCGATGGACGCCGATGACATCGACACCGGAGAGCCGGGATTTTTCGAGACGGGTTCTGATGAGAAAGGGTTCGATATGGATCGGGTAACGCGTTGGGTTCGCGGATTCGCCGTGGCGCTCGCGCTCGCAGCGCCGGGCGCCGGCGCGCAGGATGGCAGGGGCGACGTCGTGTACGTGCCCACGCCGCAGATCGTCGTGGACGAGATGCTGCAGATGGCGAAGGTCGGTCCCAAGGACTACGTGATCGATCTGGGCTCGGGCGACGGGCGCATCGTGGTCACGGCCGCGAAGCAATTCGGCGCGCGCGGATTCGGCGTGGATCTCGACACCCATCTCAACAAGCTGGCCAACGAGCGTGCCAGCAAGGAAGGAGTAGCCGATCGCGCGCGCTTCATCGAGCAGAACCTGTTCGAGACCGATCTCGGCTCCGCGACGGTGATCACGAGCTACCTGCTGCCCGAGATGAACTTGAAGCTGCGCCCGAAGCTGCTCTCGCTCAAGCCCGGCACGCGCGTGGTGGCCCACGACTACGCGATGGGCGACTGGGACCCGGACGACGAGAGGATCCTGATCGTCCCGGAGAAGACGGTCGGCGATCCGGGCAAGAGCTACGTCTACCTGTGGGTCGTACCGGCCCGGGTCGCCGGGCGCTGGGAGTCGCAGCTGCCGGTCGGCGGCCGCACCGTCGCCTATCAGTTCGCGTTCGAGCAGCGCTACCAGGTGGTGCAAGGCAGCGTGCGGATAGACCAGCGCGAGTTCCGTCTGCCGCAGATCCGGCTCAACGGCGAGGAGATGAACTTCCCCCTGAACGCGACCATCGGCGGCAGCCTGGTGAGCCACCGCTTCCGCGGCTGGGTCAAGGACGATGTCATCGAAGGAACGGTGACCATAGGCGAGGGCGCGGGCCAGCGGGTCACGCCGTGGCGCGCGAAGCTCACGGCGCGCGGCGAAGCGCGCATGAGCGCCGTCGCTCCCGCTCTGGCGGGAGCATTCCGATGAGCGCGCCCGCGCAGGCCCCGGGCGCGGGAGGCGCGCCGCGCCCGACGCTCACCGTGTTCGACGCGGTGGCGATGATCGTCGGCATCGTCGTCGGGGTGGGGATCTTCAAGGCGCCGTCCATCGTCGCCGGCAACGTGGGGAGCGAGACCGCGTTCATCGCGATCTGGATCGCGGGCGGCGTGATTTCCCTGATCGGTGCGCTTTGCTACGCGGAACTCGCGAGCTCGCATCCCAACGCGGGCGGCGAGTACCACTTCCTCAACCGTGCCTACGGGGACTGGCTCGGATTTCTCTTCGCATGGGCGCGCATGACGGTCATCCAGACCGGGGCAATCGCCGCGATCGCCTTCGTGTTCGGCGACTACGCGACGCGGCTCGTGCCGCTCGGGGCCTACAGCTCGGGCATCTACGCCGGGCTCGCGGTCGCCGCGATCACCGCTTTGAACGTCACCGGCACGACCCGGAGCAAATGGGTGCAGAACACGCTCACCGTCGCGCTCGCGCTCGCCATCCTCGCGGTGGTGGCGGGCGGCCTCACGGCCTCCGCGGCCCCGGCGGCTGCGCCGGCGCCGGCGCAGGCGGAGGTGCCGTTCTTCGGCGGGCTCGCGCTGATCTTCGTGCTGCTTACCTACGGGGGATGGAACGAGGCCGCCTACCTCAGCGCCGAGATCCGGGAGGCGAAGCGCAACGTCGTGCGCGCGCTCATCATCGGCATCGTCGTGATCACCACGCTCTACCTGCTGCTCAATCTCGCCTACCTCAACGCGCTCGGGCTCGGCGGCATGAAGGCATCCAGCGCGGTCGCGGCGGACCTGATGCGGGTCGCGTGGGGAGACGCGGGAGCCTGGCTGCTGTCCATCGTGGTGGTGTCGGCGTCGCTCTCGACGCTCAACGCGACCGTGTTCACCGGCGCGCGCACCAACTACGCGCTGGGGCGCGACTTCCGCATTTTCCGCGCGCTGGGGCGGTGGGACGAGAAATCCGCCGCGCCGGGCAACGCCCTGCTCGTGCAAGGAGCGATCGCGCTCGCGCTCGTCGCGCTCGCCTCGCTCACGCCAGACGGGTTCACCACCATGGTCGCGTACACGGCGCCGGCGTTCTGGCTGTTCTTCATGCTGACCGGCATCTCGCTGTTTCTATTGCGCCGGCAGTCGCCCGCCAGCGCAGATCCGTTCCGGGTGCCGCTCTACCCGGTGACACCGGCGCTGTTCTGCTTGACCGCGGCCTACATGCTCTACTCGAGCTTCAACTACGCGATGAGCCTCGACCCGGGCAGCATCGGCGCGATCGTGGGCATGGCAATGCTCGCGACCGGGCTGCCGGTGCTGGCGCTCGCCAGGCGGCGAGCAGCGTAGATGTTCTGACGCGGTGAAACGCGCGTGCGTTTCACCGTGTTAGAGGATCTTCACCTGCGCGGGGTTGACCCCCACCTTGACGGCGACGCCCGGGGCGAAGCCGCGCTCGCCGATGAAATGCGGCTGGTCGGCAACCAGCTCGGCGTTGCCCACGCGCAGCGTGTAGCGCACGAACTCTCCCAGGAATTCGCGCTCGGCCACCGTCCCCGCGACCCAGCTGCGCCCGGGCTCGTCCGGCGCATCCGGGGCAACGAGCTTGAGCGTGTGCGGGCGCACGGCGATCTCGGCCGAACCGGCCGGCGCGGCCGTCCTGCCGAGCGGAACCTCGCCCAGCACCGGAGAGCGGAACACGCCGCGCTCGCCGTCGCGCTCGAGCGTGCCGCGCAGCAGGTTGATGGTGCCCACGAAATTGGCGATGAAGCGATTGGCGGGATTGTCGTAGAGCTCCATGGGCGAGCCCACCTGCTGGATCACGCCCCCGTCGAGCACCGCGACGCGGTCCGAGATCGAGAGCGCCTCCTCTTGGTCGTGCGTCACGAAGATGGTGGTGATCCCGAGCTTGCGCTGGAGCTCGAAGAGCTCCGTGCGCATGTGCACGCGCAGCTTGGCGTCGAGATTGGACAGCGGCTCGTCGAGCAGCAGCACCTTGGGCTCGATCGCGATGGTGCGCGCGAGCGCGACGCGCTGCTGCTGGCCGCCCGAGAGCTGGCCCGGGCGGCGCGCGCCGAATTCCTTCAGCCCGACGAGTTCGAGGGCGGCGGCCACGCGGGTCTCGATCTCCGCGCGCGGGAGCTTGCGCTCGACGAGTCCGAAGGCGACGTTCTGCGCGACCGTCATGTGCGGCCACAGCGCGTAGTTCTGGAACACCATCCCGATGTCGCGATCCCAGGGGGAGACGCGGGTGATGTCCGCGCCCGCGACGCGAATCGTCCCGGTGTCCGGCTGCAGGAAGCCGGCGAGCAGGCGCAGCAGCGTTGACTTTCCCGACCCTGAGGGGCCCAGCAGCGCGAAAAACTCGCCCGGCTCGATCGTGACGCTCACGTCGTGCAGAACCCGTGTCGCGCCGTAGGAGAGCGAGACGTTGGCGAACTCCACCGGGACCTGGCGCTGTTTCTCCATTTCAGACCTCGATTCTGGCAAGCGGCTGGGATTGCTTTTCGGCCTCGCGCCGCTCGATCAGCCGGTGCGAGAGGTAGGTGCCGATCGCGACGATCGCTACGGCGAGCACGCCAAGAGCGGCGCCGGGGCCGCGCCCGGCTGCGCTCTGCATGTAGAGGTAGATGCCGTAGGACATCGGCGCATCGTGCTGGGCGGTCACCAGCATGAGGGTCGCCGAGAGCTCGACCGCGGCGGTCATGAAGCTCGTGACGAAGCCGGCGAGGATCCCGCCCGCCATCAGCGGAACCACCACCCGCACGATCGCGCGCGACTTCCGCGCGCCCAGGTTCTCGGCCGCTTCCTCGAGCGAGACGTGCATCTGCTGCAGCGCCGCGAGGCACGAGCGCAGCGCGTAGGGCAGGCGCCGGATCGAGTAGGCGACGACGAGCAGCAGCCACGAGGAGGTCAGCAGATCGTCGGTGAACGGCAGCTCCATCCCGCGGAAGGTGCGCAGATAACCGATGGCGAGCACCACGCCCGGGATCGCGAGCGCGGCGGTCGCGATAAAGTCGAGCGACAGCCTTGCGGGCACCCGGGTGCGCAGGATCAAGTAGGCGATCGCGGTGCCGAGCACGACGTCGATGCCGGCGGCGATCCCGCAGTAGAGCAGCGTGTTCCAGATCATGCGCGGGGAGTCCTGGAACACGGTGGCGTAGTGCTGGAGCGTGAAGCCCTCGGGCAGCACGCTGAAGCTCCACACCTTTGCGAGCGAGAGCATCAGGATGCCCAGATGCGGGGCGAGCACCAGCGCGAGCACGAGGACGATCCAGCCGTAGGCGAAGACCCCCTGCCACGGCGTGAGCCGCCGTTTCGCAAGCCCGCTGTAGCCGCGCTGCATCGTCGCGTATTCGCGTCCCTTCAGAACGAGCGCGGACGCCCACAGCGCCACCAGAGAGAACACGATCATGAACACGCCGATCACGTAGCCGATCGGGTCCTCGATTCCGACCGAGGTGATGCGCAGGTATGCCTGCGGCGCCAGCATGTTGGTGACGTTGAGCACGAGCGGCGTGCCGAGATCGTCGAATACCTTGATGAAGACGAGCGCCGCGCCCGCGATGTAGCCCGGCATGGCGAGGGGGAAGACGATGCGCCGGAACAGCCGCATGCCGCTTGCGCCGAGGTTCAGCGCCGATTCCTCCATCGAGCTGTCGATGTTGTTCAGCGCCACCACCAGGTTCATCAGGATGAACGGGAAGTAGTGGATCGCCTCCACGAAGATCACGCCGTTCAGACCGTCCATGATCGGGAGCGTGAACCCGAACCAGTCGTTCAGCAGCAGGTTCACCGAGCCGCTGCGCCCGAAGATGAGCTGCATCGCGATCGCGCCGACGAAGGGCGGCATGATGAGCGGCAGGATCCCCAGGGTCTGGATCAGCAGCGCGCCGCGGAACTGGAAGCGCGCCGTGAAGTAGGCAAGCGGCACCGCGATGATCGTCGCGAACACCACGGAGAGGGTGGCGACATACAGGCTGTTCCAGAACGACTCGCGCATGAGCGAGATGTGAAAGAACGAGACGAAGTGCGACAGCGTGAAGCCGCCGGTGCCGTCGACGAAGGCGACGTAGATGACAGTGAGTACCGGGACGACCAGGAAGGCGAACAGGAAAAGCCCGATCGCCGCGGCGATCGCGACCTGGGGCCAGGTAATGCGCGTGCTCATGCGCTAGAAATCGCCGGGGTATGCAAAGGGCCCCGGTAATGGGTCATGGGTCATCGGTAACGGGTAACGGGAGAGGAGGGTAATGAGCTCACGCCCATTACCCATCGCCCATCACCCGTCACCAGGAAAGATCGGCGTTGATCCGCGGATTTACCGGGCCATCGCCGCGGCCCGGTTCGCGAGCTCGGCCGCGCGCACGTAGTTCTTGCGCGCCGTCGAGTTCCAGTATTCCTCGAGCCCGGTGAGCTGCTTCGTCTTCAGCGCGTCGCGCTTGGTGTCGCGGAACAGCGCGAGAAACTCCTTGTCTTTCGACTTCGCCTCGCTCACGATCGGGGCGAAGGCGAGCTCGCGCGCTTCCTCGAGCAGCTTCTGCGCTTCCGGGTTCTTCTTGCCGGCGAGCCTCGCGGTCGCCTCGTGGATCGCCTTGGTCGCCGCCACCAGCTCGCGGTGGCGGAACGTGATCGTCTGGTCGAAAATCGAGCTCACGACGTAGTAGCGCGACTCGGAGAGCTCGGAGTTGAAGTTGACCTTGGCCTTGACCTTGCCGCCGAACGGGTTGGGATAGTCGGCGGGCGCCTTCTGGTAGGTCGCCGGCAGCACCGGCAGGCGCCGGATCTTGGGATCGAGCAGGATTTCCTGGCCTTCCGGCGACAGAGCGAAGGCTATGAATTTGCGGCCCATGTCGGGATTGCGCGCGTTGGCCACGAGCCCGATGTTGGCCGGCACGATCGAGGTCATCGAGGGATAGACGAACTCGACCGGGAAGCCCGAGGCCTTGGCCGAGAGCCCGAAGAAGTCGATCACGAGCCCGATGCCGAACTGGCCGTTGTTCACGCCGTCGGGCACGCCGAAGCTGCGCTCGGTGACCGCGGCGCTGTTGCCCGTGATCATCAGCACCTGTTGCCAGCCTTTCTCCCAGCCCTCGCCCTGCAGGATGGTCTCGATCGTTAGGTGGGTCGTGCCGGAGCGCGACGGCGAGGAGATGGCGACGTGGCCGAAGTAGACGGGCTTCATGAGGTCAACCCACTCCTTCGGCTCCGGCAGCCGGTTCGCCTTCATGTAGCGCGTGTTCCACATGAGCCCGTAGCCCGCGAGCGCCTGCCCGAGGTAGAACCCGCCCGGATGATTGACCGGGTAGGCGCCGACCTTCTTGGGCACCGCCGGGTTGGCGAGGTCGGCCACCTTCGCGAGCAGGTTCTCCTTGTTCAGGACTTCGAACGCATCGGGCGCGGAGGCCCAGAATACGTCGGGCTTGTTCGTCGCCGGAGCTTCGCGCACGTAGGCGATCGCTGCCGAGGTGCCCCGGTTCAGAACCTCGACCTTGACGCCCGGATTGCGCGTCTCGAAGGCCCGCTTGTAGGCTTCGGTGAGATCCTTGGGGAAGGACGTGATGATAGTGAGCTGCTGGGCATGGGCCGCGGTGGCGCCGGCGGCGAGCAACAGGGCGGCGAGCCAGGACGTAACGATGCGCTGGGGATACACGGAGCCTCCTCGTTATAGGAATAGTCTGGATTCGAGCTTGAAAATACTACATTTTTTCGTATGCCTTGACCACCATGGCTTGAAAACCGGGCGGACTGCCCCATGTTTCAAGCGCTTGTAATTCAGGGGAAAAACAATGACCGCCACCACCGCCAGGGAGACCCGCGGCTTCCAGGCTGAAGTCAAGCAGCTGCTCAACCTCATGATCCACTCCTTGTACTCGAACAAGGAGATCTACCTGCGCGAGCTCGTCTCCAACGCTTCCGACGCATGCGACCGGCTGCGGTTCGAGGCGCTCACCAACAACGCGCTCTATGACAGCGACCCCGATCTCAAGGTTCGCGTCCGTTTCGATCCCAAGGCCCGCACCGTCACCGTGTCCGACAACGGCATCGGCATGTCGCGGCAGGAGGTGATCGAGCAGATCGGCACCATCGCCAGGTCGGGCACGCGCGAGTTCTTCGAGCGCCTGACCGGGGACGAGGCGAAGGACGCGCGCCTGATCGGGCAGTTCGGCGTCGGCTTCTATTCCTCGTTCATCGTTGCCGACAAGGTGACGCTCACCACGCGGCGCGCGGGCGCTCCGGCATCCGAGGGCGTGCGGTGGGAATCCGACGGCGGCGGCGAGTTCACGGTCGAGACCGTGGAGGAGCCCGCGCGCGGCACCGCGGTGACGCTGCACCTGCGCGAGGGCGAGGACGAGTTCCTGGACGGCGAGCGCCTGCGCGCCATCATCCGCCGCTACTCGGATCACATCATGGTCCCGATCCTCATGAAGAAGGAGGAGTGGGACAAGGACAACCGCGTCTACCGCACCACGGGCGAGGACGAGCGCGTCAACCAGGAGGGCGCGCTGTGGGCGCGGCCCAAGAGCGAGATCAGCGAGCAGCAGTACGAGGAATTCTACAAGCACGTCGCCCACGATTTCGAGCCGCCGCTCGCCCATGCCCACGCGAAGGTCGAAGGCCGCAAGGAGTACATCCAGCTGCTCTACATCCCCTCGCGCGCGCCCTTCGACCTGTGGGACCGCGAGCATCGGCGCGGCATCAAGCTCTACGTGCGGCGGGTGTTCATCATGGACGACGCCGAGCACCTGATGCCCGCCTACCTGCGCTTCGTGCGCGGGGTGATCGACTCCAACGACCTGCCGCTCAACGTCTCGCGTGAGATCCTGCAGGAATCGAAGGACGTGGAGATGATCCGCGCCGGATCGGTACGGCGCGTGCTCTCCCTGCTGGAAGAAATCGCCGAGAGCCAGAAGGAGAAATACGCGAAGTTCTGGAAGGAGTTCGGGCGCGTGCTGAAGGAAGGCGTCGGCGAGGACGCCGCAAACCGCGAGCGGATCGCGAAGTTGCTTCGCTTCGCCTCGACCCACGCGGATACCGGGGAGCAGGCGGTCGCGCTCGCCGACTACGTCGCGCGCATGAAGCCCGGACAGGAGAAGATCTACTACATCACCGCGGAGAGCTTCGCGGCCGCGAAGGCAAGCCCGCACCTCGAGATCTTCCGCAAGAAGGGCGTGGAGGTGCTGCTCCTGCACGACCGCGTGGACGAATGGGTGGTGGCGCACCTGACCGAGTTCGACGGCAAGGCGCTCCAGTCGGTGATGAAGGGGCGGCTCGAGCTCGGTGCGCTCGCGGACGAGGAGGAGAAGAAGGAGCAGGAGAAGCAGGCCGGAGAATTCAAGGAGCTCACCGAGCGCGTCAAGAAGGCGCTCGGCGAGCGCGTGAAAGACGTGCGGGTTACGCTACGGCTCACCGACTCTCCGGCGTGCCTCGTCGCCGACGAGCACGATCTCGGCGCGAACCTGCAGCGGATACTGAAGGCCGTCGGGCAGAAGGCGCCGGAATGGAAGCCGATCCTCGAGGTGAATCCCGGCCATCCGCTGGTGCAGCGGCTGAAGGAGGAAGGCGAGGAAGCGCGCTTCGGCGATTTCGCGCAGGTGCTCTTCGACCAGGCGCTGCTGGCGGAGGGCGGCACGCTGGAGGACCCGGCGGCGTTCGTCAAGCGGATCAATCAGCTCATGCTTCAGATGGGAAAGTGATCCGGTGACGCAGTGACGACTGACGGGTGACGGGTAACGACTGATCACTGACGACGCCACCCAAAGGGGGAAGGCGAAAGTCGATAGGCAAAAGTGAGGCTACGTTACCGGACTTTACTTTCGACTTCCGACTTTCGACTTTTGCCTTCGGGAAGCGAGTGACGAGTGACGAGGTCGTCGGCGGCTACGGAATCCGGATCCTGCCCAAGACGTCGGTCTCCCCTTTAGGGTTCGCGCGGCCCACCACGAGTTCGCCCGGGTCGATGAGTTCCAGGCTGAGCAGCTCGATGTTCGGCCGGTGATTGACGAGCACCACCGGCGTCGGGCCGCGGTGCCTGGCGATGAGCGAGAGCGCCGCCCGCTCGAATTCCGCGATGCGTTCCCGATCCGCGCTCGCGATCTCGCGCAGCGCCGGGTCGGATACGTACTTTTCGTCGAACGCGATTCGCGCGGTGTCCCGGCAGCGGCACATCGGCGAGGTGATAACGAAAGGCCGGATCCCGCGCGCGGCGAACGCCTCTCCGATCCTCCGCGCGTGCGCCTTGCCCTCTGCCGTAAGGTTCGCTTCGCCCTTGCAGCCACCGCTCTCGTCCCACGCCAAGGGATTGCCTCCGCCTGCCTGCGTGTGGCGCATCAGCACGACGAGATTCGGCTCGGTTGCGAGCCGCTCCCACAGACGTTGTTCCGCCCACGCGGGAACGGTGAGCAGGCATACGAATGCCAAGATCGCGCCGCTCGGAGCCGGCTTGGCAAGAGTCGCTGAAGGTATCGTCGAGTTACTCAACGCGGAGGCTTACCTCGCCCAGTCCGTCCACTGACAAGTGGACCCTGTCACCGGGGCGCACGAATTTCGTCGTGATGACGCTCCCGGTCGTGATGATCGTGCCTTGAGGCAGGCTCTTCCCGCGCTTCGCGAGCATGTTGACGAGCCATGTCAGAGCCTCCAGCGGATGTCCCATGACATCCCTTCCATGGCCCTCTCCGACTACCGTATCGTTTATGCGCATGGTCCCATGTGCGGCGGCCAAATCGAGGTCGCGCCAGTCAGTGACCGGTACGCCCAGGACGATCCCCGCGTTCCATACATTGTCCGCGATAACAGAGAACACGTGAGCCGCGAGTTGTGCGTAATCCGCCTGGCGGTCATCGACCAACTCAAAGGCCGGCATCACCGCGGCCACGGCGCGGCCAACTTCCTCACGGCTGTAGGGGCCGCGCGGCGCCGGGAGGTCCGTACCCAATCGCACGGCGATTTCGCATTCGACGCCTAAACGAACGTACTCAGCCCCACGGACGGTGGCGGGCGACTGGTGCATCGTGCGCGCAAAGAGCGCAGCCCGCAAGCGGTTCATGCACTCCGAGCATCTGTTGCATCACCTGCGTGGTCGCGGCAATCTTGCATCCGGCAACGGCGCCGTGCGTTACGCTCCGTAGCTTCTGGAACGCATCTTGCGTCGCGTAGGCTTCTTCGATGCTCCGCGGCCTCGTCCGCTCAGGAATAGGACCGAAAGGTTGACGTTCCCGGTGTGCCTCGATCAAGAACCGTGCTGCATCCTGTATACGACTCTCATCGGCGGGCATTATGCTTCCTCCAAAATGCCGTAGAACCGCCCATTCTGCAGAGCCAGTGAGCTGTGGCTTTCAACGGTCGGCGAAAGCGCAAAATATCATGACATGATTCTTCGCCGTCATCCCCCGATTGCACATTGGATCAACGGCTTCCTACGGGACGCACCGGCCAGATCCTTCAATAACCGGCAAGGAACCAAGCAACGCACTGATCCTCTGGCGATTTCCCGGGTCGCGTTGGCGCCGCTGATGCGGCATCTATTCGCCAGCTGCGATTCGGCGCCGCGGCGATCGCTCGGCGCTTTCGTGAGCAAACCGCCGTCCAGCAGCGCAGAAGGCGCGCGACTTGACGCTCACGGACCGGATGGGGTTTACTTCACCGGCGGAAGACGCCGGCGGTCGCCCGCAGCGGTTCTACAGAAAGAACATCCCCCGACAGCGCCAGAACGACCGCGAACCACCTTTCACTGGGGAGAAACAATGAAGAAATTTCCGCCGAACATCGGAAAATGGGCCGGGCTCGCCGCCGTGCTCACTATTGCCGCTGCCGCGATGCCGGTGGCCGCACAGTCGTACCCCAACAAGCCGGTACGGCTGATCGCTCCTTTTCCGCCGGGCGGCGCGGTGGATGCCGTCGCGCGGATCGTCGGGCAGAACCTCGCCGAGCGCTTCGGGCAGAACGTGGTGGTGGATAACCGAGGCGGGGCGGCCGGGGCCATCGGCTCCGAGCTCGCGGCAAGAGCGGTTCCGGACGGCTACACGCTGCTCGTCGGCTCGACGAGCACGATCTCGATCAACCCGGCGCTCAATCCCAAACTCGCGTACAACCCGAAGCGTGATTTCGTGCCGGTGAGCGTAGTAGGGTACGTGCCGCACGTGCTGCTCGTGCATCCTTCGGTGCCGGCGAACAACGTCAAGGAGTTCATCGCCTACGCGAAGGCCCAGAAAAAGGCGCTCACGTACGCGTCCGTCGGTACCGGGTCGCCGCATCATCTCGCGGGAGAAATCTTCAAGGGGATGGCCGGCGTGGACATGGTCCACGTGCCGTTTACCGGGAGCGGGCCCGCCCTCATCGGATTGATGGGCGGGCAGGTGCAATTTCTTTCGATCGACATGCCCGCCGTGGTCGGTCAGCTCGGCGGCGGCAAGGTGAAGCCGCTCGGGGTCGCCGCGGCGAAGCGCGACCCGCGCGCGCCGACGCTCCCGACCGTGGCCGAATCGGGACTGCCCGGCTTCGAAATATCGGGCTGGTACGGAATCTTTGCGCCCGCCAATACGCCCAGAGACGTCGTCGCGAAACTTTCCGCGGAGATCGCCCGCATGCTTGCGAGCCCGGAGGGGCGTTCGAGCCTCGACAAGATCGGGGTAAACGTGCTGGGCGGCACCGCCAAGGAGGCCGCGGCCTTCATCGCCGGCGAGGACGCGAAGTGGGCGAAGGCGATCCGCGATTCCGGGACCAAAATCGATTGAGGGTGGAAGTGGAGCATGACGTCTGAACTGTTTTCTGCCGAGAAGTACGCCGCAAGCCGGCGCCCGCTCGCCGAGGCGTCGCCGCTCCCCGGCTCGTGCTACGTTTCGCCCGAGTGGTACGAGCGCGAGCTGGAGACGATCTTTCGCAAGGAGTGGCTGTGCGTGGGGCGCGTCGATCAGGTCCCGAATCCGGGCGATTTTTACACGATACCGCTGCTCGGCCAGCCGTTGATCGTCGCGCGCGATCAGAACGGCAAGGTCAACGTGCTCTCGGCGATCTGCCGGCACCGCGGCGCGGTCGTCGTCGAGGGCGAGGGGCGCTGCCGCCAGTTCATGTGCCCGTACCACAACTGGACGTATGCGCTCGACGGCGCGCTCATCAATACGCCCGGGAACCCGCCGCCGATGGACGGCAGCAAGGGCTTCGACAGGGCGCAGCATGGGCTGAAGGCGCTCCCGACGGATTTCTGGACGGGCTTCATCTTCGTCACCTTCAACCCGAGCCCGAAGCCGCTGATGGAATCGCTCGGCACGCTGCCCGCGTTCCTCGCCAACTACCGGCTCGAGAACATGCAGTTCACCCACCGCGACGTCTACGAGGTGGAGTGCAACTGGAAGGTGTGGCTCGAGAACGCATTCGAGAACTACCACGTGCCGACGATCCACCGCAAGCACATCGACCCGGCGAAGCCGCAGAACTGGCAGTTCGAGGAAACCGACGGCGTGTGGGAAGCGATGTACAGCCGCCGCAGCATCGTCGCGTACACCGGCCTGCCCACGCTGACGGGGCTCACCGAGAAAGAGGAGAACGGGCTCTACCACATCTGGCTCAAGCCCAGCCTGCAGATCATCATCACCTCCTCCTCGATGAAGTACCGCCAGTACCTGCCCGAGGGGCCGGAGAAGCTGCGGCTGATCGAGAACTGGACATTTCCCGGGACGACGGTGGAGCTGCCGCAGTTCTCGGAGACTGTCGGTGCCGCGTACTACCACAAGTATTCGGAGATCATCCGGGAGGACCTGCGCATATCGCCCAACGTGCAGCGGGGAATGCGTTCGGGGGTCTATACGCCCGGTCGCTACTCGCTGGAGGAATTCGTCGTGCACCGTATCGCCAACTACGTGCTCGACCGCGTGCTCGGCCCCGCGCAGGCGCCGGTGCGGGCCGCGCGCGACCCGGCGCAGAAGGCAAGGGCCGCGGGCTAGGGCCGCGGCACCGCTCACTCTTTCAGGGAAGGCCGCCATGTCGGAAAAACCACGACGGGATCCGCGCGCGTACTCGGCGTCCCGCCCTTTCGTCGTTCACGTGGAGAACTCGCGCACGCTGAAGCCGGTGTTCATCGTGCACACGGAACAGTACGAGGCCGCGCTCGAGCGCCACCCGGATGTCGCGCGCCTGGTGAAGACGACTTGGGGGTTCGATGCCGAGAACTACGACGTCTCCATGCAGGATGCCGATGCAATGATCGGCTACCGGTTCCCGCGCGACGACCTGCGCGGCCGAGCGCCGCACCTGAAGTGGATCCAGGTGCTCGGCGCCGGCGTGGATTACATGCTGCCCCTCGACTGGGTGCCGAAGGACCTCATCCTCACCACCAACTGGGGCGCGCACGTGCCGAAAGCCTCGCAATCGGCGCTGATGGCAATCCTCATGGTGAACAGCCGCATCCCCGCGCTCGTCACCGAGCAGCGGCGCCGGGAGTGGAACCGCATCTTCACGACCACCGTCGAAGGCAAGACGCTGCTCATCGTGGGCGTTGGCCACATCGGCGGCGGCGCCGCCGCGCAGGCAAAACAACACGGCATGCGCGTGATCGGCATCCGCCGCAGCGGAGAGCCGCACCCCTCGGTGGACGAGATGCACCGGCCGGATGCGCTGCATTCGCTCCTGCCGCGCGCGGACATCGTCCTCCTCAACACGGCGCTCACCTCGCGCACGCGTTTCCTGATGGGCGAGAAGGAATTCGCGCTGATGAAGCCCGGCGCCGGGTTCATCAACATGTCGCGCGGCGGGCTCGTCGAGCCGAAGGCGCTGGAGGGCGCCCTGCGCAGCGGGCATCTCGGCGGCGCGATGGTCGACGTGACGCTGCCGGAGCCGCTGCCCGCGGACTCGACGCTGTGGGATGCGCCCAACCTCATCATCACCCCGCACGTGCTCTCCGACGACATCGAGCAGTACATCCCGCGCACGCTCGACATCTTCTTCGACAACGTGCGGCGCTATCTCGCAGGCCAGCCGCTGCGCAACGTCGTCGATCTCGAGCGCGAGTACTAGAACCTATATATGAAATATGTTCTAGGAAAAAACCGCGTAGGCGACCGCGGTCGGCGTGCAGCCGTGCGCGTTGACCGGCACGAGGTCCTGCGGGCACGCGGAGAGCGCGACGATGCAATCGTGCTCCGCGCGGAAGGTGACGCGATCGCCGGGGCGCGCTTCCGGAGGCTCCACCCGCATCACGCGATGGTCGTCGAACTTGGTATTCATGAAGAGATTGAGCGGCGTCGGGATGTAGGGCAGCGGAATGCGGTGCGCCGCAACCGCGCTGCGCAGGTTGTCCGCGCAGTTGTCGTGATACTCGGTGCAGCCCAGCAGGCGGTAGCGCGCCGGGTCGCAGGAGGCGAACAGCATGCAATGCACCCCGGGCGAGGTGTCTTCCACGAGTCGCAGCACCGGCCTGCGCAGGTTGGACACCAGCGAATCTCCCACCGCGGGCTTGATACGGCCCAGCGTCACCACCGAATGGGGCATCGACATGTGCTCCGAGGGATCGTCCCTGCGGAACGCCCACATGTCGACCACCTGGCCCCCGTGCGTGTTGACGACCCGGATCGACTGTCCCGCGGGCACCTCGACCGCTATGCCGCAGCGGGCCGGGATTTCGATCAGCTCTTTCATTGCGTCACTTCGTTACTCGACCACACCGAGCCGCCCGTTGTGTGAGCCCATGTACCACAGCCGGCCGGACGCATCGGTCACCATCTTGCGGATGCCGACGTTGGAAGAAGGCAGCTTCACCACGCGCATCTCGCCGGTCTTC
Source organism: Betaproteobacteria bacterium (assembly GCA_016868035.1). Lineage (GTDB taxonomy): Bacteria > Pseudomonadota > Gammaproteobacteria > Burkholderiales > SG8-41 > SG8-41. Next base: position 21,936 of record VGID01000012.1, on the reverse strand, counting down.
GGGTCGAGCCGCACCACGGTGTCGGTGTTGATCTCGTTTGCCCAGATCATGCCCCCGCCGTCCACGGTCACCGCGTAGGGGCCGGCGTCGCCGGCGGGCATCGGGTACTCGCGCACGATCTTCATCGCGGCGGGGTCCACCTGCGCGAGCTTGCCGTTGCCGTAGAGTGTCACCCACAGCGTGCCGTCGGGGGCGGTGGCGACGCGGCGCGGGCGCGAGCGCGGGCCCATGTCGAGCTCGCTCATCTTACCGGTCTTCGGATCGAGCCTGCCAAGCTTGTTCTCGCCCATGCGGCAGAACCAGACGTTGCCTGCCTTGTCGAGCGACAATCCGTACGGGCCGCCGGAACTCTGGTATTCGGTGATCTTTCCCGATTTGGTATCGAGGCGGCCGACCTTGTTTCCGCTCTGCATCGTGAACCAGATCGTGGACCCGTCATCGGTGATGATCAGCGTGTGCGGTCCGCCGCCGCCCGAGGGTGTCTTGTATTCCGTGATCTGCCCGGTCTTCGGATCGAGCCGGCCGATCGTGCCGTTGCCGTTGCCGGTGGTCCAGACGATCCCGCTGCGGTCCACGAGCACGCCGTGGGGCCGGTGTCCGTCCGGCAGGTCCCATTCCCGGAACGTCTGCGACTTCGGATCGAAGCGCGCGACCTTGTTGCCGTGCATCACCGCGATGTAGATCGCGCCGTCGGGCCCGGGCGCGGGGTCGCGCGCGAAGCGCGGCGTGGGCACCGGCCACTCGCTCACCTTGCCGGCGAGGCTGGGATGCGCTCCCGGCGTGATCCCGTAGTTCGAGCCGCCAGCGTAGGCGACGAGCGGCACGATGGCGAGCAGGCAGGCGATGCGGTTCATGCTTGGATCCTTTTCTTACGTTGCGCCCCGGGGCAAGTGCTGCCCGCCGATGCTGGCGTTCGGTCGACCCCTTCAGGCGCCTCCCCGGAAGCACGAATAGCCCCAGGGCGTGCATTTGAACGGCAGGTGATAGTGCTGCGCCGGATCGCCGATGCCGAACCGGTAGCTCACCACGTCGAGGAACGGCGTCTGCGGCAGCGCGACGCGCTGGGCGCGGTACCACTCCGCGACGTGGAACACGGCTTCGTAGGTTCCGGCCGCGAACGTCGCGCCCAGCCCTTCGTGCTCGAGCAGGCCCTTCGCGCCGATTGCGCCGGATGCGACGAGCCGCCGGGGCGTGGTGGCGTAAAGCTCCACCCGCATGCCGGTGCCGACCACACCGCGCGCGACGTCGACGACGTGGATCGAGACGCCGGGCACGGGGCTAGTTGAGCTTGGCGCCGGACGCCTTCACCGGCCCCGCCCACTCGCTCACCTGCTTCTGCACGAATGCGGTGAACTCCGCGCTCGACATCTCCCGGCCATAGACACCGAGCTCCTCGAGCCTCTTGGTCACGGCCGGATTTGCGAGCGCCTTGCGCACGGCGGCGTGCAGGCGCTCGACGACCGGTTGCGGCAGGCCTGCCGGCCCGGACACTCCGAGGAAGTTCTCCGCGACGAGCTTCGGATGTTTCAGCTCGAGCACGGTCGGCACGTCGGGCGCCATATTTACGCGCGCCGGGGAGGTCACCGCCAGCGCGCGGAACTTCCCGTCCTTGATGTAGGGCACGTTTTGCGTGAGCGTGTCCACCGCGAGCAGGATCCGTCCACCGAGAAGGTCGGTGTGCATCGGCGCGGAGCCCTTGTAGCCGATATGCTCCATCTTCAGGCCGTGGTCGGTCTTGAAGGTCTCGCCGACGATGTGACCGATCGAGCCTATGCCCCCCGAGCCGTAGTTCACCGGGTTCGTCTGCGCCTTGATCCAGGCGATGAGCTCGGCCATGTTCTTCGCCGGAACCGACGGGTGCACGACGAACACGTTCGGGACCGAGCCGATGTAACTCACGTGGGTGAAACTCTTGACCGGGTCGTAGGTCGGGGTCGCCAGCATGAAGGGCGAGATGCTGATCGGCGCGCTGTTCGAGAGCAGCAGCGTGTAGCCGTCGGGAGCGGCCTTGGCCACAACTGCCGCGCCGATCGTGCCGCCCGCGCCGGGGCGGTTCTCAACGACGACGGGTTGCCCGAGCTCGGCCTGCAGCGGCACGGCGAGCAGCCGCGCAACAATGTCGCTCGAGCCACCGGGCGAGAACGTGACGACGACGGTGACGGGTCTCGTGGGCCAGGCCTGGGCGAGCGCAAGAACGGAGGTAAGCGCCAGTGCGAGACCGGCGAGGATGCGTGCGATGATGGAGCGGTTCATGATGTGTTTCCTTTCAGGAAATCAGCTTCCGCGGTAGGTCGAATAGCTCCAGGGCGAGCAAAGCAACGGAACGTGGTAGTGCGCCTCGGGATCGGCGATACCGAAGCGGATCGGGACGCGCTCGAGAAACGGCGGTTCCGGAAGCTGCGTGCCCTTTGCGCGAAAGTACTCGGCGACGTGGAACACGATGCGGTACTGGCCCTTGACGAGCGCCTTGCCTTCCGCAAGCGGCTGGTCGGTGCGGCCACCGGCGTTGGTGGTCGCCGAAGCAACGAGCCGCCAGCGCGCGTCCTCCAGGACCGAGAATTCGATTTTCATGCCCGCCGCGGGTCCTCCGCTGGTGGTGTCGAGCACGTGGGTGGTGAGGCGCCCCATCGTCAATCCTGCGCGACGAGTCTCTCGAGCCGGCCACGCGCGATGTGGCCGATCTGCTCGAGGGCGTCAGCAAGCTCTGTCGCGCGGTCGTTCCCGGTGCGGCGGTCGAGCTCGGCGACGACGCTCTCGCGCGAGTTGTGAAGCTTGAGCGCGATGATGCACGGAAAGCCGAATTTCTCCCGGTAGCGCCGATTGAGCTCGGTGATGCGCGCGCGCTCCTGCGCAGCGAGAGCGGTCAAGCCGAGCCGAGCCTGCTCGCCGCCCGAGGCCGCCGTCAGTTCTCCCGTCCGTGCCTCGCGCCCGGCGAGTTCCGGGTGCGCGCGCACGAGCGCGAGACGCTCATCCTCGGTAGCGCGCTCGACCGCATGCGACATCGCGCGATGCAACTCGTCCACCGAGCCGAAGGGCCGCGCGTCGAACGCGCGCGCGGCGACCCACGGTGAATGCTCGAAAACGGCGCCCAGCGCCCGGACGAACGCTTTCCGGTCCATGCGGTTGATCTCCGCGAGGGAGTGCATCAGCGGCGTTTAGTATACTTGCCCGTTCGCGAGGTTAACAGGGGACGGAGCGTCCCGTACCCGTATCGCCGGCGATGACCTTCGTTTTCAGAACTTCTCCGGCCGCAGCACATGCACGTCCGAGACGAACAGGCTCACCGCGTAGTGTTCGAAGTACGTGCGCTGCACGTGCTCCGCAATGGCGGCCGCAACCGCATCGTCGCAGATGATCTCGATCTGCACGTTGCGGTCGGCTTCCCAGTCTCCGGCGCGCTTGCCGCCTCCGCCGGCACCGCGCACATCCACCGCCGTGTAGCCATGCGCGCCGAGCCGCATCGCGTCGCGGGTGATGCGCTCCTCGAGTGCCGCCTCCGTAATGATGACCAGCAGTTTCCGCGAGTGGGTATTCATCTTGTGTAGGCCTCCAGGTATTGGGCCGTGGCGAGGTAGAGCGGGATCCCGAGCGTGATGTTGAAAGGAAAGGTCACGCCGAGCGCCGCGGTAAGCGCGAGCGCCGGGTTGGCCTGCGGCAGCGCGATGCGCACCGCCGCCGGCGCGGCGATGTAGGAGGCGCTGCCGGCCAGCGTGCCGAGCAACGCTGCGCCGCCCGGAGTGAGCCCGATCGCCACGCCCGTCAGCACGCCCGCCGTCCCGGCGACGACGGGCATGAGCACCCCGAAGCCCACCAGGAAGGCGCTGGCGCGACGCAGATCGCGCAGGCGGTCGCCCACCACCAGGCCCAGCTCGACCAGGAACAGCGCGAGCACGCCCTTGAACAGCCCGAAAAACAGCGCCTCGATTTCGCCGATGCGCTGAGGTCCCGCGATCCAGCCGATCGCGAGCCCCCCGACCAGCAGCAGCACGCTCTTGCCGAGCAATACTTCGCGCGTCGCCGGGCCCAGGTCCGCGCGATGGGCCGTGGCAAGATGCGCGAGGAGCACCCCGACCACGATGCCGGGAGCCTCGAGCAACGCGACGAACAGCGGCAGGTGCGGGTCGTACGCGATGCCCCGGTCGGCGAGGTAGGCGACGCCGACCGCGAAGGTCACCACGCTTACCGAGCCGTAGTGCGCGGCGAGCGCGCCGGCGTCGTAGGCATTGAAGCGGCCGAGGCGGCGCAGCACCGGAAACGCGACGAGCGGCACGAGCACGCCGAGCGCGAGCACGGCCGCGATCTGCGGCACGAGGCCCGCGACGGGCTGGCGCGCCATCTCGAGGCCGCCCTTGAGTCCGATCGCGAGCAGGAGATAGATGCTCAACGTCTCGTAGAGCGCGCCGGGGAGCCGCAGGTCGGAGCGCACCAGCCGGGCGAGTACGCCTAGGATGAAAAAGTAGACGACTACGTCCATGGGGTTGCGCACCGGCCGGTGCGGCATGACGGCGCCGCGGTTGTCCGCGGATGTGCGCCCGGGGCGGTAAGAGTTTGCTTCAGAATCGGATTCATGGACGTTTCGCGGGGCGCATCCGCTTCATTCGCGAGATCGCGCGCGCGGAGAGGGCCTCATTATAGGCGATGCGGGACGCGATCTTTCGCGCGTGCCGCACGACGGGTCGCGTGCTACGATGTGGGCCCGATCCCCGGATCGGCCCGCACGATGAAGCTCTACGTCAGCGCTCGCTCTGGAAATTCCTACAAGCCGCGGCTGCTGCTCGCGCTGCTTAACGTTCCGTACGAAAGCGTCGAGATCGACCTTGCGAAACGCGAGCAGAAGCAGCCCCGTTTCGTCGCGCTCAATCCGCGCGGCCAGGTGCCCGTGCTCGAGGACGAGGGCGCGGCCTACTGGGACTCCACGGCGATCCTCGTGTACATCGCGCGCAAGCACGGGGGCGAGCAATGGCTGCCGGCGGATCCGGCGGAAATGGCGCAGGTCATGCAGTGGATGGCGCTCGCGCAGAACGAAATCCACTACGGGCTGCAATTCGCGCGCGCGATCATCCACTTCTCGCGGCCGGGCAGCCTCGAGGAATGCCAGGCGCACGGCCGTACCGCGTTGCGCGTGCTGGACGAGCGCCTGGGGCGCGATGCGTGGCTCGCGCTCGGGCGCGCCACCGTCGCGGATATCGCTTGTTTTCCTTACGTGGCGCTCGCGCCGGAAGGGGGGATCCCGCTCGATCCGTATCCGGGCGTGCTGCAATGGATCGGGCGCATCAAGGCCCTGCCCGGATACGTCCCGCCGCCGTCTCTGAAACCGTCCGGCGCCCGCGCTCGCGCGGGCGTTCAACACTAAGAAAGGTGACTGATGAAACTGTATATGACCGAAGGCTCCGGCAACGCTTACAAGGTCCGCCTCCTGCTGTCCATGCTCGACGTGCCGTACGAGAAGGCCATCGTGGATTTCAAGTCGGGCGAGCACAAGAAAGAGCCGTTCCTGAAGCTCAATCCGCGCGGCCAGGTGCCGGTGGTCGAGGACGGCGGGCGCACGTTCTGGGGTTCGACGGCGTGCCTCGCGTACGTCGCGCGCAAGCACGGCGGGGAAAAATGGCTCCCCACCGAGCCGACGGCGATGGCCGAGGTGATGCAGTGGCTCGAAGTCGCCCAGAACGAGCTGCACTACGGGCTGCAGTGGGCGCGCGGGGTCGTGACCAAGATCAGGGCCGTCGGCAACCTGGAGGAGTACTCCCAGTACGGGCGCAACGGGCTGGCGCTGCTCGAGGGCCGGCTCGCGAAGAACGAGTGGCTCGCGCTCGGGCGTCCCACCATCGCCGACGTCGCGTGCTATCCCTACGTCTCCGTCGCGCCCGAAGGCAACTTCCGGCTCGAGGACTATCCGGCCGTGATGGCGTGGGTCAAGCGCTTCGGGGCGTTGCCCGGCTGGGTCAAGCGGGTCTGACGACAGCGTTGAGTGATGAATGATCCAAACGCATCGCGCATGCGCTAGTTCCAAGACTCAAAACTCAAAATTCAAAATTCAAAACTGGGGTTTGAATGCCGGAATTCCGTTACGCCCACTCCAACGCCAGGGACTGGCGCAAAGCGGCGGACGCCTGCCTCGAGCAATTGGGGCAGGGGCCGGCGAGCCTCGGGTTCCTCTACCTGACGGATGCGCTCGCCGACCATGCCGGCGAGCTGCTCGCTCTCCTCAAGAGCCGCACCGGCGTGCCGCACTGGGTGGGCACGGTGGGCGTCGGCATCTGCGCCACGGGGCAGGAATATCTCGACGAGGCCGCACTCGCCGTCATGGTCGGGGACTTCGAGCCGGATACGTTCCGCGTGTTCTCGGGCGTGGCAAGCGGGACGGACATCGACAATATCGGGCTCAAGTGCGGAAACGCGAAGCCCCACTTCGCGATCGTGCACGCGGACCCCCAGAACCGGAGCATTACGGACCTGGTGCGCCAGCTCGCGGAAAAGATGGAAAGCGGGTTCCTGGTGGGCGGGCTCACGAGCTCGCGGCGCCAGAACCTCCAGTTCGCCGACGGCGTGATGGAGGGCGGGCTGTCGGGGGTGGCGTTCTCCGACGGCGTCACCATCGCGACGCGGCTCACGCAGGGCTGCTCGCCGATCGGCCCGAAGCACGTGGTCACCACCTGCCAGCAAAACGTCATCATCAGCATCGACGGGCGACCCGCGCTCGACGTGTTCAAGGAGGACATCGGCGAAGCGCTCGCGCGCGATCTCAACCGCGTCGGCGGCCACGTCTTCGCGGGACTGCCGATACCCGGCAGCGACATTGGCGACTACCTGGTGCGCAACCTCGTGGGCGTCGACCCCGCCAACCGGCTGATCGCCATCGGGGAGATGGTGCAGCCCGGCTCGAGCATCCTGTTCTGCCGCCGGGATGCGAAAACCGCGCAGGAGGACATGGCGCGCATGCTGGAGAGCATCCGCAAGGGACTGTACACGCAGCCCCGCGGGGGCGTGTACTACTCCTGCCTCGGGCGTGGCGCGAGCCTGTTCGGGCCCAACTCGGAAGAGCTCAAGACGATCCGCGAGGCGTTCGGGGATTTTCCGCTGGTGGGCTTCTTTTGCAACGGGGAGATTTCCCACAACCGGCTCTACGGCTACACCGGGGTGCTGACCTTGTTCGTGTGAAGCGGGCCTTGAAACCGCCGACGGATGCCGATCATGATATCGTGAGTCGTGAGCGGTAAGCGGTTAGCGGGAGAAACCTCAAGCCGAACGTTTTTGTTCACCGCTTGCCGCTTACCGTTTACCGCTTACCGTGTCGTTCATTTGCGTTCATCCGTGTATATCTTCGACGCGATCTGACTAGGCGATGTCATGGAATTCCTGGACGAGCTCGCGTTCATGCTGCCGCTCACGTGGCTCGACGCGGTTGCGCTCGCGTTGTTTGCCGCGTTCTGGGTGGGATACGTGTGGTATGCGGACTACGGCCGCGGCGTGCGGCCGCGGCTCGGGCGCGAGATGGACCGCTACCTGCGCGAGTGGGTCGTGAGGATGGTCGAGCGCGACAACCGGATGGTGGACGTGAACGTGCTGCGCAATCTCACGCGCAGCTCCCAGTTCTTCGCCTCGACCTCGATGCTCATCCTCGGCGCGCTGGTTGCGCTGATGGGCTACGCCGAGCAGGCGGCGAGCGTGGTCGCCGAGCTTCCTTTCGCGCGGCGGGTCTCGCAGCGGTTGTGGGAGCTCAAGATCCTGCTGCTGTTGCTTGTTTTCGTCTATGCGTTCTTCAAGTTCTCGTGGTCCATCCGCCAGTTCGGCTTCTGCTCGATCCTGGTCGGCGCGACGCGCAAGCCACCGCCCGACCCGGAGCAATACGCGTCCCACATCGACCGCATCTACACCATCGTCGGCTTTGCCAACGGCAACTTCAACAACGGACTGCGCGCGTATTATTTCGGGGTGGCCGCGCTGTCCTGGTTCGTGCACCCGATCCTCATGATCGTGGTGACTCTCGCCGTGGTCTACGTGCTGCACACGAGGGAATTCCGCTCGCGCACCCTGCGGGTCCTGCTGCAGGAGTAAGGCCGGGCGGCGCCGGCCTTTCGGATCGCAACGGGTGCGCCACGGGGCTGGCGAAAGCGCGTTAAAATAAAAGCGGCCCGGCCAGCACCGGGTAAGCGCCCCAGAGAGCGCGAACTAGAAACGGGTCATGCATCGACAACCCAGGGAGGAGGACCTCATGCGTTTCATCTGCAGAATTCTTGCGCCATCGGCATTCGCGGTCGCTTCGATCGTTGCGCCCGCTTGCTGGGCGCAGGGCTACCCGAGCAAGCCCGTGCGCGTGATCGTCCCCTACGCCCCGGCCGGGGTGGTGGATATCCTGGCGCGCGCCGTCGCGCAGAAGCTGGGCGAATCCTGGAAGCAGCAGTTCGTGATCGAGAACATCGCGGGCGCAAACGGCATCATTGGCACGGAGCTTGCGGCGAAGGCGCCGAAGGACGGCTACTCGCTGCTGATGATCGCCGGCGGCAATCACGTCACCAACCAGGCCCTGCGCAAGCTCGCATACGATCCGGTGAAGGACTTCACGGGCGTCGCGCTGGTCGGCTCCATATATTTCGTGCTCTCCGTGCACCCCTCGGTGCCCGCGCGCGACCTGAAGCAGCTGACCGCGCTGGCGCGGGCAAAACCGGGGCAGCTCAACTACGGATCCACCGGAAGCGGCAGCCCCACGCACTTGTCCGCGGAGCTATTCAAGACCATGCAGAAACTGGACATCGTGCACGTGCCCTACAAGGGCGCACCGCAGGTGCTGACGGCGCTGCTGTCCGGGGAAGTGGCGCTCTCGTTCCTGGTGCCTACTTCGGCGCTGCCCCAGGCCGCCAGCGGCAAGGTGCGCATGCTCGCGGTGTCGGGCCCGAAGCGCCTCGAGGCGGCGCCGCAGCTGCCGACTTTCCCCGAAGCGGGGCTGCCCGGCTTCGAGGTGGACAACTGGATCGGCCTGCTCGCGCCCGCGGGAACCACGCGCAGCGTCGTCGCCCAGCTCAATGCCGAGATCGGAAAGATCCAGCAGCTTCCGGACATCCGCAGCCGGGCGAGTTCCCTCGGTATCACGCTCGCCGCGCTCGGCGCGGACGAGCTGACGGCGACGATGGCGAAGGACGCGGTGAAGTGGGAAAGAATCGTCAAGGAATCCGGCGCCCGGGTGGAGTGATGCGCATGGCCCCGCACACGAGCGAACGAACAGGAGTTCAGAAACGAATGAAGACACGAAAGAGCACGAAGCAGGCGGCCCGCAGCGCATTTCCGATGTTCGGGGTGCCGGGGGAGCGGACCATGCGCAAGCCGCGCAAGTCCGGCCTCACGATGATCGTGGACTGGGGCGTGCCGGCCGGCCAGCAGAAGGACCTCCTCGCGATGTCGGGCGATTATCTCGACCTCGCCAAGATCGCGGTCGTTTCGGTGCGCGTCTACGCCGAAGCGCAGCTCAAGCGCAAGATCCGGATCTACAAGGACCATGGGGTCCGGTGCTTCATCGGAGGCGGTGCCGCCGAGCGCCTCTACGCGCTCGACGGGCCGTCCGCGCTTCCGGCCTACTTCCGGGAGGCGCGGCGCGTCGGTTTCGACATCGTCGAGATTTCGGACAACTACGTCGCGCTCGACCGCGACGAGCGCATGCGCCAGATCGAGCTCGCGCGCAAGCACGGGCTCGCCGTGTACGGCGAGATCGGATCGAAGCACTCTCGCAACGAGGCGGCCGACCTCATCGCGCAGGCGCGCGACTGCTTCGACGCGGGATCGGAGCTCGTGATCGTGGAAGCCGCGGAGATGTTCGACTCGGGCAAGCCCAAGCGCGACCTCATCGACTCGCTGCGCGCGGGGATCGATGCGCGGCGCACGATGTTCGAGCTGATCGGCCCGTGGATCAGCGGGGTGAGTTCGAGCGCGGTCCAGGACCTGAAAAAGCTGCTGATCCGCGAGTTCGGTCCGGACGTGAACCTGGGCAACATCATGCCGGAGGACCTGTTCGAGACCGAGATGTCGCGCCAGGGCTTCGGGGTGGTACAGCCGACGAAACTGCGGTGGAGGGGACGCAACGGATGAAAGTGACGCTGCTCGGAACCGGGACGCCCACGCCGTCGCTCAGGCGCGCGAGCTCAGGCTATCTGATCGAAGTGGGCGACGATGTGCTGGTGTGGGACCATGGGCCGGGGTCGCACCACCGCCTGCTCCAGACGGGAAAGCGCGCGGTGGACGTTACCCACATGTTCTTCAGCCACCTGCACTACGACCATTGCGCGGATTTCGTGCGGCTCTTTCTCACGCGCTGGGACATGGGGGCGGACCGCATACCCGAGCTGAAGGTGTACGGCCCGCCCCACACGCGCCGCATGATCGAGCTCTTGTTCGGCGACGAGCGCGCGGCGTTCGGCCCCGACATCAACGCTCGCATCAAGCACCAGGGCTCCATCGACGTCTTCGTCGCGCGCGGGGGCACGCCTCCACGCAAATGGCCGAAACCCGAGATCACGGAGATCAGGGCGGGCGAGAAAGTGCACGGCCCAGACTGGACGCTCACGGTGGGAGCGGCATCCCACGTGCAGCCGTATCTCGATTGCTACGGATTCCGGCTCGACGCGGACGAGGGCTCGATCTGCTATTCGGGAGACAGCGGAGGCGTCGCGCCGGGCATCGTCGAGCTCGCGCGCGGCTGCGACGTGCTGATCCACATGAACCACTATTTCAGCGGCACCGAGCCGACCGAGATCTATCGCCTTGTCTGCGGAAACCACATCGACACCGCCAAGGTGGCGCAGAAGGCGGGCGTGAAGACTCTCGTACTCACGCACATGCTCGAGCAGATCGACCAGCCCGGCGTGCGCGAGCAGATCATCCGCGAGATCGGCAGGATTTACGAGGGTCCCGTGATCTGGGGAGAAGATCTGATGGAGATCCCGATCAAGGGCCCCAAGCTCCACCGCATGGAGTAGGCCGCTGCGGATGCGCTATTCGCTGTGGAGCCTGCTGGGGAACGCCATCGGCGGCCACGAGCGCTGGCCGCGCGCCTGGCGCAGCCCCGAGCCGAAGCGCTTCTACGACGTGGTGATCGTGGGCGGCGGCGGCCACGGCCTCGCCACCGCCTACTACCTTGCCCGCAACCACGGCATCACCGACGTCGCCGTGCTCGAGCGCGGGCCGATCGGGCTCGGCAACACCGGCCGCAACACCACGGTGGTGCGCTCGAATTACCTCTGCGACGACAGTGCGCATCTCTACGAGCACGCGCTCAAGCTGTGGGAGAATCTGTCGCACGAGCTCAATTTCAACACGATGTTCAGCCAGCGCGGGGTGGTGAACCTCGCGTTCACCCGCCACGAGCTCGCGGAGATGGAACGGCGCGCGGGGGCGATGCGGCTGAACGGCATCGATTGTGAGCTGCTCACCGTCGCCGATCTCAAGCGCTGGATACCGATACTCGACACGCGCGATACCGCGCGCCATCCGTTGCTCGGCGGTCTGGTGCAGCGGCGCGGGGGCAACGCGCGCCACGACGCCATCGCGTGGGGGTACGCGCGCGCGGCAAACGCGCTCGGCGTGGACATCATTGAGAACTGCGCCGTGACCGGGATCCGGCAGCACGGCGGGCGCGTCGTCGGCGTGGACACCTCGCGCGGGCACATCGCCGCGGGCCGGGTCGGGGTGGCGGTCGCCGGACATTGCAGCGTAGTGATGGGTCTCGCCGGGGTGAAGCTTCCGATCCAGAGCTTTCCGCTGCAGGCGCTCGTCTCCGAGCCGGTCAAGCCCGTGTTGCATACGGTGGTGATGGCGGGGCACGTCCACGTCTACCTCTCGCAGTCCGACAAGGGCGAGCTCGTGATCGGGGCGGCGCGTGACAACTATGTCTCGTACGCGCAGCGCGGCAGCTTCCACCTGATCGAGGAGCAGCTGCGCGCGCTGCTTGGTTTGTTTCCGGTCTTCAGCCGGCTGAGGATGATGCGCCAGTGGGCGGGCATCGTGGATTGCGCGCCGGACGCGAGCCCGATCATCGGCAAGACCCCGGTGGCGAATCTCTACGTGAACTGCGGCTGGGGAACCGGCGGCTTCAAGGCGACGCCGGGCTCGGGCTGGGTATTCGCGCACACCATCGTGAACGACGAGCCGCATCCGCTCAACCGCAACTTCACGCTGGAGCGCTTCCATACCGGGCGGCTGGTGGACGAGGCTGCGGCGGCGGGTGTCGCGCACTGAGCGCCGCGGAATCCCGGGTCGCCATGCACCGTTTCCTGTACCCCGGTTAAGGCCATGCTGCTGATTCCCTGCCCGTGGTGCGGCGCGCGGCCGGATTCCGAGTTCGCGAGCGGCGGCGAGGCGCACATCGTGCGCCCGCCACAGCCGGACGCGGTGAGCGACGAGCAGTGGGGCCGCTACCTGTTCTTTCGCGAGAACGTGAAGGGCGTGCAGCGCGAGCGCTGGATGCACGCGCAGGGCTGCAGGCGCTGGTTCAACGTGGTGCGGGATACCGTGACGCACGAGATCAAGGCGGCGTACGCGATGGGCGAGCCGCCGCCGCAGGCGCACCGGTGAGCCAGCATTTCCGGCTGCCCGCGGGCGGCGTAATCGCGCGCAACGAGCCGCTCGCGTTTGCCTTCAACGGACGGCGCTACCAGGGGTTTCGCGGCGACACGCTCGCTTCGGCGCTGCTCGCGAACGGCGTGCATCTCGTCGCGCGCAGCTTCAAGTACCATCGGCCGCGCGGCATCGTCGGCTCGGGCTCGGAGGAGCCCAACGCGATGGTACGCGTCGGCACGGGCGCGCGCGTGATCCCCAACGCCGTCGCGACTACAGTCGAGCTCTATGAGGGGCTGCGCGCGGAGAGCATCAACTGCTGGCCGAGCGTGGAGTTCGACCTCGGCGCGCTCGGCAACGTGCTCTCGGCGTTGCTGCCGGCGGGTTTCTACTACAAAACCTTCATGTGGCCTAACCGGGCCTGGATGGCGTACGAGTATTTCATCCGGCGCGCGGCCGGGCTCGGGCGTGCGCCGTATGCGCCGGATCCCGACCGCTACGAGAAGCGCTTCGAGCATTGCGACGTGCTCGTCATCGGCGGCGGACCCGCGGGGATCGCCGCGGCCGGTGCCGCCAGCGAGTCGGGGGCTCGGGTCATCCTCGCCGACGAAAACCCGGCGCCGGGGGGGCAACTCCTGTACAGCGAGGAGCGCGTGGAAGGGCTTGCGGCGCGGGAGTGGTGCGAGAACGGGATTCGGGAGCTGCGCGCCCGGGACGAAGTGCGGGTGCTGACGCGGGCCACCGCTACCGGCTACTACGATCACAACCTCGTCTGCCTGCTCGAGCGCGTGACCGACCATCTGGGCGAGCCGCCCGCGAGGCTGCCGCGCCAGCGGCTGTGGAAAGTGCGCGCGCGCCAGGTGATCGTCGCAACCGGCGCGATCGAGCGGATGATCGCGTTCGCGGACAACGACACGCCGGGAGTCATGCTCGCGGGCGCGGCGCGCCGCTACCTCGGCCAGTACGCGGTGCGTCCGGGTTCGCGTGCGGTGGTGTTCACCAACAACGACAGCGGCTACGATTGCGCGGCAGCGCTCGCGGCCTCCGGCGTGCGGGTCGCCGCGGTCGTGGATCCGCGCCCAACGGGCGCTGCGGCCGCGCGCGCGGCGGGCCGCGGCATCCGGGTGCTCGATGGCTGCGCGGTGATCGCGGCGCGCGGGGGCACTCGGGTCGCGAGCGTGCTGGCCGCGCCGGTCTCGGCCGACGGTGCGCGGATAATCGGCACGACAGAGGAGCTGGCGTGCGACGTGGTGGCAGTGTCGGGCGGCTGGGACCCGGCGGTGCATCTCTACTCGCAATCCGGCGGCAGGCTCGCCTTCGACGGCGTGCAGCAGTGCTTCGTGCCGGGACCCGCGGTGCAGGCGACTTCCGCGGCTGGCGCCGCAAACGGAGCGTTCCACACCGAAGAGTGCATCGCGCAAGCACGGATTGCGGGACTCGCCGCGGCGCGCCATTGCGTGGATCCGTCTGCGGTCGGGCCCGTTGCGCCGCGGCGCACGCCGCTCGCGGTGACCCCGTTGTGGGAAGCGCCCGCGCACGCGCGGCGGGCAAAGAAGTTCGTGGACCTGCAGAGCGACGTGACCGCCGCCGATATCGCGCTCGCCGCGCGCGAGGGCTACGTTGCGGTGGAGCATGCCAAACGCTACACGACGACGGGAATGAATACGGACCAGGGCAAGACCGGCAACGTCGTTGCCTACGGCATCCTGGCGCGGGTGACCGGCCGGACGATACCGGAGGTGGGAACGACCACGTTCCGGCCGCCGTACACGCCGGTGACCATCGGCGCGCTTGCCGGGCGCGAGATCGGCGGCGCGCTGGACCCGTTGCGGCGCACCCCGATGTCCGACTGGCACGTCGCGGCGGGCGCGGTGTTCGAGCCGGTCGGACTGTGGCGCCGCCCGCTCTACTACCCGCGGGCGGGCGAAGACATGTCCGCGGCCGTCGAACGCGAGTGCCTTGCGGTACGCCAGCGCGTGGGGATTCTGGATGCTTCCACGCTGGGCAAGATCGACATCCAGGGGCCGGATGCCGTCGTTTTGCTTGACCGCGTGTACACGAACGCCTGGGACGACCTCGCGGTGGGCCGCTGCCGCTACGGGCTGATGCTGCGCGAGGACGGCATGGTATTCGACGACGGAGTGACTTCGCGCTTGGGCGAACGCCACTACCTGATGACGACGACGTCCGGTGGCGCCGACGGCGTGCTCGGCTGGCTCGAGGACTGGCTGCAATGCGAGTGGCGCGACCTGCGGGCCCATCTCACTCCGGTCACCGCGAACTGGGCGACCGTGAACGTGGCTGGCCCGCGTGCGCGCGACGTGCTCGCGCGGCTCGAGAGCACGATCGACCTTTCCGCCGCCGCGTTGCCGCACATGGGTGTGAGCGCGGGCAGCCTGATGGGGGTGCCTGCGCGGATTGCCCGTGTAAGCTTTACCGGCGAGCTCTCCTTCGAGGTGAACGTTCCCGCGCGCTACGGCCTGGCGCTGTGGGAGGCGCTGACCGCAGCGGGCGCGGAATTCGGCATCACGCCGCTCGGGACCGAGGCGCTGCACGTGCTGCGCGCCGAAAAGGGCTACATCGCTATTGGCCACGAGACCGACGGCACCGTGACCCCGCTCGATCTGGGAATGAACTGGCTCGTGAGCGGCGCCAAGGCCGATTTTCTCGGCAAGCGCTCGCTTGCGCGCAGCGACACGGCACGGGCCGGGCGCAAGCAGCTGGTGGGCCTGTTGACGCTCGACCCGCAAACGCAAGTGCCCGAGGGCAGCCCGATCGTGTCCGCCGCCAACGCCGGCCGCGTCGGCCGGCCGCCGGTGCCCGTGATCGGCCACGTGAGCTCGAGCTACATGAGCCCCGCGCTGCGGCACTCGATCGCGCTCGCGCTCATCGAGGACGGGCGCAACCGCCTGGCGGAGGAAGTCGCAGTCGTCTGCCGCGGCAAGCCGGTGCGGGCGCGCATCACGAGTCCGCGCTTCTACGATCCGAAGGGAGAGCGGCTCCATGGCTGAACGCCTGGCCGCACGGACCGCGCTTGCAGATGCGTCGCCGCGGGCGCTCGGCGCGCCCGGCGCCGTGACGGTGGCGCTTATGGCCGCGCGCGGGATGCTCGACGTGCGTCTGGATCCGCAGGCGCCCGGGGCTTGCGAGCGCGCGCGCGAGGCGCTCGGGATCGCGTTGCCGCTGCGGCCCAATACGCGCAGCGCCCACGATGGGCGCGCGGCGCTATGGCTGGGGCCGGACGAATGGCTGATCGTGGTGCCGGACGGGGAAGAAGCGGCGGTGTCGGTGCAGCTGAGCGAAGCGCTCGCGGGGATGCACTGCGCCGTCACCGACGTGAGCGACCTTCGGGCGGCGTTCGAAGTGAAAGGCGCGCGCGCTCGCGACCTGCTGGCGAAAGGCTGCGCCGTGGACCTGCACCCGCGCGCGTTCCGTCCGGGCGAGCTCGCGCTGACCGCGCTCGCCCGGGTACGCGTTATCATTTGCCAGACGGCGCAGGATCCGTCCTACGAGATCCTGGTTGAGCGCAGCTATGCGGAGTATCTCTGGCACTGGCTGGAGGATGCCGTGACCGAATTCGGTGTGTGACGCGAACCGTTTGAAAAGGGGAGAGATGCGATGAAACCGGAGACTCGATTCGTGGGGTCCATATTGGCGGCAGCGGTTGCACTTGCGGCAGCGGCGGGCGCCGCCGCGCAGAGCTATCCGACCAGGGCGGTGCGGGTGATCGTTCCGTATTCCACCGGCACAGCCACTGACACGATCTCGCGCCTGATGGCGCAGAAACTATCCGAGAGCCTCGGGCAGCAGTTCGTGGTCGAAAACCTGCCCGGTGCGAACGGCATACCGGGCTCGGACATCGTGGCGAAGGCCGCGAAGGACGGGCACACGCTGGGCATGATTGCAGCGAACCACGTGGTGACACCCGCGCTCTACGGCAAGCTGCCGTACGACACGATCCGTGATTTCACGCCGGTCACGATTGTGGGAGCGGTGCCGTTTGTGCTGGTGGCGCACCCGTCGCTGCCCGTGAAGTCGGTGAAGGAGCTCATCGCGCTCGCCAAGAAGCGCCCCGGAGAGCTGTTCTACAGCTCGGCGGGCAACGGCAGCCCGCCGCACCTCTCGGGCGAGCTGCTGAAGAGCATGGCCGGGATCGACATCGTGCACGTTCCCTACCGGGGCCTCGCGCCCGGCCTCATCGATCTGCTGGCCGGGCAGGTTTCGCTCATGTTCCCGGCGATCTCGGCGGGGCTGCCCCATGCCCGGGCCGGCAAGCTGCGCGCGCTCGCGGTCACGAGCCTCAAGCGCTCTCCGGCGGCGGCGGATCTCCCGACCATGGCCGAGACAGGGCTGCCCGGGTACGAAGTCTATTCGTGGATCGGGCTGATGGGGCCGGGCGCCCTGCCGCGACACGTCGTGTCGCGGCTGCACGGAGAGGTGACGCGCCTCATCCAGGTTCCGGACGTCCGCCAGCGGCTGACCTCGCTCGGCATCGACCTCATCGGCAATACGCCGGAGGAATTCTCCCGCACCATGCAGACCGACCTGGAGAAATTCGGCAAGCTGGTGAGAGCGTCGGGCGCCAAAATCGACTGAGCGCGGCGCCCGCGGGCGCGTTCGCTACAGGAGCTCCGCCGCGCCCGGCCGGCGGCGGGGATCTCTCCATCATGTCTTCCCCGGCGCGCCGGGCCTAATCGGGCTTGATGTTCGAGTCGCGGATGATTTGCGCGTATTTCGCGGTCTCGGAGCGCACGAATTGCCCGAACTGCTCCGGCGTCATCGGGCTCGGTTCGGCGCCCTCGGGTATGAGCCTCGCCTTCACGTCGGACGCGCCCAGCGCCTTGACGAAGTCGCCGTGCACCTTCGTGATCACCTCACGCGGAGTCGCCGCCGGGGCGAACAGTCCGAACCATGTCGGGATGTCGAACCCGGGCATTCCCGACTCGGCCATGGTCGGGACTTCGGGCGCCGCGGGCGAGCGCTTGGCTGTGGATACCGCGAGCGCGCGCATCCTGCCGCTGCGCACATGCGGCATGGCGGGGGGCATGCCGGAGAAGAACATCACGACGTGGCCGCCGACGAGGTCCACCACCGCTGGCGCGGCGCCTTTGTACGGCACGTGCGTGAGCTCGATCTTGCCGCTGCGTTGCATCAGTTCGAAGGCGAGGTGCGCGGGGCTGCCGTTGCCTGCCGAAGCGTACGGCAGGGCCTTGGGCTTCGCGCGGGCGAGGGCGATCAGCTCCTTCACGCTCTTTACGGGCAGCGATGGATGCACCACGAGGATCAGCGGCGTCACCGCCCCGAGCGAGATCGGCGCGAGGTCGCGCAGCGGGTCGTAGCTGATCTTCTTGAACAGGCTCACCGTGATCGCGATCTCGGCGGTATAGGACATGAGCAGCGTGTAGCCGTCGGGCGGCGCCTTCGCAGCGATCTCGGCGCCGATCATGCCGCTCGCTCCGGGCCGGTTGTCCACGATGATGGGCTGGCCCCACGCCTCGGTGAGCTTGGGACCGACCGCGCGCGTGAGGATGTCGGTGGTGCCGCCGGGCGCGTAGGGCACGACGATGCGCACCGGTTTCGAGGGATAGCTCTGAGCCGCGACCGGCGCGGCGAGCGCGGCAGCGAGCAGCATCAGGCACCGGTGTGTTCTTGGCATCGTCTCCTCCCTGTCGGTTTCGTTACCAGGCGAGCGCGTACGCTTCCCGGCGCGGGTCGGCGCCTGCGTGCAGCCGGCCGGAGGCCGGGTCGCGCACGACCGCGCACACCGCGCCCCCCGCCGCGGGGAACGGCGGCCAGCGCTCGACGTCGTGCCCGAGGTTCGCCAGCGCCTGCGCGACTTCCACGGGCATGTGCCCGTCCATCGCGAGGCGCCCGGGGTAGTAATCGTGCGGGGCGAACGAGTCCGGGAAGCTCGCGCTGTACACGCGCGGGGCCTCGACCGCCTGCTGCACGCTCATGCCGAACTCCACGATGTTCAGGAATACCTGCAGCATCGCCTGCGACTGGACGTCGCCGCCCGGGGTGCCAAACACCATGTACGGCCGGCCCTCGCGCAGTGCGAGCGCCGGGCTCGGCGTGAGCCGGGGGCGCTTGCCGGGCTTGACTTCCGCCGGATGCCCGGGGGTGAGGCGCGACTGCGATCCGCGCGAGGACACGGCAAGCCCGGTGCCGGGAATCACCGGCGTGTCCTGCGTGTTGTCCGAGAGCGTCGCCGAATAAGCATTCCCTTCGTGGTCCATCACTCCGCAGTAGATCGTGTCGAGCGACATTCCGGTCGTGCCGCGCGCCCGCGCGTACGCGGGGCGCGCTGCGCCGCGTGCCGCAACGCTCGCACCTTCGGGATCGCCCGGCTCGGGCATGTGCCCGAACGCACGCTGCGCGCTGATGCGCGCGCGCTGGCGCGCGCCGTAGGACCCGGAGAGCATCGCCGACGTTGGCACCCGCACGAATGCGGGGTCTCCGACATAGGCCTCGCGGTCGGCGAACGAGAGATTGAGCGCTTCGGCCACCCGGTGCAGATAGTCCGGAGCATTGTGGCCGGAGGCCCTGAGGTCGAACCCTTCGAGTATCTTCAGCGCCTCGAGCAGCGTGATGCCCTGGCACCAGACATCGCAAGTGTGCACGTCGTATCCTCGGTAGCGCGCCGAAATGCTGCGCTCGACGGGGACCTCGAATCCCGCAAGGTCCTCCAGGGTGACGAAACCGTTGTTCCGGGAGTGATAATCTGCGATCGCGTGCGCTACCGGGCCGCGATAGAAGTATTCGTGCGCGGCGTGCAGCTTCCGGTCGCGGTCGCCGGGACTCGCGCGTTCCGACTCGATCATGCCGGCGATGACGCGCGCGAGGTCTGCCTGGTAGAAGACGTCGCCGGCCGCCGGCGCCCGGCCCTTCGGCAGGAAAATGCGCTTGCTGTCGGGCCAGCGCGCGTAGGCCGTCCCGCGCGCAGCGAGGTTGGCGGCGAGCAGGGGATAGACGACAAAACCCTCGCGCGCAAGCTCCAGCGCGGGCGTGGCCGCCTCCTCGAAAGAGATCGTTCCGAAGCGCCGCAGCGCCTCGATATGCGTGGCAGGCGCGGCCGGGAGCACCGTGCGCAGCAGGCCCTCGGGCACCGTACCGTCGCCTTCCGCGCGCAGGCGCTCGACGTCGGTCGCCGCGGGCCAGTAGCCGAGGCCGGCCAGGCTGACGACCCGATCCTCGCGCCGCAGATAGACGAGCGTCGGCGCGACGCCGGCAAAGCTCACGATGTCGGGTTGCAGCACCGCGAGCGCCATCGCGGCCGTTACTCCGGCGTCCACCGCGTTGCCACCGCGGTCGAGCACGCGCATCGCCGCCATCGCCGCGAGGTAGTGGCCGCACGCGACCGCGTGCGACTTGCCGGTGACGGTGGGGCGCAGGCTGACCGCGCTGAAGGAGAGCTTGTGAGGAGGCGCGGATTGCAATGGGCAGCCTTGTTCTGCAGGTTCTCTTGCGGGTCCGCACAGATTCTACCACCGCGTAAGGTGGCCCCGTGCCGCCCGCGGTGGCGCGAACGCTAGAATGAGGAGCCTCGCCGTTCGAGGAACTCGCGCTCCTCGGGCGTGGAGGCACGTCCCAGCGCCACGTTGCGATGCGGGAAGCGGCCGAAGCGCTCGATGATTTCGCGGTGGCGGCGCGCGTAGTCGAGGAAGCTTTTGTAATCCTTGCGCGAGGCGGCGGGCACCCCATCCGCGAGCGATGCGAAGCATCGCACTGACCGCTCCTGCAGCTCGCGATCCTCCGCGTGCTCCAGCGGCAGGTAGAAGAAGGCGCGCTCGGCAGGTGCGAGCTCGCGGTCGGCTCCCTGTTCGAGCCCTCCCAGGGCGAGGCGCTGCGCGGGGGCATCCTGTGCGCAGGCACGCGCGTTTCCGCGATACAAGTGGCGCGAAAACTGGTCGAGCACCAGGATCAGCGCAAGGCGCCCGCGCGCGGTAGCGGCCCAGTCATCGAGCTCGCCGCGGCACGCGCGCTCGTGCAGCGCTCCGAACCTGCGGCGGATCTCCGCGTCGTGCTTGCGGCCTTCGCGGAACCACATCTTGCGCCTCGAGGGGTCGATCGCGCCGTCGGCGCCGCATTTGCCGAACCAGAATTCCAGCACCTGTTCGATTTCCCCGGGCATGCGCTTCGAAGAGTGTCCGCTGCGGGGTCAGACTCGATTGATTCTGGATTCCCGCCTCCGCGGGAATGACGTTTTTCGTGAGCGCGGCGCATTTTTCAACAAACTGCTAGTGTCCCGAGTCACTAGTTCGTTGATTAATCCGTTACACTCGGTACGCGCCATGTATCACAAAAGTGCCGAAATTGGCGCCAGACGCGAAGCAAACCACAGCCAGGTTGGGCACCTGGCGAGGATTTGCGACAAAGTATGGCGGCAATTGTCGGCATCTTTTGTTCAGCGAATTAGTGACTCGGGATACTAGAGCGAGGCAGCTCCGTGACGCACAACAGTCTGGTCGCTACCCAACGCGCGCATATCAGCTTGATCGACCGTCGTCACACACGGCCCCGCCGCGTTGCCCATCGAGCACGAATCGCGCAATCACACGCCGTGCCCGACACGGCAGGGGAAACTCGCCTCCTTGACAGCAGGAAGCCATATCAACGTCCACGCCCACGGGCACGCGCCCGCGGACCTTTGCATGGCACGGCGCTTCCGCGCGCGTCCCGGTGGGGTGTGCTGTCGGGCGTCACCTATGCCCGTGTGACGCAGCGTCGCGCGCGACCAATACGATGGCGATCACCAGGGCAGCGAGAGCAATGACGACAAACCATTCCATTACGCGTCCTCCAATTCCTTAAGCCGGCGGTACGCGAGGCGATTGACGTAGGCCAGAACGACCGCGAGAACCAGCGCTGCCGCGAAGCCGGCGGCTACTATGAGAGGGTGTGCCGTGTCGTAGTTCTGGGCAAGCCACGCGACGAGCGACGCGTCCAATGCTACGCAGACCGCGAACACGACCTTCAGCCATCCGATCTCTTCCTTGATGCGGTCAGCCTTCGGCATCTGTTCATTCTACCGCACTGCCGCTCGCGGGTGTTTGGCGTGTTTGGGGTCAGGACTTTACTTTATAGTTCAACGGACGGATCGGCATCGGACTATAAGGTAAAGGCCTGACCCCTTTGGCGCATCACAAGAATCAGGGTAAACAACCGTTTGATTTTCATTGCCTCCTCCTTTCGCGTGATAGCACAATACGTGAAAGTCTCTCCGTCGTAAGTAACACGCGCACCTACGCATAGGTCTTTGTGCAACCTAACGAGTCTGTAGGAAAACCCCTTCGCAGAAGCTTACCACCGCCCGTTTGCGTGCGGCGCGGGGTGGGCAACCGTTCCGTCCTCCCGCCGCGGGTTGCTATCGACCGTGGGCATGCTGATCTTCGT
>VGID01000011.1 GCA_016868035.1 Betaproteobacteria bacterium | reverse complement strand
TCAGCACCCGCGGGAAATAGCCCGGACCCATGCGCCGCGCGGTTCCCATCGGAAAGTCGAGCGCCATGTAGAACCCGATGGCCCCGATGGCGAGCAGCAACAGGCCCGCCAGAAAATCCTTGTTGTTGCTCAGTTCAACCTTCATGCAACCCCCTCCTCACGGACCAGGGCCAGCGCGCGAGCGCGCGGATGATGATCCAGTTCACGAGCACTCCTCTTCTAGTTGTAATCAGGATTACCGCGGCCCCGCGGTTCGTCCCCCTCGCTCGCATTCCACAGGCGCTGGGGCCATGGTGCCGGTATCGGGTGGTTTTCTCCTCGGGGTTGGGCTCGCGCTCCGGGCAACGGGCCGGAGTCCACCATGTAAACCGCAGGCATGATAGCTGAGTTTCCCGTGTATGGCGAGCAGTGCAAGCCGGATGACCGCCAGTGCCCTCAGCGCGGCCCGAAGCCGGGCTCGTAGCGCGGGCCGCTCATCGTGCCGTCCACCGCCATGCCGACGATCCCCTGCGATAAATCCTTGATCGCAATAAAGACGACGTCCTCCTCGGGCGTGGCGACCAGGGTGTGCGGGGCGTTGGCCGGGATGTAGATGAGCGTCCCGGCGGGTGCGAGCACGGGCTTGCCGTTCACGGCTCCCCTCAGGGTCCCCTTCACGACGAAGTTGAACTGCTCGTTCCTGTGGGTATGCATGCGCGAGCCGGTCCCCCGCGGCTTGTGGATGAGCCCCACCAGCATGCGCTCGCCCTCGACCACTCCGCCGTGCGAGGTCGAGTACCCGGTCCCGGCCGGCACTTTCTCGAGCGCCGCCATGACAAATTGGTAATGCCCGGCGCCTGCCTTGACCGCCCCCTTGGTCCGGGACCGGCGCGCGGCCCTCTTCGCCGTGCGCCGTTTTGGTGCGGCGCGGGACCGTGCCGCCCGCCTGTTGCGAGTGGGCATCGGGAACTCCTTACAGGTAATCGACGATCTTCCAGTCGCCGGGCTTCACGTTGACCACGTTCCTGGACACCCCCCTCCGGCGATCCGCGTAGACCTTGCCTTCCTTCATCACGAGCGCGATGTTCTTCTTCTGCTGCAGGCAGGCGATGTTCTTCAGGGGGTCGCCGTCCACCGCGATCACGTCGGCGAGCTTGCCCTTTTCCAGCGTGCCGAGGTCGGCATCGAGCTTGAGCGCCTGCGCCGCGTTGCGCGTCGCGGTCAGGATCGCCTCCATCGGCTTCATCCCGAGCTCGACGTAGATCGCGAGCTCGCCGGCGTTCGAGCCCATGTCGGGCTCGAATCCCATGTCCGTGCCCATGGCGATCCTCACCCCGGCCTTGTGCATTTTCCGGAAGGTCTCGAAGCAGAAGGGCTGCAGGTGCTTCATCTTGCGCAGCACGAAGTCCGCCGTGCCGTGCGCGCGCCGCAGCTCGATCGCGTGATCGGTGCGGTGCAGGAGCGTCGGGGTCACCGGAACCCCGGCCTCGGCGATGAGCTCGATCGTCTCCTCGTCGTGGAACACCATGTGCTCGATCGTGTCGGCGCCCGCCTTGAGCGCCATGCGCTGCGCCTGCGTGGTGAAGCAATGCACCGCCGCCAGCTTGTGGAACGCGTGCGCCTCGTCCACGATCGCGTCGAGCTCCTCCTGCGTCATGTTGCGGATGTCGGGCTCTTCCTTGTCGGTGCCACCGCCGCCGGACGCGCAGGTCTTGATCACGTCGCATCCCGCGAGCAGGTTCGTGCGCGCGAGCTTCCTCAGCTCCCACGGCCCGTCCGCGGTGTTGAATCCGAAACGGTGCATCGCGCGCGGCTGGATGAGATCGAGGTGCGAGCCGGTAATCGTCGTGAAACCCGCCACCAGCATGCGCGGGCCTTCGACGATCCCCGCGTTGATCGCGTCACGCACCGCGCACAGCTCGTTGGTGAGCAGCCCGCGCGTCGAATTCATTCCGAGGTCGCGCAGGGTGGTGAAACCCATGTCGAAGCAGTTCTGCGCGTGGAACAGCGAGTACATCTGCTGCAGGTGCGGCATGATCTCGAACTGCGCGACCCGGTGATTGTGGAAGGTCATGCAGTTGAACATCATGGTGTGGATGTGGAGATCCATCATGCCGGGCATCAGCGTGTATTTCGAGCAGTCGATGACCTCGGCGCCCTTCGGGATCTTGATGGCGGTCTTCGTGCCGACCTGCTTGATGCGCCGTCCCTCGAGCACGATCACGGGGTCGGCCGCCGGCTTTCTGCCGGTGCCGTCGATCAGCGTGCCGCCGGTGACGTAACACACCGCGCCCTTCGGTTCGGGCGGTTTGAACTGGGACATGTTCTCGGAGCCTTCCTGGGTTGCACCGCGCTGCCTGTAGTTGTTGGGACGTGCAGCTTGGACGAACGCTAACGAATGCGGGCGGACAGTGTCAAGCTCGGCGGCACCGGCTCACCGGAAATTTCCGGCGACCCGGGCGAAGCGCGCGTAGGCTTCCGCGTCGAACGTCCCGCTCCGCGCGCTGCCTCCCGCGTCGAGCTCGAGCGCCGCGAGCGTGCGCTCCAGCTCCGCCCGCTCGAGGTTGCGCGTAATGAATACGAGCCGCGAGCGCCGCTCCGCGTCCGGCCATTGCTCTAGCGTGACCGGCTCGTGCAGCAGCGTCTGGACCGCGTGCACCGCGACCGGCCGGCCTTCGACGTTGAGCAGGCCCTTCACGCGCAGCAGGTTCGCGCCGCGCAGCCCCGCGATCAGGTTGAGCCAGGTGACGAGACCCGCTGCGGTCACCGGCTTGTCGTGAAAAACGCAGTACGCGCGGATCTCGTGATCGTGCGGATGCGCCGCGTCGTGCGCCCCGTCGCCGTGCGCGCATTCCGCGTGCGAGTACGCCTGCGCCGCGAGCCACCGCTCGACCTCGTGCGCGCGGGCGCCCGGATCGCTCAATGCGGCGCCGAACAGCGCCTCTGGCGCGATCGCTCCGTGCAAAACCTCGTGCGTTTCCGCGCCCGGATTGATGCGCGCGAGCCGGGCCGCGAGCGCTTCGCACGCATCCGGAGCCGCAAGGTCGCTCTTGGTGATGAGCAGGCGGTCGGCGAGCGCGGCCTGTTTCACCGCCTCGACATGATCGTCGAGCTGCCCGCCGCCGTTCACCGCGTCCACCAGCGTCACCACGCCGTCGAGCCGATAGAGGCGCGCGAGCACGTCGTCCGTCACGACACTCTGCACGATCGGCACCGGGTCCGCGATCCCCGTGGTCTCGATCAGCACGCGGTCGAAGGAGGGCAGGGTGCCATCGCTTCGCTTCGCGTGGAGGTCGCCCAGGGTTTCGACGAGATCCCCGCGCACGGTGCAGCAGATGCATCCGTTCTCCAGCAGCACCATGTTCTCGCCCGGAGTCGCCACCAGCAGGTGGTCGAGCGCGATTTCCCCGAGCTCGTTGATGATGACCGCGGCCCGCGACAACGCGGGCTCGCGCAGCAGCCGGTTGAGCAGCGTCGTCTTGCCGCTGCCCAGGAAACCGGTGATGACCGTGACCGGCGGCCGCTCGGCCGCCACCTCGAGCATCCCCGCGCCGCGCGTGACCAAATCGTCGCTGGCGTCCGGCGAACTGCGCCCGAGGCTCACGCGGCGAGCGCCTTCTTCTCCAGCTCCGCTTTATACTGGCCGAGGCAGGCGAGGTGGTTCATGTGCGCGCGGTGCAGCAGCGCGGCTTGCGCACTGGCGGCGTTCGCCGCCGAGCCCTTCCACGCCTTGAGCGCGGGCTGTTGCAGCGCGCGCCCGTACGAGAAGGACAGGGGCCACGCGAGCTCGCCCGCGTACTTGCGGTTCATCGCATTCAAGTGCTCCGTCGCGAGCTCGTCGCTCTGGCCGCCCGACAGGAACACGATGCCCGGCACTGCTGCCGGCACTGTGCGCCTGAGCACCCGCACGGTACGCTCGGCGACTTCCTCCACGCCGGCCTGTTTCGGGCAGTTCTTGCCCGAGACCACCATCGAGGGTTTGAGCAGCGAGTGCTCGAGCGTGACGCGGTTCAGATAGAGCGCCTCGTAGACCGCGTTGTACGTCCCTTCGGTCACCTGCTCGCAGCGCTCGATCGTGTGGTCGCCGTCCATCAGCACCTCCGGCTCGACGATGGGCACGAGCCCCGCGGCCTGGCAGATCGCCGCGTAGCGGGCGAGCGCGTGCGCGTTCGCCGCGATGCAGGTCGAGCTCGGCGCGTCGGGGCCGATCGTGATCACCGCGCGCCATTTTGCAAACTTCGCACCCATCTTTACGTATTCGGCGCAGCGCTTGGCGAGGTTGTCGAGGCCCTCGGTTACCTTCTCGCCCGTGCACAGCGCCAGGTCCTTGGCGCCGGTATCGACCTTGATTCCGGGCAGGATGCCGCGCTTCGCCAGCAGCTCGCCGAACGGCGTGCCGTCGGCCGACTTCTGCCGCAGCGTCTCGTCGTAGAGGATGACGCCGCCAATGTGCTGCGACAGTCCCTTCGTCGTGAACAGCATGTCGCGGTAGGCGCGACGGCTCTCCTCGGTGCTCTCGACCTGGATGGCGGAGAATCGCTTCGCGATGGTGCCGGTGCTCTCGTCGGCGGCGAGTATGCCCTTGCCGGACGCGACGATGGCTCTGGCGGTAGCTTCCATGGGATGGGTGGACACGGGTCCTCCTTGCATGCGGTAAGCGGTAAGACGTGAGCGGTCAGCGGTAGCCAGCAAGCGCTATTTTACTACGCCGCGCTTTTTTCGTTCACCGCTTACAGCTCACCGCTCACGGCATTTACGCATGCCGATGCTCCCCTACCTTGACAATCTTCATCGTGTTGGTGCCGCCGGCCTTGCCGAAGGGCTCGCCGATGGTGAGGATGATGTAATCGCCGCGCTGCACGACGCCACGGTCGAGCAGTTCGTCCTCCGCCATGTTCAGCGCCTTCTCGGGGTTGCGCACGCCCCTGAACTTGACCGGATAGACGCCGCGGAACAGTGTCACGCGGCGCCGCGTTTCCACCACCGAGCTCATGGCGTAGATCGGCACGTTGGTTTGCATGCGCGACATCAGGAGCACCGTTTTCCCGCTCTGTGTCATCGCCGCCACCGCCTTGATGTTGAGCGTGTTCGCAGTGAACACGGTCGCGCGCGCGACGGCCTCCTCCAGCTCCGAGGGAGGGCCCCCGCGGCGGCGCTCCACCGACACCGTGTCCCCCTTCTCCGCTTCGACGCACACGCGGGCCATTGCCGTCACCACCTCCACCGGATACTCCCCGGTCGCCGTTTCCGCGGAGAGCATCACGGCGTCGGTGCCATCGAGCACGGCGTTCGCCACGTCCGAGACTTCCGCGCGCGTCGGGATCGGGCTGCTCACCATGGACTCCATCATCTGGGTGGCCGTGATGGCGAGCTTGTTCCTCTCCCGTGCCAGGCGGATCATGCGCTTTTGCAGCGCGGGCACCACCGCGTCGCCGACTTCGACCGCGAGGTCGCCGCGCGCCACCATGATGCAGTCGGAGGCCTCGAGGATCTCCTCGAGCGCGCTGATCGCCTCGGCGCGCTCGATCTTGGCCACGATGAGGCTCGCCCCTCCCGCCTTGTACAGGAGGTCGCGCGCCCGCCGTATGTCGGCGCCCGACCTCGGAAACGACACCCCGAGGAAGTCCGCCTTGAGCTCGGCGGCGACGCGGATGTCCTGCATGTCTTTCTCCGTCAGCGCCGGCGCGGTGAGGCCTCCGCCCTTGCGGTTGATTCCCTTGTTGTTCGAGAGCGCGCCGCCGACCTCCACCACGCAGGTGATCCGCGGCCCCCGGACCGAGGAGACGCCGAGCACGATGCGCCCGTCGTCGAGCAACAGCGTGTCACCCGGGCGCACGTCGTTCGGGAGATTCCGGTAGTCGAGCCCCACGGTGTGTGCGTCGCCGAGTTCGCACTCCGCATCGAGCACGAATTTCTGCCCCGGGCTGAGCGTGATCTTGCCGTCGCGGAACCTGCCGATGCGGATCTTCGGGCCCTGCAGGTCCACCAGTACGCCCACCGCGCGCCCCGCCTTGCGTGCGAGCGAGCGCACCAGCGCCACGCGCCTGCGGTGCTCGGCGAGCGTGCCGTGGGAAAAGTTCATCCGCACGACGTCGAGCCCGGCGTCGATCATGGCCGCGAGCGTCTTGCGGTCATTGGAGGCCGGGCCGAGCGTGGCGACGATCTTGGTGCGGCGGGGCATGCGAAAGGCAGGACCGGGGTATCAGGATTGAGGATTGAGGATTGAGGATTGAAAGCAGTGTAGATTCGTAGCAGGACAAACTCAATCCTCAGTCCTCAGTCTTCAATCCTGTTGTCGGGCTCGCTGCTCGAGGATCTCGATCGCTGGAAGCTTTCGGCCTTCGAGAAACTCGAGGAACGCGCCCCCGCCGGTGGAAATATAGGAGACCTTGTTGGTGATCCGGAACTTCGCGATCGCGGCCAGCGTATCGCCGCCGCCGGCAATGGAAAACGCCTTCGAGTCCGCGATCGCCTGGGCTATGGTCTTCGTGCCGGCAGCAAACTGGTCGAACTCGAACACGCCGACCGGACCGTTCCAGACAATGGTTCCGGCGCGGCCGATCAGCACAGCCAGTGTCGCCGCCGTTTTCGGGCCGATGTCGAGAATCATGTCATCGGGCTTGACTTCCGTGGCGGCAACGCGGTTCGCGCGCGCGAGCGGGGAGAGATCATTGGCAACAACCACATCCACGGGCAGCGGGACCTCCGCGGCGCGTCCCTTCATGGAGTTGATAATGGCGCGCGCCTCTCCCGCGAGCTCGCGCTCGGCGAGAGATTTCCCGATGGGGAACCCGGCGGCGAGCAGAAAGGTATTGGCAATGCCCCCGCCCACGATGAGTTGGTCCACCTTCGCGGCGAGCGACTTCAGGATCGTGAGCTTGGTGGAGACCTTGGCGCCGGCGACGATCGCGATCAGCGGGCGCGCGGGGTGGTCGAGCGCCTTTCCCAGCGCCTCGAGCTCGGCAGCCATCAGCGGGCCGGCACAGGCCACGGGCGCGAACCGCGCTAATCCGTGGGTCGTCGCCTCCGCGCGATGCGCCGTGCCGAACGCGTCGTTCACATACACATCGCACAGGGCTGCCATCTTGCGGGCAAGCGCCTCGTCGTTCTTCTTCTCGCCCGGGTTGACGCGGCAGTTCTCCAGCATCACCACTTCGCCCGATTTCACCGTGAACCCGCCGTCCACCCAGTTCTGCACCAGCCGCACCGGGCACCCGAGCATTTCGCCGACGCGCTTCGCCACCGGTGCAAGGGAGTCCTCGGGCGCGAGCTTGCCTTCCGTGGGGCGTCCCAGGTGCGAGGTCACCATCACCGCAGCGCCGGCCTTCAGCGCGTGCTCGATGCCGGGGAGCGACGCGCGGATGCGCGTGTCTTCCGTGATGTTGCCGGCGTCGTCCTGGGGAACGTTGAGATCGGCGCGAATGAACACGCGCTTGCCCGCGAGCGGCAGGTCGGTCAGGCGCAGAAACGTCATTTCTTCGCGATGACCCGGACCATCTCCAGCACCTTGCACGAATAGCCCCATTCGTTGTCGTACCAGGCAACCACCTTGACAAAGGTGGGATCGAGCGCAAGGCCGGCTTCCGCGTCGAATACCGACGTGCAGCTCTCGTCGCGGAAATCGGTCGAAACGACCTTCTCCTCGGTGTAGCCGAGTATGCCTTTCAGGACGCCGGTGGACTGCGCTTTCATCTCGGCGCAGATCTCCGGGTAGGTAGCCGGCTTGCCGAGCTCGACCGTCAGATCGACGACGGAAACATTCGACGTCGGGACGCGGAACGCCATCCCCGTCAGCTTCTTGTTCAATTCCGGAATCACAACGCCCACCGCTTTCGCCGCGCCGGTGGACGACGGGATGATGTTCTCGAGTATGCCGCGCCCGCCGCGCCAGTCCTTGCTGGAGGGCCCGTCGACGGTTTTCTGCGACGCGGTCACGGCGTGCACCGTCGTCATCAGGCCGCGCTTGATGCCCCACTTGTCGTTCAGCACTTTCGCCACCGGGGCGAGGCAGTTGGTGGTGCAGGACGCGTTGGAGATGATCGCCTGCCCGGTATACGTCTTGTCGTTCACGCCGAAGACGAACATCGGGGTGTCGTCCTTCGAAGGCGCCGACATGATGACCTTCTTCGCGCCCGCGGCGATGTGCTTCTGGCACGACGCCTTGTCGAGGAAGAGGCCGGTGGACTCCACCACCACGTCCGCGCCCACTTCGTTCCATTTGAGCTCGGCCGGGTCCTTCACCTGGGTCAGGCGGATTCTGCGGCCGTTGACCAGCATGGTGTTGCCATCAACGCCGATGTCGCCCCCGAAGCGTCCGTGAACGGAATCGTGCCGCAGCATGTACGCAAGGTAATCCGGCTCGAGCAGGTCGTTGATGCCGACGATCTCGATGTCCGGAAAGTGCTGTGCCGCCGCGCGAAATACCATGCGCCCGATGCGCCCAAATCCGTTGATGCCGACCTTGATAGTCATGCGGTTCTCCAGAGCATCTGATCAGGAACAAACCCTCATAGTACTGATTTGACGGCGGCCGCGACCTTCTCGGGCGTGAAACCGAAATACTTGAAGAGCTCCCCGCCGGGCGCCGATTCACCGAAGCGGTCGATTCCCACGACCGCGCCTTCCAGCCCCACGTACTTGCGCCAGAAATCCGGCACGCCGGCCTCCACCGCCACCCGCGGCACGCCCGCGGGCAGCACGCTCGCGCGGTAGGCCTCGTCCTGGCGGTCGAAGACGCTGGTCGATGCCATCGATACGACGCGCACGCCGATACCTTCCGCGGCAAGCCGCTTGTGCGCTTCGAGCGCGATGCCCACTTCCGAGCCGGTGGCGATCACGACAGCGCGCGGCTTGCCGCCCGCGGCCTCCGCCAAAACGTAGCCGCCGCGCGCGACCGCGGCAATCTGCTGCGGCTCGCGCCTGGCGAACGGCACGTTCTGGCGCGTGAGGAGCAGGCTCGAGGGGCCGTCCCTGCGCTCGATGGCGGAAATCCAGGCCACCGCCGCTTCCAGCGTATCGCACGGCCGCCACACGTCCATGTTCGGTATCAGCCGCAGGCTGGCGGCGTGCTCGACCGCCTGGTGCGTCGGGCCGTCCTCGCCCAGCCCGATCGAGTCGTGGGTGTAGACGAGGATCGAGCGCAGCTTCATCAGCGCCGCCATGCGCAGCGCGTTGCGCGCGTAATCCGAGAACGTTAGAAACGTCGCGCAGTACGGTATGAGCCCTCCGTGCAGCGCGAGCCCGCTGCTGATTGCCGTCATCCCGAACTCGCGCACGCCGAAGAAGATGTAATTGCCCCCGCCCGTGGCGCCGACGGGCTTCGAGCCCGACCACAGCGTGAGATTGGAGCCGGCGAGATCGGCCGAGCCGCCCACGAGCTCGGGCAGCACCGGGGCAAGCGCCTCGATCGCATTCTGCGACGCCTTGCGCGTCGCCACCGTTTCCGCCTTCTCGTTCACCTTCGCCAGCACGGACTCGCAATGCGCGTTCCAGCCCTGCGGGAGCTCGCCCGCCATGCGGCGGCGAAACTCCGCCGCTTCCCCCGGATGCTGCTTTTCGTAGGCCCCTAACAGCCGCTTCCAGCGGCGCTCTGCCGCTGCGCCGCGGCGGCGCGCGTCCCAGCCTTCGTACACGTGCTGCGGAATCTCGAACGGCGGGTGGCGCCACCCGATCGCCTCGCGCGTGGCCGCGACCTCCTTCTCGCCGAGCGGGGCGCCGTGCGCCGCCCCGGTGTTCGCCTTTGTCGGCGCGCCCTTGGCGATCACCGTCTTCGCGCAGATCAGCGTCGGGCGCGATTTTTCGCGCTTGGCTTTCTTCAGCGCGCGGTCCACCGCCGCCGGATCGTGCCCGTCGACGTTGGGAATCACGCGCCAGCCGTAGCCCTCGAAGCGGCGCTTCACGTCATCCGTGTACCACTGCCGGATCTGGCCTTTCTCGGAGTCGATCGAGATGCCGTTGTCGTCATAGATCGCGATCAGTCTGGACAGCCCCAGCGTGCCGGCGAGCGAGCAGGCCTCGTGCGAGACGCCCTCCATCATGCAGCCGTCGCCGAGAAACACGTAAGTACGGTGATTCACGATCTCGAAGCCCTCGCGATTGAACTCGGCGGCGAGGATGCGCTCCGCGAGCGCCATGCCCACGGCGTTGGCGAGTCCCTGTCCGAGCGGCCCGGTGGTGGTCTCCACCCCGGGCGCGATGCCGTACTCCGGGTGCCCGGGCGTCTTCGAGTGCAGCTGCCGGAAACGCTTCAGTTCGTCCATCGGCAGGTCGTAGCCGGTGAGGTGCAACAGCGCGTAGAGCAGCATCGAGCCGTGGCCGTTCGAGAGCACGAAGCGGTCGCGGTCGGGCCACGCCGGGTTGCCGGGGTTGTGCCGCAGGTGATGGTTCCAGAGCACCTCGGCGATCTCGGCCATGCCCATCGGCATGCCGGGATGGCCGGAGTTGGCCTGCTGGACGGCATCCATTGCCAGCGCGCGAATCGCGTTGGCAAGCTCGACACGAGCATTCATCGAGTGTTCCTTGCTGGGAAATGATGCGAAGGCGGCGCCAATTATCTTCGAATCCGCCGCCGTTGGCTACGCGTGTGCCGCGTCTATTCGTCGTTCTTGCGCCCGAGGCGGATGCCGAGCTGCTTCAGCTTGCGGTAGAGGTGCGTGCGTTCCAGCCCGACGCTGTCCGCCACCCGGCTGATGTTGCCGCCCTCGCGCGCGATGTGATACTCGAAGTACGCGCGCTCGAAGGCGTCACGCGCATCGCGCAGCGGCAGGTCGAGCGCGAGGTCCTGCGCAATGCGCGGTCCCGGCGGCGGCAGCGCGACGTTCACGTCCTCCAGCGAGATCTGCTCGGCGGGGCCAGTGAGCACGAGGGTGCGTACCACGCTCTCGAGCTGCGTAAGGTTTCCGGGCCAGTCGTAGTTGCGCAACGCGTTGAGCGCAGCCGTGGAGAACTGCTTCGGCGGCGTCTCCTTCGCCTCCACCATCCGCGAGAGCACCAGATTGGCAAGGTCCGGGACGTCCTCCCGGTGTTCGCGCAGGCTGGGCACGCGGATGACGGTGCCCGCGAGCGTGCCGTAGAGGCGACCGTCGAATGCGCCCTGCGCCGCGAGTTCGGCCAGGGGGCGCGAGGCGCCACACACCAGCCGCACGTTATAGCGCTCGAGCTTCGCGGCGAGCAGCAGCAGGCCCTTCTGCTCGACCTTGGAGAGCTCCGCAACTTCATGCAGGAACAGCGTGCCCTCGCGCGCCTGGTTGAGCAGTTCGAGCGGGGCTTCGGCGAGCGATCCGTTGGTGTCCGGCGCCACCCACGGCGCGTTGCGCGGGTGCAGGAACTGCGCCGCAAGCTCGATGCCGCACCCGGGCTCCCCGGTAAGCAGCAACGGCGTGCGCAGGTTGCCGACCCGCTCCAGGCGCTGTCTCAGTTCCGCGATCAGCGGCCCGCGGCCCAGGCTCGCCAGCGAGAGCGCCGGCTGCGCCTGCTCGCCGCCGTGCTTGAGCGCGCGCCCGACCGTCGCGAGCAGCTTTTGCAGCGCGATCGGCTTTTCCAGGAAGTCGTAGGCGCCGATGCGGGTGGCTTCCACGGCCGTGTCGATGGTGGCGTGCCCCGACATCATCACCACCGGCATCGTAAGCAGCCCCGCGGCCGCCCACTCCTTGAGCAGCGTGATGCCGTCGGTGTCGGGCATCCAGATGTCGAGCAGCACGAGGTCCGGACGCGCCTTGCCGCGCACCGCGCGCGCCTCGCCCGCGTTTTCCGCGAGCCGCACCTGGTAGCCTTCGTCGCCCAGGATTTCGGACAGCAGCTCGCGAATGCCGATTTCGTCGTCTACGACCAGGATCTGCTGCATAAGCTCGGAGAGCAGTTAGTTTACACCTAAGCCCGCGCGGTCGACCTGCGCGCCAGGTCCCGGGCCACCGCCACGGGCAAGCGTATCGTCGCGCGCGCCCCGCGCGGCACCGCGTTCGCGATCGCGGCCGTTCCACCGTGCTCCTCCACGATCTTCTTCACGATGACCAGCCCGAGCCCTGTGCCCTTGGGCTTGGTGGTGACGTACGGTTCGAACACGCGCTGCACCAGATGCTCGGGTAGGCCGCAGCCGTTGTCCGTTACGGTGAGCTGCACAGCGCCGTCGACCACGCCGCTCGCGATCACCACCCGGGGCTCCGCGGTATCGGCCAGCGCATCCTGCGCGTTCTGCAGCAGGTTGTGGATCACCTGCGCGAGTTGCGCCGCGTCACCCACCACCGGCGGCAGTTCGGGCGCGAGCTCGAGCCGCACGCTCGCTCCCAGCGATGCCTCGTAGAGCGTCAGCACCTCGCGCGTGACTGCGTTCAAGTCGAGCTCGCGCATCGAGGCCTCGGGCGTGCGCGCGTACTGGCTGAACGCGTCGACCATGCCCTTCAGGGCGGAGACCTGGTTGACGATCGTCTGCGTCGAGCGCGCGAGCATGTCGGCGTCCCCCTCCGCGAGCTTGCCGGCGAGCTTCACCTGCAGGCGCTCGGCGGAGAGCTGTATGGGCGTGAGCGGGTTGCGGATCTCGTGTGCGAGCCGGCGCGCCACCTCCCCCCAGGCCGCGGCGCGCTGCGCTTCCGCGAGGTGGGTGATGTCGTCGAACACGACCACGCAGCCGCCTTCTGCCTCGTGCGGCAGCCGCGTGCCGCGCAGCAGCAAGAGCTGCGTGCCCCCGCCGTGCCGCCGCTCCACCTGCTGCTCCCACTCGTCCGATTCGGCCGCGCTGAAGGCGGCCGCAATCTTCCCGGCGAATTCCGCCAGCCCGGGGGAGCGCTCCGCCCAGCGCCCCGGTTCCTCGCCCAGCACCGGGGAGAGGTCTGCGCCGAGGATGCTCCCCGCGCTCGGATTCGACGCGCGAAGGCGCATCGCATCGTCGAAAGCGAGCACGCCCGCCGAGAGATTGGCGAGTATGCTCTCGAGATAGGCCTTGGCCTGCGTCAGGGCCGCCTGATGGTGCTCCGCCTGCGCGCGGGCCTCGGCAAGCTGCAACGTCATGCGGTTGAACGATTCCGTGAGCGCTCCGAGCTCGTCGCGCGAGGGCACCGCGGCGCGCTGGCTGAAGTCGCCCTGCGCGACGGCGCGCGTGCCTTCGGCCAGCGCATTGAGCGGCGCCGAAAGCCGGTCCGAGAGCACGAACGCGAGCGCGAGCGCAGAGAGCAGGGCAAGGAGCAGCGTCAGCGTGAGCGTGACGCCGTAGAGTCGCTTCAGGCCGCGCCGGGAAAGCGCGAGCTCCTGGTACTCGCGGTAACCCGATCGCACCGCCTCGGCGTCGCGGGCGAGCTCCTTGGGCACCGGATGCACCAATTGCAGCATGCGCAGGTCGTCCTCCAGCCCCAGCGCGTGCACCGGTACCAGAACGCGCAGATACAGGCCGGCATCGGGAAGCGCTTCGATCGCGCTGTAGCTGCGCTGCATGCGGATTTGCCGCAGCGCGGCCGTGCCCGGCAGCGTGGGCATCAGCCCCACCGCCTCGCTGCCGGAAAAAACGAGCACCCGCCCGCGCTCGCTGAAGAGTGTTACCTCCTGGACCCCGGTCTGCTCGCGCAGCGCGTTCAGCGCCGCGAGGTGCTGCGCCGGCGGCCGCGTCGAGAGCGCGAGCGCCATCGTGTCGGCCTTGGCGGTAAGGTCCCTCAGCATGTTGTCGAGCAGGCCGCGCCCGAGATTGAGCCCGCCCTCGAGCGCCTTGTCCACGCGCACGTCGAACCACGACTCGATCGAGCGCGCGATGAACTGGACCGACATGCCGTAGATCAGCGTGCCCGGCAGCACCGCCATCAGCGCGAACAGCAGCACCAGCCGCAGCGTCAGCTTGGAGCCGAATACCCCGATCTTGAGCTTGCCTCTCAGCGTGACGAGCTGATAGAGGATCAGCGCGGTGAGCATGACCCCGACCGCCCCGTTGAGCCAGAGCAGCAGCGGATAGTATTGGGCGAAGCGCGCCGGCGTCGCGCTCGCCGTGCCGAGCAGGAACAGCGCGATCGCGCTGAGCCCCACGCAGAGGATCAGCCCGTAGCGCATCGCGCTGCTCGAGAGCGCGGGTCTCGTTTCCGCCGCGGCGCCCGGTTTCATGGCGACACCGTCCAGCGATGCCACTCGGAGCTGACGCTCCATTCGCGCGAGCCCACCGCGCTCACCTGGAAGGGCCGCGGCAGCTGCGAGCTGTCCAGCCGCATCCTCACGGCCGCGGTGTAGCTGACGTCCTTGCGCACCACGCCCGGCTCCGCGATCTCGCGCACCCGTACGCGGCTCAGGAACGCGAGCGCCTCGGCGAGCGTGCCGAAATTCTGATAGAGCGTTCCGATCGCGACACGGTACTGGCGCGTAAGCGCGTTGTACGCAAGGCGGTAGTGCTGCTGCGTGTTCGCGACTCTCTCGTTGAACCAGTACCACCGCGGGCGGATCAGCTCGAACTCGAGCAGGAAATGAAGCGGAACCCCCTTGTTGAGGGCGTCCTCCAGCGTGTGCGTGAGGCTGATGTCGAACTCGGCCTCGAGGAAGTAGCGGTCCTCGGCGGCAACCAGCGCGGCCTTCCTGACCTCGATGCCGTCGGCATGGGCTGGAACCGGGGCCGCCAGAAACATCCAGAGCGCCGCGAGCGCGGGAAACCAGCTACGCCTTCTGCAGCAGCGCGTAGTAGAAGCCGTCATGCCGGTGGTCCGGAAGCAGTTGGCCCGCGGGAAGTTGTGGATCGTTATCGACCGCGGGGAGCGTCACGCGCGTCGCGTCCCTTCGGCGCTCCACAAAACGCGCGACCTGCTCGCCGTTTTCCTCGTGGAACACCGAGCAGGTTGCGTACAGCAATTTACCACCTCTTGGGAGCAACTGCCACAGCGCATCGAGCATGCGGCTCTGCAATTGCGCGAACTGCGCGATGTCCGATTCGCGGCGCAACCACTTGATGTCGGGATGGCGCCGCACGACGCCCGAGGCGCTGCAGGGGACGTCCGCGAGGATCCGCTCGAACGGGGTCCCGTCCCACCAGGAAGCGGGGTCGCATGCGTCCCCGCGTGCCACCCGCGCCGCGAGACCGAGGCGGGCGAGGTTCTCGCGTACCCGCTTGAGCCGCGCCGCATCCTGGTCGAGCGCCGTGAGCTCGGCATCGGCGAGCTCGAGCAGGTGGGCGGTCTTGCCCCCCGGCGCGGCGCATGCGTCGAGCACGCGCATGCCGTCCGCGATGTCGAGCAGCGGCGCGGCAAGCTGCGCCGCCGCGTCCTGCACCGACGCAAGCCCGTCGGCAAACCCCGGTATGCGTTCGGTCGGGAGCGGCGTGACGAGCCGGACGGCGACCGGCCCGACTTCCTCCGCCGCGATGCGGTGCTGCGCGAGCAGCGCAAGGTAAGCCTCCGTGCTCGTGCGGCGGCGGTTCACGCGCAGGGTGAGCGGGGGATGCAGGTTGCCGGCCTCGAGGATCGCGGCGTACTGCAGCGGATACTGCGCGCGCAGCCGGTCGATCCACCATTGCGGGTGCGAATAGCGCGCGCGATCCTCGCGCTGCGCCGGGGACGAGAGCGCCGCGCCGCGCCGCAGGAAGTTGCGGAGCACCGCATTGGCCAGTCCTTTTGCCGCCGGGACACCGAGCGCGCCGCACGCGCGCACCGCGTGGTCCACGATCGCGTGCGGCGCGGCGCGCGTGTAGGCAAGCTGGTAGAGCGCCACCAGCAGCAAGACGCGCAGCCCGGCATCGCGCAG
The DNA here is from genome assembly GCA_016868035.1 of Betaproteobacteria bacterium. GTDB lineage: Bacteria > Pseudomonadota > Gammaproteobacteria > Burkholderiales > SG8-41 > SG8-41. Next base: position 63,749 of record VGID01000011.1, on the reverse strand, counting down.
CGGTTTGTCGAGCAGAGCTTCGAGCAGAGCTTCGAGCCGCCCGAGAAAACGCAGTGTCCCGTATGCGAGGTCCTGGATCGCCGCGCGCTCGCGCGCGGCGAGATCGGTGTTGCGGCGCGATACCATCCCCAGCTCCGCATCCAGGCTGCGACCGGAAAGCACGCGCCCGACCACCGTGGCCGCGAGGCGCTGGATCTCATCCATCGCGCGCCCCGAGCCGCATCCCCGGCGCGAGCCGGAATCCGGAGAGAAACGCGCGCGCCGCGAAGCGCTTGCTTCCCGCGCGCTGCAGCTCCGTCACGCGCAGGGCATCAGTGCCGCAGGCCACGACGATCCCCTCGGGGCCGGCTTCGCACACCGTGCCCGGAGCGGCGCTGACGCCGCGCTCGACCTGGGCGCGCCAGATCTTGAGCGCGGTGCTGTCGAGCCGCGTCTGCGCCCCGGGTACCGGATCGAAAGCACGGATGCTGCGCTCGATCTCGGTTGCCGTGCCGCACCAGTCGATCTCGGTTTCCTGCTTTTCGATGCGTGCCGCGTAGGTGGCCAGGGCTTCGTCCTGCGGGCGCGGGGCTCGCGGAGCGGCGAGCGCCTCGAGGATCCGTCTCGCACCCACCGCGGCAAGGCGGTCGTGCAACGTGCCGGCGGTGTCCGTGCGCGCGATCGCGGTCGCCTCCTGCGACAGGATCGGCCCGGTGTCGAGGCCCTCGTCCATGCGCATGATGGTGATGCCGGTCGTCTCGTCGCCGGCGAGTATGGCGCGCTGTATCGGCGCGGCGCCGCGCCACCGCGGCAGCAGCGAAGCGTGCACGTTGAGACAACCGATCGGCGGGAGCGCAAGCAGGGCGGGCGGCACCATCAACCCGTACGCGGCGACCACGATCGCATCGGGCCGGGCCGCCGCGATTGCTTCCTGCACGGCGGCGTCTTTGAGCGTCGCCGGCTGCAACAGCGCAAGCCCGTGGCGCCGGGCAAGCGACTTCACTGCGGATGGCTGCGTCTTCAGCCCGCGGCCGGCGGGCCGGTCGGGCCGGGTCAGCACGAGTGCGACTTCGTGCCTTGCGCGCAGCAGGGCATCCAACGACACTGCTGCGAACTCGGGCGTTCCGGCGAATACGATTCTCATCGAATCAGGGCGCGAGTCGGCTCAGGCGGCCAGCACAACGCTTATGAATTTATCGGGAAACCGCCGGCCTGTCCGGCTCGCGGACTCTGCCCGTGCCGGCCACGGCGCGCAAGCGGGTACGCCCGCCTCAGAGCACGACCCGGCGGCCCTCGGGGCCGGGGGTCTGCCGTTCTTGCTTCTTGATCCGGGCGAGGATGCGCTGTTGCTTGAGCCTCGAGAGGTATTCGACGAACACCTTGCCCTCGAGATGATCCATCTCGTGCTGTATGCACACGGCGAGCAGCCCCTCCGCTTCGAGCGTGTAGGGCTCGCCGTCCGCGCCGAGAGCACGCACCGTGATTTTCCCCGCACGCTGCACTTTCTCGAACACGCCGGGCACCGACAGGCAGCCCTCCTCCCACTCGGCCTCGCCGCTGATCGCGACCCGCTCGGGGTTGACGAAGACCCTCAGTTGGTCGCGCGTTTCCGAGACATCGATCACGATAACGCGCTGATGGACGTCGACCTGTGTGGCGGCGAGGCCTATCCCCGGCGCGGCGTACATGGTCTCAGCCATGTCCTTGATTAGTTTGCGAATCCTGTCATCGACCCGATCCACTCTCTCCGCCACTTTATGGAGCCGCGGATCCGGATAGCGCAAAATGTGCAATAAAGCCATAGAAAAGCTTGCTAATTTAACCAGCTATATGCAGAATTTAAACCAATATCTACGGGCGCGGCGCCGGCGTGGTGTCGCGCCCTAAACCGCTGAGGGCGTGCTATGCACAAAGCAATTATATCCCTGATTTTGTTACTGACTCCGGTCGGATCGCTGCTCGCCGCGCAGGCCGCCGCCTTGAAGGAGGGGGCTCCCGACCGCTACATCGTGGTCGAAGGCGACACGTTGTGGAGCATTTCGGGCCGGTATCTGAAGGATCCGTGGCGCTGGCCCGAGTTGTGGAAAATGAACCAGGATCAGATCAAGAACCCGCACCGGATCTACCCCGGCGACGTGCTGGTGCTGGACCGGGCGGCGGAGGAAATGCGGCTGCGGGTACTCCAGCTCGATACCGTGAGCCTGGCGCCGAAGGTCCGCGTCGAGTCGATCCCCGCCCGCGAAATCCCGAGCATCCCGCCGTCGGTAATCGAGCCTTTCCTGTCGCGGCCTCTCGTGGTGGGCCAGACCGAGCTCGACGGCGCACCCGCGATCCGTGCCACCGAGGAGAATCGCGTGGCGATCGGGGCGGGAAACATCGCCTACGTAGGGGGGCTCACAAAGGACCAGGGTGAGGTGTGGCAGGTCTTCCGCCGCGGCGACGCGCTGATCGACCCCGACACGAAGGAAGCGCTCGGCTACGAGGGCGTCTATCTCGGCGAGGCGCGCGTGCTCACGTTCGGCGACCCCAGCACCATAGAAATCACGAGGTCCACGCGCGAGATCTACGTGGGCGATCGCCTGCTTCCCGCTCGCAAGGAGCAGCCGGTGTTCGCCTACGTGCCGCACGCGCCGAAGAAGCCGCTGCGCGGCCATATCGTGTCGGCCTATGGCAATCTGGGCGAGACCGGTCCGAACGCGGTCGTCGCGCTGTCCAAGGGCAGCCGCGACGGCCTGGAGGTCGGGCACGTGCTCGCCATCTACCGCAGCCAGGGCCGCGCGCGCTACGACCTGCGCACCGGGGCGCTCTACGGCCGGCAGGGTCTGAGCGGGGACGATTCACGCCGGCCCTACCATGGGACCGATATCGTCCCGCGCGATGCGCCCCTGTACTCACGCGCACCCGTGATCAACGAGGCAGACCTCGCCCGGCTGCCCGACGAGCGTTACGGCCTGGTCATGATCTTCCGTACGTTCGACCGCGCGGCATTCGCGCTCGTCATGCAGGCTTCGCGCCCGGTGGCGATGTTCGATATCGTAACCAACCCCTGACGGCGGACGACGCCTTTCGCCGCGCACGGCGCGCCGGCGATCCGCGCCGCGGCGCGCGCGGCGCCGCTCTCCCGCGCCATGCCGCTCGATGAACGCCTCGCCGCGTGGCTGCGCCTGAGCCTCACACCAGGGCTCGGCGGCCACGCGCTGCGCAAGCTGCTCGGCGCCTTCGGTGAGCCGCAGCAGGTGCTGCAGGCGAGCCAATCCGCTCTCGCCCGCCACGTTCCCGGCGCCCTCGCGTCGGCCATCAAGCTCAGCACGGCCGAGGAAGCGCTGGCGCTCGTCGGCACCTGGCTCGAAGATCCCGGCAACCGCATCCTGACCCTGGGCGACGCGGATTACCCTGCGCAGCTGCTCGAAATTCCCGACCCGCCGGCCCTCCTCTACGTGAAGGGGCGCTTGGATCTGCTCGCCCGCCCCGCGCTCGCCATCGTCGGCAGCCGCAACGCCACGGCGCAAGGCGCGGCAAACGCAGAGGCCTTTGCCACGGCCCTGAGCGATGCGGGGCTCACCATCGTCAGCGGGCTCGCGCTCGGGATCGACGCCGCCGCGCACCGTGGCGGCCTCGCCGGGCGCGCGAGCAGCATCGCGGTGCTCGGCACCGGCGCGGACATTGTCTACCCGGGGCGCAACCGCGCGCTCGCACACGAGCTCGCCGCGCGTGGCGTCCTTGTCTCCGAGTTTGCGCTCGGCACCGCCGCGGTCGCCGGAAATTTCCCGCGCCGACATCGCCTGATCAGCGGGCTCGCGCTCGGCTGCCTGGTGGTGGAGGCGGCGGCCGCGAGCGGATCGCTGATCACCGCGCGACTCGCGCTCGAACAGGGTCGCGAGGTGTTCGCGATCCCCGGCTCCATACACTCCGCGCTCGCGAAGGGCTGCCACGCGCTCATCAAACAGGGCGCAAAACTCGTCGAGAGCGCCGAAGACATCCTCGCGGAGCTGCGCCTGCCGCCACCGCCTCCCGCAGCAGAGTCGGCGCCGGAGGACGTCGTGGAAGGAAACGCGCAGCGGCTGCTCGATGCCATGGGAGACGAGACGTGTGACGTCGACACTCTCGCCGCGCGCAGCCGGCTCGCAGCAGCCGAGGTGTCCGCGCTGCTCACGCAACTCGAGCTCGCCGGCGTCGTCGCCATGTTGCCCGGCGGGCTCGCGCAGCGCGTGCGCCGCGCGTAATCGCTCGCTGCGATCGCGCATTCAGCAATCCCTGTCAACTCCGGAACGCATCCGTGGTCGAATGAACAGGATCGAAGATTCCCGCCGCGCTTGCGCGGGCTATCGTTTGTTCTTATCATCTTGCGCTATTTTCACGGAGCCGCCGGTTTCCTTCACGCATGGCTAAACAACTGATCATAGCGGAGAAGCCCTCGGTGACCGCCGACATCGCGCGCGCGCTCGGCGCGTTCAAGCGGCACGCCGACTACTATGAAAGCGACCGCTACGTGCTCTCTTCGGCGGTCGGCCACCTGCTCGAGCTCGCGGCGCCCGAAGAGCACGAAGTCAAGCGCGGCAAATGGAAGCTCGAGAACCTGCCGGTGATCCCGCCGCACTTCGATCTGAAGCCGATCGAGAGAAACGAGCCGCGCCTGAAGCTCCTGCAGCGTCTGATCAAGCGCAAGGACGTGTCGGGCCTCATCAACGCATGCGACGCCGGCCGCGAGGGCGAGCTCATCTTCCGCTACATCGTGCGCCACGCGAAGAGCGCCAAGCCGATCCGCCGCCTGTGGTTGCAGTCCATGACTCCAGCCGCGATCCGCGAGGGCTTCGCGAAGCTGCGCGAGGACCGCGAACTGCTGCCGCTCGCCGACGCCGCGGTGTGCCGGTCGGAAGCCGATTGGCTGGTGGGCATCAATGCAACGCGCTCGATGACCGCATTCAATTCACAGGAAGGCGGTTTTCACAAGACGCCCGCCGGACGCGTGCAGACCCCGACGCTCGCGATCCTCGTCGAGCGCGAGGCGCAGATCCGGCGCTTCGTGCACAAGGAGTACTGGGAAGTGCAGGCATCGTTCGCGGTGGCTGCCGGCGAGTACGCGGCACGCTGGTTCGACGAGCGTTTCGACAAGAGTGCGCGCGAGGAGGACAGCGATCTCCGGCCGGAGCGCATCTGGGAAGAGCAGCAGGCGGTCGCGATACGCGAGCGCTGTCTCGGAAAGCCCGCAGAGGTAAGCGAGGAGAGCAAGCCTTCCACCCAGCTCTCCGAGCTGCTCTTCGATTTGACCAGCCTCCAGCGCGCGGCGAACTCGCGCTTCGGGTTCTCGGCGAAGATGACGCTATCGCTTGCCCAGGCGCTCTACGAAAAACACAAGGTCCTCACCTATCCTCGCACCGACGCCCGCTTTCTTCCGGAAGACTATCCCGTCACCGCTCGAGAGGCCCTGGAGATGCTGCGCGGGGGGGGGCGCGCCAAGGCGGCGGGCCCGGGCGGGACCTATGCGTCGTTCGCCGCGCGTGTGCTCAAGCAAGGCTGGGTAAAACCGAACAAGCGCATCTTCAACAACCAGAAGCTTCAGGGCAAAGACCACTTCGCGATCATTCCGACCGCCCTTGCGCCCAAACACCTGAACGAGGCGGAAGCAAAGCTCTACGACCTGGTGGTGCGGCGGTTTCTCTCGGTGTTCTATCCCGCCGCCGAATTTCTCGTCACCACGCGTATCACGCGCGTCGCGGGCGAAGCGTTCAGGAGCGAGGGCCGGGTGATCGTCGAGCCGGGCTGGCTCGAGGTCTACGGCAAGCAGGCCGACGAGGACGGCGCGCAGAGCCTGGTGGCGGTGCGGCCGGGCGAGCGCGCAGCGACGCAGTCGGTCGACGTGCTCGCCAACCAGACCAAGCCTCCGGCGCGGTTCACCGAGGCCACGCTGCTCACCGCGATGGAGGGCGCCGGCAAGCTGGTCGAGGACGAAGAGCTGCGCGAGGCCATGAAGGAGCGCGGGCTCGGCACGCCGGCCACGCGCGCGGTCATCATCGAGAAATTGCTCGACGAGGAATACCTCGTGCGCAACGGCCGCGAGCTGCAGCCCACGCCGAAGGCGTTTTCGCTCATCAATCTGTTGAGCGGCCTCGACATCCCCGAGCTCTCCTCGCCGGAGCTCACGGGCCACTGGGAGTACAAGCTCAACCAGATCGAGCACGGGGAGCTGAAGCGCGCCGAGTTCATGCGCGAGATCAAGCAGATGACCCAGCGCATGGTCGCGCAGGTCAAGAAGCACCGCAATACTCCCGTGCCGGGCGACTACGCGACCCTCAAGACGCCGTGCCCCAAGTGCGGCGGCGTCGTGAAGGAGAGCTACAAGAAGTTCGAGTGCGGGCGCTGTGACTTCGCGTTGTGGCGCATCCTCTCGGGGCGCCAGTTCGAGCCCGCCGAAATCGAGGAACTCGTCACGAAGCGGGCGGTAGGCCCGCTGCAGGGCTTCCGCAGCCGCCTGGGCAAGCCGTTCGCGGCGATCATCCGGCTCACTCCGGAATTCAAGACCGAGTTCGACTTCGGGCCGAGCCGCGCGAGCGGCGAAGCCGTCGACTTCTCGGGGCAGAAGCCGCTGGGGGCCTGCCCCAAATGCGGCGCCCGCGTGTTCGACGCGGGAATGGCCTACGCGTGCGAAAAGGCGGTGGGCGCCGAGCGGCGCTGCGACTTCCGCTCGGGCAAGATCATCCTGCAGCGCGCGATCGAGCCCGAGCAGATGGCAAAGCTGCTCGCCGAGGGCAAGACCGAACTGCTGCATCGCTTCATCTCGAGAAAGGGGCGCCCGTTCTCCGCGTACCTGGTGCGCGGAGCCGACGGCAGGGTCGGTTTCGAGTTCGCGCCCCGCGAAGCAAAGTCGCCCAAGGGCACCGCAAAGGCACGCAAGCGCGCCGCCTCGTGAGCGCTAGACGTCGAGGTTGCGCACGCCGAGCGCGTTCGCCTCGATGAAATTGCGCCGCGGCTCGACCTGGTCGCCCATCAGGGTCGAGAAGATCTCCTCGGCCATGATCGCGTCCTCGACCTGGGTCTTGAGCAGGCGCCTCGTCTTCGGGTCCATCGTGGTTTCCCACAGCTGCTCGGGGTTCATCTCGCCAAGGCCCTTGTAGCGCTGCGCGCTCACCCCGCGCTGCACCTCGCCGAGCAGCCAGTCGATGGCCTCGCGGAACTCCTTGACCGGGTGCTGGTGCTCGCCGCGCTTCACGTACGCCCCTTCGCCGAGCAGGCCTTGCAGCACCTGTGCCGTGCGCTTGATCTGCGCGTAGTCGCCGCTCTGCACGAAATCCGGGTCGATATAGCAGTGGTGCACCACACCATGCTGGGTGCGGCTGATCATGAGCACGTGGCGCTCGTTCTTCTCGTCAAACTTCGCCTCGACCCGCATCTCCTGCTTGGCGAGCACCGCAGCGAGCGCCTTCGCGCTCTTCTGCGCCGCCTTCTCGTCGGCCAGGTCGAGCGCTACCGGCTGGCGCAGCAGCGCGTGCAGCGCGTCCTCGTCGACCAGCCTGCTCACCCGCTCGATCACGGCCTCGGCGAGCAGATATTCCTTCGCCACCTGCTCCAGCGCCTCCTTGCTCAGGACCTGGCCTTTGGTGGAGGTGTGCAGCTCCGCCTCCGAGAGCGCGAGCCTCAGCATGAACTGCTTCAGCTCGTGCTCGTCCTTCAGGTAGCGCTCGGTCTTGCCGTGTTTCACCTTGTAGAGCGGCGGCTGCGCGATGTAGATATGCCCGCGCTCGATGAGTTCGGGCATCTGCCGGTAGAAGAAGGTCAGCAGCAGCGTGCGGATGTGGGAGCCGTCCACGTCGGCATCGGTCATGATGATGATGCGGTGGTAGCGCAGCTTCTCCGGCGCGTACTCCTCCTTGCCGATGCCCGTCCCGAGCACGCTGATCAGCGTAATGATCTCCGTGGAAGAGAGCAGCTTGTCCAGCCGCGCCTTCTCCACGTTGAGGATCTTGCCCTTCAGCGGCAGAATCGCCTGGAACTTCCGGTCGCGGCCCTGCTTCGCGGAGCCCCCTGCCGAGTCACCCTCGACGATGTAGAGCTCGCAGAGGGCCGGGTCGCGCTCCTGGCAATCCGCGAGCTTCCCCGAAAGGCCGAAGGAATCGAGCACCCCCTTGCGGCGCGTGAGCTCGCGGGCCTTGCGCGCCGCCTCCCGCGCCCGCGCCGCCTCGATGATCTTGCTGCAGATCACGCGCGCGTCGTTCGGCTTTTCCAGCAGAAGCTCCGTGAGCTTCTGCCCGACGATCTCTTCCACCACCGGGCGCACTTCCGAGGAGACGAGCTTGTCCTTCGTCTGCGACGAGAACTTGGGCTCCGGCACCTTCACCGAGAGCACCGCGGTGAGCCCCTCCTTCATGTCGTCGCCGGTGGTGTCCACCTTGGCCTTCTCCGCAAGCTTGCTGTTGTCGATGTACTGCTTGAGCGTCCGCGTCATCGCGGCGCGCAGGCCCGTGAGATGGGTGCCGCCGTCGCGCTGCGGGATGTTGTTCGTGAAGCACTGCACCGATTCCTGGTAGGAATCGTTCCATTGCATCGCGACCTCGACCACGACGCCGTCTTTCTCGCCCAGCACGTAGAAGATGTTCGAATGCAGGACATTCTTGGTGCGGTTGATGTACTCGACGAAGCCCTTGACCCCGCCGGTGAAGGAAAATTTCTCCTCTTTGCCGCTGCGCTGGTCGACGAGCATGATCTTCACGCCGCTGTTGAGGAACGCGAGCTCGCGCAACCGCCTCGCGAGTATCTCGTAGTGAAACTCCACGTTGCCGAACACCTCCTTGCTCGGCAGGAAATGGACCTCGGTGCCGCGCCGCTCCGTCTTGCCCGCCGCCTTGAGCGGGGCGACGGCCTCGCCCATGCGGAACTCCATCTGGTAGAGCTTGCCCTCGCGCCGGATCGCGAGCCGCAGCCATTCCGAGAGAGCGTTCACCACCGACACGCCCACGCCGTGCAGCCCGCCGGCGATCTTGTAGGAATTGTTGTCGAACTTGCCGCCCGCGTGGAGCTCGGTCATCACGACTTCCGCCGTGGAACGCCTCTCCTCGTCTTCCGGGTGGATTTCGGTGGGGATGCCGCGGCCGTTGTCGACCACGCTGATCGAGTTATCGGTGTGGATCGTGACGGTAACCTCGTTGCAATAACCGGCCAGCGCCTCGTCGACCGCGTTGTCCACCACCTCGAATACCATGTGGTGCAGGCCGGTGCCATCACCCGTATCCCCGATGTACATCCCGGGGCGCTTGCGCACCGCTTCCAGGCCCTTCAGGACCTTGATACTGCTCGCATCGTAGTCGTCCGCGGTGCGCTGTTGCTCTTTCTCTCTTGGCTGCAAGCTCTATCCCCTGCTTTCAGATGCGCATCGGCATCACGACATACCGGAATTCCTGCTGTTCGGGCACGGTCATCAGCATGCTGCTGTTCTGGTCACCAAATGAACATTCGACCGTCTCGGCGTGCACGTTGTTCAGCACGTCGAGCAGATAGGTGATGTTGAAGCCGATGACCATGGGTTCGGCCTCGTAAGGGACCTCGATCTCCTCCTGCGCTTCTTCCTGCTCATTATTGGTGCACGAGATCCGCAGGCTCTTGGCGGAAAGCGCCCAGCTCACACCGCGGAACTTCTCGTTGGCGAGGATGGCGGCGCGCTGCAGCGAGTGCAGGAGCGTGAGGCGGTTCACCGTGAAGCGCTTCTGGTAGTTCGTCGGGACCACGCGGGTGTAATCTGGAAACTTTCCGTCGATGATCTTCGTCGTGAGCACCACGTTGCCGAAAGCGAACCGGACCTGCCCCGCGTAGATGTCGATCTTCACCGGGTCGTCGCTTTCGCCCAGGAGCTTGCCCAGCTCCAGCACGGCCTTGCGCGGAAGGATCACCTCGCGCTTCTCGTGCTTGTCTCCCAGCGGCCGCGCGGCGTAGCTCAGGCGATGCCCGTCGGTCGCGACGACCCTCAGGCGTCCGTCGTCGAGCACCAGGAGCAGCCCGTTCAAGTAATAGCGGATGTCCTGCTGGGCCATCGCGTACTGGACCAGCAGCAGCAGCTCGCGCAGCGCCTTCTGCGGTATGACCAGGGAGGCGAGCGCCGCGCCGGGCTCCGCGAGCGTCGGAAAATCGGCCGCTGGCAGCGTCTGCAGGTTAAAGCGGCTCTTGCCGGCGCGAACCTGCAGGCGGTTGTTCTGGACATCCAGCGCCGCCGAGACGGCTTCCGGAAGTGCGCGCAGTATGTCCTGGAGCTTGCGTGCCGAAACGGTCAGCCCGACGTCCTCGCCGGAGGCGGTCCCGGGCTCCGTGCGAGTAGCCACCTGGATCTCGAGGTCGGTTGCTAGCAGGTGCAGACATCCCTGCTTTCTCTCGATCAGAACGTTCGAGAGTATGGGCAACGTGTGCCGTTTCTCGACGATTCCGGTTACCGCTTGCAGTGGTCGGAGCAATGCGTCGCGTTCGAGCTCAACGAGTTTCATAAGTTGTTTTCTTAGAACATAGTAGGGCTAATAAGGTCGCTCGGGCTCTGTGGATAACGTCATTTCCGATGCGGGATCAATGGTCCCTAGACCGTAGACACGGTGGAAAAAGCGGCAGAGGGCGTGTGGGGAATTTGTGGATAAAAACCGCGCGGTTTCGCCGGCGGCCGGTTGTCCACAAGTTGCGATACATCCATCAACTGCGCAGCACCTTGAGTAGCGAGTTGAAATCGCGCGTGATTTCGCTGTTGGTCGACTTCAGCAGGGCGATTTTCCTGCAGGCATGAAGCACAGTGGTGTGATCGCGCCCGCCGAACGCTTCGCCGATGTCCGGCAAGCTCAGTTGCGTCAGCTCCTTGGCGAGAGCCATTGCGACCTGGCGCGGCCGCGCGACGTTGCGGGCGCGCTTCTTGGAATACATCTCGGAGACCTTGATCTTGTAGTAGTCGGCAACGGTCCTCTGGATGTTCTCGATGGAGATCTGGCGGTGCTGGATGGCGAGCAGATCGCGCAGGGCTTCCCGGCACAGTTCGACGGAGAGGTCGCGGCCCGCGAATCGTGCGAAAGCGAGCACTCGCTTCAGTCCACCTTCCAGTTCGCGCACATTCGACTGGATGTGTTTTGCGAGAAAGAAGGCCACGGCCTCGTCGAGCTTGACGCCGTCGGCCGCTGCTTTCTTGAGCAGAATCGCCACCCGCATCTCCAGTTCGGGAGGCTCCACCGCCACCGTAAGCCCCCAGCCGAACCGCGAGATCAGGCGGTTCTCGATCCCCGAGATTTCCTTCGGATAGGTGTCGCAGGTGATCACGACCTGCTTGTGGGATTCGATCAGCGCGTTGAACGCGTAGAAAAACTCCTCCTGTGTGCGGCTCTTGCCGCTGAAGAACTGGATGTCGTCGATCAGCAGCAAATCGAGCGAATGGTAGTAGCGCTTGAAGTCATCGAAAGCCTTGTGCTGATAGGCACGCACGACGTCGGAGACGTACTGCTCGGCGTGGATGTAGCGGATCTTGGTCTCGGGTGCGCGGTTGCGAAGATGGTTGCCGATCGCGTGGATCAGGTGCGTCTTGCCCAGCCCGACGCCCCCATAGACGAATAGCGGGTTATACGCCGTACCGGGTCGCTCGGCGACCTGGGTGGCCGCGGCGCGGGCGAGCTCGTTGGCCTTGCCGGTGACGAAGGTCTCAAAGGTAAAGCCCGGGTTCAGTCTGGATATCTCGCGGCTGCTGGGTTTGGCGCCGCCGCTCTCCGCGGCCGCCCGGGGCGGAGGCCCGACCGCACCGGTGTCTTTCTCGCCCAATACCACGTGCACCCGCACTCGCTGCTGCAGGTGCTCCTGGGCCAATGCCTCGATGCGCGGCAGGAACTTTTCGCGGATCCACTGTTGGACGAACCGGTTCGGTGCAACCAGCGTCACGGTGTCGCCGTCGACGCGCAGCTTGAGGGGCTTGATCCAGGTCTTGAACTGCTGAGGCGGAAGTTCCTTCTCGAACTGGGTCAGACAATGGCGCCAGAAGCTGGTCATCGGTGTGGCGGTGGGGGTTGGATACGGAAGCTGGGAGAGGTGCATTTTCGAAGTGAGATTTTAGCCTTTTTGGGGCGGGTTATCCACAGACAAAGCAGCTGCGGACGGGGCGGCGAGCGGGAAGGCGCAGTTTGACAGAAGGCGGCCTGAAAGGTTGTAATAAAGAGTTTTTCACGAACCATTCCAGGCTGAAATCTGAAATGAAACGAACGTACCAGCCGTCAGTGAAGCGCCGCAAGCGCACCCACGGCTTTCGAGTGCGCAAGCGCACCCGTGGCGGGCGCGCCGTTCTGCGCGCGCGGCGGGCCAAGGGCCGCAGGCGCCTGAGCGCCTGAGCGCGCCATCCCGCCGGTTGACTCTGCCGCGCGCGGCGCGGCTACGGCACCGTGATCAATTTTCTGGGGCGCTTGCGGCGGGCGCCGTCGGGATCCGCCGCCACTTTGCGTTGTATGCTCGGAGCAACGGTCTCGGCCAGGCCCGAATCGGAATCATCGCCGGCAGAAGGGCGGTGCGCAACGCGGTGGACCGCAACCGGGCGCGACGCTGGGTGCGGGAGGCGTTTCGGCTCAACCGGCACCGTTTTGGCGGTGTGGATGTGGTCGTACAGGTGCGGCGCTGCCCGCCACGGGATGGCGCCGCCGCGGCGCGCACCGAGCTCGCGAAGCTGTTCGGCGAGCTCGACGCGCGCCTGCGCGAACGCGGCATCTAGGCTAAATGGCTGCTCGAACAACGTCTGAGTATGGACCCGCAACGGCTCATTCTTTTCTTCGTTTTCTCCTTCTCGGTATTTCTGCTGCTGGATGCGTGGCAGCGGGATCAGCAGCCCAAACCGTCCGCGGCGAGCGGGCCCGAGAAGGCCGCCAAGGCGGAGCAGGCCGGGCCCGCCGCATCGGGCGCGCCACTGGTGCCCGGAGAGAAGCTGCGCGCCACCCAGGCGGCCGTGCCTCAGGAAGGGCGGCGTGCGGTCGAGCCGGGGGGCGCGATCCGGGTCGAGACGGACGTGCTCATTGCCGAGCTCAATACCCACGGAGGCGATTTGCGGCGCCTGCAGCTCAAGAAGCACCGTGATCTCGTCGACAAGAAAAAGGACTTCGTGCTGCTGGAGACCACGCCCGAGCGCACCTACCTTGCGCAGTCCGGGCTGATCGGCGGCGAACTCGCGAACCACCAGACGTTGTTTACGGCCACGGCGGAGACTTATCGCCTTGCCGACGGCGACGCGCAGACAGAAGTGCGGTTGCGTGCTCCAGCGAGCGGCGGCGTCGAAGTCATGAAGGTCTACCGGTTCCACCGCGGGAGCTATCTCATCGATGTGGGTTTCGAGCTTGAAAACAAGAGCGCAAGCGCGATTCAGCCCTACGCCTATTTCCAGATTGTGCGCGACAGCAAGCCGCCGGTAGGGGATTCGGCGATGCTGCCGACGTTCACCGGCGTGGCGGTGTATACGGACAAGGAAAAATTCCAGAAGGTCGCCTTTTCCGACATCGAAAAAGGCAAAGCGCCCTATCCGAAGAACAGCGAAGACGGCTGGATCGCCATGCTGCAGCATTATTTCCTGAGTGCGTGGCTGCCACCGAACGGGAAGGCGCGCGAGTTCTATACCCGGCGGCTGCAGGGCGATCTCTATGCCGCAGGGGTCATCGTGCCGGTAGGCAGCGTAGCCGCGGGCGCCAGCGCGTCGTTTTCCGTGCCGCTGTACGCGGGGCCGCAAGAGCAGGAGAAGCTCGCGAAGATCGCGCCGGGACTCGATCTGACCATCGACTACGGCTGGCTGACGGTGATCGCAGCGCCGCTGTTCTGGGTGCTCGCCTGGCTGAACCAGTGGGTGGGCAACTGGGGTGTCGCGATCATCCTGCTCACCGTCATCATCAAGCTGTTGTTCTATCCGCTCTCGGCGACGAGCTATCGCTCGATGGCGAAGATGCGGGTGCTCGCCCCGAAGATGCAAAAGCTCAAGGACCAGTACGGCAACGATCGTCAGAGGATGCAGCAGGCGATGATGGAGCTCTACAAGAGCGAAAAGGTCAACCCGTTGGGCGGCTGCATGCCGATAGTGATACAAATACCTGTTTTTATTGCACTTTATTGGGTGCTGCTGGCCAGCGTCGAATTGCGACATGCGCCATTCATGCTGTGGATTGACGATCTCTCCACGCCCGATCCATGGTTCATACTGCCGATCCTCATGGGCTTGACGATGATCGTGCAGACCTGGCTCAATCCTGTGCCGCCCGATCCGGTGCAGGCCAAAGTCATGAAGATCATGCCGATCGTCTTCAGCATCTTTTTCTTTTTCTTCCCCGCGGGGCTGGTGCTGTACTGGCTGGTCAACAACGTGCTTTCGATCGCGCAGCAGTGGCAGATCACGTACGCGATGGAGCACGCCGCCACGCAGGCGCGCAAGAGCTAGCGGCGCGGCGGCAACGAATGCCGCGCGGGTGTTCGCGGGGCGTGCGGCGGCGATGACCAAGAACGACACCATCGCAGCAATTGCGAGCGCTGTCGGGCGCAGCGGCATCGGCATCGTCCGCATCTCCGGATCGGACCTCGGATCTCTCATCGTGCAGCTGCTGGGGCGCCGCCTCGCGCCGCGCCGCGCCGTTCTTGCCAATTTTCTCGACGCGCGGGGCGAGGCGATCGATCAGGGCATCGCGCTGCACTTTCCCGCACCGCATTCGTACACGGGAGAGGACGTGCTCGAGCTGCAGGGACACGGCGGCCCGGTCGTGCTGCAGCTCCTGTTGAGACGCTGCCTCGAGCTCGGTGCGCGGCTGGCCGAGCCGGGCGAGTTCACCAAGCGCGCCTTCCTCAACGACAAGCTCGATCTGGCGCAGGCCGAGAGCGTGGCGGACCTGATCGACGCCACCACGGCCCAAGCTGCGCGCTGCGCGCTGCGCTCGCTACAGGGTTCGTTTTCCGAGCGCGTGGGCGAACTGAGCCGCGCGCTGGTCGAGCTGCGCACGCTGGTGGAAGCGACGCTCGATTTTCCAGAAGAGGAGATCGACTTCCTCAAGCGGGCGGACGCAGAAGGCCGGCTCGCACGCGTGCGCACCAGGCTCGATGCCGTGCTGGAGGCCTCGCAGCAGGGAAGCCTGCTCCGCGAGGGCATGCACGTCGTGCTCGCGGGGCAACCCAATGTCGGCAAATCGAGCTTGCTCAACCGCATGGCGGGCGAGGAGCTTGCGATCGTCACCGATATACCCGGCACCACCCGCGACGCGATCCGCCAGAGCATCGACGTCAATGGCGTGCCGGCGCACATCATCGATACGGCGGGGCTTCGCGACTCGCACGACCCGGTCGAGAAACTTGGCATTGCACGGACCTGGGCCGCGATCGAAAAGGCCGACGTCATGCTGCTCGTGGTGGACTGCACCGAAGGCGAGACCGCGAAGGACCGCGCGATACTCGCGCAGCTGCCGGGCGCGCTGCCTTGCATACGGGTCATGAACAAGATCGATCTCATCGGGCGGGCGCCTGGGGTCGAGCGTGCGAGCGGAGCCACTGCAGCGTGGGTTTCGGCCAAGACCGGGGCGGGGGTGGACCTGTTGCGCCAGGCGCTGCTCGACACGGTGGGGTGGCACGGCGGCGGCGAAGGATTGTTCATGGCGCGGGAGCGCCACCTGCAGGCTTTGCACCGGGCGCGGAGGCATCTGGAGCAAGCAGTCCAGGTCGGCCCCCAACTAGAACTGTTTGCTGAAGAATTACGCCTCGCCCAAGAGGCGCTGGGGGCAATCACCGGCGAATACCATGCGGACGATTTACTGGGCGAGATCTTCTCTCGGTTTTGCGTAGGCAAATGAGGGCCGTGTTTCACGTGGAACCAGGGTAATGTTGCGCCGCACCATTAGCACGACTGGTTTACCAGGCAACTACCGACCAGCCATGTTTCACGTGAAACGACTACTTTTTGCACCGTCCGCGATACTTTTGAAGCGGATTTTCCGCTATCATGGAGCCTACGGTGGCGGAGAAGTCATGCAACTCATTGAAAAATATGATGTTATTGTCGTAGGCGGAGGTCACGCGGGCACGGAAGCGGCACTCGCGGCGGCGCGCATGGGCTGTGCGACCCTGCTGCTGACCCATAGCGTCGAAACGCTGGGCCAAATGTCATGCAACCCTTCCATCGGCGGCATCGGCAAGGGGCACCTGGTCAAGGAGATCGACGCACTGGGTGGCGCGATGGCCTCGGCGACGGACGAAGCCGGCATCCAGTTCCGGATCCTGAATGCGCGCAAAGGACCCGCGGTGCGCGCGACGCGCGCGCAGGCCGATCGCCTGCTCTATAAACAAGCCATCCGCGGCCGGCTGGAGAATCATTCGAACTTGCGCGTCTTCCAGCAGGCGGTCGACGATCTGTTGCTCGAGGGCGACCGCGTTACCGGCGTGATCACGCAGACGGGCGTGCGCTTCGATGCGCGCGCCGTCGTGCTCACGGCCGGCACCTTTCTCGCCGGCCTGATCCACGTCGGACTGCAGAACTACCCGGCGGGGCGCGCCGGCGACCCGCCGGCGCTCACGCTCGCGCGCAGGCTGCGCGATCTCGCGCTGCCGGTGGGGCGGCTCAAGACCGGCACGCCGCCGCGCATTGACGGGCGCAGCATCGATTTTTCCGCGATGGAAGAGCAACCGGGCGACGCGCCTACGCCGGTGTTCTCGTTCCTCGGCCGCAGCGAGCAGCATCCCCGGCAGCTGCCGTGCTGGATCACGCACACCAACGCGCGCACGCACGAGATCATACGCAGCGGGCTCGGCCGTTCGCCGCTCTACACCGGGGTAATCGAGGGGATCGGTCCGCGCTACTGTCCGTCGATCGAGGACAAGGTGACGCGCTTCGCGGAAAAGAGCTCGCACCAGATTTTCCTGGAGCCCGAGGGCCTGACGGTTACCGAGTACTATCCGAACGGCATCTCGACCAGCCTGCCGTTCGATGTACAGTGCGCGCTCGTGCGCTCGATCCGCGGACTGGAGCGCGCGCATATCACGCGGCCCGGATATGCCATCGAGTACGACTATTTCGATCCGCGCGGTCTGAAAAGCTCGCTCGAAACCAAGGCCATCGCGGGCCTGTTCTTCGCGGGCCAGATCAACGGGACGACCGGCTACGAAGAGGCGGCGGCGCAGGGCATACTCGCCGGCATCAACGCCGCGCTGTTCGTCCGCGAGCGCGCGCCATGGTGCCCGCGGCGCGACCGGGCGTACCTCGGCGTATTGGTGGACGATCTGATCACGCGCGGAGTATCCGAGCCTTATCGGATGTTCACCAGCCGGGCTGAATACCGCCTGAGCCTGCGCGAGGACAACGCCGATTTGCGGCTGACCGAGGCCGGGCGCGAGCTCGGCGTGGTGGATGACGTTCGCTGGGAGCGGTTCTGCCGCAAGCGCGAGGCCATCGCGCGCGAGCAAGAGCGGCTCAAGTCGACGTGGATCCATCCGCGCGCGCTGGCGCCGGGCGCTGCCGAGCGGGTGCTCGGCCAGCCGCTCGCGCGCGAGCACACGCTCGACGAGTTGCTGCGGCGGCCCGACGTGGGCTACGTGGAACTCATGACACTGCCGGGAGCGGGTCCGGGCGTTACGGACGCGCAGGCTGCGGAACAAGTCGAGATCCAGGCCAAGTATCAGGGCTACATCGACCGCCAGCGCGAAGAGATCGCGCGGCACGAACATCACGAGAGCACGCCCTTGCCGGGCGACATCGACTACGCCAAGGTGCGCGGACTCTCGGTGGAAGTGCAGCAAAAACTGAACCGCCACCGTCCGGAGACGCTGGGGCAGGCGGCGCGCATCTCGGGCGTGACGCCGGCCGCGATCTCGGTGTTGCTCGTGCACGTGAAAAGGGGTTTTGCCGCGGCGCGCTCCGGCAACGCCGGAGCGGGCGGGGCCGACCGCGCGGCTGGCGGCCTGGCATGAGCCTCGCGGAGGAGCTCGCGCAAGGGGTCGCTCAATCCGGACTCACGCTGCCAAGCCCGACGCAGGCGCGCCTGCTCGATTACCTCGCGCTGCTGCAGAAATGGAACAAGGTCTACAACCTGACCGGCGTGCGCGACGCGCCGAGGATGGTGACGCACCATCTGCTGGATGCCCTGGCGCTCGCGCCGCACGTGTCGGCCGCGACGATACTGGATGTAGGCAGCGGGGCCGGCGTGCCCGGCATTCCGCTCGCGCTTGCGCTGCCGGCTGCGCAGGTCACGCTGCTCGACTCGAGCGAGAAGAAGGCGGCGTTCTTGAGGCAGGCGGCGATCGAGCTGGGGATCGCAAACGCGGAGGTGGTCTGCGAGCGGGCCGAGAGCTGGCGGCCCGCACGCCGCTTCGAACTGGTCATCTCGCGCGCGTTCTCGGAGCTCCCGCGATACGTCGCGAGCGCCGGCCATCTGGTCGCGGCGGGCGGTGAACTCGCGGCGATGAAAGGGCGCTTTCCCGAGGCGGAGCTCAAGCAGATTCCGCGAACATTCCGTGTGAAGCGCGTTGTCGCGCTCGCGGTGCCGGGACTGCGCGCGGAGCGCCACCTGGTGGTGCTGGAGCCCGCCCGGGATTGAGCCATGACCCGCATCCTCGCCATCACCAACCAGAAGGGCGGTGTGGGCAAGACGACCACGGGAGTCAATCTCGCGGCGAGCCTTGCTGCTGCGCGCCGGCGCGTGCTGCTCGTGGACCTCGATCCGCAAGGCAACGCCACGATGGGCAGCGGTGTGGACAAGCGCGTGCTCGCCGATACCGTCTACCACGCGCTGCTGGGCACCCGGCGCATCGGCGAAGTGCGCCGGCGCTCGGAGAACGGCGAGTACGATCTGGTTCCCGCGAACCGCGAGCTTGCGGGGGCGGAGGTCGAGATGGTCGGGCTCGAGCGGCGGGAGGCGCGCCTGAAAGAGGCGCTGGGCGAGATCGCCGCCGACTACGATTTTGTACTCATTGATTGCCCGCCCGCGCTGAACCTGCTCACGGTGAACGGCTTGACTGCCGCGCAAGCGGTCATGATCCCGATGCAGTGCGAGTACTATGCGCTCGAGGGGCTGAGCGATCTCGTGCAGACGATCAAGAAAGTGCGCACGCACCTCAATCCGGCGCTCGAGATCGAGGGCTTGCTGCGCACCATGTACGATGCGCGCAACACGCTGGCGCAGCAAGTGTCGGCGCAACTGCTCGAGCATTTCGGCGACAAGGTCTACCGGACCGTGATCCCGCGCAACATCCGGCTCGCCGAAGCGCCGAGCCACGGCGTGCCGGCGATCAAGTTCGACAAGAACTCGAAGGGCGCGCAGGCTTACCTCGCGCTCGCAGGGGAGATGCTCAGTCGCGCTGCTGCAGGGTGAGGAGAAGCTTATGGCCAAGGTGAAAGGACTGGGACGCGGACTCGACGCGCTGCTCGGCACCGACGAGGCGGCGCTGGCGAGGGATACGCTCACTACGCTTCCGGTCGACGCATTGCAACCCGGGCGCTACCAGCCGCGCACGCGTATGGACCAGGCCGCGCTCGCCGAGCTCGCCGACTCGGTCAAGGCGCAGGGCGTGATGCAGCCGATCCTCGTGCGACCCGGCGGCGACGGGCGCTACGAGATCGTGGCGGGGGAGCGACGCTGGCGGGCGGCGCGCCTCGCGGGGCTTGCCAGCGTGCCTGCGCTGGTACGCGAGGTGCCGGACCGCAACGCGCTCGCGATCGCGCTGATCGAGAACATCCAGCGCGAGGACCTGAACCCGCTCGAGGAAGCCGCCGGGGTCAAGCGTTTGATCGAGGAATTCGGCATGACGCACGCCGAGGCCGCCGAGGCGCTGGGCCGCTCGCGCGCGAGCATCACGAACGCGCTGCGCCTGCTCGAGCTTGCGCCTCCGGTGCAGGAGCTGCTGCGCGACGGCAAGATCGACATGGGACACGCGCGGGCGCTGCTGGCTCTCCCGATGCTGCGGCAGATCGAACTCGCGCGCGAGGCCGCCGCCAAGCAGCTCTCGGTGCGGCAGGTGGAGGGCCGTGTCGCGAGGGCGGTGGCGCGGCCGGGGGCGCGGCACCGCGCCGCGCCAGACCGCGACGTCGCGCGGCTCGAGGAAGAAACCTCGCAGCGGCTCGGCACGACCGTCAAGATCAGGCCGGGATCCAGGCAGGGCGGCGGCAAACTCATCATCGGCTATCGCACGCTCGATGAACTCGAGAGGCTGCTTGCGAGGCTCTGAAACACGGGCGGCGCGGCGCGTTGTCGTTGACAGCAGCGTGCGCGAAGATGATAAAATCCAGCTCTTTTTGGGCTCGCTGCCGTCCGCCGCCGCCCGCATCGCCGATCGACGAAGCGGCCGCTGGATGAAAACGATCAACCGGATCATCGGCGCGCAAATCGCGGTGACACTGGCGGCGGGCTCTTTGGCGTTTCTGCTGAGCGAAAACGTCCATGCCGCGTACTCGGCGCTGATCGGCGGCGGTATCGGGTTCTCCACTGCGTGGATCTACGCGCGCAAGGCGTTCGCGGCGCGGAGCGAGGAGCCGAAGGAACTGGTGAAGGCGCAGTATCGCGCCGAGGTGCTCAAGCTCGCTTTCACCGTCATATTGTTTGCGGCAGCTTTCGGTCTGTACCGGGAGGTTGCCACGTTGCCGTTGCTGTTGACTTATATCGCGACGCTCGCCGTCTATTGGGTGGCACTGCTTTTCGTCTAAGAAAAATCCCGCTCCTACGCCATGGCCGCCGCCGACACACCGATCACCGCCAACGAATATATCTCGCATCACCTCGTGAACCTGCAGGTAGGAAGCGGGTTCTGGACACTGCACCTCGATACCCTAATCGTTTCGGGCCTGGTGGGGTGCGCCGTCTTCGGTCTGATGTACCACGTCGGGCGGCGCGCGACCGCGGGCGTGCCCGGCAAGCTTCAGGCCTTTATCGAGATCGTGGTGGGCATGGTCGACCGGCAGGTGAAGGACACCTTCCACGCCAAGAGCGAGCTGGTGACCCCGCTCGCGATCACGGTTTTCATCTGGATCTTCTGCATGAACGCGCTCGATCTGATCCCGGTCGATTTCATCCCCAAGCTGCTCGAGCTCTTCGGGGTCAAGTATTTCAAGGCCGTGCCGACCACCGATCCGAACGCGACCTTCGCGATGTCGCTCTCCGTGTTTGCGCTCATCATCGCCTTCAACCTCAAGTTCAAGGGAGCCGGCGGCTTCCTCCACGAACTGTTCACGGCGCCCTTTCATGCCGAGAACAAGCTGCTGCAAATCGCGCTTGCTCCGGTGAACTGCGTGCTGCGGGTGATCGAGGAGATCGCCAGGCCGGTGTCGCTGGCGCTGCGGCTGTTCGGCAACCTGTTCGCGGGCGAGGTGGTGTTCATCCTGATCGTGCTCCTGGCGGGCGCCTGGAGCGGGCCCACGCTGGGCAGCGCCGCCTCTTTCCTCGGCCACGTCGTGCTGTCCCTCGCCTGGGCGATCTTCCACATCCTGATCATCACGCTGCAGGCGTTTGTGTTCATGATGCTGACCATCATTTACCTCACGCTGGCCAGCGAATCGCACTGATTTCGACGTAGATGCAATCAATCAAGGAGAACGTTAATGGAAACTCTCGCAGTATTCTTCGGCCAGACGCAGATTGCCGTGGCGTTTCTTATTGGCATGGGCGCCCTCGGCACCGCCCTCGGCTTCGGCATCCTCGGCGGCCGCTTCCTGGAGAGCGTCGCGCGCCAGCCCGAGCTGCTGAACACGCAGCGGGTGAACATGTTCATCGTCGCAGGGCTATTGGACGCATTCACCGCCATCGCGACCGCAATCGCCATATTGCTGCTCTACGCGAACCCGCTCGTTTCCCAGATCAGGGGCGGGTAGGCGGTTGGCGGGGGCCCGCGCCGGAGCGGGCGGACGCAGGCACTGTGTCGGAAGGCGGGATATCGGTATGAACATCAATGCGACCTTGCTGGGGCAGGTCATCTGGTTTGCGTTCTTCGTCTGGTTCGTGGCGAAGATCGTCTGGCCGTTTTTCCAGCGCGTCATCGCGGAGCGGCAGAAGGACATTGCCGACGGGCTCGCCGCGGCGGAGCGCGGCCGGCTCGAGCTCGACAGCGCCACCCGGCGCGCCGAAGAGAGTATCCAGGAGGCGCGCGAGCGCGCCGCCGAAATCATTGCCCAGGCGGAGCGCCGCTCGGCGCAGATGATCGAGGAAGCGCGGGCTCAGGCCAAGGAAGAAGGCAACCGCGAGAAAACGGCCGCGCAGGCGGAGATCGATCAGCAGGTGTCTCGCGCCAAGGAGATGCTCCGGGAGCAGATCTCGGCGCTGGTCGTCGCCGGCGCGGAAAGAATTCTGCGGCGCGAGGTCGATGCGAAGGCGCACGCCGGCCTGCTGGCGCAGCTTACGCAGGAGATGCGGTAACCCGATGGCCGAGAACGTCACGGTAGCGCGGCCCTATGCCGAAGCGGTCTTCAGGCTCGCCGACGCGGGCGGGACGCTCGCGGGGTGGTCGCGGATGCTCGACGCCATGGCAGACGTTGCGGCACATGACGAGGTGCGCGCGGCGATCGGCAACCCCAATCTTGCCGTCGCGCAACTCTACGAGCTGTTTGCCTCTCTGTGCGGCGGCGCTCTCAGCGCCGAGGCGCAGAACCTCCTGCGCGTGCTGATCGAGAACCGGCGGCTCGCCCTGCTGCCGGAAATTCGCGACATCTACCTGCAACTCAAGAACGAGCGGGAGGGCGTGGTGGAGGCGATGATCACCAGCGCGTTCGCGCTCGACCCGTCACAGGTGGGTTCGCTGGTAGCCGACCTGGAGCGGCGCTTCAAGCGCAAGATCAACCCCCGGGTCGAGGTGGACAAGGAGCTCATCGGCGGCGTGCGCGTGCAGGTGGGCGACGAGGTGATCGACGGCTCGGTGCGCGGCAAGCTCGCCGCGATGGCCGCTGAATTAATGACCTAGGCAATCGAGGAAACCTGATATGCAACAGCTCAAACCTTCCGAGATCAGCGAGCTCATCCGCGGCAAGATCGAGAGCCTGGCGCTCGCGGCGGACATCCGCACCCAGGGCACGGTGGTGACGGTGACCGACGGCATCTGCCGCATCCACGGACTCTCCGACGTCATGCAGGGCGAAATGCTGGAATTCCCGAAGAACACGTTCGGGCTGGCGCTCAACCTCGAGCGCGACTCGGTGGGCTCCGTGATCCTGGGCGATTACGAGCACATCTCCGAGGGGGACGCGGTCAAGTGCACCGGTCGGATCCTCGAAGTGCCCGTCGGCCCCGAGCTGCTCGGGCGCGTCGTGAACGCTCTCGGGCAGCCGATCGACGGCAAGGGGCCGATCAAGGCCAAGATGACGGACGTCATCGAGAAGGTGGCCCCGGGGGTGATCTGGCGCAAGTCCGTGGGCGAGCCGGTGCAGACGGGCCTCAAGGCGATCGATTCGATGGTGCCGATCGGCCGCGGCCAGCGGGAGCTCATCATCGGCGACCGGCAGACCGGCAAGACCGCGGTGGCGGTCGACACCATCATCAACCAGAAGGGCAAGGATCTCATCTGCGTCTACGTTGCCGTCGGACAGAAGGCTTCGACCATCGCCACCGTCGTGCGCAAGCTCGAGGAGCACGGCGCGATGGAGTACAGCATCGTGATCGCGGCTTCCGCCTCCGAGTCGGCGGCGATGCAGTACATCGCGCCGTACTCGGGCTGCACCATGGGTGAATACTTCCGCGACCGGGGCCAGGACGCGCTCATCATCTACGACGACCTGACCAAGCAGGCGTGGGCGTACCGGCAGATCTCGCTGCTGTTGCGCCGGCCCCCCGGCCGCGAGGCGTATCCCGGCGACGTGTTCTACCTGCACTCGCGCCTGCTGGAGCGCGCCGCCCGTGTGAGCGCGGAATACGTGGAGCGCTTCACCAGCGGCGAAGTCAAGGGCAGGACCGGCTCGCTCACGGCGCTGCCCATCATCGAGACCCAGGCCGGCGACGTGACCGCGTTCGTGCCCACGAACGTGATATCGATCACCGACGGCCAGATCTTCCTGGAGACCGACCTCTTCAACGCGGGCATCCGCCCCGCAATCAACGCCGGCGTCTCGGTGTCGCGGGTCGGCGGCGCCGCGCAGACCCGGATCATGAAGCGCCGCGACACCGGCGGCGGCGTGCGCCTCGCGCTCGCGCAGTACCGCGAGCTCGCAGCGTTTGCCCAGTTCGCTTCCGACCTCGACGAAACCACGCGCAAGCAGCTCGAGCGCGGCCGCATGGTGACCGAGCTCATGAAGCAGATGCAGTACGCGCCGCTGCAGGTGTGGGAGATGGCACTGACGCTGTTTGCCGTGAACAACGGCTACTTTGACGACGTCGAGGTGAAGAAGGCGCTCGCTGCCGAGCGCTCGATGCGCGACTACATCAAGGCCAAGTACGGAGAGCTCGTCGGTCGGATGCAGGACAAGAAGGACCTCACCAAGGAGGACGAGGGGCAGCTGGGGGAAGCGCTCAAGGACTGGAAGAAGAACAGCAGTTATTGACCGACGCGAAAGGCGCGCGGCAATAACTCCGCGCGATCGAGCGGACGCAATGCGCGCAGTTCATCGCGCGGGATGAGTGGAAGCGCTGGAGATAGAAACGATGGCGGGAACGAAAGAAATCAGGATGAAGATCCGGAGTGTGCAGAACACCCGGAAGATCACGAAGGCGATGGAGATGGTGGCCGCCTCGAAGATGCGGCGCGCGCAGGAGCGCATGCGCGCGGCGCGTCCGTACGCGGAAAAGATCCGCAACGTCGCGGCGCACATCAGCCACGCCAATCCGGAATACCGCCACCCTTTCCTGGTGATGCGCGACACTGTCAAGCGCATGGGCATCATCGTCATCAGCACGGACAAGGGGCTGTGCGGCGGCCTCAACACCAACGTGCTGCGGCTTGCGCTCAACTCGATCCGGGAGTGGGAAGGCCGGGGCGAGAAGCTCGAGGTGTGCTGCATCGGGAACAAGGCGCTCGGCTTCATGCAGCGGCTCGGCGCCAACATCATCTCGCAGGTGACCCAGCTTGGCGACCGGCCGCAGATGGAAAAGCTGATCGGCGCGATCAAGATCATGCTCGACGGCTACAGCGAGGACCGTTTCGACCGGCTGACGCTGTTCTACACCCGCTTCATCAACACCATGAGGCAGGAGCCGGTGTGCGAGCAGCTGCTGCCTCTCGCCGGCGAGCGGCTCGGCGCGCCGGAAGGCAGCTGGGACTACATCTACGAGCCGGAGGCGCAGGCGGTTCTCGATCACGTGCTCACCCGCTACATCGAGACGATCATCTTCCAGGCGGTCGCCGAGAACATGGCCTCCGAGCAATCGGCGCGCATGGTGGCGATGAAGGCGGCTTCGGACAATGCCGGGAGCGTGATCGACGAGCTCACGCTCATCTACAACAAGAACCGGCAGGCGGCGATCACCAAGGAAATCGCCGAGATCGTCGGCGGAGCTGCCGCAGTGTAAGGAAAAACGGAAACCGCAAAGGCGCAAAGACGCAAAGTAAACCACGTAAAGGATTATCAAATATCTTCGCGGATACTTTGCGCCTTCGCGTCTTTGCGGTTAAGAGTCTGATTTGACGACTGGGAAACGAACATGAATCAAGCACAAGGAACGATCGTCCAGTGCATCGGCGCCGTGATCGACATCGAATTTCCGCGGGAAGAGATGCCGCGCATCTTCGATGCGCTCGTCCTCGAGGCGTCCAAAGACAAGCTGGTCGAGCAGGGGCTCACCTTCGAGGTGGAACAGCAGCTCGGAGACGGGGTGGTGCGCTGCATCGCGCTCGGCCCCTCCGACGGTCTGCGCCGCGGGATGAAGGTGAAGAACACCGGCGCGCCGATCAGCATACCGGTCGGCCACGGCACGCTCGGGCGCATCCTCGACGTGCTCGGGCGTCCGATCGACGAGGCCGGGCCCATCGAGGCCAAGGAGCGGCGCGCCATCCACCAGTCGGCGCCCAAGTTCGACGAGCTCTCGCCCTCCGTCGAGCTCCTCGAGACGGGAATCAAGGTGATCGATCTCATCTGCCCGTTCGCCAAGGGCGGCAAGATCGGGCTGTTCGGCGGTGCGGGAGTGGGCAAGACGGTGAACATGATGGAGCTCATCAACAACATCGCCAAGCAGCACGCCGGCCTTTCGGTATTCGCCGGGGTGGGCGAGCGCACGCGCGAGGGCAACGACTTCTACCATGAAATGAAGGAGTCGAATGTGCTCGACAAGGTGGCGATGGTGTTCGGGCAGATGAACGAACCGCCGGGGAACCGCCTGCGGGTGGGGCTGACCGGGCTGACCATGGCGGAAGCCTTCCGCGACGAAGGGCGCGACATCCTGCTCTTCATCGACAACATCTATCGCTACACGCTCGCAGGCGTCGAGGTGTCGGCGCTGCTGGGGCGCATGCCATCGGCGGTGGGCTATCAGCCGACGCTGGCCGATGAGATGGGCCGGCTGCAGGAGCGCATCGTTTCCACCAAGGTCGGCTCGATCACCTCCGTGCAGGCGATCTACGTTCCGGCGGACGATCTGACCGATCCGTCGCCGGCGACCACGTTCGCCCACCTGGATGCGACGGTCGTGCTCTCTCGCGATATCGCCTCGCTCGGGATCTATCCGGCCGTGGACCCGCTCGACTCGACTTCGCGCCAGGTGGACCCGAACGTGATCGGGGAGGAGCACTACAACACGACGCGCGCGGTGCAGGCGACGCTGCAGCGTTATAAAGAGTTGCGCGACATCATCGCCATATTGGGGATGGACGAGCTTTCGCCCGAAGACAAGCTCGCCGTGGCGCGCGCCCGCAAAATCCAGCGTTTCCTGTCCCAGCCGTTCCACGTGGCGGAGGTATTCACCGGCTCGCCGGGCAAATACGTGCCGCTCAAGGACACGATCAAGGGCTTCAAGATGATCGTCAACGGCGAATGCGATCAGCTTCCGGAGCAGGCTTTCTACATGGTCGGCCCGATCGAGGAAGCGGTCGAGAAGGCAAAATCACTTCAGTGAACGGTGAATAGAGAACGGTGAACGGTGTGGAAGCGACGGCCCGTCCGTTTACTGTTCACGGTTTACCGTTCACGGAGCTTTGAATGGCGAACACGATACACATCGACGTAGTGAGCGCCGAGGAGAGCATCTACTCGGGGGAGGCGGAGTTCGTGGTCCTGCCGGGAGAGGCGGGCGAGCTCGGCATCTATCCGCGCCACACGCCGCTCATCACGCGGATCAAGCCCGGCGCGGTGCGGATCAAGCCCGCGGGCGGCGGCGCGGAAGAGCTGATCTTCGTTGCGGGTGGCGTCCTCGAGGTGCAGCCCACGATGATCACCGTGCTCGCCGATACCGCGATACGCGGACACGATCTGGACGAGGCGAAGGCATTGGACGCGCAGAAGCGCGCCGAGCAGGCGCGCTCCAAGGCGCGCGACAAGCAGGAGGTCGCGGCGGTCGAAGCGGAGCTCGCGACGCTTGCGGCGCAGCTCGCCGCGATCCGGAAGCTGCGGCAGAAGAAGTGATAAATCCGGACGCCTGACGGCGCCGGTTTATCTCCGCGAGTTCGAACGGACGCGTGCGCCGTTCAACCCGCAGGGGTAAAGCGAAGGAAATCAATCCACCCGAAAATCAATCCGGTCACAATCCCGCCGCGCCAAGCTGAAGCGCCGGGAGCGGGGGCGGGACAGCTGCCGCAATACGCGGTCTTATGTTCATGCTGCCTTCCCCGCCCTGTGCACACGACCACGATCCGCGTGGGTCATGAGCGGGATCCGCAGTGAATTACTGGGCAATCTATTGCAACCGCGGGACGGTGGCACGCGCTGTCCTACGCCGCGGGTTTTTCGAGGCGGTTCTCAGGCGATGTCGGGCACCGGGTGATAGGTCAGTGGCAAGTTGGCATGCCGGGGCCAACTCGCGGCAGGAAGCGGCGGACTGCGCTCGGTGGCGAGCGGCGCCCACAATCCGAGGTGTTCGAGGATGCGCCGGATGACGCCCGGATCCTCGATGAACGCAATGACCCGCATTGGTCCGTTACACTTGGGACATTCCAAAGGAGACAGCATGGACGAGGCGGAATTGCAGGAGATCGAACGCCGACTGAAGGACGGCGAATGCGATGCAGATGCGCAGACGATGCGCGCCTTGCGCCGGCTGATTGACGAGGTGAGGCGGTTACGCGCGGAGACAGCGCTTCCACAGTCGGCACGTGTGCATTGATCGTGTGCGGGCCTGGCGAAAGCTCGCCTTGTTTTTCGTTAGAGCGCCTGATACGACAGGAGAGACAATCTTGAAGACTGCGCGGAACGTGTGACCTGCAATGCTTTGCGCCGCTGATTTTTCTGGATGGAGCTGTTGCTGGCGTTCCCCATCAGGATGTCGGTCGTTCAGCTTGCCGGCGTTGCACGGGCGGAGTCCGCTGTCGCGCCATACCACGCTTTGGCGGCGCCGAGCCACAATGATGTGTTCCGCGTCGCAATCGGTTCTGGCTGAGTCGGTGGAAGAAGACCGACGTGGACGGCGTTGATACATGAAGCAATGTGCTAGGTGGTCTTCACAACGCGGAAGCAGGGCTATCCGCTCGAAAGACTGCGGACGAGGCACAGCCAAGGTGTGCTGAAGAATTCGACGCGGCAGGAACGCCTGGCTGCGTGCATTCCTGTTTTCCAGTAGCGCCGGGTAAGAAAATGCTGAGCTCAGCGGGGAAGTCGCGCGAAGCTATACCGAAGGCAAGTTGGCCTGTGCGTCACCTCTCAGCAGCCTCTCACAATGGGCGCCCCTTGGGATGCTCGCTACATTGTGAAACGTGCTGAGGGCGGGTCGGATGTCTTAGGGGGCTGGGCGCGGGCGACCGCGCCCACCTACCCGACCACTACGATCAACACTGACGTCACCGCTTCCCTACGAAGTATTCTCCGTCGTCCCGTCGACGAAAATGATATGGCCCCGCTCGACGAAAGGCGCGCCATCGGACCTCGTCGGGCCGGAGCGAGTCAGGCAGCGACACCGTCGATCACCAACGGGCCCGTCTGTCCTGCCAATGCCGCCGCCTGGCTAAATCCGCCAGCAGCGCCTTCCACCACCAAAGGCATTGTCCGTGTCGCCCGGTTTGATGCCGAGCAGGTGCTTGGCTTCCCACTACATCCAGCCCACGGCAACGACAATCATCTGACCGGCGATGCCGATGCCGTCGATGTAGACCGCCCGGATGTCGATTTCGTCGGATCACCGCTCCACTATCGCTCCATGTGAGCGACAGGACACTCTCGGTGTTCACATTAGCGCTTCTTCGCTGTGTACGCTTCCAGAGGGCCGGGGTCAATAGCTCTGATGACGTCCGGCTTCACAGGGATCCTCTTGAGCGCAAAGAAGAAACTCGCCAAGTCGCTCATGTGCGTCGCCATGCCGGACGTCGCCTTGGTGCTCGATGTTCCCAGGGCGCCGACGTACCCTGTAACCTGCTCCTTGATGCTCGGGACTTCAATACGGTTGTAGATCTGCTTCGCGAGCTCCTCATTAACGCCGAACACCTGGCCGAGCGACGCTATCCCCTCCTTGGGGTTTTCCATCAGGTACGCATGGGATAGCTCCATCGCCTTGATGAACAACTGCACGGTGTCGCGGTTGCTGTTGAGCCAAGCGGTCCGCACGACCCAAACGAGGGGCATTGGCAGCCGCTGATCCGACAGCGCCCACACCATCGAGCCGCCCTCCGCTTGCATTCTCGCCACCCAGGGATCCCAGGCCCATCCACCGTCGATATTCCCCTTGAGGAAAGCGGGAACGATAACGCTCGCCTGCATGTCGAGAATCTTGAGGTCAGTCTCCTTGAGCTTGGCGGCTTCGAGCGAACGGAGCAGGGCATAGTGCGCAGAAGTCCCAAACTGCACGCCGATGCGTTTGCCTCTCTGCTCCGCGAGCGTCTTGATGCCGGCGCGCTTCGTTGACACTAGCGCGACAGACTGGGACGCATCAGCTTCGACGAAGAACACACGATAATCGATTCCCTGAGCCAAGCCGAAGATGGCCGGGGCCGTCGTCATGAATGCCATGTCGATCGTCCCGGTCTCCAACGCCGATAGCATCGGGGGCCCCGCGATGAACTGGACGTACTCGGCGGTCAAGCCCACTTTCTTGAACATGCCGTGGTCCCGCGCCACGAAAAAGCGCGGCGACGTGCCAGGCTGAAAGCCGATCCGAACTTTGTTGTCCGCGGCGGGGGCTATGGGTGATACGGATGTCAGCACCAGCGCGGATAGTATGACGACCATTGCTCGCCTCATCATGTCTTTCTCCTTCTGCGCCGGGTTAAACCGGCGACGTATGGTCCAACGAAAGAGTTATACGGTGAAGGCTCAGCGACCCACACGATATCGTGCTCGGATTCCAGTTAAGTCTGACGCCGAGCGGTTTGGGCGGAACTCGTCCAAGGTAGAGCAAGTTTACACTGAAACTGCAGCCCAAAAAAGACCCAACTGCTGGAGTTCGGCCGTTTTGTGATCCAACGATTGCAGGCAAGCCGCCTTGGGAAAGCCCGACACGTTCAACTTCCTTGGCTTCATGCATATTCGCGCGACCAAGCGAAGCAATGGATGCTTAACGGTGCTGCGGCAGACGATGCGCAAGCGCTTGCAGGCGAAGCTCAGAGCGGTGAAAGCCGAACTGCGGCGACGCCTGCATCAGCCCACACCCGCAGTGGGACAGTGGTAGGGCACGGTTGTGCGTGGACACATCGGCTACTACAGTGTGCCTCATGAACAGCCCAACGTTGCATTTGTTTCGCTTCTGCGTCGGGCGGTAGTGGTATCGTGCGCTGTGTCGGCGCAGCCACAACGCGTGCCCGCGCTGGGAACGCATGCGCCGCCTGCTCAAGCGCTGGCCCCCTCCTGCGCGCGCGTGTCATCCTTATCTTCGCCTTGGCGCATCACCGTGAGGCAACAGCCGGACGCGCGAATGCCGCTCGTCCGGATCTGTGGAGGGTGCATGGTAATCATCATTCCTACTCCTACTTCGACGCTCCGAAGTTCATTTGCCCCGCCAGTGCACGACGCGTCGCTCGATCGCGACGATGAGAGCCTCCAGCACCATGCCGATGACTCCGATCGTTATCACGCCAACGTAGACATCGGTGACCCGGAAGAAGGTCGAAGCATCCATGATCATGTACCCAAGACCGCTCTGAGCGGCGACCAACTCAGCGGCCACAACAAGGGCCCAACTCAGCGCGCAACCCACCCGGATGCCGGTGAAGATCTGCGGCAGCGCCGCTGGGAATATGACGTGCAAGAACATTTGTCGCTGGCCGGCGCCTAGGCTCGAGGCTGCCCGTAGGAGTTGAAGTTGCACACTCTTTACGCCGACTGCGGTGTTGAGGGTAATGTAAAGGAACGATGCGAGAAAAATCAGCGAAATCTTCGAAAACTCACCGATGCCGAACCAGAGGATCACAAGTGGAACAAAGGCGATGGCTGGGATGGGGCGGAGGAAGGCGAGCCACGGGGAAACGGCAGCGGCCACGGCGGACACGTAGCCGATCATGAGTCCTAGCGAAACACCCGCAACGACGGCAAGCGCGAAACCCAGGAGTGTCCGGTACAGACTGACGCCGACGTGTACGTAGAACGGCGTCCCGCCGTAGCCCTTCTGGAGGAGCTGCCAGAACTGGATGACGATCTCGATCGGAGAGGCAAGAAAGCGCGTCGAGACCAGCCCGCTCTTCGTCACCGCCGTCCAGAGCACCAGGCCAAGGATCACAGACGCCGCTCCAATCAGCAGAGTCCGCGACCGGTCGGACCCACCGACGCGAACGTTATTCGTCTTCCATCTCATGCTTCGCGATCTCTTCACGAATTAGGTGGTGAATGACCTTTTCCAGCTCCACGAAGCGCGGAGCCGTGCGGATGTTGAAATCCCCCCGCGGATACGGCAACTCCACCCTTAAAGTACACTTGAGATGGCCAGGTCGGAACGTCATGACCGCGACGTCCGTCGAGAGGTAGATAGCCTCCTCAATGGAGTGGGTGATGAAAAGGATCGTTTTTCCCGTGCGCTCCCAGATGCGCAGCAGCTCCTCTTGCATGATCTCTCGGGTTTGGGCGTCCAAGCTGGCGAACGGCTCATCCATCAGCAGAATCTCGGGGTCATTCGCCAGTGCCCGAGCAATTGCCACCCGCTGCTTCATGCCGCCGGAGAGCTCATAGGGGTAACGATGACTGAACTTTCGTAGCCCGACGAGCGCCAAGTACTCATCAGCCTTTGCCGCCCGCTCGCGCTCCGGGATGCCACGCATTCGCAGCCCGAACTCGATGTTTTTCTTGACTGTCAGCCAGTCAAAGAGTGCATAGCCCTGAAAAACAACGCCCCGTTCGGGGCCGGCACCGGTCACGCGTCGGCCATCAATCAAGACCTCACCGTTGGTCGGCGTGACGAACCCTGCGATGATGTTCAGGAGTGTCGTCTTACCGCATCCCGACGGTCCCACGATGGTGAGGAAGCGTCCATGCTCGACGCTCAACGAGATGTCGTCGAGCGTTGCCACCGTGCCTCCAGCTGCGTCGATGTAATGATGCGAAAGTCTTTGCGTCTCGATTCTCGCCATTGGAATGCAGTAGGTCAGGCGATGCGGCTCATCACTTCCTCGGCGAAGAGTCGGAAGATCTCCTCGCGTTCGGGGAAGCCATCCCCTGGGACCTGCGGCGTAATGACAATGTGGCCGATACCCTGCACGCGCGCAATCGCGCGCACTGTTTCGGCAACCTCATCCGGCGTGCCGGCCAGAGCGAGAAGGTCGATGAACCGGTCAGGCGCGAGGGTCCGGTGCTTCGCCGCCGCCGTGGCGTGCTCGAAAAAATTGTACTCCTCCCGAATCTTCCGGACGACGGCCAGATCCTCCTCGCCGAGCGGGATCGGAAGCGGATGGCGCAAGGCGGCCGTCACCCGGCCGCGGACATGCTCTCGTGCTGCGCGGCGATCACGGGCGACACAGGTGTGCGCCCAGCAGATCACGTCAAGATCCTCTATGGACTTCTCCGCCGCGCGGGCACCTGCACGCACATATGCTAAGCCGGCCTCGAGAATAGGCGGTGCGATTCCGCAATGCATCAGTACACCATCGCCCAGGCGACCAGCGGCCTCGAGCATCTTGGGCCCCGAGGCGGCCACATAGATTGGGATGTCATGGGCGCGCTCGAGCCAGGCGATCTTGCCCTCGAGACCGCCCTCGAACGTGACAGACTCGTTAGCGAGAAGCCGGCGCGTTGTTCGTACAAACTCCTCCAGCCCGGCAATGCGGGCTGGCTTCACACCCAGGGTCCCTACAGAGCTGTCTCCGGTGCCGACGCCCAGCAGCACCCGCCCTTCCGCCAGCTCGTTGAGACTCACAATGGCGCTGGCCGTCACTGAAGGATGCCGGATGTATGGCACGGTGATGCCTGGACCGATCCGAATCCGTGATGTCGCGAGAACGCAAGCCGTCAGTGTGACATACAGCTCCCGGCAAACGAGCTGCGAGTCGACGATCCACGCTGTGTCATAGCCTAAAGCCTCGGCGAGCTGGACCTGACGCACGATTGTTGTGACCGGTTGATTTCCGAAGATCCCAACTCCGAATCGCATAGCATTACTCCTCGATAGGCGATGGCGTGAATCGTAAACACAGAGGTAACACGCCCGTGTTCCTCGATTTTGAGCCCTTCTTCCAATGACAGAGAAGCTTGGAGAGGGTCGGATTTCCAACCAGATGGCCGCAGTATACCCCCCGCAGTCTGGGTGTTCGTTCAGCGTGGCGTCATCGCCACCGTTTCCACCGAGACCAATAGGTCTGCGAGGGGCAGGCACGGCAGGGGCACGCCCGTTGAGGCTCCTGCTGGTTCGCTATAAAACGATGAGCGATAGCGCTGGTTACTCACGATGATCTCGGGATCCGCCTGGCCTTGGTAGAAGCTGTTCTGCTTGACCATGTCGTCCAACGTGAGTCCGAATGATGACAACACCGTGCGCGTCGACTCCATGACACGACGTGTTTGCTCCAGGAGATCGCCAGGCGCGACCGGCTGGCCATGGCTATCGAGGGCCACCTGCTGGCCGACGAAGACGAACTCGCCGCATTGCAGTCCGGCGGCAGAAGGCAGACCCGCAGGCCACTGCGAGACATCGTGGAGCTGGGCATAGGTGCGCGCCAGCCGATGGCCGTCGGCGCCGCGCATAGCCCACGCATCTACCCGTGTCATGTCCCCGTGCGGGAGGCGGGGCGTCGGCAACGCGCTCAGCGTGGGCCCCGGCGCTGTGAAGTAGGTCGCCCGCTTAAGCGCCGCCGGCTCCCAAGTGGCACGCGTGCCGTCCCCCCGGTACCACGTGGCCAGCTTGACGATGTCATCAAGATCCACACCCAGAGCGGCGAGAATCTGCTCCACACGCTTCATGGCGACGGCGGTCTGTCCCACGAGATCCTGGGCATATTGGCGAGTGCCGTCTGCCGCCGAACTCCACTGCGCGGAGGTCCAGATGTGCTCACCACAGCGTATGCCGTGGCTGAACGGTGGTGGCAGCGGAGACAGAGCCCTGGGGTTGGCGGTCGTTCTCGCGAGCCGTTTCGCGTCCATACCGATCATTGCAATAGCCTCGATTTCCACCATCATCCCGGGTAACGCCAAACAGGGTAGGGGTACTAGAGTAATGACCGGCCCCCCGTTGTCCGGGACCCCACCGCGTGCCAGAATGTGCCGTCCAATGTCAGCGAGGAAGGCGGTTTCGTCCACGTGACCATCAGTGGCATAGAAAGCCACCAGCTTGACGACATTGGCCAGCCCCGCCCCGAATTCCCGCAGGACTGTGTCGATGTGCCGGATGACCACAGCAGTCTGGGTAGCAAGATCAGAGGCGTGCAAAGGCTCGCCAGCGGGTGACTTGTCAACCTGGCCCCCAACAAACACCATGTCGCCGGCACGCACGCCGTGCTTAAAAGCCAAATGCTGATACCAATCCCAATGGCCAGGTGGCCACGCGTAGCTGCGCACGGGCATCGTCACTTCCTCAGGTTGGTTGTTCTCTTCCGATGTGGGAGAACACCATCGTCATCCGTCCCCCCAGCAGCATGGATACGTCCGGGATGGCCCTTTGGCCGGGTTGTGAGGTGAAGCGATAAGAAAATCAATCCGCCTGCGATTTCGCGGCGCCGAGCCCGTGCGCCGGGAGCCGGTGTGACAGCGCTCGCCGAGTGCGCATAATAGGCCTTATGTTCATGCTGGTTTTCTCCTCCCCGGGAGAAAACCGCGATCCAGGCGGGTCGTGAGCGGGATCAGCGGTCAATTACCGCGCAATCTATTCCAACCGCGAGGGTAAGGCAAGCGCTTCCCCGTACCTCGGCTCATTCGAGGCGTCGCTTCGGTACGGCAGCTCAGGCGATGTCGGGCACCGGGTGATAGGTCAGTGGCAAGTTGGCATGCCGGGGCCAACTCGCGGCAGGAAGCGGCGGACTGCCCTTTTTTGTCGATGGAACACTACGATCTCCTGGTGGTCGGCGGCGGCATCAACGGCGCCGGGATCGCGCGCGACGCCGCAGGCCGCGGGCTGAAGGTCCTGCTCGTCGAGCGCGACGATCTCGGCTCGTCCACCAGCTCCGCCAGCAGCAAGCTGATCCACGGCGGGCTGCGCTACCTGGAGCACTACGAGTTCCGGCTCGTCGCCGAGGCTCTCGCAGAGCGCGAGATCCTGCTGCATTCGGCACCGCACATCGTGCGGCCGATGCGCTTCGTCATGCCGCACGTGCCGCAGTTGCGGCCGGCCTGGATGATCCGCGCCGGCCTGCTCCTCTACGACTACCTTGCGCGGCGGAACACCCTGCCCGGCTCGCGCGCGGTGGACCTGCGCACGAGCCCATATGGCGCCGGCCTCAAGCCGGAGTTCGGCCGCGGCTTCGTCTACGCCGACTGCTGGGTGGACGACGCGCGCCTGGTCGTGCTTACTGCGCGCGCGGCCGCCGGGCTGGGCGCAACGGTGCTCCCGCGCACGATCTGTACTGCGGCGCGGCGAGCCAACGGAACATGGAGCGCCACCTTGCGCGCGGCGGATGGTTCACACCGGGAAGTCGCGGCCCGGGCGATCGCCAACGTCACCGGGCCGTGGGTCAGGCAGTTTCTCGCCGAAGCGCTCGCAGAGCAGACGAGCTTCGGCCTGAAACTCGTAAAGGGAAGCCACATCGTGGTGCCGCGGCTGTACGATGGCGACCACGCCTACATCCTGCAGAACGACGACCGGCGCGTGGTGTTCGTCTACACGTACGAGCACCGGTACACGCTCATCGGGACCACCGACGTCGAGCTTGCGGGAGAGCCCGCTCCGTGCGCCGCGAGCCCCGAGGAAGTGCATTATTTGTGCCGCGCCGCCAACCGGTATTTTACGCGCCAGATCAAAGAGACCGACGTCGCCTGGAGCTTCTGCGGCATCCGGCCCCTGTACGATGACGGTTCGGCCGACCCCTCCGCCATCACGCGCGACTACATGCTGCGGGTGGACGGCTCGCCCGGGCAGGCGCCGGTGTTGTCGGTGTTCGGCGGCAAGATCACGACCTATCGGCGCCTGGCCGAGGAGGCACTCGCCAAGCTGGCGCCCTGGCTTCCGGCGGCCCGGGGGGCATGGACGTCCTCGGTCACGCTGCCCGGGGGCGATCTCGCCGAAGGGGGGCTCGCCACCTGGGAGGCGCAGTTGCGCGAGCGCTATCCCGGGCTGCCGGGGCAGCTGCTCTCCGCGCTGGCGCGGCGCCATGGCGCGTTCGCCATTGAAGTGCTCGGTTCGGCACAAGGCGTGGATGCGCTGGGCGAGGATTTCGGAGCAGGCCTTTACGCCCGGGAAGTCGACTACATGGTCGAACGCGAATGGGCGCGTACCGCGGAGGACGTGCTGTGGCGGCGCACCAAGGCCGGACTGCACATGAGGCCGGAACAGCGCGAGGCGGTGGCACGCTACCTCGCGCAGCGCGCCCGGCAGGGCGCTATGCGATAATTTTTGCGTGGCAACACGCCTCGATGTGGTGATACTCGCCGCTGGCCAGGGCAAGCGCATGCGCTCGCGCCTGCCCAAGGTGCTGCACCCGCTTGCCGGCCGGCCACTGATCGCGCATGTGGTCGCGACCGCACGCGCGCTCAAGCCGCGGCGGATCTGCGTCGTCTATGGCCATGGCGGCGAGCAGGTGCCCCGCGCGATCGAAGCGCCAGACCTCGTGTTCGTGCGACAACGGCCGCAGCGCGGCACCGGGCATGCGCTGCAGCAGGCGCTGCCGCATCTCGACGGCTCCGGTCTCACGCTGGTGCTCTACGGGGACGTGCCGCTCGTCGCGCCGGAAACGCTCGCGGCCATGACCGGGAGCGGACGCGACCGGCTTACCATCCTCACCGCCGAGCTCGATGATCCCGCCGGATACGGGCGCATCGTGCGCAACCGGCGCGGCGCCGTATCCGCCATTGTCGAGGAAAAGGACGCGCGCCCGGCGCAGCGCCGCATTCGCGAGGTGAACACCGGCATCATGGCCCTGCCGACCGCACGCCTGAAGCGATGGCTCGCGCGCCTCACGGATCGCAACGCGCAGCGCGAGTACTATCTCACCGACGTGGTGCCGCTTGCGCTCGGCGAGCGGGTGGACGTGCACGCCGTCACGGCCGGCGCGAACTGGGAGGCGCTCGGGGTCAACAGCCGCGCGCAACTCGCCGAGCTGGAGCGCCTCTACCAGTGGCGCTACGCGACGCGGCTGCTCGAGCAGGGAGTGACGCTTGCCGACCCGAAGCGGCTCGACGTGCGCGGCGACCTGCGCTGCGGCGCGGAGGTGAGCATCGATGTGAATTGCGTGTTCGAAGGGGACGTGCGCCTGGCGAGCAACGTGCAGATCGGCGCGAACTGCGTGCTGAAGAACGCCGAGGTGGGTGCGGGCACCCGCATCGAGCCGTTCACGTTGATCGAGGACGCACGGATCGGCGCCCACGGCCGTGTCGGGCCTTATGCGCGCATCCGTCCGGGGACGCGCCTGGCGGAAGAAGTGCATATCGGCAACTTCGTGGAGGTGAAGGCAGCCGAGATCGGGGCGCGCTCCAAGGCGAACCACCTCGCCTACATCGGCGACGCGACCGTGGGGCGCGACGTCAACGTCGGTGCCGGCACGATCACCTGCAATTACGACGGCGCGAACAAGCACCGGACGGTGATCGAGGACGGCGTGCATATCGGCTCCGACGTGCAGCTCGTGGCGCCGGTAACCGTGGCAAAAGGAGCGACGGTGGGCGCCGGCACCACCGTGTGGAAGGACACCCCTCGCGGTGGCCTGGTCATCAATGCCAAGACCCAGGAGCACCGGCCGGGGTGGAAACGCCCCCGGAAGAAAGGGCGTGATTCGTGATTCGGCGACAGCCCCCCGCTGAGAGGACGTTATGACCAGCGGCACGACACACGACTCACCCCTCACGACTCCCTGAATTTATGTGCGGCATCGTCGGCGCAGCCTCCAGGAATAACGTCGCAGACCTTCTGATCGAAGGCATCAAGAAGCTGGAATACCGTGGCTACGATTCCGCCGGGATGGCGTTCATCAAGGACGGGCGGCTGGAACGGCTGCGCTCGACCGGGCGCGTGACGCACCTGGAAGAGCTTGCTCGTGGCAGAGGCGTGCAGGCCGGCACCGGGCTCTCGCACACGCGCTGGGCGACGCACGGGGCGCCGACTGAAAGCAACGCGCACCCCCATTTTTCCGACGGTAGCGGCGTCGAGATCGCCATCGTGCACAACGGTATCGTCGAGAACCACGAGCCGATCCGCGCGCGCATGAAGGGGCTCGGATACGCGTTCTCCTCCGAAACCGACACCGAGGTGATGGTGCATCACGTCCATTCGCTGGCCGCGAAAGGGCTCACCCTGTGGGAGGCCGTCCGGACCGCGAGCCGCGAGTGGGAAGGCGCATTTGCCGTGGGATTCGTGTCGAATCGCGAGCCGGACGTCGTGGTCGGGGCGCGCAAGGGCTCGCCGCTGCTCGTGGGCATCGGCAACGGAGAGAACTTCCTCGCCTCGGATGCGAGCGCGCTGCTCTCGAGAACGCGCGACATCCTCTACCTCGAGGACGGAGATGTCGCGGAAATACGGCCGTCCGGGGTCACGATCTGCGACGGCGAAGGGCACATCGCGCGGCGCCCGGTAACGCGCAGCCGCTTGAGCGCGGGTGCGGTCGAGCGCGGCCCCTACGCGCACTACATGCAGAAGGAAATCTTCGAGCAGCCCGGCGCGGTTGCCAACACGCTCGAGATGGTGGCCAACGCGCAGGCGCTCCAGCCCAACCTTTTTGGAGTCGAGGCGGGCGAGGTGCTTGCGCGCACGCGGCAGGTCCTGCTGCTCGCGTGCGGCACGAGTTACCATGCCGGCCTGGTGGCGCGCTACTGGCTGGAGTCGATCGCGGGGGTGCCGGCGACGGCCGAGATCGCGAGCGAGTACCGTTATCGCGATCCGGTAGCCGCGCCGGGCACCCTGGTGGTGACGATCTCGCAGTCGGGCGAGACCGCCGACACCATCGCGGCGCTCAAGCACGCGCAGGCGCGGGGTCTCGACGACGCGCTCACGGTCTGCAACGCGCCCGAGTCGGCGTTGATGCGCCAGTCGAGGCTGCGTTTTCTGACGCGCGCCGGGCCGGAGATCGGGGTCGCGTCCACGAAGGCGTTCACGACCCAGCTTGCCGCGCTGTTCGTCCTGACTCTGGTGCTGGCCAAGGTGAAACAGCGGCTTACCGGCCCCGACGAAAGCCGGCTCATCGCGCAGCTGCGCCACTTGCCCGGGGCGATGGAGGCGGTGCTCGCGGTCGAGCCGCAGGTGCTCGAGTGGGCGCGCCGGTTCGAGCCGAAACAGCATGCGCTGTTCCTGGGTCGCGGTGCGCATTTTCCGATTGCGATGGAGGGCGCGCTCAAGCTCAAGGAGATTTCCTACGTACACGCGGAAGCCTACGCCGCCGGAGAGCTCAAGCACGGCCCGCTCGCCCTTGTGGACGCCGGCATGCCGGTGGTCACGGTCGCCCCCAACGACCAGCTTCTGGAGAAACTCAAGTCCAACCTGCAGGAAGTGCGCGCCCGTGGCGGCGAACTCTACGTGTTCGCCGACCGCGACGCGCAGGTGGCGGAGAGCGAGGGCGTGCACGTCATCCGGCTCGTCGATCACGCGGGAAAGCTCTCGCCCATCCTGCACGTGATACCGCTGCAGCTGCTCGCGTATCACGTGGCGGTGCTGCGGGGCACCGACGTGGACAAGCCGCGTAATCTGGCCAAATCCGTGACCGTGGAATGACCGCGTCGCCGCTCCAGCGGAGTTCGTCCGCGCAGCGGCGGTTGGGGGTCGTTATCCGGTCCGGCGGGGCTTGCGCGGCGCGCGGGAGAACAGCCAGTCGTAGAGCCAGTTCGGCATCACGTGCAGCAGACGTGCGACGAGGGCCATCTGCCACGGGATCACCGCGATGGTCTTGCCGCGCGCGATGATGGAGACGATTTTTCGCGCGGCCTCATCCGCGCCCATCAGAAACGGCATGGGAAACGGGTTCTGCTCGGTCATCGGGGTGGCGACGTAGCCCGGACAGACGGTGACCACTGCCACCCCGCTCCCGCGCAGCTCGACGCGCAGGCTTTCGAGGTAGGAAATGACCGCGGCCTTCGACGTCGCGTAGGCCCCCGCCCCGGGCATGCCCCGGTAACCTGCAACGCTCGCGATGCCGACCAGCGTGCCGCGGCCACGCTCGCGCATGCAGCGCACGAACGGCTGGAACGTCCTCACCATGCCCAGAACGTTGATGTCCACGACTTCCACGAACGTCGCGATGTCCTCGGAAAATTCTGTCGCCGTGCCGATGCTGACACCCGCGTTCGCGATGACGATATCGGGGCAGCCGTGCCGCTCCAGGAAATCCCGTGCAGCAGCCGCGACCGCACGCGCCTCGCGTACGTCGGCAGGGTAGATCTCGCACTGTCCGGGGAGCTCCGCGGCGAGCTGTTGCAGCGCGGTCGCGCGTCGTGCGATGAGGCCGAGCACGGCGCCCTGCCGCGCATAACGGCGCGCGAGCGCGGCGCCGATGCCGCTTGAGGCGCCGGTGATGATCACGCGTTGCGCTGGCTCGGGGATGGCCGCCACGCAGATCCGCGCAGAAAAAGAGCGGCTTATCCGCCGCTGCGCTTTTGGCGCGCGATGCGCACGAGATCCTCGACCACCGGTATTACGTCACGCACCGTTTTCGTCATGCTGCTGGAGGTGAGGTAGCGCCCGTCCACGACCAGCGACGGGGTGCCCTCCACGGTGTAAGTGCGGACGAGCCGCTGGGCGCGCTCGACCCGGGCGTCCACCTCGGGCGAGTAATAGGCATCGAGCCATCTCTTGCGGTCGATGCCGTGTCGCACCGCCCACTCGACCATGACATCGGGCCTGCTCATGTGCAGCTTCTCGACGTGATAACTGTGGTAGACGCGCAGGTGCAGCCGCTCCACCTCGTTGAGTGCTTCGAGTACATAGTAGATGCGGGCGTGCGGGGCCCAGGTATCCCGCAAAATCACGGGGATCCGACGCAGAGCGACATCGGCGGGTTTGCGCCGGATCCAGTCCTCGAGGGCGGGTTGCAATTCATCGCAAAAGGGGCAGCCGTACCAGAAGAAATCGATCACCTCGATCTTGTCACCCGTTTCGACGGGTTGCGGCGCGATCAGGCGATATTCGATGTTCTGCCGCGCGCGCACCGTCTCCTGCGCAAGCGCCGGGCCCGCCGCACACGCGAGTGCAAGCAGCCACACCCGGCACCGCAGGGTCAAAAGGCGGTCGGCTGCGGCCCGCACGCTCACTTCGCGACGCGCGACTTGCGGGAGATCGCGATCACCTGGTCGAGCACCTGGTAATAGCGGTCGTAGTCGATGCTGTTGTCGGGCTTGAGCGTCATCGAGGGTGCGGTGAGGTACTTCCCGTCCACCGTCACGGCCGGCGTGCCGGGGATGTTGTAGTTGCGGGTCATCTCGATCGCCCGTTGCACGCGGCTCTGGATTCCGAAGGAATTGTACGCGTCCATGAACTTCTGCCGGTCCACGCCCCGCTTTGCGATCCAGTCGGCGAGGATCCGCGGGTCCTGCAGGCGGAGCTGTTGTTCGTGGATCGCCGCAAACACGTCCTGATGCAGTCGGTCGGTCAGGCCGAGCGCCTCGAGCGTGTAGAAGAGCCGGGTGTGGGGGATCCAGGATTCGGAGAGCACGGCGGGCACCCGCTTGAATTCGACGTCCGCCGGCTTGCGCTTGAGCCAGCGCTTGAGCGAGGGCTGCATGTTGTTGCAATGGGGGCAGCCGTACCAGAAAAACTCGAGCACCTCCACCCGCGCGCCGCTGTCGGCCGGTTGCGGCGGATCGATCACCCGGTAGTCCTTGCCCGCGACCTGGGCGGCGGCGTACGGAATCGCGGCCGCGGCGAGCAGCGTCGCGAGGATAAGGAAGCGACGAATCCGTTGCGTAGGGGCTCCGCTACTGTGGTCTATCGTTTCTCGCCGGCGTCACGCACCCGGATCAGCGATGTTTCCACGCCGTTCTGCTTCAGGGCTTCGCGCGTGCGGTTCAGTTCCTCGATGCTGGTGTAAGGACCGATCCGCACCCGGTGCCAGACGCCCTTTTCGGGCAGCGTCGTGGTCTGGATCGAGGCCTCGATACCGAGCAGCGCCAGCCGTGCCTTGAGATTGTCGGCGTCGGGCGGGTTCTGGAACGCGCCGGCCTGAAGGAAAAAGGCCTCCTTCGCGGCCGCGGTGGACGCTTTCTGCGCCTCCTTCATCTGCTGGTCGGTAGCGAGCTCCTCGGTACCCGGGAGAATCTTGTAAAAATCGAAGCGCGGCTTCACCTCGGCCTTGACCGTCTCGTCGGGCCGGGTGGCGGACGGCGCCCCGTTCTTCACGGTATCGCTTTTCGCGGGCGGCGCGGTGCGCGCCAGAAACGGGCTCGGCATCTTGTTGATGTACCACGCGACGCCGAGCGCGATCCCGAGCCCGAGCACGAGTCCGAGCAGCATCCCTGCCAGAAACGAGCCGCCGCCGCGGGACCCCGATCTGCGCTCGCTACGTTTGTAGTCCTTGCTCACGCGGATATCTTACATTTTTTCGGGAGCTGAAACACCCAGCAGCGCGAGACCGTTGCGCAGCACCTGCCGCGCCGCAACGGCAAGCGCAAGCCGCGCGCGCTTGAGGTTCTCGTCGTCGATCAATATGCGCGTCGCGTTGTAGTAGCTGTGAAACCCGGCCGCGAGCTCCCGCAGATAAAAGGCAACGAGATGCGGCGAGAACTCGCGCGCGGCATTTTCGACGGCTTCCGGGTACTCGGTCAGGCGCGCAAGCAGCGCCAGTTCATGGTCCAAATCCAGCCCGGCGAGATCGGTTTGCGCAAGACTCTCGGCATCACCCCCCCACTGCTCCAGCAAGCTGCAGACGCGCGCATGTGCGTATTGCACGTAATAGACGGGGTTTTCGTTGCTCTGTGACTTCGCCAGATCGAGGTCGAAATCGAGGTGCTGGTCGCTCTTGCGCAGGACGTAAAAAAAGCGCGCGGCATCGTTGCCGACCTCTTGCCGGAGCTCGCGGAGAGTGACGAACTCGCCGGCGCGGGTGGACATGGGGATCTTCTGGCCGTCGCGGTAGAGCGCGGCGAACTGTACCAGCGTCACGGTGAGCAGTTCCGGGTTGAAGCCGAGCGCGGCAAGAGCCCCCTTCACGCGGGCGATATAGCCGTGGTGGTCGGCGCCCCAAACGTCGATTACGAGGTCGAAGCCGCGCTCGAACTTGTTGAGGTGATAGGCGATGTCGGAAGCGAAGTACGTGTACTGTCCGTTCTCGCGCTGAATCACCCGGTCCTTCTCGTCGCCGAAGGCGGTGGAGCGAAACCACCTGGCGCCGTCGC
Source organism: Betaproteobacteria bacterium (assembly GCA_016868035.1). Taxonomy (GTDB): domain Bacteria; phylum Pseudomonadota; class Gammaproteobacteria; order Burkholderiales; family SG8-41; genus SG8-41. The sequence goes on along the minus strand of VGID01000011.1, from coordinate 19,927 downwards.
GCACGTAGATGTGCCCGCGCTCTTCCAGGGTGCGTGCGGTGCGCTCGACCATCCCCGATTCGTGCAGCGAGCGCTCGGAAAACCAGTGATCGAAGATGACGCCGAACTCGCTGAGATCGGCCCGGCAGTCTTCGAGTTGCTCGTTCAGCGCGAAGCGCAGGAAGTAGTCGTAGTCCACGCCGAGCGTTTTCTTCGCCCACGCGATCAGCGCGTCGAGCCGCGCCTCCTCATCGCGCTCGCGCTGCTCGATCTCGCGCAACGCTTCCCGGGCGGGATGCCGGTAGCGCGCGCCATGGAGTGCGTGGATTGCGCGCGCCATGGCGCGCACGTAATCGCCCTGGTACGCGTTGGGGGGAAACGGCGCGTCTTCTCCCGTCCGCTCCAGATAACGCAGCCAGGTCGAGAGGGCGAGGATGTCCATCTGGCGCCCGGCGTCGTTCACGTAGTATTCGCGCGCGACCTCGAAACCGGCGGCCGCGAGCACATTGGCCAGGCTCGCGCCGTAAGCGGCGCCCCGGCCGTGGCCGACGTGCAGCGGCCCCGTCGGATTGGCCGATACGAATTCGACCTGCATTTTCTTGCCGGTTCCAAACGAGCCCGCGCCGTAGCGATCGCCCGCCTGCAGGATGCGGTGGACGGCGTCCTGCTTGAATGAGCGCTTCAGAAACAGGTTGATGAATCCGGCTCCCGCCACCTCGGCCTTTTCCAGACAGGGCGACGCGGGGATGTGGGCGACGAGTTGCGCGGCGATCTCGCGCGGGGCACGCTTGAGGGACTTCGCGAGCTGCAGCGCGAGATTGCAGGCGTAGTCACCATGCTCGGCGAGCTTCGGCCGCTCGAGTACGATGGCGACATCGGGGTGCCCCGGCGCCACCTTTTGCAGGGCGGCGCCGAGGATTTCGGCGAGATGCGCTCGCGCGTCGCCGGGGGGCGCCGGGATCATATCCGGTTCGTATTATCGAGACCAGGAGGCACTGCGGCAGGGGCTCTCAACGCGTAAACACGTATTCAGCAACTCCCTTGAACGTGCCGCTCTTGCGCTCCGCGGCCGCGACCTGCGCCGGGTCGTAGCGGAAGCCCATCGATTCGAGCTCGGCGACCATCTGCAGGTGATCGGGCAGATTCTGGTTGGTTTCGATCAGCAGTGAACGCACCTTTCCGTCCCGCAGTACGCGACGCGCGCCCGCGACCACCTTCGGCTCGAATCCGTCGACGTCGATCTTGATGTAATTCGGGAGCGGAACCACCCCAGAGGCTACCAGGTCGTCCAGCCGTGCGGCGACACAGCCTTGCGAGAACGCGGGGTTCATCGGTTCGTGCTTGAAGTCGACGCGCTCGCCCAGCGAGTGGCAGGACCCGCCCAGCTGGACGGCGGAGAGATGCAGCTCGCTGTAGCCTGCCTCATCCGACAGCGCGAGGCAATATGCCTTAACCCGCGCGCCGAGACCGTTGATGATGATGTTGTGGTTCAGCAGCGCGTAGTTCTGCGCCTCGGGCTCGAAGGCGAACACCATCGCGCCCCGCGTCTTAGCAGCCCAGACGGTGTACATTCCGACATTGGCGCCAATGTCCACGAGCACCTCGTTTTCCGCGAACTCCGCAATCCAGTTGATCGTGACCGGCTCCTTCTCGAACAGCGAATCGACGCGCCACTTGGTGAACAGCGTCGGTGTCACGTACACGATCGGGACGCCGTTGTGCACTAGTTCGCAGCGCGGGTCGAGCCTCTCGTATTCGTCCAGTGTCAGCATGCGGTGGCGCTGCCGCGCGCGGTCCGGTGACGGCGAGGTCGGAAAAAGAGCAAGTTTATCATGGCATTGGATCGTGTTGCCGGGTCCGTGGCGCAGTGGCTTCAGAACTCGAGCGGGTCCACGTCGAGCGACCAGCGCGCCCGTGTGGACGACGCTCGCGAGAGCGCGTCATGCCACGCGACTAGGAACTGTTGCAGCCGGGCACGCGCGTCCGACTGCACCAGCAGCTGCGCGCGCTCGCGGCCGGCGCGCCGCGGCATGGCGGCCGGCACGGCGTCGTACAGGGTGACGCGAGGCTGCAACTTCGCGCCGATGCGGCTTGCCTCCGCCAGAAACCCGAGCGCGGTTTCGAGCTTCGGCGCCTCGGCCTTGAGCAGCGCCTGGTACACGAACGGAGGAAACCCGGCCTGCCGCCGCTCGGCGAGGAGGCTTTCGGCGAAAGCGCGGTAATCTTGTTGCGCGAGTGCCTGATAGACAGGGTGCTGCGGAAACCTGGTCTGGATCAGGACGGTGCCCCGTGTGGCTCCGCGACCGGCTCGGCCGGCGACTTGCATGAGCAGCGCGAACAGGCGTTCGGAGGCGCGGAAGTCGCTGCTGTAGAGCACGCCGTCGGCGTTGATCACGCCCACCAGCCCGAGGTGCGGGAAATCGTGACCCTTGGCGAGAAGCTGGGTGCCGACCAGCATGTCGACTTCATGCTGGTGGATGCGCCGGCGCATTTCCGGCCAGGCATCCCGGCGCCTCACGCTGTCGCGGTCGATGCGCAGCACCCGTGCCGCGGGAAAACGCTCTTTCAGTGCCGCCTCCACCCGCTGCGTGCCCTGCCCCAGCGGCGCGAGCTGGGGGCTGCCGCACGTCGGGCAACTTGCGGGCACCGGCGCACGGTGCCCGCAGTGATGGCAGTGCAGCCGGCGGTCCTTGAGATGCAGCACGAGCTTCGCCGAGCAACGCTGGCAGCCCGACATCCATCCGCAGGCAGCGCAGATCAGCACTGGTGCGTAGCCGCGACGGTTGAGAAACAGCATGCTTTGCTCGCCCCGGGTGACGCTGCGCTCGAGGGCGGCAAGCAGGGCGGGAGTCAGCCCTTCCGTGAGCTTCTCGCTTTGGGTATCGATGCAAAGGATCTGCGGCAGGGCCGATCCCACGCGGCTCGTCAGCGTGAGCAACCGGTAGCGGCCGTTCGTCGCGTTGAAATACGACTCCAGCGCCGGGGTCGCCGAGCCGAGCACCACGGGGATATTGTTCTGCCGCGCGCGCACGACCGCCACATCGCGCGCGGAATAGCGGAACCCATCGGCTTGCTTGAAAGAAGCGTCGTGCTCCTCGTCCACGATGATGATGCCGAGTTCCGGGATCGGTGCGAAGACCGCGAGCCGGGTTCCCAGCACGATCCGGGCGCGGCCGGCCCGGGCCGCGTCCCAGTTCGCGAGGCGCTCGCCTTCGCCGAGCCCGCTGTGAAGGCTGACCACCTCGGTACCGGGGAAGCGCGTGCCCACCAGCGCTTCGAGCTGTGGCGTCAGCGAGATTTCAGGCACGAGCAGAAGCGCCTGCCGCCCCGCCGCCAGCGCTGCGGCCATCGCATGCAGATACACCTCGGTCTTGCCGCTGCCGGTGATGCCGAGCAGCAATACGGGCTGGAAGCGCCCGAGGGCGCCGAGCACCTCGGCCACCGCGTGCGCCTGTTCCCCGGTCAAGGGCGGACCAGAAACAGACATCGGCGCGCCGCGCACGGGCTTCTTGTCGGGCGGTTCCCGGCGCAGCCAGCCGCGCGCGAGGAACTGCGGGACCAGCCGGGAAGCTTGCGGCGAGGACGCCTTGATCGTGGCGTAGTCGAGGGGCGCGCGCCGCACGGCTTGCAGCAGGCGCCGCTGAGCGGTAGCGCGAGTAGGTAGCTGCTCGAATGCGTCCGCACCGGCCGCGGTCAGCGCAAGGCGTCCTTGGTCCTGTTGTGCTCGCCGGGCCTTGAGCCGCCGCAATGGCGCCGGCAGAGCGGCCATCACGACTGCGCCGAGCGCGTGGTGGTAGTAATCGGCCGCAAAGGCGAGGAGCCGAAGGTCTGCGGCGCGGAGCCCCGGCTCCTCGCGCAGGATGCGCACGGCGCTTTTCAGGCGCCCCGGGGCTATGGTGCTCGTGCCCGTCACTTCGACGATGACACCTACGGCCGTCTTGTTTCCGAACGGCACCACGACCCGGCGGCCGACGTCCGACTGCGATGCGGCTTCTGTGCGGTAATCGAAAAGGGTTGCTACCGGCACGTCGAGCGCGACGCGAAGGACGTTCATCCGGAATCCAGTTCTTTGTGAGCGGCAGGAGAGTTAGCGTGAAGCGCTCACGCGCATTCTGCGAGGAGCAGCCAACCGGTTTACGCGCTGGCGAAATTCGATGTTATCAACAGCGCCTTGTGGATAACCCTGTTAGTTAACGGGATCGCCCGCCTAGGGAACGGTAGCGCGGTCGTCCTCGGTTCCGGTAGATTGCGCGGCCTCACGGAGAATAATGCGTGTATATTCATATATATACCTGCTTGGTAGGCACGCCGGGAAAACCCAAGCAAAGTGCGATTCCCCGCAGTGCCTTGCTGTGCATAAGTCTTCGGCCGGCACTTCCCGCAAAACGAGGACTGGCGCGGGTTTCGGGGCAGCCGTCGCGCGAATTCAATGAAATTGCGGGCTGAGTCGGCGCACGATTTCCACGAGCGCTGCGACGCTCTCCACCGGCGTATGCTGGGACACGCCGTGCCCGAGATTGAAGACGTGGCCGTTGCCGCGGCCGTACGCGGCAAGCACGGCCGCCGCGCGGTCCCGGACCGCCTCCGGGCCCGCCAGCAATACTGCCGGATCGAGATTGCCTTGCAGCGCGACCCGCTTCCCGACGCGCGCGCGCGCCGCACCGAGATCGACCGTCCAGTCGAGCCCGACCGCATCGCAGCCGCTGGCCGCGATGTCCTCGATCCAGGCGCCTCCGCCTTTCGTGAAGAGGATGATCGGGATGCGCTCGCCTGCATGCTCGCGCGCGAGCCCTTCCACCACCCGCCGCATATAGGCGAGGGAGTATTCGCGGTATTCGCCCGGTCCGAGGGTGCCGCCCCAGGTGTCAAAGACCATGATGGCCTGGGCGCCCGACTCCACCTGCGCATTGAGATACGCGATGACCGCACGGCAGTTGATGTCGAGGATGTGATGCAACAGATCGGGCCGCCTGTAGAGCATCGTTTTCAGCGTGCGGAAATCGGCGCTGCCGCCACCTTCCACCATGTAGCAGGCGAGCGTGAACGGGCTGCCGGAAAACCCGATCACCGGTACCGAACCCGCCAGCGCCTTGCGCACCTGGCGCACGGTGTCGAGCACATAGCGCAACTGCCGGTCCGGCTCGGGCACGACGAGATCGCGGATCTGCACCTCCTCGCGCAACGGCCGCTCGAAGCGCGGGCCCCCGCCATCCGCGAAATGAAGGCCGAGCCCCATGGCGTCCGGTATGGTGAGGATGTCGGAGAAGACGATCGCCGCATCGAGCGCGAAGCGCGCAAGCGGCTGCAGCGTGACCTCGGTGGCGAGATCGGGATTGCGGCAGAGCTCGAGAAAGCTGCCCGCCTGCGCGCGCGTCTTGTTGTATTCGGGAAGGTAACGTCCCGCCTGGCGCATCAACCACACCGGCGTATAGGGCGTGGGCTGCCGCAGCAGCGCGCGGATCAGCGTGTCGTTCTTTAACATCAGGATCGAGGATTGAGGATCGAGGATTGAGTAACTTGCAGGATAACCTGCGCAATCCTCAATCCTCGTAGCTCAATCCTGGTTCAATCAGCGCGGCAGCTCCGAGGATCCCATCAGGAATTCGTCCACCGCGCGGGCGCACTGGCGGCCTTCGCGGATCGCCCACACGATGAGCGACTGCCCCTTGCGCATGTCACCGGCGGCGAATACTTTGGGCACGGACGTCGCGTAGCAGCCGGCGCCGTCGGTCGTCGCTCTTGCGTTGCCGCGCGGGTCGCGCTCCACGCCAAAGGCCTGGAGCACCTGCGGGACCGGCCCGAGAAAGCCGGCCGCGAGCAGCACGAGGTCGGCTGCGAGCGTGAACTCCGTCTCCGCGACTTCCTTCATCTTGCCGTCCCGCCACTCCACGCGCACGGCCTTGAGCGCCTTGACCTTGCCGTTCTCGCCGATGAATTCCTTGGTCGCGACCGACCAGTCGCGATCGCACCCTTCCTCGTGCGAGGAGGACGTGCGCAACCGCACGGGCCAGTACGGCCATACCGCGTTGTGCTCCGTGTCCGGCGGCATCGGGAGCAGCTCGCACTGGGTGATGGACTTGGCCGCCTGGCGGTTGGAGGTGCCCACGCAGTCGGAGCCGGTATCCCCGCCGCCTATGATCACCACGTGCTTGCCGGTGGCGCACAGGTCCCCGACGTCGCTGTCTCCCGCCACCCGCCGGTTCTGCAGCGACAGGAATTCCATCGCGAAGTGAATACCGTCGAGCCCGCGCCCGGGAATCGGAAGATCGCGCGGCTGCTCCGCGCCCCCCGCCAGCACGACCGCGTCATACGTGGCGAGCAAGCTTCCCGGCGAGACGGTCTCGCGCGCGAGATTGGGGACGCCCTTCCCGGGAGGCTCCCTGCCCACGAACACGCCGGCGCGGAATTCGACGCCCTCGGCCCGCATCTGCTCCATGCGGCGATCGATCTGCCATTTTTCCAGCTTGAAGTCGGGTATGCCGTAGCGGAGCTGCCCCCCGATGCGGTCGTTTTTCTCGAAGACCGTTACGGCGTGGCCGGCCCGGGCGAGTTGCTGCGCGCATGCGAGCCCCGCAGGGCCGGAGCCGACCACCGCCACCTTCTTCCCGGTCTTGTGAGCGGCCGCCTGTGGCTGGACCCAGCCTTCTTCCCAGGCCTTGTCGATGATCGCGTGCTCGATGGACTTGATGCCGACGGGATCGTCGTTGATACGCAGGGTGCACGCCTCTTCGCACGGCGCCGGGCACACGCGGCCGGTGAATTCCGGGAAGTTGTTGGTCGAATGCAAAGTTTCGATCGCCGCCATCCAGTCCTGCCGGTAAACGAGGTCGTTCCAGTCCGGAATGATGTTGTGGATCGGGCAGCCGCTCATGCAGAAGGGCACGCCACAGTCCATGCAGCGTGCGCTCTGCGTGCGCGCCTCCTCGTCCGAGAGGTGCACGATGAATTCCCGGTAATGGTGCCGGCGGCTCTCCGGCCCCTCGTGGGGCTCGTCCACGAGTCCGTGCTCAAGAAATCCGGTGATCTTGCCCATGCGGTCTAGGTCTGCAATTGGCGGGGGCGCCCGGAGCGGTCGCCCGCCTTCCCGGTAGGCGGCTACGCAGCGATGCGCCGGTGCTTGGCTGCCAGCTCGCCGAGCGCCCGCCGGTATTCATTTGGAAACACCTTGACAAACTTCGGCCGGACCTCGCTCCAGCGCTCGAGGATGCGCTTCGCCTGCGCGCTCCCCGTGTGGCGGGCGTGGCTTTCGACCAGCCCTTTCACGAGGGCCTCGTCGGCCGCGCCCTGGTGCCAGAGCGCGCGAGCAAGCCTTGCTTCCTGCTCGGATTCCGCAAGCAGCGGCTCCAGGGTCACCATGGAGGTGTTGCAGCGCTTCGCGAACTCGCCGTCGACGTCCAGCACGTACGCGATGCCCCCCGACATGCCGGCGGCAAAGTTGCGGCCGGTGATGCCGAGCACGACCACGGTGCCGCCCGTCATGTACTCGCAACCGTGGTCGCCGACGCCTTCGACGACGGCGCGCGCGCCCGAGTTCCGGACGGCGAAGCGCTCCCCGGCCACGCCGCGGAAGTAGGCCTCCCCGCAGATCGCCCCGTAGAGCACCACGTTCCCGGTGATGATGTTCTCCGTGGGCTCGCCGCGGAATTTGGGCGAGGGCTGCACGGAAATCCGCCCCCCGGAGAGGCCCTTGCCGCAATAGTCGTTGGTGTCGCCGATCAGATCGAGCCACACGCCCTGCGCGAGGAAGGCGCCGAAGCTCTGCCCGGCGGAGCCCGCGAGCCGGATGTGTATCGTCTCATCCGGCAGCCCGGCGTGGCCGTAGCGTTTGGCGATCTCGCCCGAGAGCATGGTCCCCACGGTGCGGTTGGTGTTGCGGATCGGGGTCTCGATGGTGACCCTATCGCCGCGCTCGAGTGCAGGCCGGGCAAGCTCGATCAGGCGCCGGTCGAGCGCGCGCTCGAGCGCGTGGTCCTGGGCCTCCCGATGATAGCGGGCCACATCGGGCGGCATGTGCGGCATGGCGAAGATCCTCGAGAAATCGAGCCCTCTCGCCTTCCAGTGTTCGATGCCCTTCCTGGTGTCGAGCAGATCGGCGCGGCCGATGAGGTCGTTGAAGTTGCGGATGCCGAGCCGCGCCATCAGCTCGCGCGCCTCCTCGGCCACGAAGAAGAAGTAGTTCACAACGTGCTCGGGCTTGCCTTCGAATTTCCGGCGCAGCACGGGATCCTGCGTCGCCACGCCCACCGGGCAGGTGTTGAGGTGGCACTTCCTCATCATGATGCAGCCTTCGACGACGAGCGGCGCCGTGGAGAAGCCGAATTCGTCGGCCCCGAGGATTGCCCCGATCACCACGTCGCGCCCGGTCTTCATCTGGCCGTCCACCTGCACCGAGATCCGCCCGCGCAGGCGGTTCAGGACCAGTGTCTGCTGGGTTTCCGCCAAGCCCAGCTCCCACGGCGTGCCGGCGTGCATGATCGACGACCAGGGCGAGGCGCCCGTGCCCCCGTCGTGACCCGCGATCGTAACGTGGTCGGACTTGGCCTTGGCAACGCCGGCCGCGATCGTGCCGACCCCGACCTCGGACACGAGCTTCACGCTCACCGCGGACTCGGGATTCGCGTTCTTGAGGTCGTGGATGAGCTGCGCGATATCCTCGATCGAGTAGATGTCATGGTGCGGCGGCGGCGATATGAGCTCGACGCCGGGCGTCGCGTAACGCAACTCGGCGATGTACTCGGAAACCTTGCGCCCGGGCAGCTGCCCGCCCTCGCCGGGCTTGGCGCCCTGCGCGATCTTGATCTGGAGCATGCGCGCGTTCGCGAGATACTCGGTGGTGACCCCGAAACGGCCGGAGGCGACCTGCTTGATCTTCGAATTGAGCGAGTCGCCGGCGACGAGCGGGATGTCCACCTCCACGCGATCGCTGCCGAGGCGCGACATCAGGCTCTCTCCGGGCTGGATCGGGGGATAGCGCTTGCGGTCCTCTCCGCCCTCGCCGGTGTTCGACTTGCCGCCGATCCGGTTCATCGCGATGGCGAGCACGGTGTGGGCCTCGGTGGAGATGGAGCCGAGCGACATCGCGCCGGTCGAGAAGCGCTTCACGATCTCGGTCGCGGGCTCGACCTCCTCGATCGGCACCGGGGAGCATCGGCCGAAACGGAACTCGAAAAGGCCGCGGAAGGTCATGTGGCGCTGCGACTGGTCGTTGATCAGCGCCGCGTATTCCGCGTAGGTCTGGAACGAGTTCTGCCGCGCCGCGTGCTGGAGCTTCGCGATCGCGTCGGGTGTCCACATGTGTTCCTCGCCGCGGACGCGCCACGCGTACTCGCCCCCCACATCCAGGGCGTTGCGCAAGACCGGGTCGTCCACTTCGAACGCGGCCCGGTGGGCGCGGATCGCCTCTTCGGCAATCTCGAACACGCCGATCCCTTCCACGTTCGTGGTCGTGCCGGTGAAGTACTTGTCTGCGAGCGAGCGGGCAAGGCCCACCGCCTCGAAGATCTGTGCGCCGGTGTAGGACATGTACGTCGAGATGCCCATCTTGGACATCACTTTCTTGAGCCCCTTGCCGATCGCCTTGATGTAGTTCTTCGAGGCCTTCTTGGCGTCGACGTCCGCGCCGAGCTGGCCGCTCTCCGCGAGATCGACCAGGGTCTCGAACGCGAGATACGGGTGCACTGCCTCGGCGCCGTAGCCGCCCAGCAGGGCGAAATGGTGCACCTCGCGCGCCGAACCGGTCTCAACCACCAGGCCCGTGGTGGTGCGCAAACCGCGGTTCACCAGGTGCTGGTGGATTGCCGAGAGCGCGAGCAGCGTGGGGATCGCGACCCGCTCGCGGTCCATCCTGCGGTCGGAAAGGATGAGGATCGTGTACCCGGAGCGCGCCGCATCCTCGGCTTGCGCGGCGAGGCTCGCCAGGCGCGCCTCGATCGCTTCCTTGCCCCACGTGACCGGATAGGTGGTGTCGAGCTCGAGCGAGCGGAACTTGCCGTCCGTGTATTTCTCGATGTGGCGGATCGTTTCCATCTGCTCGCAGTCGAGCACCGGCTGCGAGACCTCCAGCCGCAGCGGGGGGTTGATCTCGTCGATGCCGAGCAGGTTGGGCCTCGGGCCGATGAAGCTCACGAGCGAGGTCACCAGCTCCTCGCGGATCGGGTCGATCGCGGGGTTGGTGACCTGCGCGAAGAGCTGCTTGAAGTAGTGGTAGAGGGTCTTGTTCTTGCGCGAGAGCACGGCCGGTGAGGCATCGTTGCCCATCGAGCCGACCGGTTCTTCCCCGGCCTGCGCCATCGGCGCAAGCTGGAACTTGATGTCCTCCTGCGTGTAGGCGAAGGCCTGCTGCCGGTCGAGGAGCGTCTCCCGCGCGGGCTCGTGTTTTTCCTTCGGCGCGGGCAATTCATCCAGCTTCACGCGTATCCGCTCGATCCACTCGGCATAGGGCTTGGCGGAGGCGAGCGAGTCCTTGAGTTCCTTGTCGTCGATGATGCGGCCCTTCTCCAGGTCGACGAGGAACATCTTGCCCGGCTGCAGGCGCCATTTCTTGACTATTTTCTCCTCCGGCACCGGGAGGCAGCCGCACTCCGAGCCCATGATGACGAGGTCGTCGCTGGTCACGATATAGCGCGAGGGCCGCAGCCCGTTGCGGTCGAGGGTCGCCCCGATGCGCAGGCCGTCGGTGAAGGCGATCGAGGCCGGTCCGTCCCACGGCTCCATCATCGCCGCGTGGTATTCGTAGAACGCGCGGCGGCTCGGCTCCATCAACGCGTGGTTTTCCCAGGCCTCGGGGATCATCATCATCATGGCGTGGGCCACCGAGTAGCCGCCCATCACCAGCAGCTCCAGCGCGTTATCGAACGAGGCCGAGTCCGACTGTCCTTCGTAGATCAGGGGCCACACCTTCTCGAGATCGCGCCCGAGGATGGGGCTCGAGATCGCGCCCTGACGCGCCCGTATCCAGTTGCAGTTGCCGCGCAGGGTGTTGATCTCGCCGTTGTGGCAGATCATGCGGAACGGGTGCGCCAGGTCCCACGACGGGAAGGTGTTGGTGGAGAAGCGCTGGTGCACGAGGGCAAGCGCCGACTCGACGCGCGGGTCCTTCAGCTCGAGGTAGTATTCTCCGACCTGGCGCGCGAGCAGCATGCCCTTGTAGCAGATGGTGCGCGCCGACATCGACGGTACGTAGAACTCCCTGCCGTGCGCGAGCTTGAGCGCGCGGATCGCGTGGCCGGCACTCTTGCGTATGATGTAGAGCTTGCGCTCGAGCGCGTCGGTGACGGTCACGCCCTTGCCGCGCCCGACGAACACCTGGCGGATCACGGGCTCGATCCGTCGCGCCGGTTCGGCGAGATCCGTGTTGTCCACCGGCACGTCGCGCCAGCCGAGCACGACCTGGCCTTCGTCCTTGATCGCGCGCTCGAGCTCGTACTCGCAGGCGAGGCGCGACGCGGGCTCGCGCGGCAGGAACACCATGCCGATGCCGTACTGCCCCTGCGGGGGCAGCTTCAGGCCCTGCCGCGCCATTTCCTCGCGGAAGAACTTGTCGGGGATCTGGATCAGGCAGCCCGCTCCGTCCGAGAGCTTCGGGTCCCACCCGACCGCGCCGCGGTGCGTGAGGTTGCGAAGCACGGTGAGGCCTTGCTCGATGATCGAGTGCGACTTCCTTCCCTTGATGTGCGCGACGAATCCCACGCCGCACGCGTCGTGCTCGCGCGCCGGGTGGTAGAGCCCCTGTTCCGCTGGCATGCCGTGCCGCACCATGCTCTTGAGCCCAGAATCCTTTTATAAACAGCGTAGTATAGACAACATGTTGCGCCGCGACAACACTGTCGCGAAATCGGGCGCAACCGGGAAGTTTACCCGCACAAACAATTGTCTTCAACCGGAAATTCGGCCGTCGAGCCGGCCGCGCGGCTAGATTTCCTCGATCGCGAACAGCCGCCGATGCTCGAGCATCGCGTAGCGATCGGTCATGCCGGCGATGTAGTCGGCGATGGCGCGCGGAGCATTCTCTCTCGCGCGCGCCTGGAATTCCGGCGTGAGCAAACGGGTATCCGACACGAAGGCGTCGAACAGCTCGGTCACGATGCGCCGCGCCTTCGCGCTCATGCGCCGGACGCGGTAGTGCTGGTAGAGGTTGTGCCGCAGGAACTGCTTCAGCTCCTGGCTCTCATCGCGCACGCGTGCGCTGAAGGTGATGAGGGAAGGGGCGAGCCGGACCTCTTCGGGAGAGGCCGGAGCGTGCGCGCGGATGTTCGCGGCACTCGTGCGGATGAGGTCGGTGACCAGCGTGTCGATCATGCGCCGCACCGTTTCGTGAATCAGCTGCCGCCCCGCGACCTTTGGATGCTCGCGCCACACCGCCTTCATGTGCCGCGCGAGGATCCTGACCTCCGAAAGCTGCTCCAGCTGCAGCAAACCGGAGCGCAGGCCGTCGTCCACGTCGTGGTTGTTGTAGGCAATCTCGTCGGCGAGGTTGGCGATCTGCGCCTCGAGCAGCGGGCGCCGCCTCTTGATGAAGCGCCGCCCCACGTCGCCCAGCTCGCGGGCGTTCTTCAGGGAGCAGTGCTTCAGTATGCCCTCGCGCGTCTCGAAGGTGAGGTTGAGCCCGTCGAACGCCGCATAGCGCTGCTCGAGGACATCCACCACCCGCAGGCTCTGCAGGTTGTGCTCGAAGCCGCCATAGGGCTTCATGCACGCGTTGAGCGCTTCCTGCCCGGTGTGCCCGAAGGGCGTATGTCCAAGGTCGTGCGCGAGCGCGACGGCCTCGGTGAGGTCCTCATCGAGGCGCAAGCTGCGCGCAACGGAGCGCGCGATCTGCGCCACTTCCAGGCTGTGCGTGAGCCGAGTGCGGAAGAGATCGCCCTCGTGGTTTACGAATACCTGGGTCTTGTACTCGAGGCGCCGGAAGGCCGTGGAATGGATGATGCGGTCGCGATCGCGCTGATACTCGGTGCGCCCGCGCGCAGGCGGCTCGCGGTGGCGCCGGCCGCGCCCATGCTCCGGCCGTGCTGCGTACGCCGCGAGCTCAGGCATGCGTCCCGGCCGCGCCCAGGACCGCGACAAGCGCCTCCTCCGGCACTCCGTCGGATACGAGCGCCTCGCCGATGCGCCTGAGCAGTATGAATCGGATGCGCCCTCCCTGCACTTTCTTGTCGTGTCCCATCAGCTCGAGGTAGCGCTCGCGCCCGAGAGCGGGCGCGTGCCGCGGCAGCCCCGCCGCGCTGATCAGCGCCGTGATGCGTGCGAGGTCGGCGTCCGCAATCAAGCCGAGCCGTAGCGAGAGCCGCGCCGCCAATACCATGCCGGCGGCGACCGCTTCTCCGTGCAGCCACGTGCCGAAACCGACTCCCGCCTCGATCGCGTGGCCGAACGTGTGCCCGTAGTTGAGCAGCGCGCGCGGCCCGCTTTCGCGTTCGTCGAGCGCCACGATCTCCGCCTTGTTCGCGCAGGACCGTTCGATGGCGTAGGCGAGCGATTCGGGCTCCCGGCGGACGAGCCGCCCGATGTTCGCTTCCAGCCACGCGAAGAACTGCGGGTCGCGGATCAGCCCGTATTTGATCACTTCCGCGAGTCCCGCAGAGAGCTCCCGGTCGGGCAGGGTCGCCAGGGTGTCGGTGTCGGTGATGACCGCCAGGGGCTGGTGGAACGCGCCGACCATGTTCTTGCCGAGCGGGTGATTGATCGCGGTCTTGCCCCCCACCGCCGAGTCGACCTGAGCGAGGAGCGTCGTCGGAACCTGGATATAGGGGACACCGCGCTGATATACCGCCGCTGCAAACCCCGCGAGGTCTCCGATCACCCCGCCTCCGAGCGCGATCAGGGCGGTGTTGCGCTCGCAGCGGTGCTCGAGCAGCGCGTCAAGGATCACGTTGAGCGTTTCCCAATTCTTGTGAGCCTCGCCGTCGGGCAGGGTGATCGGCACGACGGCGACGCCGGCCGCCACCAGCGCGCGGCGCAGCGGCGCGAGGTAGAGCGGCGCGACGGTGGAGTTGGTGACGACGGCGACTTTTTTCTGGGGAAGCCGCTCCGCGATCAGCTCGGCACGGGCTATCAGGCCCGCACCGATGTGTATCGGGTAGCTCCGCGCGTCCAGGGCAACGGTCAATGTCTGCATAGCGAGCGGCCTGCGGGCATGCCGGTCAGCGGCTGCGCAACGGGGTGACCTCGTGCGCGCCTTCGCCGGACTTGAACTGCAGCAGCTTGTGCTCCAGCCGGTGTGCGAGGCTGGCCGGGCTCTGCCTGCCGGTGTCGACGATGATATCAGCGATCTCGCGGTAGAGCGGATCGCGCTCGGCGAGCAACTGCTCGAGCTTGGCCAGCGGATCGGGCGTCTTGAGCAGCGGACGGTTCCGGTCGTGCCGCGTTCGGCTCCACAGCTCGGCCGCGCCCGCGCGCAGGTAGACGACGATGCCGCGCGCGGCCAGCAATGCGCGGTTTGCCCCGGAGAGCACCGCCCCGCCCCCGGTGGCAAGCACGATGTTGCTCCGGAGCACCAGTTCGGACAGGATCTTGCTCTCCCGCGCCCGGAACCCGGCTTCTCCCTCGATCTCGAATATCACCGCGACCTTGACTCCCGTCGCACGCTCGATTTCGTGATCACAATCGTGGAAGGCCTTGCCGAGCCGCTTGGCGAGGAGCTTCCCGACGGAGGTTTTGCCGGCGCCCATCAGGCCCACGAGAAAGATGTTCTCGGGAATGTGCTCGCTCGCGTGCGGCGGCTGTTCGCGGTCCACCATGGCTCGATTCTAGCGGAACCGTGCGGCACCGCCCAAAGGATGCCGCGCGGCCCGTACAAGAAAAAGGCGGCCGCGCGGGCCGCCTTTTCCCGGATCCGCCGCTTACCGGCGCAGGGTCAGGGTGTCCTTGATGATCTTCGGTGTGATGAAGATCAGCAGCTCGCGCCGGTCGTCCACCCTGAGGTTCTGTTTGAACAGGAAGCCCACATAGGGCAAGTCGCCCAGCACCGGCACCTTGTTGGTGCTCGAGCGCTCCTCCTGGGTGAAGATGCCCCCGATCACGACCGTGCCGCCGTTCGCCACCAGTACTTCGGTGACGATCTGCTTGGTGTCGATCGACGGCCCCGCGAGCGTGTTCTGCCCGACGCTGTCCTTGTGCACGTTGAGGTTCATGATCACGTTGTCGTCCGGGGTGATCTGCGGCTTGACCTTCAGCGAGAGCGTCGCTTTCTTGAAGGAAACGCTGGTCGCGCCGCTCGAGGTCGCCTGCTGGTACGGAATTTCCGTGCCCTGCTCGATGCTGGCTTCGACCTGGTCCGCGGTGATCACGCGCGGGCTCGAGATGATCTTGCCCCGGCCGTCCGCCTGCAACGCCGAGAGCTCGAGGTTGAGGAAGCGCGTGCCCCGGTCGTTGAACAGAAGCAGCGAAAATACGCCGGGCGGCGCGCCGGCAATCCCCGGCGAGGGCAGATTGACGAGCAGCGAATCGGGCAGGAAGCTCGTCGGGGTGTCCGGCGTCTGGAGCGTCTGCACGCCGGCGCTCGACATGTTGCCGCCGATCATGACTCGCACGCCGTCGTTGCCGACGCTGCGGGCGATCCGGTCACCCGGAGTGCTGGCCGGGTTCCGGATCTGGGTAAGGTCGGTGTGGCCGAGCCGCACCCCGAGGTTGCGGCTGAACGTGTCCGCCGCCTCCACGATGCGCGACTCGATCATCACCTGGCGCACCGGCACGTCCACCTGCCGGATGAGCTTGCGCACCTCCTCAAGCCGCGTAGTGGTGTCCTGCACGAACACCGTGTTGGTGCGCGGGTCGATCACGGCGCTGCCGCGCTTGGAGAGGATGCGCTGCTTGTCGTCGGTGAGCAGCTTCTGGAACGCCGCCGCCTTCTGGTAGTTCAACTGGAAGCTCTCGGTGCGGGTGGGCTCCAGGTCCGCGATCTGCTGCTGGGCCTCGAGCGCGAGCTTCTCGCGCGTGGAAAGCTCATCGCGCGGCGCGATCCACACCACGTTGCCGGTCTTGCGCATATCCAGGCCCTTGCTCTGGAGGATGATGTCCAGGGCCTGGTCCCACGGCACGTCCTTCAGCCTCAGGGTCAGATTGCCGACGACCGTGTCGCTGGTGATGATGTTGAGCCCGGTGAAGTCGGCGATCACCTGCAGCACGGCGCGCACTTCAACGTTCTGGAAGTTGAGCGAGAGTTTCTCACCCGTGAAGCCCGGCCGCACGAGGCGGCTCAAGTCCTCCACGACCTGCTTCACCTCGATGATGAAGCGGGTGTCGGTCTGGTAGGCCGTGTGCTCCCAGTTCCCGCGCGGCTCGATCACCATGCGCGTGCTGCCCCCCTGCGTGAAGGCATCGATGGTCTGCACGGGCGTGCCGAAGTCGGTCACGTTCAAGCGCCGCTCGAGGTTCTTGGGCAGCGCGGTGTTGATGAAGTCGATGACGATGGTCCTGCCCTGCTGCTTGAGGTCGATGCCCACCGCGTTGTCGGAAAGATCCACGATGATGCGTCCCTCGCCGGCGCGTCCGCGGCGGAAATCAATGTCGCGCAGGCTGTGGCGCTGGTCGTTGGGGCGCACTTCGGCGAAGCGGGTCGTCATCCCCGCGGGGGTGCCCGCGACCGCGGGGTGCTGCAGAGTGATCAGCAGCGAACGCCCGTCGATCTGGGTGTCGTAGTTCATCGCCCGCGAGAGATTGAGCACGAGCCGCGTGCGGTCGCCCGCCTGGACGACGTTGACGCTCCTCAGATCGCCCTCGCCGACGTCCTGCGGAGCGCGGCCGAGCGCGCTGCCGGTGTTCGGGAAGTCGAACGCGATGCGCGGCGGGTTATTGATCGTGAACCCGGCGGGCGGGTTGGCCGGCGCCTGCTTCAGCGTGACCCGCACGACTACCTTGCCGCCCGTTTGGGGCGAGACGTTGATCGCCTCGATGCTGTTTGCCTGGGCATGGGCACTGATGCTCGCGGCGGCGAGCAGCCATGCCGCCAGCACGTTCAGCAGCGGCGATATCAGTTTGGGCTGGAGTTTCATCGTCTGGCCTCCTGTTCATCTTGTAGCTGCAGCGTGCGCTCTTCCTCTTTCCATTCGCCGACGCTGTCCTGGACCAACTCTTTTAGCTTGATCATGGATTCCGAAATGTCGATGATGCGTCCGAAGTTTTGCCCCAGGAAGTTGCCCGACCGCACACGAAACAGGTTGTTGTCCGGGGTCTTGACCAATGCGTAGACATCCTTCTTCTGCTGCAGGGTGCCCACCATCTTGAGATTCTCGAGCGGATAGGCTTCGAGCGGCTCCTTGCGCCGGGTCGGATCGGGTGGCTGTATGCCCCCGGCAATCTTGGTCGGCCGGGGCGGTTCGATCTTGCGGGGCCTGAACGGGTCGGTCAGGTCGAATGCCTCGTAGGAGAAGGGCTCATAGGGCCTGACCTCGGGCAGCGGCGGAATGCGCCCGCGCGGCAGGTTGTCCGAATCCTGGACGAACTGCCGCAGATCGGAGTGCGGCTCCCCGGAGCAGCCCGCGAGCACGAGGCACGACAGAGCGATGGCGACGGAGCGCGCTCTCATTTCTTCCCGCCCTTGGCCGCCGCCGCGGCCTTTCTTTGCTGGGCGAGCTCTTCCTCGTCAAGGTAGCGGAACGTTTTCGCCGTCGCTTCCAGCACCAGGGTTTCCTTGGTGCTCGAGAGATTGATGTCGTTCAGCGTGACGATGCGCGAGAGCTTGCCGATGTCGCTCGCGAAGGCGCCCAGATCGTGGTAATTACCGGTCACCTTGATCGAGATCGGCAGCTCCGCGTAGAAATCGCGCAAGGTTTCGGTGGGCGAGGGCTTGAAGAGCTCGAACTGCAGTCCGCGGCCCAGGCCCGCCTGGTTGACGTCGGTGAGCAGCGCATCCATCTCGGACCGGCCCGGGAGCTGCTTGAGCAAGGCACCGAACTGCTTTTCGATGTCGAGCAGCTGCTGGCGGTATGCCGGCAGGTCGATTGCGCGCTTCTTCTTGTCGAGGAACGCGGTGCGCAGTTGCTCTTCCTTCTGGCGTTCGGCCTCGATCTGCGCTAACTGGTGCTGCCAGTCGAACCAGTAGCTCAGGAACACGATGAGCAGCAGCGTGAGCGCGAGCAAGCCCAGCTTGGGCATCAGCGGCCAGGAACCGACCTTCTTCGGATCCAGCCGTCTCAGGTCATCGAGCGTCATGGCGCATCACCCTTTCGCAGCCGGCTTCATGACGGGTTTCCGCGGATCGGGCGCCGGCTTCGCCGCAGCGGCCTCGGTCTCGGCGCGCGTCACGTCGATATTCATCGTGAATTCGTTGATGCGCTGGCCGGCCTGCTGTGTCGCGCGGATCTCCACCAGCCCGGGATTCTTAAGGTACGCGGAAGCCTCGAGATTGCGCATGAGCGTGGACACCCGCGCCTGGGACTGCGTATAGCCGGTGATGGTCACCTTGTTCCCGGTCTGCTTGATGCCCTTGAGGTACATGCCGTCGGGCAGCTGCCGCACCAGCTGGTCGAGCAGGTGCACCACCTCGGCACGGTTCGCCTGGAGCGCCTCGACCACCTTCTTGCGGGCGAGCAGCGCTGCGATCTGCTCCCTCAACTTCTTGATCTCCTCGATCTGCTTATCGAGCTTGGTGATTTCTTGCTCCAGGAAGCCGTTTCGCGCCTGCTGGCTGGTATGGCTGTCGCTGAGATAGGTGTGGACCATGAACCAGATTGCGACGCCGATCGCCACAACGCCGCCGAGCAGGATGTAGAACTGCTGCTCCTGCTGTTTGCGCCGCATCTCGCGATGCGGCAACAGGTTGATCCTGATCATGAATCGAACCTCCGCATCGCCAGGCCGCACGCCACCATCAACGAGGGCGCGTCCTGCGTCAGGCTCTTCGGCCGTATCTTCGAGGACAGCGCCATGTTCGCGAACGGATTGGCGATAATCGTGTTGACCTGGACCCGCTTGGTCACGGCCTCGTCAGCACCGGGGATCGCCGCGCAACCGCCGGACAGCACGATGTGGTTGACCTGGTTGAACCGGGTCGAACTGAAGAAGAACTGCAGCGCCCGCGCCACCTCCAGGCCCATCGTGTCCATGAAAGGTAGCAGAACCTCGGTGTCGTAGTTCTCCGGCAGCCCTCCGGAGCGCTTTGCAGCTTCGGCCTCTTCAGGCGACAGGCCGAAACGGCTCTGTATCTCCTGCGTGAGCTGGTTGCCGCCGAATTGCTGTTCGCGCAGGTAGACCGACTGGTCGTTGCGCAGCACGTTGACCGACATCACGGTGGCCCCGACGTCCACGATCGCGATGTTCTGGTCCTGGCCGTTGTCCGGAAACTGCCTTTCGATCAGCTCGAGTGCGGTCTGGGTGGCATAGATGTCCACGTCCATGACCACCGCCTTGAGCCCCGCTGCCTCGGCGGCGGCGACGCGGTCCTCGATCTTTTCCTTGCGCGAGGCCGCGATCAGCACTTCGACATCCTCCGGACTGTTGGGCGCGGGCCCCAGCACCTGAAAATCGAGGTTGACCTCGTCGAGCGCGAACGGAATGTACTGGTTGGCCTCGGTCTCGACTTGAAGCTCGAGGTCTTCCTCGCGCTGACCCGCGGGCACCAGGATCTTCTTGCTGATGACGGCGGCGTTGGGCAGCGCGAGGGCAAGGTTCTTCACCCCGCTGCCGAGCCGCTTGTGGCAGCGCCTGAGCGCGTCGCTCACTGCGTCCAGGTTGTTGATGTTGCTCTCCACCACCGAGTCCTTGGGCAGTGGCTCGATGGCGTAGCGCTCGACGCGGTAGATGCCCTTGCCGCCCTGCGCGATCTCGACCATCTTGATCGCGGAGGAGCTGATGTCGGTACCAATCAGCGGCGGCGTTCGGGGCTTGCGACGTGATCCCCGAAATTAGTAGCACCTGAGATTAGAGTCCGATCTATTATGCAACGGGAGGTCGGACATGAAGAAGCGGTTTACGGAGGAGCAGATCATCGGTTTCCTGAAGGAGGCCGAGGCGG
>VGID01000010.1 GCA_016868035.1 Betaproteobacteria bacterium | reverse complement strand
TCAGCACCCGCGGGAAATAGCCCGGACCCATGCGCCGCGCGGTTCCCATCGGAAAGTCGAGCGCCATGTAGAACCCGATGGCCCCGATGGCGAGCAGCAACAGGCCCGCCAGAAAATCCTTGTTGTTCGCGAGATCGGATCTCATGCAGCGCGCGGGATGATCAGACGACGCGCCGAGAGGCGTCGGCGGCAACCCAGCTGCGACACGAGCCACCCCTCCCGATTCCGTGCGGAACCGTCCATTCGGTCACGTGACAAACCGGTCATGCGTCTTCCGGTGCCTTCTCTTCCGGCTCCCGCTTCCGCTCGTTCCACCAGACGTACCAGAGGAAAAGGACGATCATGCCCACGAAGATGACGCCGAATAGCACGACGTAGATCATGTCGACGGTTTCGGAAGGCGGGATTTCGGCCGCGCCCTTCTGCTGGGCGTGCGCCGAACCAACCACGAGCAAGAGAACAGGCGGCGAAAGCCTTCGAGGCATCAGGGTTGTGCTGCGGAGCGAATTTTCCATGGAGGCAATGGCCGTTGTTATCGCGGGCGCCGATCGGCGGGCCCTCTACCGTAACGAAGCTTGGGTGAAGGCCTTTTTCGGCCTCGTGGATTTAAGCGGGTATGCAGACACCGTGTGGAAGGCGACAGAAGGGCCGCAACGGCATGTCATGACCCGCGGCGCCGTAACAGTCAGTCACTGAAAAGATTCGGATACGCAAAGCCCCCCGTCAGGAAAAATACACACGCTTTTCCAAGAAAGCGCATTTTCTCGAGAAAATTCATCTCACCCCATTGCTTCACAGGCTGGGGAGCCCCCTGTTTCGATATAACCACGGCCATCTCCTCAGAATCTCAACCGCCCGCGGCCGCCGACATCCAGCCGGCTCGCCGGGCAGATGAACTGGTGGCGCCAGACATTCTTTGTACCCCATGACTTGTGATTTTTTTGTGAAGGAATTCTCGCGGGTCCGGTGAGTTTTTGCTCAGCCCGTTGACTTCGCCATCGATGCGAACAGGCCGCTCACGGGCCGCGCTCGATACGAGTTCCGGGGGGTCTTTCCGCTGCGCGGGAGCTTCTGGTTGCAGCTCATGGTGCACCACGGGGCCAAGTACGTGGTGATCACGCTCGTGAATTTCGTCGTCGCCGGCTGGCTCCACGAGTGCCCGGCAATCGGCGAGGTTACGGCGAGCCTAATGCCTCGGAGTGGGCGCGCTACGTTCAGGAAACGCTGTCACGCAGCCGGGACCAGGTTTTGACGGAACCGGGCTATTTCGCCTCGTAAACCAGTTGGCCTTCGACCAGGGTGTGGCGTACCCGGCCCTTCAGCTCGAAGCCGAGGAACGGCGTGTTCTTGCCCTGGCTGCGCAGAGAGGCAGGCTCGACCTTCCAGTAGCGGGCGGGATCGAAGATGCAGACATCGGCCGAGTGCCCCGGTGTCAGGTGACCGGCGTCGATGTCGAGCACGCGCGCGGGCTCGGAGGTGACCCTGGCGAGCGCGGCGGGCAGTTTCACGCCCGATTCTTCCGCCCATTTCAGCGTGAGCGGGAGCAGAAGCTCGAGTCCCGTGGCGCCGGATTCGGCCTCGGCGAAGGGCAGTTGCTTGGCGTCATCGTCCACCGGGGTATGGTCGGAGCAGATCGCATCCACGGTTCCATCGGCAAGCGCGGCGCAGAGCGCCTCGCGGTCGCGCAGGCTGCGGAACGGCGGAGTGAGATGACTGTTCGCATCGAAGTAGCCGATGTCCATCTCCGTGAGGTGGACGTGGTGCGCACCGACGTCACAGCTGACGGGCAGGCCCTGCTGCTTGGCCTTGCGCACCATGTCCACGCCTTCCGCCGTCGAGAGGCGCGCGAGGTGGACCCGCGCGCCCGTCTCTCGCGTGAGGATCAGGATCGTGGAGAGCGCCACCGTTTCGGCGCACACCGGGACGGCGGGAAGCCCGAGCCGCGTGGCGACTTGCCCGTCGTGGGCGACGCCATTGCGCGCGAGCGCGGTATCGTGCGGGCGCAGCCAGACGTGAAAGCCGAAGGTCGCGGCGTATTGCAGGGCGCGGTAAAGGACCTGGTTGTCGGCGAGCGGGGCGTCGGCGTGGGAGAACGCGATGCAGCCGGCATCCCTCAACTCCGCCATCTCGGTCAGCCGCTCGCCCTTCAGGCCCTCGGTCAGGGCCCCCACTGGGTAGACGCGCGCGCGATTGAGCGTTCTGGCGCGAAACTTCAGCATCTCCACCAGTCCGGGTTCATCGAGCGGAGGGTCGGTGTCGGGCGGGCACGCAAGGCTGGTCACGCCGCCCGCCACCGCCGCTTCCATCTCGGATTCGAGCGTGGCCATGTACTCGAAGCCGGGCTCCCGGAGCCGGGCCGCGAGATCGACCAGCCCCGGGCAGACGACGAGCCCCGTCGCGTCGATCACGCGGTTGGCCGCGTAGCCCTTGGGCGCCTCGCCGACCGCCACCACCTTGCCGGCTGCGATGTAGAGATCTCGCGCGGCGTCGATGCCGTTCTTCGGGTCGATCAGCCGGCCGCCCTTGATGTGGATCTTCATCGTGGAAAAGCGTGACTGGTGACTGGTGACTGGTGACTGGCTTGGCCTTTACTCATCACTCGTCACTTCGCTTTGGCGCCGGCGAGGATGCTCATCACCGCCATGCGGATCGCGATGCCGAACGTGACCTGCGGCAGGATCACCGATTGCTTGCCGTCGGCGACGCTGGAGTCGATCTCCACGCCGCGGTTCATCGGGCCCGGGTGCAGCACGATCGCATCGGGCTTGGCAACCGCGAGCTTGTCCTCGGTCAGCCCGTAGAATTTGTAGAACTCCTGCGCGGAGGGCAGCAGCGCGCCCTGCATGCGCTCGTTCTGCAGCCGCAGCATCATCACCACGTCCACGTCCTTCAGCCCCTGTCGCATGTCGTGGTAGACGTGCACGCCGAGCTGCTCGACGTGCGCCGGCAGCAGCGTCTTGGGGCAGATCACGCGGATTTCGGGGCAACCCAGGGTGGCGAGCGCGTGCATCTGGGAGCGCGCCACGCGCGAGTGCAGGATGTCCCCGACGATGGCCACCCTCAGGCTGCCGAAATCCTTCTTGTAGTGGCGGATGGTGTACATGTCGAGCAACCCCTGCGTCGGGTGTGAATGACGCCCGTCGCCGGCGTTGATCACGTGGATCTCGGGCGCCACGTGGCGCGCGATGAAGTGCGGCGCGCCGCTCTCGCCGTGGCGCACCACGAACATGTCGGCATGCATCGCCGAGAGGTTGTCCACGGTATCGAGCAGGCTCTCCCCCTTGGTCTGGGAAGAGGCGCTGATGTTGAGGTTGATGACGTCGGCGGACAGCCGCTTCGCCGCGATCTCGAACGTGGTGCGCGTGCGCGTCGAAGGCTCGAAGAAGAGATTGAACACCGACTTTCCCCGCAGCAGCGGCACCTTCTTCATCTTGACGCCGACGAAGGTCTTCGCGGTATCGAGGATCCGCCACATGATCTCGGCGGGCAGCCCTTCGAGCGACAGCAGGTGGTGCAGTTCTCCGTCGCGGCCGAGCTGGGGATTGGCGGGGTTGAGCCACATCGGCTAGTGTCCCGAGTCGCTAGTTCGTTGATCGATTGGTCGCGCTACCCACCTCTTCGCATCGCAAAAGGGCCGAAATCGGCGCCAGACGCGAAGCAAACCGCAGCCAGGTTGCACACCTGGCGAGGATTTGCGCCAAAGTATGGCGTCGATTCTCGGCATCTTTTGTTCAGCGAATTAGCGACTCGGGACACTAGGGTCCCTCCTCGCGCAGCACCAGCGCGAGCCGGCCCCCGGCGTCGCGCGTGAGCTCGATGCTGTGTTCCGGTCCCAGTTGTATCGTCGCCCCCACGAACTGCGCGGCGATCGGAAGCTGGCGGCCGCCGCGGTCCACCAGGGCGGCAAGCCGGACGCTGGCCGGGCGGCCGTAATCGAAGATCTCGTTCAGCGCCGCGCGTATGGTGCGGCCGGTGTAGAGCACGTCGTCGACCAGCACGAGCTCGCGGCCCTCGACCTCGAACGGGATCTCGGAGCGCCGGACATCGCGGCGCAGCCCACGGCTCTCGTAGTCGTCGCGGTAGTAGGAAACGTCGAGGCTCGCGCAGGGGGCTTTGAGCTTGAGCGCCTGGTGCAGCCGCTCGGCGACCCACACGCCCCCGGTATGCACCCCGATCAAGCCGGCTTCCGGCCCCACCATGGGCCGCATCTGCTCGGCGAGCGCCGCGAGCAGCGCTTCGGCGTCGGGTAACGGGATGCCCGCCATGTTCAGGACTTGCGCGGGGCGCTAGCCTACCACAGTTTGCCGCCCGCTCGCGAGCGGCAAATGCGCGGTGGGGAACGGGGAACGGAAAACGGGAACGGCCGGGCCGCGCGTCCCGCCGCCGATTTCCTATTTTCCATTTCCCATTTCCCCGGTCTTCGCGGCGGCGAAATACGCCTCGAGGATGCGCTGGGCGGCAACGGGATCGAGCGCGCGCTTAAGCCGCCTGCCGCGCGCGCCCGCCTCCCGCAGCGCGCTCTCCGCGGCGTGCGAGGTGAGGTGCTCGTCCACGAGTGCGACCCCGACCCCGAAACGCCCGTGCAGCCGCTGTGCGAACCGCCGCGCGAGCCGGCCTACTTCGTGCGCCGACCCGTCGGCACGCGCGGGAATTCCGACCACCAGCAGCACCGGCCGCCATTCGGCCATCAATCCGGCGATCGCGTCGAAGCGGGAGCGGTTGTCCGCGGCCGTGATCGTAGTGAGGGGATGAGCGAGCGCGGTCTGCAGATCTCCGACCGCCACACCGATGCGCTTCTCCCCGTAATCGAACGCGAGGACCGTTCCGGTCCTCGGGTGAGCGGTGAGCGGTGAGCGGTGAGCGGACAAAAGCGTATGGCCGGTTCCGGCTCCCTTTCTGCTTACTGCTTACCGCTCACTGTTTACCGGTGTCAGCCGTGCCCGGCCTGCTCCGAGAGGCTGGCGAAATCGATTCCGAGCAGGCTCATCGCCGCTTGCAGCCGCTCCTCGGCGGAGAGGTCGAAGATCACTTCCGGCTTGGCGTGTACGGTGAGCCAGGCGTTCTGCGCCAGCTCGTGCTCGAGCTGTCCCGGCGCCCAGCCCGCATAGCCGAGCGTGACCAGTATCTTGCTCTTGCCCGGGCCCTCGCCACGGGCGATTGCCTGCAGGATGTCCTTGGAGGTGGTGAGGCCGATTTCGGAGCTGACTGCCAGCGTGGACTGCCACTGGCCGAGGGGGGTGTGCAGCACGAAGCCGCGGTCCACCTGCACCGGGCCGCCGAAGTGGATCGGCACGGACTTGAAATCATCGCCCGTGAGCGGGATGCTCACCTGCTCGAGCAGCGTCTGCAGGTTCATCTCGATCGGCCGATTGACGACGATGCCGAGCGCGCCCTGTTCGTTGTGCTCGCACACGAAGGTCAGGGTCCGTGCAAAATGCGGGTCCGCCATCGCCGGCATGGCGATGAGAAAGTGGTGCGTGAGGTTCATTTCGTGCGCAACTTGAGCTTGCCTTGGCGTCTATTGTAAATATCGGGGAGCGCCTTCACAAACATGCCCGCGCATCCCGCATCCGCAGCCCGCCATGCCGCCAGCCTGTGCTGGTTCCGGCGGGATCTTCGCGCCTACGACCACGCCTCCCTCCACGCCGCCCTGCGGGCGAGCGGGGAGGTGCACTGCGCCTTCGTCTTTGACACCGAGATTCTCGACCGGCTCCCGCGCCGGGACGACCGCCGGGTCGAGTTCATCCGTGAGAGCCTCGCCGAGCTCAAGCAGGCGCTCCGGAAGTTGGGCGGCGACCTCATCGTGCTGCACGGGCCGGCGCGAACGCTCATTCCCGAGCTTGCGGCCCGGCTCGGGGTGGGGGCGGTGTATGCCAACCGCGACTACGAGCCGCGGGCGACCGAGCGCGACCGGGCGGTGGAGCGGGCGCTCGCGGACATGGGAATCGAGTTCCACGCCACCAAGGACCAGGTCATCTTCGAGGGGGACGAGGTGCTGGCGGGGACCGGCAAGCCCTACAGCGTCTACACGCCATATCGCAACGCCTGGCTGAAGAAGCTCGAGCCTTTCCATCTGAGGGCGTACCCCGTGGAGAAATACCGCAGCCGGCTGGCCCGCTCGCGCGGGACGGCGCTGCCGACGCTTGAGCAGATCGGCTTTCGCGAGACCGGCCTCGCCGGGATCGGAGTGCGCCCGGGAACCTCCGGGGCGCGGGCGCTCTTCCGCGCCTTCCGCAAGCGCATGGCGCGCTACCACGAACGGCGCAATTACCCGGCGTTGAAGGGGCCGTCGTACCTCTCGGTGCACCTGCGCTTCGGCACGATCTCCATACGCGAGCTCGCGCGCGCGGCCTCGCGCGCGAAGAGCGCCGGGGCGCGCGCGTGGCTGAACGAGCTCATCTGGCGCGATTTCTACCAGATGATCCTGCATCACCACCCGCATGTCGTCGAGCGGGCCTTCCAGCCGCGGTATGCCGGTCTGCGTTACCCGAACGATGAGAAGCTGTTTGCCGCGTGGTGCGAGGCGCGCACCGGCTATCCGCTCGTGGACGCCGCGATGCGCCAGATCAACCGCACCGGCTACATGCACAACCGCCTGCGGATGGTGACGGCCTCCTTCCTGGTCAAGGACCTGCTGGTGGACTGGCGCTGGGGCGAGCGCTATTTCGCGGAGCACCTGATCGACTTCGAGCTTGCCTCGAACAACGGCGGCTGGCAGTGGGCCGCCTCGACGGGCTGCGATGCCCAGCCCTATTTCCGCATCTTCAATCCCGTCACCCAGTCACGGAAGTTCGACGCCTCCGGAGAGTTCATCCGCATGTGGGTGCCCGAGCTTGCCGGCTGCGACGACCGGTTCATCCACGAGCCGTGGCGCATGGACCGGGAGGCGCAGCGGCGCGCGAAAGTGCTTATCGGCAAGGACTACCCCGCGCCGGCGGTCGACCACGACGTGCAGCGCAAGCGCGCGCTGGCGCTTTATATCGTGCCGCGCGCAAAAAGGAATAACCGCAGATAAACGCCGATTAACGCCGATCAGAAATGAAGAACGCGTCGACGTTCGCAGTCTTGCTTCTATCCGCGTTCATCTGCGTTCATCGGCGGTTTCAAAGTGTTTTGAGAGACGACCCAACCCGCGTCACCGGCGCCAGAACGCGGGGGTGAAGACGATGAGCAGCGTGAAGAGCTCGAGGCGCCCGAGCAGCATCGCGAACGCGAGCACCCAGGTCTGGAAATCCGTGAGCGTGGCGTAGCTCGCGGCGGGCCCGACCTCCTGCAGGCCGGGCCCGATGTTGCTGAGCGTTGCCACCACCGCGGAGAAGGCGGTCATGGCGTCCAGCCCGGTGGCCGCGAGCACGAGAGTCATGGTGACGAGCGCGGCAATCCACGCGAAGAAGAAGGCGAGCACCGCGAAGATCACCTGCGCCGAGATCGGCATGCCGCTGATCTTGAGCGGCACGATTGCCCCCGGGTGCGCAAGCCGGCTGAACTCGCGATAGACCTGCCGGAACAGCACCATCGCGCGGATCATCTTCACCCCGCCTCCCGTCGAGCCCGAGGAGCTGAGGAAGGTGCCGAGAAAGAGGATCCACAGCGGCGCGAATACCGGCCACAGGTTGTAATCCGTCGTCGAGTAGCCGGTCGTGGTGCCGACCGAGATCACGTTGAAGGCGGCGTAGCGCAGGGCCGTCGCGAAATCGGGATAGACGCCGCGCGTCCAGAGGAAGGCGGCGACCGCGAGCACGCTCGCCACTGCCATCGACAGGAAGACGCGCGCCTCGGGGTCGCGCAGGTAGGAGGAGGGGCTGCGCCCGCGCCAGGCCATGAAGTGCGTCGCGAAGTTGATGCCGGCGATGAGCATGAAGGAGACCGCGATGCCCTCGATCAGCGGCGAGTTGAAATATCCGAAGCTCGCATCGTGCGAGGAAAAGCCCCCGAGCGCCATCGTGGTGAAGCTGTGCATCACGGCATCGAACCAGCTCATGCCTGCCGCGCGGTAGGCGAGCATGCACGCGAGCGTGAGCAGCGCGTAGACTAGCCACAGGCCCTTCGCGGTCTCGGTGATGCGCGGGGTCAGCTGCTCTTCCTTCATGGGCCCCGGGATCTCGGACTTGAAGAGCTGGCGCCCGCCCACGCCCAGGAGCGGCAGGATCGCCACCGCCAGCACGATGACACCCATGCCGCCGAGCCATTGCAGCAGCCCGCGCCACAGGTTGATCGAAGGCGGCAAATCGTCCAGGCCGGTCAACACCGTGGCGCCGGTCGCCGTGAGCCCGGAGACGGCCTCGAAGAACGCGTCGGTGAAGCTGAGCCCGGGGATGACGAGCAGCAGGGGCAGCGTGGCGAAGAACGCCCCCCCGCTCCACACCAGCACCACCAGCAGGATGCCCTCGCGGATCCCGATCTCGCGCCGGTAGCGGCGCGTGGCGACCCAGACCAGCAGGCCCGCGAAGAAGTTGACGGCGAGCGACAGGAG
Source organism: Betaproteobacteria bacterium (assembly GCA_016868035.1). Lineage (GTDB taxonomy): Bacteria > Pseudomonadota > Gammaproteobacteria > Burkholderiales > SG8-41 > SG8-41. Next base: position 80,376 of record VGID01000010.1, on the reverse strand, counting down.
GAAGAGCCGGGCGGTGCCGTCCCCCAGCAGGAGCGAGCAGGCGATGGGGACGAGATGCGACAGGCTCATGCCCATCGCGATCACGCCCAGGAGCGGCGCTATCGAAAGGAACCAGTTCATGGGGCGCGGTTATGCGTTTTCGTTCGTTCCTCGCCTCTTTGCACCAGCCGGGTCACGAGCACTGTACCAGACCGCCGGCACCGCGCGGAACGACGGCCTCACTTCCGCCAGAACGCGGGAGTGAACAGGACCAGCACGGTGAAGAGCTCGAGTCGCCCGAGCAGCATCGCCAACGCGAGCACCCAGGTCTGGAAATCCGTGAGGGAAGCGTAGTTCGTCGCAGGGCCGACCTGGGCAAGTCCGGGTCCGGTGTTCGTGATGCAGGCGATCACCGCGGTGAACGCCGTGATGAAATCGAGCCCGCTGGCGAGCAGCACCATCGTCATCACCGTGACACTCGCGCCGTAGAGGGACATGAACGCGAGCACCGCGAACACGATCTGGTTCGGAACGACCTGAGCGCCGAGCTTGATCGGGGCGGGCGCCTGCGGGTGCAGGAGCTTGAGCATTTCGCGCATGCCCTGCTGCGCGAGCAGCCGCGTGCGTATCATCTTGATGCCCCCGCCGGTCGAGCCCGAGCTCGAGGTGATCACGCACAGGAGCAGCATCGTGAACGGCGCAAAAACCGGCCACAGGCCGTAGTCCGTGTTGGCGTAGCCCGTTGTCGTGCCCGCGGACACGACGTTGAACGCCGCGAAACGCAGCGCTGTCAGCGCGTCGGAGTAGGTCCCCGTGAGCCACAGATAGGCGGTGATCACGAGCACGCTGCCGACCATCGCGATGAGGAACCACGGGGCCTCCGGGTCACGCCGGTAGGGACCGAGGCTGCGCGCGCGCAGCGCCGTGAAATGGGTGGCGAAGTTGATCCCGGAAACCAGCATGAAGAAAATGGTGACCGCTTCGATCAGCGGCGAGTCGAAGAAGCCATAGCTCGCATCGTGGTTGGAGAAGCCGCCGAGGCTCATGGTGGTGAAGGCGTGCAGCACCGCGTCGTACCAGCTCATGCCCGCGAGCCGGAACGAAACGACGCAGGCGGCGGAGATGCCGCTGTACACCAGCCACAGCCCCTTGGCGGTTTCGGTAATGCGCGGCGTGAGCTTGGTGTCCTTCATCGGGCCCGGCGTCTCCGCCTTGAAGATCTGGCTTCCGCCTACCCCCAGCAGCGGCAGGATCGCGACCGCGAGCACGATGATCCCCATGCCGCCGAGCCATTGCAGGAGGCAGCGCCACATGTTGATGGAGGGCGGCAATTCGTCGAGGCCGGAGAGCACCGACGCTCCGGTCGTCGTCAGCCCGGAAATGGTTTCGAAATACGCGTCCGTGAAGCTGAGCCCGTCGATGTGGATGAGCAGGGGCAAGGCGGCGAAAGCCGGCAGCACCGACCACACCAGCGTCACCAGGAGGAAACCGTCGCGGGGCTGCAGCTCCTGGGCGCTGCCGCGTGTGGCAAACCACAGTGCCGCACCCGTGGCGAGCGTGACGAGCAGTGCCTCGTCGTAGGCGTGGAACGTGCCGTCGTCGTACCAGAGCGCGGTCGCGACGGGCACCAGCATGGTGGCGCTGAAGAGCATCGTCATGAGGCCGAGCCCTTGCAGTACCGGAGCAAGATTCTTCATGGGCTTCGGCCGGCCGGGGACATGCGTCCCGGGAACATGGTGGGGGAGACTCGCCTGGGCAGTCGGGCGATGCCGTCTCAGAAGAAACCGACGTCCACCTGGAACAGTTTCTCGACGCTCGGGACCATGCGCTTGTTGACGACGAACACGATCACGTGGTCCCCGGGCTCGATCGCCGTGTCGTGGTGGGCCATGATGACGTCGTACTCGTGGCCGTTCTTCCTGGCGGGAACTTCCTCCCCGGGCTTACCCTCGCGCTGGCGCACGATCGCGCCGATGGTGGTGCCCTTGGGCAGGTCGATCTCCTCGATGCGGCGCCCGATCACCTTCGAGGACTTGGGGTCGCCGTGGGCGATGATCTCGAGCGCCTCCGCGGCGCCGCGGCGCAAAGAGTGCACCACCGCGCAGTCACCGCGGCGCACGTGCGCGAGCAGCGTGCCGATCGTGGCCTGCGCGGGCGAGATCGCAATGTCGATCTGCCCGCTCTGCAGCAGGTTGACGTACGAGCCGCGGTTGATCAGCGCGATCACCTTGCGCGCGCCCATGCGCTTCGCGAGCAGCGAGGACATGATGTTGGTCTGGTCGTCGTTGGTGAGCGCGCAGTAGACGTCCATGTCCGCGACGTTCTCGGAGCGCAGCAGCTCCTCGTCGGTGGCGTCGCCCGCGAGCACCAGCGTATTGCCGAGCTCCGTCGCGAGGCGCTCCGCATTCGCCTTGTTGTGCTCGATGATCTTCACCTCGTAGCGGCCCTCGATGGCGGTCGCGAGCCGCCGGCCGATGTTGCCGCCGCCGCCGATCATGACCCGCTTCACCGGCTTGTCCATGCGCCGCAGCTCCCGCAGCACCTTGCGGATGTTTTCCGTGGCGGCGATGAAGAAGACCTCGTCGTCCGCCTGCATCACCGTGCCGCCCTCCGGGATGATCGGGCTGTCGTGGCGGAAGATCGCGGCCACGCGCGCATCGATCTGCGGCATGTGCTGGCGCAGGTATTGAAGCTCGTGCCCGACCAGCGGGCCGCCATGGAAGGCGCGCACGGCGACGAGGCTCACCTTGCCGTCGGCGAACTCTAGCACCTGCAGCGACTCCGGGAACTCGAGCAGCTTGACGATGTAATCGGTGAGGACCTGCTCGGGACAGATGGAATGATCGACCGCGAAGTTTTCCGAGGCGAAGATTTCGGGGTGGGAAAGGTAATCGGCGGAGCGGATGCGCGCGATCTTGGTCGGAATGTTGAACATGGTCGCCCCCAGCTTGCACGCCACCATGTTGGTTTCGTCGCTCTGGGTGACCGCGAGCATGAGATCGGCGTCGCGCGCGCCCGCCCGCTCGAGCGTCGCGGGATGTGCGGCGTTGCCGGTGACCGTGCGCAGATCGAGGCGGTCCTGCAGGCGCTTCAGGCGCGAGGGATCGACGTCAACGACCGTGATGTCGTTCGCCTCGGACACCAGGCTCTCCGCCACCGAAGAGCCGACTTGCCCGGCACCCAGGATCACGATCCGCACGCACGCCCCCGCAAAAAGCGCGATTTTAGTCCCCCCCGGCATGCGCGACCAAGCGCTCACGGATATGACTGCCGCGGTCGGCGCGTCGCGGTGTGTCATAATGCGACACCCGATGCGGCACTCCAAGTCTTTGAACCGAATATACTTTTCTGGACAGTTTGCGCCCGACGCGGAGTGCACGCTGCCCGCCGCACAATCGCATCACGTGCGCGACGTGTTGCGGCTGCGCGACGGTGATCCCGTCACGTTGTTCGACGGCTCCGGCGCGGAGTATCCGTCGCGGATCGTCCGGATCGGCAAACGTGAGATCACCGTGCTCGTTGCGCAGAGACTCGAAGTCGACCGGGAGTCGCCACTTGCCGTCACGCTCGCGCAGGCCGTGTCGGCGGGCGAGCGCATGGACTATACCGTGCAGAAGGCGGTGGAGCTCGGCGTCGTGGCGATTCAGCCGGTCACGAGCGCGCGCACGATTCTGCGGCTGGATGCCGCGCGCGCAGCGAAGCGCGTCGCGCACTGGCAGGCCGTGGCGATCGCCGCGTGCGAGCAGTGCGGACGCAACCGCGTGCCGATCGTGCTGCCCCTGCTTCCCTTTGGCCAATGGATCGCGCAGGCGCCGCTGCGCGCATGCGCGCTCGGGCTGCTGCTTGCGCCCGACGCGCCGCGCACCGTGCGCGAGCTCGCCCGGCCTCAGGGCGCGGTCGCGCTGCTTGCCGGGCCGGAAGGAGGATACGCGCCGGAGGAGGAGCGCGCCGCCCTGGCCGCGGGGTTTCTGGCCGTGCGCCTCGGCCCGCGCGTGCTGCGCACCGAAACGGCGGCTCTTGTCGGGCTCGCCGCGCTCCAGGCGTTGTGGGGAGACGTCTAGACGGACAACGGGCGAAAGCGCCGGATCGTGTCCGCGCGGGCTCACGAATCGCTGGCGAACGCTTCCGTGATGGATGTCGCATACGCCCTCGTTGCCGGCCCGTATGCTCCCGTACACTAGGAGTGTGTCGGACTTTGCCCCGACACACTCCTTACGCAAAACCGCCCGCAGGCAAACGGCAAACAATATTCGAAATTCATGAACCCGGCCCTGCTCGTTACGCATTTGGTAGCCAAGAAAGCTCATCTCCTCTCGCTTTGTCTCATACCTGCGGGCGGTTTTGCATTTAGCAGCCTGTCGCGACCTCAAGTCCGACAGGCTGCTATCGAGCGGGGCTGCATGCGAGGAGCGGGCGCTGGCGGCGCGCAATTGCGCTTTTCCTTGCGCCGTTTCTCGCATAATATCCGTCTGAAATTGCAGTGAAAGCCATGGGGACGGCGCGCTGGCGGTGCGCCACCGGGCGAAAACGGCAGGGGAGCGTAACATTCCGCGCAACAACGACAAGTTCGAAGTCACCGCGCTGGTGCAAGACGACTCCGCGCCGCGTGCCGCAACGCGGACCCGGCTGTCCGCGCAGGACCGGTTCATCGACTGGTTCCAGTCGGTCGCGCCCTATATCCACGCCTTCCGCGGCAAGGTCTTCGTCATCGCCTTCAGCGGGGAGGTGGTGAGCGATGGAAGGTTCTTCGACCTCACGCACGATCTCAATCTGCTCGCCGCCCTCGGCGTGCGGCTGGTGCTTGTGCACGGCGCGCGCCCCCAGATCGAGGCGAAATTCAAGGAGCGCCGGCGGCGCAGCCGGTTCCACAAGGGCCTGCGCGTGACCGACGAGTTCGCGCTCGCCTGCGCCAAGGAGGCGAGCGGACGGCTGCGCGTGGAGATCGAGGCGCTGCTCTCCATGGGGCTGCCCAACTCGCCCATGGCCGGGGCCGACATCCGCGTCGCGAGCGGCAACTTCATCACGGCGAAGCCGATCGGCGTGGTCGACGGCATCGACTTCCTGCACACGGGCGAGGTGCGCAAGGTGCATGCGGGAGCGATCGCGAAACGCCTCGAGGACGGCGAGCTCGTACTCCTCTCCCCGCTCGGCTACTCGCCGACCGGAGAAGTGTTCAATGTCGCACTGGAGGATGTCGCTGCCTCCACGGCCATCGCGCTGAAGGCCGAGAAGCTCATCTTTCTCATGGACACCACCGGCGTTACCGGGCGGCGCGGGGAACTGCTGCGCGACCTCACCGTGCACCAGGCCGAGACGCTGCTCGCGAAGGGGGCGGTTCCCGGCGGCGATGCGCAGCTCTATCTTCCGCTTGCGGTACGCGCCTGCCGCGAGGGGGTGCGCCGCGCGCACCTCATCTCGGGGCGCGTGGACGACGGACTGCTGCTCGAGCTCTTCACGCATCGCGGCGTGGGCACCATGCTCACGCCGGACCCGATCGAAAAGCTGCGGCAGGCGAAAATCGAGGACATCGGGGCCATTCTGAAACTGATCGAGCCGCTCGAGGCCGACGGCACGCTGGTCAAGCGCGACCGCGACCGCCTGGAGCGCGAGATCGGGCGCTTCGTCGTGCTCGAGCACGATCGCATGATCGTCGGCTGCGCGGCGCTCTATCCGTTCCAGGAGGAGCGGGCGACGGAACTTGCCTGCCTGGTCGTGCATCCTGATTTCCGCAATGTCGGCGCGGGCGAGCGGCTGCTCGGAGAAGCCGAGGCGCGCGCGCGGCGCCAGAAGTCGAAGCGTCTGTTCGTGCTCACCACGCGCGCCGAGCACTGGTTCGTGGAGCGCGGCTTCACCGAGGAAGAGCCGGGCGCGCTGCCGCGCCGGAAGCGCGACCTCTACAATTTCCAGCGCCGTTCGGTGGTGCTGGCGAAGCGCCTGTAGGGCCCGGCACGTGAGATTCCTTCCCGCCTCGCTCTCATTGCGCACGCGCCTGCTGATGGCGAGCGCGCTGGTCCAGGCGCTGATGCTCGCGCTGCTCATCGGCGACAGCGTGCGGGTGATCGAGGACAAGCTCGACGAGCGCACGCAGATCCACCTTGCCGACCAGAAGCGGCTGCTCAACGCCGCGCTCGCTCCGCCGCTCGCGGCGCGCGAGTACCGCGCGGCGGGCGAGCTGCTCGAGCGCATGCGCCGCGACGACGGCATTGCCTACCTGGTGCTGTTCGATCACGAGGGCAGGGTCGTTGCCGGTTCGGGCTGGGGCGGAGACGCGACGCTGCCGCCGATTGACGCCGCGCTGCGCGCTCCGGCAGCGAAACAGGAGGGGCTGTTCCACACCGAGCTCGAAATCGAGTCGGCGGGACAGGCACTCGGCAAGCTGCGCTTCGGGGTCGCGACCGGGTTTCTGGCCGTCGCCCGGACGAAGCTCGTCCGCGAGCACCTCGCGATCGGCGGTCTCGCGTTGCTGCTGTCGATCGTGTCGATGACGGCGCTCGCTTACTGGCTCACGCGCAGTCTCACCAGACTGACGAAGGCGAGCGAGAGCCTCGCCGGGGGCGATCTCCACGTGCGGTTGCCGGTGGGCGGGGGCGACGAGGTCGGCAAGCTCACCCACGCATTCAACACGATGGCCGCGGCGCTGCAGGGGCGGATCAAGGCGCTCGCCAACAGCGAGGCGAAGTTCACCGCGATCGCCGACTACAGCTACGACTGCGAGCTGTGGATCAGCCCCGAGACGAAGCTCATCTGGATCAATCCGCGGGTGCTCGACATGTTCGGCTACACCCCGGAAGAGTGCCTCGCCATCGAGAACTTCCCGGCACCGTTCATTGCCGGCGACGACGTCGCGCGCACGGTGCGCCAGATCCGCCGTGCGCTGCGCGGCAACAGCGGGGCGGATTACGAGTTTCGCGCCCGCCGCAAGGACGGTAGCGAGTTCTGGGCCGCGGCCGACTGGCGGCCCATCTACGATACGCACGGCGGCTACCTCGGCATCCGCATCAGTATTCGCGACATCACGCAGCGCAAGGAGGCCGAGCAGCGGCTGGAAACCACGGTCGCGGAGCTGCGCGAGGCGCAGGCGGTGCAGCAGGAATACCTGACCCGCGCCCAGGACGAGCATGCCCGCCTTTCGGCGCTGCTCGCGGCGATGGACATCGGGATACTCTTCGTGTCGCACGACGAGAAGGTGGTGTACAGCAACCCGGCCTTCGCCAAGATCTGGACGATCGCCCCGGGCGTGCGGCTGATGGGCCGCAACGTGCAGGAAGTGCTGGCCACCTCGGCGTCCGTGCTGGCGCGGCCGGACGAGCAGGCGCGCCACATCTTGCATGCGCCGCGGCCGGGCGACATCTTCGGCACCCTCGAGATACAGCTCGCCGACGGCCGCGTCATCACGCAGCAGGTGTACTCGGTGGAGGACGTCTACGGCCGGCCGGTCGGCCACCTGTGGCTGTTCGAGGACATCACGCGCGCGCGGCAGACCGCGGACCAGCTCGTCTATCTCGCCGAGCGCGACGCCTTGACCGGGCTCTACAACCGCCACCGCTTCAACGAGGAGCTCGCGCGCATGATCGCGGACGCGCAGCGCAACAGCTCGCGCGTGGCGCTGCTTTTCTTCGATCTCGACGACTTCAAGTACATCAACGACACTTTCGGCCATCGCGCGGGCGACGCGATGCTGATCCGCATCGCCGGGGAGATGGCGGGACAGGTGCGCCGCAACGAAATCTTCTCCCGGCTCGGCGGCGATGAGTTCGCGATCCTGGTGCCGGACATCTCGGACGACATGCTGCGCGTGCTCTCCGAGCGCATTACCCACTCCATTGCGCAGGTCCGCTTCCAGTTCGAGGGCCAGAGCCTGCGGCTCACGAGCTCGCTTGGCGTTGCGGTGTTCCCGGACCATGCCGAGGGCGCCGAGGACCTCATTTCGCGGGCGGACACCGCCATGTACCAGGCGAAGGAGGCCGGCAAAAACGCCTGGCGCATCTATCGCAGCGATCTCGATGCTTCCCAGCGCATGGTCTCGAGGCTCTCGTGGAACGACCGCATCCTGCACGCGCTGGAGCACAACCTCATGGATCTGCAATTCCAGGGCGTGTACTTCACGGCGGACCGGTCCCTGTCGCACTTCGAGGTGCTGGTGCGCATGCGCGACCAGGACGACCCAACGGCGCTGCTCATGCCCGGGCAGTTCGTCCCGGTGGCGGAAAAGTCCGGCAAGATCCTCGAAATCGACCGGTGGGTGCTGCGCGAGGCGATCCAGATGCTCGCCGAGGTGAAATCGATCCCCGCGCTGGCGGTGAACATCTCCGGGCGCTCCTTCGACGAGCCGATGCTGCCCCAATACATCGCCGAGCAGTTGAAGCGTTACGGGGTGGCGCCGCGGCGGCTGATGGTGGAGTTGACCGAGACCTCGGCGGTTTCCGACCTGCACGACGCGCAGCGCTTCATCGAGGCGCTGCGCCAGACCGGGTGCGGCGTGTGCCTCGACGACTTCGGCACCGGATTTTCCTCGTTCGCCTACCTCAAGCACCTGCAGGCGGACTCGGTGAAGATCGACGGGCTGTTCATCCGCAACCTTCCGAACGACCACGACAACCAGCTGTTCGTGAAGGCGATCGTGTCGGTCGCGCGCGGCCTGCACAAGACCACGATCGCCGAATGCGTGGAGGACGAGGAGACGATGGCGATGCTCAAGAAATTCGACGTGGATTGCGTGCAGGGCTATTACCTGGAGAAGCCGCGCGTGGACCACCCGATGCTGATCACCGCGACGCGCCTGCAGGCCGGCAATCTGGAATTGCGATTTACTTGAGCGCCGGAGCGCCGTAACATTCGGGCATCATCGGTGTTCCGCTCTGGAGATTGCATCATGTCCCGGATGGTCGAGTGCGTGAAGCTCGGGCGCGAGGCCGAGGGCCTCGACTTTCCGCCGTACCCGGGCGAGCTCGGAAAGCGCATCTACGAGCAGGTGTCGAAGGAGGCCTGGAAGCAGTGGCTCGAGCACCAGAAGATGCTGGTCAACGAGAACCGGCTGAACCTGGCGGACAAGAAGGCGCGCGACTATCTCGCGCAGCAGATGGAAAAGCACTTTTTCGGCGCGGGCGCCGACGTCGCGTCCGGTTACGTTCCTCCCTCCAGCAAATAATCCCCGGACGCGGCTATTTTTGCCCCGGCGCGGATTGTGCGCCGCGCGGGCAGTCCCGGGTTCAAAGTTCAACGTTCAAGGTCTGTAAACCCGGAACCCGTAACGTGGAACCCGGAACTTTGAACGGCGAATGCCGAACATGGACCTGATCTTGTGGCGTCACGCTGACGCCGAGGACGGGATACCCGACGAAGAGCGCAGGCTGACCGGCGCGGGCCTTCAGCAGGCGCAGCGCATGGCGGCGTGGCTCAAGCAGCGGCTGCCGGGAGACGTCGTGATCCTCGTAAGCCCGGCGCGGCGTGCGCGCGAAACCGCGCAGGCATTCTCCGGCGAATTCAATGCGAGCCCCGAGGTCGGAACCGGGGTGACCCCGCAATCGATCCTCGCGGCCGCGAAGTGGCCGCACGGCAAGGGCGCTGTTCTGGTGGTGGGGCACCAGCCCACGCTCGGGCAGGCAGCGGCGCTTGTCCTCACCGGCAGGCCCGCCGAGTGGAGCTTGAGGAAGGGCGCGGTCTGGTGGCTTGCCAGCCGCGGCGAGGGCGAGGTGGTCGTCCGCGCAGTCGTCGCGCCCGACCTGGCGTGATGGCCCGGTCTGGGACCAAGAGCCGGATCAGCAATTATCAACCGCAGATAAACACCGATCGAGATATGGAGAGCCGTGAGCGGTAAGCAGTGAGCGGCACGAACCTGGAAATCGCGTCTTACTCACCGCTTACTGCTTACTGCTTACTGCTTACTGCTTACCGGGTGCTATCGGCATCCGTCCGCGTTCATCGGCGGCTTCAACCTTCTCAGTGCGGCGCGAGCACCTCGCGCTCGAAGCTTTCCAGGCCGATGTGCCGCACGTCCTTGCCCTTCACCATATAGACGACGTATTCGGACATGTTCTTCGCGTGGTCGCCAATGCGCTCGATCGCCTTGGCGATGAACAGGATCTCGAGTCCGTGGGAGATGGTGCGCGGATCCTCCATCATGAACGTGATGAGCTGGCGCAAAATCCCGCGGAACGTATCGTCCACCTGCTGGTCCTGGCGCACGACCTTGGCCGCGACCGCGAGATCGAGCCTGGCGAAAGCATCGAGCGCGTTGCGCAGCATTCCGAGCGCGAGGTCCGCGACGTGCCGGAGCTCGGGGGGGCGCAGCCCGTACGGGCGGTCGGACTCGTAGATGAGCTTGGTCATGCGCGCGATCTTCGCCGCCTCGTCCCCGATGCGCTCGAGATCCGTGATGGTCTTCACCACCATCAGCAGCATGCGCAGGTCCACGGCGGCCGGCTGGCGCCGCGCGATGATCGTGCTGCACTCCTCGTCGATCCCGACTTCCAGGGCATTGACCCGGTGATCGTCCTCCACGACGCGAGCCGCGACCTGGAGATCGCCGCTCGCCAGCGCATCCATGGCGCGCGCGATCTGCTCCTCGACCAGGCCGCCCATCTGCAGCACGCGCGCGCGCACCGCTTCGAGCTCGGCGTCGAACTTTTTCAGCGTGTGGTTGGTGTTGGGCATCGCCGCGCCTCCGTCTGTCCAGGAACAGGCAACGATATCGGGGAATTATGACAGCTTTGTGTCCGGGCGGGGCGCCCGGTCTCAGCGCTCGAACGTCTGCACGCCGCGCTCGGTGCCGAGGAGCAGTACGTCCGCGGCGCGCCGCGCGAACAACCCGTTCGTCACCACCCCCACAATCTGGTTCAATGCGCCCTCCAGCTCCGCCGGGGCACGGATGGAGAGTTTGTGCACGTCGAGGATGACGTTGCCGTTGTCCGTCGTGAAATCCTTCCGCATCTCCGGGCTGCCGCCCAGCCGGACGAGCTCGCGCGAGACGTAGGCGCGGGCCATCGGGACGACCTCCACCGGCAGCGGAAATTTCCCGAGCACGTCCACGAGCTTGAACTGGTCGGCGATGCACACGAAGCGGCGCGCCACGGCCGCGACGATCTTCTCGCGCGTCAATGCGCCGCCACCGCCCTTGATCATGGCGAGCTGGCGCGTTACTTCGTCGGCTCCGTCCACGTACACGGGCAGCTCCTCCACGCTGTTGAGATCGAGCACTGCGATGCCGAGGTTCTTCAGCCGCCGGGCAGTGGCCTCCGAGCTCGCGACCGCGCCCCGGATGCGGTGCTGGATTGCGCCGAGCTCCGCGATGAAAAAATTGGAGGTCGAGCCGCTGCCTACGCCCACCACGCAGCCGTCCGGAACGTGGCGGATCGCGGCCGCGGCAGCCGCCTTTTTCATTTCGTCCTGGGTCATCGAACGGCGGTGAGTGGTGAATCGGGAATAGTGAATGGGAAAATCATGATCTGCTTTCCGTGAACCGTGTCCGGCTTGCCGACTATACCATTTCCCATTTCCCATTCCCCATTTCCCCGGGGTGCAAAGGGCTGATAACCTTCTACTCTTACGAAACGGCCAGGGTGCGGCGGCAGCCATGAGGAAAAAACGCGACTACCTCGAACGCATACTGAACGCCCGGGTCTACGACGTGGCGATGGAGACGCCGCTCGAGCTTGCGCCGGCCCTGTCGGCGCGCATCGGGAACCGGCTGCTTCTCAAGCGCGAGGACATGCAGCCGGTGTTCTCGTTCAAGCTGCGCGGCGCCTACAACAAGATGGTGCATCTGCCGCCTGCCGCCCTCAAGCGCGGCGTGATTGCTGCTTCCGCCGGCAATCATGCCCAGGGCGTGGCGCTCGCGGCGCAAAAGCTCGGCTGCAGCGCGACGATCGTGATGCCGGTCACGACCCCGCAGATAAAGGTGTCTGCGGTCAAGGCGCGCGGCGCGCAGGTCGTGCTCCGCGGCGATTCCTACGACGAAGCGCACGCGCACGCGCGCGAGCTCGAGCGCCGTCGCCGGCTCACTTTCGTTCATCCCTACGACGATCCGGAAGTGATCGCGGGACAGGGCACGATCGGGATGGAGATCCTGCGCCAGCACGCGAAACCGATCCACGCGATCTTCGTCGCCGTCGGCGGCGGCGGGTTGATCGCCGGGATCGCCGCGTACGTGAAGAGCCTGCGCCCGGAAATCAAGGTGATCGGGGTCGAACCCGAGGACGCTGACGCCATGTACCGCTCGCTCAAGGCCGGCCGCCGCGTCACGCTCCCGCAGGTAGGGCTGTTCGCCGACGGCGTCGCGGTGAAGCAGGTGGGCGCCGAGACCTTCCGCCTCTGCCGCGAGCTGGTGGATGACGTCATCCTGGTGAACACGGACGCCATCTGCGCCGCGATCAAGGATGTGTTCGAGGACACGCGCGCGGTGCTCGAGCCGGCTGGCGCGCTCGCGATCGCCGGGGCCAAGGCCTACGTCGAACGCACCCGCGTGCGCGGCAAGACGCTGGTGGCGCTCGCGTGCGGGGCCAACATGAATTTCGACCGCCTGCGTTTCGTGGCGGAAGAGGCCGAGCTTGGCGAGGAGCGCGAGGCCATCCTCGCGGTCACCATTCCCGAGCGTCCCGGCAGCTTCCGCGAGTTCTGCTCCCTGGTGGGCGCGCGCAACATCACCGAGTTCAACTATCGCTACGCGGACCCCGCGCAGGCGCATGTTTTCGTGGGCATCCAGGTGCACGACCGTGCGGAGACCGAGAAGCTGATCCGCAAGCTGCGCCGCAAGGGGTTGAAGACTCTCGACTTCAGCCACAACGAGCTCGCAAAGCTGCACATCCGCCACACCGTGGGCGGGCACGCTCCGCGGCTGGACAACGAGATCCTTTATCGCTTCGAGTTCCCGGAGCGCCCGGGCGCGCTGATGAAGTTCCTCACGGCAATGAGCAGGGGGTGGAACATCAGCCTGTTTCATTACCGCAATCACGGCGCCAATTACGGGCGGGTGCTGGTTGGCATGCAGGTGCCACGCCGGGACAAGCGAAAGTTCCGGTCCTTCCTCGCCAGGATCGGCTACCCGTACTGGGACGAGACCCGCAATCCCGCCTACCGGCTGTTCCTGAGCTAGCCGCGCCCGGTCGGTCTTGCCGTGAGGCGGTCAACACCCGCCCGCTATCGCGCGTTATTTGCCCTGCGTTCTGACGGGAATTCCGGCTAGAATGAACGGGGTAAGCAGGGGAGTTCGCGTTTGATATGAATAGAATTCTGGCATTGCTGATGGCGCTGGCTGCCGGTCTGGCCCATGGCAGCAAGCTCGATGACGAGTTTCTCGCGGCACGGGAAGCCTTCCGAGCCGGCCATGGCGCGCGCCTCGAGGCCCATGCGAAGCGCCTGAAAGGCCACATTCTCGAGCCCTACGTCACCTATTGGAGGTTGAGCCTCAGGCTTGCTGACACCGCGCCCGAGGAAATACGCGCGTTCCTGGCCGCGAACCGCGATGGCCCGCTTGCCGAGCGGATGCGCAACGATTGGCTCAAGCAGCTTGGCAAGACGCGGCAGTGGGAGCTCTTCCGGCAGGAGTTGCCCCTGCTCGTGGGCGACGATCTCGAGATCACGTGTTATGCCCTGCAATCGCGCCTGGAGCACGACGGGGCCGAGGCATTGCGCGAGGCGCGCGCGGTGTGGTTCATCCCCCGCGCGCTGCCCGACAGTTGCATGCCGTTGGTCAGCGCGCTGGCCGGGGCACAGCTGCTGTCCACCGAGGACGTGTGGATGCGCATCCGCGTTGCGCTCGAAGCGGGACGCGTCACGGCGGCGCGCCGCTTCGCGGAGCTGTTGCCCGCGGGGCAGGCGCCCGAGGCGCGCGTGCTCGAAGCGATCGCGTCCGATCCGAACGGATATCTTGAGCGCCGGGGCTTGAACCTCAGAACCCGCGCCGGACGCGAGGCCGCGATGTTCGCGGTGCACCGGCTCGCGCGCACCGCGCCCCAGCCGGCGGCGCGCCACTGGGCGAAGCTCGAAGAGCGTTTCTCCGCGGAGGAGCGCGGCTACGTATGGGGCATGCTCGGGCATCTGGGGGCCATGCGCCACCAACCGGATGCGCTTGCTTGGTTCCAGCGCGCGGGCGACCTCTCCGACGTGCAGCTCGCGTGGAAAGCGCGCGCCGCCCTGCGCGCCCAGAGCTGGCCGGACGTGCTTGAGGCGGTTGACGCCATGATCGGGACCGAAGCAAATGATCCCGCCTGGCGTTACTGGAAGGCGCGCGCGCTGAGAGAGCTTGGACGCGCCGAGGAATCCGAGGCGCTATTCAGGCCGCTTGCGGCCGAGTTCAACTTCTACGGGTTGCTCGCGCAGGAGGAACTCGGCGCGAGAATCGCGGTGCCGTCCGCACCCTTCAAGCCGAGCGCCGAGGACGTGCGGGCGATGAATCAGCTCCCGGGGTTCAGTCGGGCGCTCGAGTTTTATCGGCTCAATCTCCGCCCCGAGGCCAACCGCGAATGGCTGTGGACGATCCGCGGCTTTGACGACCAGCAGTTGCTCGCCGCGGCCGAGCTCGCGCGTCGCTACGATGTCTATGATCGCGCGATCGGCACTGCCGAGCGCACGGTCGAGGTGCACGACTTCGGGCTGCGCTACCTTGCTCCTTACCGTGACGTGCTCAAGACGCACGCCGCACGCTTCGCGCTCGACGAGGCGTGGGTCTACGGGCTGATCCGGCAGGAGAGCCGGTTCATCGCGGACGCCAGGTCGCATGCGGGAGCGAGCGGGCTGATGCAGCTGATGCCGGCCACGGCGCGCTGGGTGGCCAAGCAGCTGGGGTTCAAGGACTGGCGCTGGTCGCAGGTCAACGAGATCGACGTCAATGTGAGGCTCGGGACCTACTATCTGAGGCATGTCCTGGATGCGCTCGACGGCCATCCGGTGCTGGCCTCGGCAGCCTATAACGCGGGGCCGGGCCGCGCCCGGGCCTGGCGTCCCGACACTGCGGTCGAGGGCGCGATCTACGCCGAAACGATCCCGTTCAACGAAACGCGCGACTACGTGAAAAAAGTGATGTCGAACGCGACGTTCTACGCGCACAGCTTCGGCGATACGATGCAATCGCTCCGGCAGCGCATTGGGATCGTCAGCCCGCGCCGGCGCGACCGCGAATCGTCGCTGAACGACACGCCCTGAGCCCCACCACGAACCGTATGCGATGAGCAGGATGGCCGCCGATGGGCGGGCCTTCGATTCACGATTCACAATTCGCGACTCACGGCATAATAATCGGGCATGGAAATCAATACCGTTGCTATCCTCGGCGGGTCCGGGTTCATCGGCCGCAACATCTGCCAGCTGCTGGCGGCCGAAGGCTACCGGGCGCGGGTGGCCACGCGCGACCGCGAGCGCGCCAAGGAGCAGCTGATCCTGCTGCCGACCGTGGACGTGATCGAGCTGGACGTGCACGACCCGCAGGCTCTGCGCGAGTTCGTGCGCGGGTCGGAGGCGGTCATCAATGTGGTCGGCGTGCTCCACGACGGTCGCGGCACCGGGAGCTTCCAGGCGGCGCACGTCGAACTCGCACGCAAGGTCGTGGCGGCGTGCCGCGAGCGCGGCGTGCGGCGGCTGCTTCACATGAGCGCTCTCAACGCCGCGCCCGATGGCCCGAGCAGGTATCTGCGCAGCAAGGGCGAGGCCGAGAACATCGTCCGCTCATCCGGGCTGGAGGCGACGCTGTTCCGGCCTTCGGTGGTGTTCGGCCGCGAGGACACCTTTCTCAACCTGTTCGCCCAGCTGCTCCGGTTCTCGCCGTTCGTCGTGCTCGCGTGCCCGGGGGCGCGCTTTCAGCCGGTGTACGTCGAGGACGTGGCGGCTGCGTTCGTGCGCAGCCTCACGGACCCCGCGAGCATCGGCAGGAGCTACGATCTGTGCGGCCCCGGGGTCTACACGCTGCGCGAGCTCGTCGAATTCGTGGGTGTGGCGACCGGCAGGCGGCGGCCGGTCATCGGCCTCAACGATACCCTGTCCTACTGGCAGGCGTTCGCGATGGAGTTGCTTCCGGTGAAGCTCCTTACGCGCGACAATTACCATTCGATGAAAGCCGACAGCGTGTGCGATTGCGCGTTTCCGTTCGGCATCGCGCCCGTGGCGCTGGAGGCGGTCGCGCCGAGCTACCTCGCGCAGAACACACCGCGCTCGCGCTACCAGCGCCTGCGGGGCCGCGCGGGCCGCAATGATTCCGTGAATCGTGAGTCGTGATACGGGAAGACGAGGAACGAATCGCGGGAAGCGAGGGAAGCGAAGCGGGCCGCGAATCACCCGCCACGCCGTTGGGTTAACGGGATGAGCGCTGCGCTGACACTGGTCATTGGCAACAAGAACTATTCTTCGTGGTCGATGCGTCCCTGGGTGCTCATGCGCCAGGCGCAGATCCCTTTCGAGGAGATCCAGCTGTGGTTCGACGACGAGGCGCGGCCCCGGGGCATCGGGCAGTACTCGCCGGCCGGGCAGGTGCCCGTGTTGCTCGTGGACGGCGCGCCGGTGTGGGATTCCCTCGCGATCTGCGAGACGCTCGCCGAATTGTTTCCGGAAAAGCGGTTGTGGCCCGAGGAAGCCGGCGCGCGCGCACACGCGCGCGCGGTCTGCGCCGAGATGCACGCGGGGTTCCGCAGCCTGCGCGAGGCCATGCCCATGAACATCCGCGCCTCGCACCCGCGCAAGGGCATGAGCGATGCGGTCGCGCGCGAAATCGCGCGCGTCTCGGCCATCTGGAGCGAATGCCGCGGGCGTTTTGGCGAAGGCGGCGCGTTGCTGTTCGGGAAATTCACGGTGCCGGATGCCTATTACGCGCCGGTGGTGATGCGGTTCCTCACCTACGTGGTGTCACTCCCGCCGCTCGCGCGCGATTACGTCGAGGCCGTGCGCGGCCTTCCGTCCGTCACCGAGTGGATGGACGCGGCGTGCCGCGAGACGGCGTTCGTTGCGGCCGACGAGCCGTACGCTGCGAAATCGTGACGCATGACCGGTGGTCCGTGAGCGGTAAACTGCGGTTTTCTCCGGCTCGCGGCTCGCGCGGTGCCGCCGATTCACGATTCACGAATCACGATTCACGAATCACGAGCTCATGAAGATCTACTGTGTGGGAGGGGCGGTGCGCGACGAGCTGCTGGGGCTCCCGGTCGAGGACCGCGACTACGTTGTCGTCGGCGCCACCCCGGAGGAGATGGTGCGGCTCGGCTACAAGCCCGTGGGCCGGGATTTCCCCGTCTTCCTGCACGCGCAGACCCACGAGGAGTACGCGCTCGCGCGCACCGAGAGGAAAACCGCGCGCGGCTATCACGGCTTCGAGTTCTACACCGCGCCCGACGTGACGCTCGAGCAGGACCTCGCGCGGCGCGACCTCACGATCAACGCGATCGCCAGAGATCCCGAGGGGCGCATCGTCGACCCGTTCAACGGCGCGGCCGATCTCAAGGCGGGCGTGCTGCGCCACGTGAGCCCGGCGTTCGCGGAAGACCCGGTGCGGATCCTGCGCGTGGCGCGCTTCGCGGCGCGCTTCGGCTTCCGCGTCGCGCCCGAGACGCAGGCGTTGATGCGCAGGATGGCCGCGGACGGCGAGGCCGATGCGCTGGTGCCCGAGCGCGTGTGGCAGGAACTGTCGCGGGGACTCATGGAGGCGCGCCCCTCACGGATGTTCGCGGAGCTGCGGGAGTGCGGGGCGCTGTCGCGGATCGTGCCGGAACTCGACGCGCCGCTCGAGAACCCCGAGGCGGGCCAGGCGGTGATGCGGGCGCTTGACGCGGCCGCGCGTGCGGGCTGTTCGCTCGAGGGGCGCTTTGCCGCCCTTACTGCGGCGCTCGATCCGCACGCCGTGGAAGCGCTCGCCAGCCGGCTCAAAGCGCCCGCAGCCGCGCGAGATCTTGCGCTGCTTGCCGCCCGCCACGCCAATACCGTGATCGACGCCGTGGAACTGGATGCCCCCGGGATGCTGGAGCTCCTCGACGCGACCGACGCATGGCGCCGACCCGGGCGATTCGCGGAGCTCGTTGCCGCCGTGCTCGCGGACCAGCAGGACGCGGAGCCCGCGCGCCGGCTGCTCGAGCGTGCACGGGCCGCCGCCGCCGCGGTCGATGCCGGCGCGATCGCAAAGACCGCAAGAGCGCCTCACGAGATCCGCGGGCGCGTGGATGAGGCGCGGCTCGCCGCCATCCGCCGCGCTATCGCTCGTGACTAAGAACCGGCTCGCTCTCAAGTTCCAAGTGCAACACTGGGGGATTTTAGTTGAGTAGCCCACGCCTCGTTCGGGGTCATCCAGTCGAGCGTTTTGCGAGGCCGGTTGTTCAGTCGTGCGGCAATGGCGTTGAGCTCGCGCTGAGACAGCCGGCTCAGATCGATATTGCGGGGAAGGTATTGGCGCAGCAGCCCATTGGTGTTCTCGCTGGAGCCGCGTTGCCACGGGCTGTGCGGGTCGGCGAAGTAGGTTTGAAGTTTGAGCCGCTTACGCAGCAACTCGTGACGCGCCATCTCGCGGCCCTGATCGTAGGTGAGCGATTTACGCAACGGCTGTGGCACCATGCCCAGCTTGCGGGCAAAGCCGCTGCACACGGCATGCGAGTCCAGTCCCGGCAGCCGCGCCAGCAGCACCAGGCGCGTGGTGCGCTCGACCAGGGTGCCCACGGCGGAGCGGTTGGCGCGCCCCTTGAGCAGATCGCCTTCCCAGTGGCCCGGCACGCGCCGGGTCTCGAGCTCCGGCGGGCGCAGCCCAATGGGGGTGCGATTGGGAATCTGGCCGCGGCGCTCGCCGCTGCGGTAGCGGGCTCGACGCCGCTTACGGTGCTGGCGCAAGCAGGAGATGAGCAGGCGGCGCAACTGCCCGCGCGGAATGATGTAGATCGAGCAATAGATCGTCTCGTGGGAGATGCGTCGGCGCATGTCCTGAGGGTAGTCACGTTTGAGCCGAGCGGCAATCTGCTCGGGCGACCAGCCCAGCATCAGCCGCAGTCCGACATAGCGCGCCAGCCAGCGCCACAGCAGCTTACGCCGTCGCCGTGCCCGGTGGGCGCAGCGCTGAGCTCGGCGCTGTGCCAAGCTCGCCCGATACAACGCCCGCCCTCCGATATTGCGGCCGATCTCGCGACGGATGCTCGAGGCACTGCGCCCGAGCTCGCGACCAA
Source organism: Betaproteobacteria bacterium (assembly GCA_016868035.1). Lineage (GTDB taxonomy): Bacteria > Pseudomonadota > Gammaproteobacteria > Burkholderiales > SG8-41 > SG8-41. The sequence continues at coordinate 61,279 of VGID01000010.1, read as the reverse complement.
TCGCCCGCACCGATTCACCCCGCGCCAAACCGCGGCTGATCTCCTCACGCTCCACGATACTCAGATGGCTATAGCATTGACCCATGGCAACACTCCTGTCGGGGACTAACATTAGTGTTGCACTTGTTGATTGAGACCAAGCGGGCTCTAAATCACTGAATCACTCAGTTACTCGGAAGAAGGAGTGCGATGATCGATCTGTACACCTGGAGCACACCGAACGGCCGCAAGGTCTCGATCATGCTGGAGGAGCTCGCGCTGCCGTATCGCGTGCACCCGATCGACATTGGCAAGGGCGACCAGTTCAAGCCGCAGTACGTGATGATCAACCCGAACGGCAAGATTCCCTCGATCGTGGACCCCGACGGCCCCGACGGCAAACCGATCGAGATGATGGAGTCCGGCGCGATCCTCGTCTACCTCGCCGGCAAGACCGGGAAGCTGCTGCCCGGGTCCACGCGCGGCAAGTACGTGACGCTGCAGTGGCTGATGTTCCAGATGGGGCACGTGGGGCCGATGTTCGGCCAGGTGCACCACTTCCTGCGCGCCGCCAAAGAGCCCGTTCCGTACGGGATCGAGCGCTACACCAGGGAAACCCGGCGCCTGTACGCCGTTCTAAACCAGCATCTGGCAAACCACGAGTTCCTGGCCGACGAGTACACGATCGCCGACATCGCGACCTATCCCTGGGTGGCGCGCTACGAATGGCACAAGACCGATCTTTCCGGCTATCCGCACGTGAAGCGCTGGTTCGGCACGATCTCCGCGCGGCCGGCGGTGCAGAAGGGCATGAACGTGCCGGAAGTGAAGAAGTGACGCGGTGACAAGGGGACATAAGACCCGCTCTCCCCCTGAACAGGGGGAGAGGGTGGGGTGAGGGGGTATGGCATGAATGTCAACCGCAGACGTTTCCTCGTCGCAGGCGCGATTTTCGTCGTGCCCGATGCATTGCACGCGCAACTATGCCGCGTGACGCCGCGCGATGCGCTGGGGCCGTTCTACATCAAGGGCGCTCCGTCACAGCCCGAGCTGTGCGCGAGCGGATCGGGCGGAACCCAGAAGCTCGCGGTCTCCGGCCGCGTGCTCGGCATGCCGGATTGCACGCCGCTCGCGGGCGCCTTGGTCGAGGTGTGGCAGGCGGACGCGCGCGGCGATTACACGCAGGTCGGCGCGAGGCAGGACGACCCCGGCTGCCTGCTGCGCGCGAGCCTCAAGACCGGCGCCGACGGGCGCTACACGTTTCGCACCGTGATGCCCGGCGAATATCCGGGGCGCCCGCGCCACATCCATTACCGCGTGAGCGCGAAGGGCTACGCGACGCTGGTCACGCAGCTCTACTTCGCGCGCGAGCGCGGGATTCCGCAGGAACTCGTCACGTCGGCTACGGCGAAGGAGGGCGCGCTCGCGGCGAGCTTCGACGTCACGCTCGCCAAAGCCTGAAACGCGTGACTGGTGACTGGTGACTCGTGACCGGTGACTGGTGAGTCGAAAAGCTAAATGCCCTGCCCGCCGATGCACGCCGATGAACGCCGACGGAACGAAAAGCTGAACCGTAGAGGACGCGGAGGACGCAGAGGAAAACCAGGAACAAGAATGGAAGCGCCAAGCCGCGGAGAGAAACAAGAACGAGAACCAGACACGGAGCGGCAGGCTTAGGTCGAATCACGACTCACCCCTCACGACCCGCGCCTCACGGCACCAGCACCGCCGCGCCGGTGACGCGCCCCTCGCGCAGCCGCGCGAGCGCCTCGTTTGCCCGTGCCAGCGGGTACGTTTCCACGGTCGTGCGTACCGGCACCTTGGGCGCCAGCGCGAGGAACTCCTCGCCGTCGCGCCGCGTGAGGTTGGCCACCGAGCGCACGACGCGCTCGCCCCACAGGATGTCGTAGGGAAAGGCCGGGATCTCGCTCATGTGGATGCCGGCGCACACCACGGTGCCGCCCTTGGCGGTGGCGCGCAGGGCTTCGACCACGAGCGTTCCGACTGGCGCAAAGAGAATCGCGGCGTCGAGTTCCTCGGGCGGCGGCGCACCGGAATCGCCCGCCCACTCGGCGCCTAGCCTGCGCGCAAAGTCCTGTGCCGCGGCATCGTTCGGCCGCGTGAAAGCGAACAGGCGCCGCCCCTGATGGCGCGCGACCTGCGCCACGATGTGCGCCGCGGCCCCGAAGCCGTATATACCGAGGCGCCGCGCGTCGCCCGCCATGACCAGCGCACGGTAGCCGATCAGCCCCGCGCACAGCAGAGGCGCCGCTGCGGCGTCCTCGTACGCGGCGGGCAGATGGAAACAGTAGCGCTGGTCGGCGACCGTGTATTCGGCGTAGCCGCCGTCAATATGGTAGCCGGTAAAGCGCGCCCGATCGCAGAGGTTTTCCCGCCCGCCCGTGCAGTAGTCGCATGCGCCGCAGGTGTAGCCGAGCCACGGTACGCCAACGCGGTCTCCGCGCTCGAAGCGCTCCACCGCAGAGCCCTTGTCCACGACTCTGCCTACGATCTCGTGTCCCGGGATGATGGGAAGCTTTCCTTGCGCGAGATCGCCGTCCACCACGTGCAGGTCGGTGCGGCACACCCCGCATGCGGCGACCTTCAGCAGCAGCTCGCCCGGGCCGGGACGCGGCGCCGGCAGATCGGCGGGCCTGAGCGCCGTGCGCGGCGCCGCGAGCTGCATCGCTTTCATGGAAAAAAATGGACAGGATTCACATGATTACCCGGGATCAACAGGATTAGATCCGAGAAGGAATCCTGTAAATCTTCTTGAAATCCTGTGAATCCTGTCTATTTTGGTTTGGGCTCGGAGCGGGCGTGGCGCTGGAGGAAGCGAATGATTTCCTCGGTCTCGAGCACCGGTACAGTCCGCAGCACATCCACACCAACCACGACATTGGCCCAGGCTATGTGGCGCTTCATGCGTTCGACCACCTTCGGCCAGTCACTCGCGGTGTGGCGCCTGGGGTCCGGCAGCGCGTGGCACTGGTTGCAGGCAAAGGTGAACATCTTTCCGGCGCTGGTTTCGAGCGACGGATAGCGCTTGGGATCGATCTCGCTCATCCCGTGCTTCTGAAGGTAGCGGGTGAGGACGGCGAGATCCCTGTCGGAGGGCGCCTCGACCCTGTCCATCATGTCCTTCATCAGCGCGCCCATGTTGCCGTGGCCCTTCATGCGCCAGTACATCCGGTCCACGATCGGCTTCCATTTCGCGGCCGTGTGCATTTGCGGGCTCGGCAGGTAGTGGCACTGCACGCAATAGCGGGTCGCGAGCCCCGCCCCTTCCGATCTCGGCTCGGGCAACTGATGGGGCTCGACCGCCCGCGGCAGGATGCGCTCGAGGAACGCGCCGTGCGGGCTTTGCGACCACAGGTATCGCGCCCGGGCGACTTCGGGCGCTTCGGCGGCCGCTGCGTTGCCCGCAGTGAGAGCGGCAGCAAGCGCGAGCGCCGAGTATCTCGATCGGCTCGGCAAGGTCATGTGTGATCCCCGATGGCGCGTCCCGCAGGCGCGGGCCCCGGTGCGCGCCCCCTTATCTTAGCGCAGCCTGCTCAGCGCAGGACAGAGGCCGAGGCCTGCCATATCAGAACGAGCGCGATTGCGAACAGGATCCTGCGCAGCACCCGGTTGTAGGTCTCTACGCTGAATCGCCGCTGCGCATGGGTCCCGAGGTACATGCCGGCCAGCGCGATCAGCGTCATCGGAATGTTTGCGAGCACGGCCGACAGCGCGATCTGGCCAGCGAGGCCGAGGGTCGCCGCCTGCACGGCCTTGCCGCCGAGAAAGCACAGATTCAAAATCTGCGTCATCGCGGTGATCTCGAGGCCGAGCAGCGTGAAGTAGATCAGCAGCGGCGGCAGCGACTGGTTCAGCGATCCCGAGAAAAACCCGCCCGTCAGCCCGAAGCCCAGCGCGGAGATATACGGCCGGCGCGCGAGCCAGCTCCAGTCGAGCTTCGCGAGGCGGTGCTGGTAGAGGTAGGCGATTATGATCAGCGCCAGCAACAGGCGCAGCGGTGCGGGCGGCGCCATGATCAGGAACATCGCCCCCAGGAACGACCCGATCAGCACGTAGACCGCGACGGGCCAGTACCGGCCCAGGCTCGCGCCCCAGTTGCCGCCGCGCACGATGCTGATCGTGTTGACGGTGAAGTTGGGCAGCAGGTTGAGAATGATCGCGGTCTTGACGTCGGTCAGCAGCACGAGCACCGGCGTGGAGATGGTCGGAAAGCCGAAACCGAGCGCGCCCTGCGTGAATCCTGCGGCGAGGAAGACCGCGCCCGCCGCCGCCCACAAGGGCCATGACAATACGAGCTCGCTGTCCACGAACCCGGCTCAGAGCGTGTGGCGCTTGTCCCCGCTCGAGAAGCCGAGCAGCGGATCGCGCACGTCCCTGCCGAGCGCGATTACCTTGTAGAGTTCTCCCATCTCCGCCGGAGAGAGCAGCTTGTTGGCCTGGGCGGTGAGCGGTGTGTAGCGCACCGCTTCCTCGGCCGCGGTCTCGCCCAGGATTTCCGTGATCCCGCAGTTCACCAGGAATTGCCCCTGGTTGGTGTAGCCGAGCACTTCGAGCCCTGCCTCCCGCCCGGCCTGCGCGATTGCCGAGAAATCAATGTGCGATGTGATGTCCTGCAGCCCCGGGAACAGGAACGGATCGTCGTGTGCGCGATGCCGGTAGTGGCACATGAGCGTGCCCTGCGCGCGTTGCGGATGGTAGTACTCATGGCGCGGAAACCCGTAGTCGAGAAAAAGCACCGCGCCGCGCTCGAGCACGTCGCCCACGCTGCGGATGAACGCGCGCGCGAGGAACTGGATCTCGGTGCGGTAGCCCGCCCCCGGGAACAGCGAGGCGTCCACCGGACCGGGCGCGGCTTGCGGCGGCCGGAGGGCCCACGCGAACTTCCCGGCCTCGAGCGCTACGCCCATTTCCATCACTCCCTGCTGCCGGCGCTCGAACAGGTGCACCGGCATCGCATCCAGCACCTCGTTGCCGAGCACCACGCCCGAGAACGACGGTGGCAGCCGGTTGAGCCAGGCCACGCGCTCGATCATCTGCGGCGCGCGCGCGGCGATCGTATCGCGGCTGCGGTCGCGCAGGTCAGGGCTCAACTCCAGGATCAGGTAGCGCTCGGGGGCGCATTCCTGCCGCTCGAGCTCGAGCAGCAGGTCCGCGGCAAGCGCGCCGCTGCCCGCGCCGATCTCGAGGATCTCCTGGTAGCCGAGGCGCAGAAGCTGCGCCACCTGGCGCGCAATCGTGCGGCCGAACAGCGAGGAAATCTCCGGGGCCGTGATGAAATCTCCGTCCCGCCCCAGTTTGCGCGCGCCGGCCATGTAGTAGCCCAGCCCAGGCGCGTAGAGGGCAAGTTCCATGTAGCGGGCGAAGCTCACCCACCCGCCGGAGCGGCGGATCTCCTCGCCGATCGCCTGCGCGAGCTTCTCGCTCAATGCAAGCGCTTCGGGTGGCGGCGCGGGCAGCCCCGCGGCGGGTGAGGGAGGATTCAAGCGGTGAAAGCCGGTTGATTAGACTACAATTCTACACGCTCATCCGAGCCGCACTAACCGGACATGACGGATACTCTGCAGGGAAAAGCGGTGCTCGTCACGGGCGGCGCGAGGCGCGTGGGCGCGGCCATCTGCCGCGGGCTCCACGCCGCCGGCGCCGATCTGCTCGTGCATTACCGTTCCTCGGCGCTCGAGGCGCGCGCGCTGCAGGTCGAGCTCAACGCGCTGCGCGCCGATTCAGTGGCGGTGGTCCAGGCCGATCTGCTCAAAAACGCGGCGCCGGCCCAGCTCATGAAGTCGGCGCTCAAGCAGTTCGGCAGGCTCGACGCGCTGGTCAACAACGCTTCGAGTTTCTACGCCACGGCGATCGGGGAGCTGACCGAAGAAGCGTGGACCGATATCGTGGGCACGAATCTCAAGGCGCCGCTGTTCCTCGCCCAGGCGGCGGCTCCCGAGTTGAGGAAGCAGCACGGGTGCATCGTCAACATCATCGACATCCAGGCGCAGTGGCCGATACGGAACCACGCGGCTTACATCGCGGCCAAAGGCGGGCTGGCCGCGCTCACCCGCGCGCTGGCGCGCGATCTCGGGCCGGAGGTCCGCGTCAACGGCGTTGCGCCCGGGACGATCCTCTGGCCCGAAGACGATGCCTGGCGCGACGAGGTGGCCCGCCAGCGCATCATCAACCAGACGGCATTGAAGCGCATCGGCGAGCCCGACGATATCGCGAGAGCGGTACAATTCCTGATCGCCGAGGCCCCGTACGTCACGGGACAGATCATCGCGGTGGACGGCGGCCGCAGCGGCGGCCTCTAGAACCCGTGACTCGTCACTCGTTGCTCGTGACTCGTGCTTACCTCTCAGCCCAACCCTTCCTCAGGGGGCGCGGGCGGCTGAAGTGAACGTCGAAGCACGAGCAACGAACAACGAGAAACGAGAATCGAGAAACGAGAATCGAGAAACGAATTACCGGATGGACGACATGGACCAGACCGTAATACGCATGCAGCCCAAAAGCAACGAGGAGCGCAAGGCTTCGTACGAGGCGAACAAGCTCGTGAAAAGACTGCGCCGTCTCGTTGGCGAGGCGGCCGTCGATTACGACATGATCGCCGGGAGCGACAAGGTGATGGTGTGCATGTCCGGCGGTAAGGACAGCTATGCGCTGCTCGACATCCTCACCTATCTGCGTGACCGTGCGCCGGTGCGTTTCGACATCGTCGCGGTCAACCTCGACCAGAAGCATCCCGGCTATCCGGCGCACGTGCTGCCGGAGTATCTCGCCCGGCAGGGCGTGCCGTACCGGATCGTGGAGCAGGACACCTACAGCGTGGTGAAGCGCGTCATACCGGAGGGCAGAACCATGTGCTCGCTGTGCTCGCGGCTGCGCCGCGGCGTGCTCTACCGCGTGGCGCGGGAGCTCGGTGCGACCAAGATCGCGCTCGGCCATCACCGCGACGACATCCTCGAGACCTTCTTGCTGAACCTCTTCTTCGGCGGGCAGCTGAAGGCGATGCCGCCCAAGCTGAGGAGCGACGACGGGCGACACGTCGTGATCCGGCCGCTCGCATATTGCGAGGAGCGCGATCTCGCGGCGTACGCGGAGCTCCGGCAGTTCCCGATCATTCCGTGCAACCTGTGCGGGTCGCAGGATAACCTCAAGCGCGCGGAAATGAAGGCGCTGCTGCGGGAGTGGGAGCGGCGCCACCCGGGCCGGGTGGAAACGATGGTCAACGCCCTGCGCCACGTGCGGGCCTCACACCTCCTCGACCCGGAAGCGTTCGATTTCGTGGGGTTGCCGCCGAGCCGAAGCCAATACGGCTCCCAACTGCAACACGCTGAATTTTAATAAGATCTCGACTGCACTCCCGGCCCAAGTCTTTGATTAATGTCGGTAATGTCTCCTCCACGCCATTTTGTCAAAATAATTTTGTCATGGTAATCTCCGCAGCGCAGGGATCACTATGAATTGCGCAGAGCGTCTCGTCGCACTCTTCGGAAGCCAGGCGGAAGTCGCGCGCAGGCTGCGCCTGGACCGCGCGGTGGTCAGCAACTGGGTAAAGTCGGGCTACATCCCGGCGCGCTGGGCGATGGAAGTCGAGGCGCTCAGCTCGGGCCAGATCGCCACACGCGACGTCCTCAACGAAGCCAATTCCCGCAAGCCGATCCGGCTCAAATCGCGGCCGCACGGAGAAAGCCTGTTCGGTTCACTGCTATTGGGGAACGACACCATGAATGATTTTTCGCCCGCGAAACGCATCCGCTCCTTCCACCCGCCGCAGCGCACCCTCATGGGCCCGGGGCCAACGGAGATCCACCCGCGCGTGTTGACGACCATGAGCCAGCCGGCGATCGGCTACCTCGATCCGGTCTTCCTCGAGATGATGGAGGAGCTGAAAGCGCTGCTGCGCTACGTCTATCAGACGAAGAGCGCGCTCACCTTCCCGCTCTCCGGTCCGGGCTCGGTCGGCATGGAGTACTGCTTCGTCAACCTGGTCGCGCCGGGGGACAAGGTGGTCGTGTGCCGCAACGGCGTCTTCGGCGGGCGCATGATCGAGAACGTCGAGCGCATGGGCGGCGTGCCGGTCGTGGTGGAGGCGAATTGGGGCGATCCGGTGGATCCCGACAAGCTCGAGGACGCGCTCAGGAAAAACCGCGATGCACGCGTGGTCGCGTTCATTCACGCGGAGACCTCGACCGGCGTGCAGTCGGATGCAAAGGCCCTGGTCGAGATCGCGCACCGCTACGATGCGCTCACCATCGTGGACGCGGTAACCTCGCTCGCGGGAACGCCGGTGCTGGTGGACGAGTGGGGAATCGACGCGATCTACTCGGCGAGCCAGAAGTGCCTTTCGTGCACCCCGGGGCTCTCGCCCGTGTCCTTTTCGGACCGCGTGGTGGATTACGTGAAATCGCGCAAGGACAAGATCCATTCCTGGTTCATGGACATGAACCTGCTGCTCGGGTACTGGGGCGCCACGACGCGTACCTACCACCATACCGCGCCGACCAACGCGCTCTTTGCGCTGCACGAGGCGCTGCTGCTGATCCAGGAGGAAGGGCTGGACAACTGCTGGGCGCGCCACCGGCGCCACCATGTCGCGCTCAAGGCCGGGCTCGAAGCCATGGGGCTGAAATTTCTGGTGAAGGAGCCCTTCCAGCTGCCGCAGATGAACGCGGTGGTCTGCCCCGAGGGCGTCAACGAGGAGGAGGTGAGGAAGACGCTGCTCGCCGAATTCAATATCGAGATCGGAGCGGGTCTCGGGCCGCTCAAGGGCAAGATCTGGCGCTTCGGAATCATGGGCTACTCGTGCCGGCCCGACAACGTCATGCTCTGCCTCGCGGCGCTGGGCTCTGTGCTCTCCGACATGGGCCTGCCGGTGCACGTGGGCGACGCGGAGGCGGCGGCCCACGATGCGTACGCTTCGATGCATACCCGGGCCGCGCAGGCCAAGGCGAAGAGCAAGGCCGCTGCCGCGAAGGCTGCGGCCTGAACGGAAGTTCTCTCCCCGCCGGCCGGCCGCCTCGTGCGGCCGGTTTCGTTTTCGGGACTCGCGGACGCCGTGCGCCCGGCGAGCGCCGCGCGAGCCTACGAGTGCGAGTAGAGCTTCAGGCCCGCAACGGGCATTTCCGCCCTGAACACGGTGCTGCGGTACGAGTCGGTGATATAGAGCGTCTTGCGATCGGCCCCGCCGTAGGCGATGTTGGTGAACCGTCCCTGGCCGTCCTTCGCCTGGATGCGGTAGAGCGGCTCGCCCAGCGGGCTCAGCAGCCACACGATCCCCGCGCGCGCGTGGGCGACAGCGAGATTGCCGGCCTCGTCCACCGCGAGCCCGTCCGGGCCGTGCATGCCGGGCAAGTAGGCGAAAACGCCCGCTTTCGAGACGCCGCCTCCGCGCAGGGGTAGGTGCCACATGCAGTTCGCGCGCGTCATGGCGACAAAGAGCGCGCGCTCGTCCGGAGCGAGCGCGATTCCGTTGGGGCTCGGTCCGTTGTCAATCAGCAATTCGAGCCTGCCCGCGGCCGTCAGCCGGTACACCCGGCCGGTCGGATCGTGTATTCCGGTCTGACCCTGGTCCGTGAAGTACAGCTCGCCGTTGCGGGAGAACGTGAGGTCGTTCACTCCTTTGAATCCCTCCGAGTGCCGGTGCGCGAGGTGGGGCGTGACGCGCCCCGTGGACGGCTCGTACACCATGATCCCGTGCCGGTAGTCGGCGATGAACACGCGCCCGTCGCGGTGGATCGCGAGACCGTTGGGCCAGCCGTCGTACTGCACGGCCACTTGATACCGCCCCTGCGGCGAGATGCGCAGCAGGCGCCCGAAGGGAATGTCCACCACGTAGAGATACCCCTCGCGGTCGAATGCGGGCCCCTCGAGGAAGCACCCGAGCTGCGAGCCGGGATGGTTCGCGTCGAGCCAGCTCGATGGCTGGCCGCTGCGCATGAGCTCGCGCGGCAGGGCCGCGAACGGCTCGGCCTCGATCGGGGCGGGCGGGGCGTGAAAGGTCATGGCTCGGATCCCGGTCTGTTGGATTCTTCTGCGGCGCGATCGCTTGACCGCGCCGGCGGGAAGAATACACTTTTCCTTCCGGTTGCGCGCAAGCGCGGCACCTTTTTCCCCATCACGACCCCGAGGAGTATCCGATGCATCTTCGCCTTGTGCTTGAGAATCTGTTGGCGCCGCTCACGCAGCGCTGGACCATGTGGAGTGCCGCGGTAGGCGGGCACACCGTCACGGACGCCCGCGCCCCCGGCTACCGGGTCCACTACTTCAATCCGCAGGGGCTGTGGAACAAGGGGCGGCTCACACAGGTGGTCGAGGTCGAGGGTGCGCGGCTGATCTATCTTTCGGGACAGACGCCCGCGGACGCCGAGTACCGCGTGAAAAGCGGTGATTTCCGCGCGCAGGTGAACCAGGTCTACGACAACATCGAAATCGCGCTGCGCGCGGCGGGCGCACGGATGAACCATGTCGTCAAGACGACGACATACCTCACCGATGCTGCGTACATCGCGCCGTTGCGCGAAGCGCGCGCCGCACGCTACGCAAGTCTCAAGGCACCGCCCGCCAACACCCTGCTGGTGGTGAGCGCCCTCGCGGAGCCGGAATTCCTGGTCGAGATCGAGGTCATCGCCGCCGTCCCGGCCGGCTAACGCGCGCGCCGCAGGACCTCCGCGAGCGCGTGAAAAAGATCCACCGAGGCGTCGATTTCCTCCCGGTTGATCGAAACGCTCTCGATGTTCAGGCCGAGCGGCAGGGCGCCGGCATCATCCTGGTCGAGTATCCGCAGCAGGTTCTCGCGGCAGATCTCGATGGATTTCGCGACGGGCCGGGATGCCGACAGGATTGCGCGCTCGGTTTCCACCGGCACGGATATTCCCAGCCATTTGATGAACGCCATCGTCTTGTCCCGGCCGCAGGGCGAGAACGTGAGCACCACGCGGCGCGGCGCGATGCCGGACTCGCGGCAGCCGCGCAGGTAATTCGTGAGCAGGCGGATCGTGGGCTCGGGGTCGTAGACCGCCTGCGACACGAAGAACGCACAGCCGTGGGCGATCTTCTCGAGCATGCGCCGGCTCTCGTCCGCGCCCGAATGCCGCTCGGCAATGGCCACGGCTCCGAGCTGGAAGCGGGCCGGGTGCGCCGCAGCGACGTCGAAAGCGCGCGTGAGCGACATCGCGTGGGCCGCGCCGCGCGAGCTCGGCCGGCCCACGATCGAAATGAGCCGCAAGCCGAAATCCGCGCTCGTGCGCGTGAGCCAATCATCCCATCCGGCCACGTCCATCTGGCCGATGCACTTGTAGCACACCGCGCTTTTTCCGGTCAGCGTGGCGAGCAGCGTGGAATAGGCGCGCGGATCGATCGTGCGGGAGAACGGAAAAGGACGCGGCACGCTCGTGCGCACGCTCTCGTCCTGCAGGTCATAGACGACGATCCCGTCGAGCGGGAGCCCGCGGATGCGCTCTTCGAGCTTGCCAGCCGCAAAATGCACGGTGTCCTCGGGAGCGCCCTCGCGCGGCGGCGTGGTGCCGTAGAGCAGCACCGTGCCGGAGGTGGAGCGCAGTCTTTCGGCGAGGCTCATGCGCGACGAGGAGCTAAGGATGAAGGAACAGGCGGAAGGCGGTACCGTTGTCGCCTTCTGCCTTCTGCCTTCTGCCTTAGTATCTGTAGTAGTCCGGCTTGTACGGTCCGTCGATGTTGACGCCGATGTAACGGCACTGCGCCTCGCTGAGCGCGGTGAGCTCGGCGCCGAGCTTCTTCAGGTGCAGGCGCGCCACTTTCTCGTCGAGCTGCTTCGGCAGCACGTAGACCTTCTTCTGGTACTTGCTGGTATTCGCGAAGAGCTCGATCTGCGCCAGCACCTGGTTCGTGAAGGAGCTCGACATGACGAAGCTCGGGTGGCCGGTGGCACAGCCGAGGTTCACCAGCCGGCCTTCGGCGAGCACGATGAGCCGCTTGCCGTCGGGGAAAACCACGTGGTCCACCTGGGGCTTGATGTTCTCCCACTTGTATTGCCGCAGGCCGGAAATGTCGATCTCGGAATCGAAGTGGCCGATATTCGCGACAATCGCGTTGTGCCTCATGCGCTTCATGTGCTCGTGCGTGATCACGTTGACGTTGCCCGTGGCGGTGACGAAGATGTCCGCCTTGTCGCAGGCGTGATCCATCGTCACCACGCGGTAGCCTTCCATGGCCGCCTGCAGCGCGCAGATCGGGTCGATCTCGGTCACCCACACGATCGCGCCCAGCCCGCGCAGGGACTGCGCGCAGCCCTTGCCCACGTCGCCGTAGCCCGCGACCACCACCACCTTGCCCGCGATCATCACGTCGGTCGCGCGCTTGATGCCGTCCACCAGCGATTCGCGGCAGCCGTAGAGGTTGTCGAACTTCGACTTCGTGACCGAGTCGTTGACGTTGATCGCCGGAAACGGCAGGCGCCCCTCCTTCTCCATCTGGTAGAGGCGGTGCACGCCGGTCGTGGTCTCCTCGGTCACGCCGCGGATGTTGGCGAGCACCTTCGAGTACCAGCCCGGCCTGCTCTCCAGCCGCTTGCGGATCGCGCTGAAGAGCACGCGCTCCTCCTCGTTCGTCCCGCGTCCGATCGCCGAGGAGTCCTTCTCGGCTTTGGCGCCCAGGATTGCGAGCAGCGTCGCGTCCCCGCCGTCGTCGAGGATCATGTTGGGCGTGCCGCCGTCGGCCCATTCGAAGATGCGGTGGGTGAACTCCCAGTACTCCTCGAGGCTCTCGCCCTTGTAGGCGAACACGGGGATGCCCGCGGCCGCGATCGCGGCCGCCGCGTGGTCCTGCGTCGAGAAGATGTTGCACGAGGCCCAGCGCACCTCCGCGCCGAGCTTGGCGAGCGTTTCGATCAGCACCGCCGTCTGGACCGTCATGTGCAGCGAGCCGGCGATGCGCGCGCCCTTCAGCGGCTGGCGGCCCTTGTGCTCCTCGCGCAGCGCCATGAGGCCCGGCATCTCGGTCTCCGCGATCGCGATCTCCTTGCGGCCGAAGTCCGCCAGGCCGATGTCGGCGACGTGGTAGTCGGGGGAATGCGATTTCGATACGACAGCGTTCATGGGTGAAGGTCCTCAAATAACGGGCGCCGTTCCCGCGACACGGCCCGCTCCCGAGCCTGGCCAGGCCGTCCTGGTCGCAGCGCCCCTCGGGGAGCCATAAAGAAAAAACGCCCGCATCGTTTCCGATGCGAGCGCCGTTGATTTTCGCTGAGCCTGGCCGGGGACTGCCCGGTCGCAACGCTCCTCAGCGAAGCGAATTATACACGAAGCGTCGGCCAACCGGCCACGGTGCGGGCTCGCCCGCTACCTGATGCCCGCGTCGGCCTTGAGTGCTGCGGCTTTATCGGTCGCCTCCCACGTGAACTCCGGCTCGTCGCGCCCGAAGTGCCCGTAGGCCGCGGTTTTCGAATAGATCGGACGCAGGAGGTTCAGCGCGTGGATGATGCCCTTGGGCCGCAGGTCGAAGTGCTTGCCGACCAGCGCGGCGATCTTCTCGTCGGGGATCTTGCCGGTGCCGAAGGTGTCGACCAGCACGCTCACCGGCCGCGCCACGCCGATGGCGTAGGCGACCTGGATCTCGCACTTCTTCGCAAGCCCCGCGGCGACGATGTTCTTGGCGACATGGCGCGCGGCGTACGCGGCCGACCGGTCGACCTTGGAAGGATCCTTGCCGGAGAACGCGCCCCCGCCGTGGCGCGAGTAGCCGCCGTAGGTGTCGACGATGATCTTGCGCCCGGTCAACCCGGTATCGCCGAGCGGCCCGCCGATCACGAAGCGGCCGGTGGGATTGATCAGGTAGCGCGTGTCCTTCGTGACCATGTTCTTCGGCAGCACCGGCTTCACGATCTCCTCGATCACCGCCTCGGTGAGAGGCTCGTGGGAGATGTCCTCGCGGTGCTGAGTCGAGATGACGACGGTGTCGATGTGGTGCGGCTTGCCCTCGACGTAGCGTACCGACACCTGCGATTTCGCGTCGGGCCGCAGCCACGGCAAGCGCCCGTCGCGGCGCAGCTCCGAATGCCGCTCCATCAGGCGGTGCGCGTAGTAGATCGGCATCGGCATCAGCTGCGCCGTCTCGTCGCACGCAAAGCCGTACATCAGGCCCTGGTCGCCCGCGCCCTGCTCGAGATCGAGGCCGGTGCCCTCGTCGACGCCTTGCTTGATGTCGGCCGACTGCTTGTCGAACGCGATGAGCACCGCGCACGAGCGGTAGTCGAACCCGATCGAGGAGTCGTCGTAGCCGATGCGCTTGATGACTTCGCGCGCGAGCTCGCCGTAATTTACGTTCGCGCCGGTGGTGATCTGCCCCGCCATGACGACGAGGCCCGTGGCCACCAGCGTTTCTGCGGCAACGCGCCCGCTCTTGTCCTGCGCCAGCACCGCGTCGAGCACGGCGTCGGAGATGGCGTCGGCGACCTTGTCGGGATGGCCTTCGGAAACGGATTCCGACGTGAATAGGAAATCGCTCATTTTTTGTTTCGGGAACGGGAAAAGGCGCATAGAATAACAGATAAGCCCCGATTTAAAAAACAAAATCCATGCTGACTGGACTGCTGCGGCTGCTCGCGCGGGTACCGCTGGCGTGGCTGCACCGCGCGGGCACGGCGCTCGGCTGGCTCGTCTACTTGGCTTCCCCCGTGTATGCCGCGCGCCTGCGGGAGAATCTCTATTCGAGCGGTGTGTGCGACGAGGCCGCCTGCCGCGCGCTGCTCAGGCAGGTCGTAGCGGAGACCGGCAAGGGAGTGACGGAATTGATCGCGGTGTGGTTTGGCAAAGACGAGAACGTGGCGCGCGCGGTGGTCGAATGCCGCGGTTGGGAACAGGCGGAGGCCGCGCGCGCGGCGGGCAGGGGGATCATCTTTGTTACGCCGCATCTTGGCTGTTTCGAGGTCGCGGCGATCTACGGCGCGCAGCGGCTGCCGCTCACCGTGCTCTACCGCCCGCCCAAGCTGCGGTGGCTCGAGCCGCTGATGGTGGCGGGGCGCAGCCGCTGGCAGATGCGGGTGGCGCCTGCCACTCTGAGAGGCGTGCGCATGCTCTACAAGGCTCTCGCGCGCGGGGAGGCCATCGGGGTGCTCCCGGACCAGGCGCCGGGCGTGGGCGAGGGAGTGTGGGCGGACTTTTTCGGGCGGCCTGCCTATACCATGACGCTCGTGCGACGCTTGCAGCAGACGAGCGGGGCCGCCGCGATCATGGCGTTCGCCGAGCGCCTGCCTGCGGGCGCCGGCTACCGGCTGCACTTGCAGCGTCTGCCGGACGAGCTCGACGAGCCCGCGCTCAACCGGGCGATCGAGGCGCTGGTGCGGCGGCACCCGGCGCAGTACCTATGGAGCTACAACCGCTACAAGATACCAGCAGGGGCGCAGCGGCCCGCCCGTCCGGAGACCGAGCATGAAGCCTGAGCGCAAGTTGCGGGCGGCGGTGATCGGCGTGGGCTATCTCGGGCGGTTCCACGCGCAGAAATACATGGCGCTGCCGGACGTGGAACTGGTGGCAGTGGTGGACAGCGACGGTGCGCGCGCCGCGCACGTCGGCGCCGAGCTCAACGTGCGATCCGCGACTGACTTGCGGTCGGTGCTGCCCGGGGTGGACCTTGCTTCCATCGTGGTGTCTACCGAGTACCATTTTCCGGTCGCGCAGGCATGCCTCGAGGCCGGCGTGCACGTGCTGGTGGAGAAGCCGGTCAGCCAGACCGCCGAGGAGGCCGCCGCGCTGATCCGGCTGGCGGCGGAGAAGGGGCGCGTTCTGCAGGTGGGCCATGTGGAACGGTTCAATCCCGCGATCGTGGCGGCGCAGGCGCTGCTCGACGAGCCGCTGTTCATCGAGTCCCACCGGCTCGCGCCGTTCAAGCCGCGGGGTACCGACGTCAACGTGGTCCTTGATCTCATGATTCACGACATCGACATCATTCTCAATCTCGTCCGCAGCGGAATCGCGGACATCCGCCCCACCGGCTTCCCGGTGCTTACCGACGACGTGGACATCGCGCACGCGCGCCTCGAGTTCGCGAGCGGCTGCGTGGCGAACGTCACCGCGAGCCGCGTGAGCCAGGCCGCGATGCGCAAGATCCGCGTGTTCCAGCGCGACGGCTATCTCTCGATCGACTACAACGAGCGGCGCCTCGTGCACTGGAAGCGGGCGCGGGGCGCGGGCGGGGAGCCGCGGCTCGAGCTCGATGAGCGGAGCTTCGGCGAGGCGGACCTGCTGATGGAGGAAGTACGCGCCTTCGCGCGCGCGGTGCGCGAAGGGGGAGCCCCGGTCGTGTCCGGGGAGGACGGCAAACGCGCGCTCGAGGTGGCGCTCGCGATCACCCGCGGCATCAACCACCCGCGGGACGGTGCGAAGGAGCGGCGCGAATGAACATCCCGATGGTCGACCTCAACGCCCAGCACGCGGCAATCGGGGACGAGCTCGAAGCGGCGTTTGCGGGGGTCATCCGCTCGGGAAAGTTCATACTCGGCCCCAACGTGGAGGCACTGGAACGGGAAGTGGCCGCTTACTGCGGAGTGGCGCACGCGATCTCCTGCGCCAGCGGGACCGACGCGCTGCATCTCGCGGTGCGCGCGGCCGGAATCGGCCCCGGAGACGAGGTCATCACCACCGCCTTTACCTTCATCGCCAGTGCAGGCGCCGTCTCCTACACGGGCGCGCGCCCGGTGTTCGTGGACATCGACCCGGCGAGCCTCAACCTCGACCCGGCGCGCGTCGAGCGGGCGATCACGAAACGCACCCGCGCGATCCTGCCAGTGCACCTCTACGGCCAGCCGGCGGATCTCGCGCCACTGGCCGCGCTGTGCGGCCATCACGGGTTGAAACTCATCGAGGATTGCGCCCAGTCGTTCGGGGCCGAGTACGGCGGACGCAAGTCGGGGGCGTATGGCGATGCCGGGTGCTTTTCTTTCTACCCCAGCAAGAACCTGGGGGCGTGCGGAGACGGCGGCATGCTGGTGACCAACGACGAGAAAATCGCGCGCAGCGCGCGCGTTTATCGCGACCACGGGCGCACCGGAACCTACCGCCACTCGGTCATCGGCTACAACAGCCGGCTCGACGAGCTGCAAGCGGCAGTGCTGCGCGTGAAGCTCCGGCGCCTCGACGCGTTCAACCGGGCCCGCCGGGAGAACGCAGCGCGCTACAGCCGCCATCTCGCCGGGGGCCGCGTCGCCACTCCAGTGCAGGACGGGAAAGGGCTGCACGTCTTTCACCAGTACACGATCCAGGCCGACCGGCGCGACGCGATCCGGGCCGGCCTCGCGGCCGCGGGCATCGCGAGCGCGATCTACTATCCGGTGCCGCTGCACCAGCAGGAAGTCTACGCGGCCGACAACGCGGGCGTGTCGCTGCCGGTGGCGGAGCGCGCGGCGGCGCGCGTGCTGTCCCTGCCGATGTACCCGGAGCTCACAGAGGAGCAGATCGCGAGGGTTGCGCACATCGTGCTCGAGCACGCCGGGCCGGGCGCATGACGCGGGTCGCGATTTTCCTGCTGTGGCTCCTGCACTTCCTGCCCCTCCGAGCGCTTGCCCGCCTGGGTGGGGCAGCGGGAATGGTGTTCTATGGGCTGGGGCGCGAGCGGCGCCGCGTGGCGCTGACCAACCTGCGGCTGTGTTTCCCGCAATGGGACGAGGCCCGGCGGCGCAGCCTCGCGCGCCGGCACTTCCGCGCATTCGGCCGCAGCGTTCTGGAGCATGGGGTGCTGTGGTGGTCTGCCAAAGCGCGGGTGCACGAGCTCGTGCGCATCGAGGGGCTGGAGCACTGGCGCGCGGTCGCGGATCGGCCGGTGATCTGGCTCGCCCCGCACTTCGTCGGCCTCGACATGGGGGGCATCCGCCTCACCGCGGATTTCCCGCTGGTTTCGGTCTACAGCCGCCAGAAGGACCCGGCCGTGGACGCGCTGCTCTACCGCGGGCGCACGCGCTTCGTCGTCCCCGAGCTCTACTCGCGGCAGGACGGGATCCGGCCCGTGGTCAAGGCGATGCGCGCGGGCCTGCCGTTCTACTACCTGCCCGACATGGATTTTGGCGACCGCGACTCGATCTTCTTACCCTTCTTTGGCGTGCCGGCCGCCACCGTTACGGGGCTCTCGCGCATCGCGCGCCTGGCCGATGCGGTGGTGGTGCCAGCGGTCACGCGCCAGCTTCCGGGCGCAGACGGGTACGTGCTCACGTTCTATCCGGCCTGGCGCGACTTCCCGAGCGAGGACCTCGAGCGCGACACGAGGCGGATGAACGCATTCATCGAGGAGCGCGTGCTCGAAATGCCCGAGCAATACTTCTGGCTTCACAAGCGCTTCAAGACGCGCCCGCCGGGGGAGGAGAGGCTCTATTGAGCGCCATCGAGCGGGTTCCCGAGCCCGAACTGATGGAAGATCCGGAGCAAGCGGCGGCCTACGCGGCGGCCGACTTCTCGGAGCCGCACCAGGCATTCGTCGAGCACTTCCGGCGGTGTTTCCCCGCCTTCGCGGGCGGACGCGTGCTCGATCTCGGCTGCGGGCCGGCCGACGTCACCATCCGCTTTGCCCGCGCTTTTCCCGGGGCGATGCTCGAGGGCGTGGACGGGGCTGCAGCGATGCTGCGTCATGGACGGGACGCGGTCGCGCGCGCGGCGCTTTCATCGAGGATCGCGTTGCGCCGGCTGCGGCTGCCGGCGGCGGGTCTTGCCGGCGCGGGCTATGACGCGGTCATCAGCAACAGCCTGCTCCATCATCTGGCCGAGCCCCTTGTGCTGTGGCAGACTGTGGCGGCGGCCGCGGAGCGCGGGGCGCCGGTGCTGGTGATGGACCTGATGCGACCGGAATCGCACGAGGCGGTGCGCCAGCTCGTCCAGCTGCACGCCGCGGATGCGCCGCCCGTTCTGCGGCGCGATTTCTCCCATTCCCTGCTCGCCGCGTACCGCGCGGAAGAAGTGAGGGAACAGCTTCGGGTAGCCGCGCTCGCGCACCTGCGGGTCGAGGTCGTGAGCGATCGCCACTGGCTGGCATGGGGCCATGTTTGAGAATCCGGACGAGCGGGAGCGCTGCGCGTTGCTGAAGCGGGTGCGGAACATTGCCGTGGTCGGGCTCTCGCCGCACCCCTGGCGCCCGAGCCATGGCGTCGCGCGCGCGATGCAGGGCTACGGATTCAACATCATCCCGGTGCACCCGGGCGTTGCCGAGGTGCTCGGGGCGAAGGCCTACGGCGCGCTGAGCGAGGTGCCGGTTGCCATCGACCTCGTGAACGTGTTCCGCCGGGCGGAGCACATCGACGGCGTGGTGGGCGAGTGCCTGGCGCTTGGTCTGAAAGCCATTTGGATTCAAGAAGGTATCATCAATGACCGCGCTGCGGTGCGGGCCCTGCGCGGGGGCATGACGGTGGTTATGGACCGGTGTATCTACCGTGATTATCTGCGATTCTGCAGCTAAATGCGTCTAAAATTCACTAAAATGCACGGTCTGGGTAACGATTTCGTGGTATTGGATGCGCTCGCCCGGCCTTTGGCCCTCAGCCCCGGGCAACTACGCCGGATTGCCGACCGGCACCTGGGAATCGGCTGCGACCAGATGCTGCAGGTCGAGCCGCCGCGTGAGGCCGGCACCGATTTCTACTACCGCATCTTCAACGCCGATGGCGGCGAGGTGGAGCAATGCGGCAATGGCGCGCGGTGCTTCGTGCGCTACGTGCACGAGAAGGGGCTCAGCGCCAAGACCGAGATCCGCGTGGGCACGCGCGGCGGGGTGATCGTGCCGCGGCTCGAGCCGGACGGACAGGTGACCGTGGACATGGGCGCACCGGAGTTCGAGCCCGCGCGCATCCCCTTCGTGGCCGAGCGGCGCGCGCCCGTATACGAGCTGGAGCTCGACGCAAAGCGCGTCGAGATCAGCGCGGTCTCGATGGGCAATCCGCATGCCGTGCAGGTCGTGCCGGACGTGGACCGGGCGCCGGTCGCTGCCGAGGGCCCGCTGATCGAGCGCCATCCGCGCTTTCCGCAGCGGGTCAACGCGGGCTACATGCAGGTGCTCGGCCGCGGCCATATCCGGCTGCGCGTGTTCGAGCGCGGCGCGGGCGAAACCCTCTCCTGCGGCACGGGCGCTTGCGCGGCGGTCGCGGCCGGGATTGCGCGCGGCCTGCTCGACCGGAGCGTCACGGTAAGCACGCGCGGCGGCGACCTCGGTATATCATGGGCGCATGAAGGCGCCGCGGTGATGATGACGGGTCCGGCGGTGACCGTGTTCGAAGGCGAGATCGAACTGTAAGTGGGCAGCGGTCAGTTCGCAGTTTGCGGCAAGGAGCCGCAGGCGCGACGAAACGGTGTTACTGCCAACTGCCCACTGTATAGACTGCAAGCGGATCAAGGGAGCGCAATGAAAGCCGACGAAGTCGCAGGCTATTTGAAGGAACACCCGGAATTCTTCGAAAACTATGCCGACATCCTGTCCGAGATCTACATCCCGCATCCGCACGGCGGGCGCGCGATCTCGATCAGCGAGCGGCAGATCCTGACGCTGCGCGAGAAGGGCAAGCAGCTCGAAGGCAAGCTGCGCGACGTGATCCAGTTCGGCGAGGAAAACGACGCGATCAGCGAGAAGGTCCATCGCATGTCGCTCGCGCTGCTGGCCTCGACCGACATCCGCTCGCTGCTCAACGCCGTCTATCTGAGCCTGCGCGAGGACTTCGCGGTGCCGCACGTGGCGCTGCGCGCCTGGCGCGCCGATGGACATGCCGGGTTGCCGGAGTTCGATCCCGTGAGCGAGGCCTCGCGGGAGTTCGCAGCGAGCCTCACTCAACCCTACTGCAGCAGCCACGCCGTGGTAGACACCGCGGCACTGTTCGGCGAGGCGGGTGCGCACCTGCGCTCGTTTTCCTATGTGCCGTTGCGCGACCGTGAGACGTTCGGGCTGCTCGCACTGGCAAGCGAGGACCCGCAGCGGTTCTACCCCGAGATGGGCACGCTCTACCTCAAGCGAATGGGCGACCTGATCGCCGCCGCCGTCGTACGTCACCTGCAATGACCGGTGCGCAGCAGGCAGCGGGCAGCGAACAGGGGTTTCCCCGGCAACCTGCCGCGAAACAAGCGGTTAGGCAGGTAAGTGGGCGCTAACTGGGGGGGAGAAAACACGCAACGCGGGGCCGCGAGCGCGTTGCTCCAGAGCTACCTCGGACATCTCGAGCACGAGCGCCGGGTGAGCCGGCACACCATCGAGGCGTACGCGCGCGACATCGGCGTGCTACTCGGCCTGGCGGAGGGCACTTCGCTCAAGCGCCTCGAGGTGCACGAAGTGCGGCGCTTCGTTGCACAGCTGCACGCAAGAGGGCTGCATGGCAAGACGCTCGCGCGCATGCTCTCGGCTTGGCGCGGCTTTTTCAATTACCTCGCCCGGGACCATGGGTTCGCACAGAATCCCTGCGTGGGTATCCGCCCTCCGAGGACGCCCAAGCGACTGCCGCACGCGCTCTCGCCGGACGAGGCCGGAAGGTTGATGGAACTTGGCGCTGGCGACGCGCTCGCGGTGCGCGACCGGGCGATGCTGGAGCTGCTCTATTCCTCCGGGCTGCGGCTCTCCGAGCTGACCTCGCTCGTGGCGGACGACGTCAGCTTCCGGGACGCGACGGTGCGCGTCACGGGCAAAGGCGCGAAGACGCGCGTCGTGCCGGTGGGCAGCTTCGCGCTCACGGCGCTCAAGGCATGGCTCGACGAGCGCGAGCGGCTCGCGCGCCCGGAAGTGAACGCGCTGTTCGTGGCGCGGAGCGGCGCGCCGCTCGGCGCGCGGGCGGTGCAGCAACGGGTCAGGCAGTGGGGAAAGAAGCTCGGGCTCGCCGGCAAGGTGTACCCGCACGTGCTGCGCCATTCGTTCGCCTCGCACCTGCTGCAGTCGAGCGGAGACCTGCGCGCGGTGCAGGACATGCTGGGGCATGCGAGCGTCTCGACCACGCAGGTATACACGCACCTCGACTTCCAGCACTTGGCGAAGGTCTACGACGCCGCACACCCTCGCGCCAAGAAAAAATCGTGACTGGTGAGTGATGAGGAGTGAGTGGACACTCCGTCCGGTTCCCGGAGTTCGCGTCTCGGGTTAGTCGATTCACGATTCACCATTTACCGCTCTTGAAAAAGCTGATCCTCAAGCCCGGGCGCGAGAAGTCGCTCAAGCGCCGCCATCCATGGGTGTTCTCGGGCGCGGTAGCCCGGGTCGAGGGCGAGCCGGGCGCCGGAGAAACGGTCGAGGTGCGCTCCTCATCCGGGGCGTTCCTGGCCGTTGCGGCCTACAGCCCCCGTTCCCAGATCGTCGCGCGCGTCTGGGACTGGGAAAAACGCGCCATAGACGGCGCGTTTTTTAACGAATGCATCAAGCAAGCCGTGGATCAGCGCCAGACGCTGTTGAATCCCGGCGCGACGGACGCCGTGCGCCTGGTGCACGCGGAATCCGACGGGCTGCCGGGCATCGTCGCCGACCGTTACGCCAGTACGATCGTACTTCAGCTCTCGAGCGCGGGCGCGGAGCACTGGCGCGAGGCCATCGCCGACACACTTGCCGCGCTGCCGGGAGTCACGCGCGTCTGGGAGCGCTCGGACGCCGAGGTGCGGAACCTGGAAGGCTTGCCCGCGGCAACCGGGCCTCTGCGTGGTGACCCGCAGCCAACGCAAATCACCGTTACCGAAAATGGACTCATGTTCCGCGTCGACCTGGAACATGGCCACAAGACCGGCTTCTACCTCGACCAGCGCGTCAACCGGCAGCAGGTGCGCGCGGCCGCGTCCGGGCGCGACGTGCTCGACTGCTTCAGCTACACGGGCGGATTCGCGCTGAACGCGGCCGCCGGCGGAGCGCGCGCGGTGACCGCGGCGGAAAGCTCGGCCGATGCATTGGATTTGGCGCGGAAAAATGCGGAGCTTAATCGCCTCCCCGGCGTGGACTGGATCGAAGGCGACGTATTTCACCTGCTACGAAAATTTCTCGATGAAGGGAGGCGATTCGACCTTATCGTGCTCGACCCGCCCAAGTTCGCCCCGACCGCGGCACTGGCCGCGAAGGCCGCGCGCGGCTACAAGGACATCAATCTGCTCGCCTTCAAGCTATTGCGTGCAGGGGGGCTGCTCTTCACGTTCTCGTGCTCGGGGGGCGTGACGGCCGACCTGTTCCGGAAGATCGTCGCCGGATCCGCGCTTGATGCGGGCGTTCAAGCGCAGATCATCGGGAGAACGGGACCCGGCCCCGATCATCCGGTCGCGCTGAACTTTCCGGAAGGGGACTACCTGAAGGGTCTCCTTTGCCGCCGAACGGAGTAGGCGGCAAAGGCAAGTCGGAAGTCGAAAGTCGAAAGGCGGAAGTTGGCAAGACCCGGCGGAGCCGGCCGCTAATTGTCACTTTCGCCATTCGCCTTTCGCCTTTTGACTTTGGGCGGGACGGGGTCCGGGCCGCCCGGATGCCACGGCCCGCAGCGCGCGATCCGCCTCACCGCCAGCCATGAGCCCCGCAGCGACCCGTGGCGCTCGATCGCCTCCTTCGCATACTCGGAGCACGTCGGATAGAACCGGCATTGTTGCCCGAAAAAGGGCGAAAGCAGCAACCGGTAGGCGCCGATCAGGCACAGCAGCAGCCATTTCACCGGGTCAGTATACCGGGGCGACCGTCGGCGGCCGTCGGGCGCGACCGGTCTAATGCAACAGAGTTGCAGGACTGCGTCGAGCGTGTTCTAATGCGGGCGGTGACACTGACCGATCGTGATCGCGCGGAGACCCTGGTTGAGCGCACGGGCGCACGGGTGACGCGTCAGCGCGTCGAGGTGCTGAAGATTCTGCTGGCGGCACCGCGCGCGCTGACGCACCACGAGATCGAGCAGCGCGCGCACCGCGGGCCGCGGATGGACAGGGTGACGATCTACCGGGTGCTGGAATGGCTTACTGCGAACGGGCTGGCGCACAAGATTGCCGGAGACGATCGCGTCTGGCGGTTCAACGCGGCCGAAGGGCACGGCCGGACGCACGCCCACTTCCACTGCAGCGACTGCGGGGAAGTGATCTGCCTCGACGAGGTGGCCGCGGCGCGGAACCTCCGCCTGCCTCAGGGCTACCGCTCCCAGGAGCTGGAGCTCACGGTCAGGGGCCTGTGCGCCGCGTGCCGCCCTGCGCGCCGCGCGCCGCCCGCGGCGCGGCACCGGCACTGAGAGGACGGTCGGGCAGCGCCCGGCGCGGGCGCGTAGTGCAACTTGCTTGCATCGGGTGACGCACCATCGAAACGAACCTGCTATGGATCATCGGCGCGACCCTCGCGGGCGGCGTGCTCAGCGTCCTCGCGGCGGCGCTGTTCGCGTTCGCGGTTTTCTCGGCGTGGGTGCCGCGCATGGTGAGCTTCGCCGCGGGCGCCCTGCTCGCCGCCGCGTTCCTGCACCTGCTCCCCGAGGCGTTCATGCAGGCGGGCAGCATCGAGGGCCTCTTCGCCGTCACCCTCGCGGGGGTGCTGGCGTTCTTCCTGCTGGAGAAGACCGCGCTGTGGCGCCACCGCCACGACGACGACGGCGGCCACGGCGCGCACGCGGGCTCGTGCCGCGCGGGCCTGCTGATCGTCGTCGGCGACGGCTTCCACAATTTCGTGGACGGGATCCTGATCGCGGCGGCGTTTCTCACGGACGTCACCGTGGGCCTCGTGACCACCGCGGCGATCATCGCGCACGAGATTCCACAGGAGGTCGGCGATTTCCTGATCCTGCTGCACTCGGGCTACGACAAGGCGAAGGCGCTGCTGCTCAACGTGGTTTCCAGCCTCACCGCGGTGGCGGGCGGGGTCCTCGGCTACTTCGCCCTGGAGGGCGCGCGCGAGGCGACCCCGTACATGCTGGCGCTCGCGGCGGCGAGCTTCATCTATATCGCGGTGGCCGACCTGATGCCCGACATGCACCGGGCGAACGACACGCGCAGCACGCTGTGGCAGATCGGGCTGATCGCAGCGGGCATCGCGGCGATCGCGCTGCCGTTTTCGCTGCTGCATTGAGAACCATTGGAGCGCGCGACGTTCCAAGCAGGGACCGCGGCGAAAGGAGAGAGGGCATGTTCGCGCTGCGCGAACTGGTCCACGCGTACGACGGGCGGGAGGTGCTGAGAGTGCCGGAATGGCGCGCCGCGCAGGGGGCGCACTGGCTCGTGCTCGGGCCCTCCGGCAGCGGCAAGACGACGCTGCTGCACATACTCGCAGGGATACTCAGGCCCACCTCCGGCAGCGTGGGCATTGCGGGCCAGGATCTTGCGGCGCTCAAGCCCGCCGCTCTCGACCGCTTCCGCGGCGAGCACATCGGCATCGTCCTGCAGCGCCTGCATCTCATGCCGAGCCTGACGGTCATGAATAACCTCCTGCTCGCGCAGTATCTCTCCGGCCTGCCCCGGGACGGGGCGCGGGTGCGCGAGGTGCTGACGACCCTTGATATCTCCGGCAAGGCCGATGCCTACCCGCACGAGCTTTCCTTCGGCCAGGCACAGCGCGTCGCCGTAGCGCGCGCCGTGGTGAACCGGCCGAAGCTCCTGCTCGCCGACGAACCGACGTCCAACCTCGACGACGCGCGGTGCGAGCAGGCCTACGAGCTGCTCGATTCGCAGGCGCGCGCCTGCGGCGCGACCCTGGTGATCGCCACGCACGATCAGCGCATCAGGGCGCGCATGTCCAATCGCTTCGAGCTGAGGGGGCGACCGTGAATCTCGCGACGGTGAGTCTGGCCTACCTGCGCGCGCGGGCGCTCAATACGACGCTCAACGTGCTGCTGCTTGCGCTCGGCATCGCGACGATCACCCTGCTGCTGCTGACCACGTCCCAGCTGGAGGAGCGCATGCAGCGCGACGCGCGCGGCATCGACCTCGTGGTGGGCGCGAAGGGCAGCCCGATGCAGATCATACTCTCGAGCATCTACCAGCTCGACGTGCCGACCGGCAACATCTCGTGGAAGCAGGCGCAGGAGCTGGCGCGCCATCGCGCGGTGAAGACCGTGATACCGCTCGCTCTGGCTGACAACTACAAGGGATTTCGCATCGTCGGCACGAATCACGACTACGTGAAGCACTACAACGCGCGGCTCGCGCAGGGCCGGCTCTGGCAGGCGCCGCTGGAGGCGGTGCTCGGGGCGGAAGTCGCCATGCGCACGAAATTCGGGCCGGGGGCGACCTTCATTGGCGCGCACGGCATGGGCGTGGGGGAGGGCGAGCACATGCACGAGGCACACGCCTATCAGGTCGTGGGGGTGCTGGCGCCCACCGGCACCGTGGTGGACCGCATCGTGCTCACCGACGTCACGAGTGTTTGGGCGGTGCACGCCGATCAATACGACATCCGGGACGTTGCCCGCATCGCCGAGCTGCTACCTGACGACGAGAAGGAGCTGACGGCCCTGCTCGTTCAGTACGCCTCGCCGATCGCGGCCGCGACCCTACCCCGCTACATCAACCAGAACAGCGAAATGCAGGCGGCCTCGCCGGCCTACGAAACGGCGCGGCTCTTCACCATCATCGGGGTGGGCGTGGACGTGCTGCGTGGCTTCGCCCTGGTGCTGATCCTCGCTGCGGGGCTTTCCGTATTCATCGCGCTCTACAACGCTTTGCTCGAGCGCCGCTACGATCTCGCCGTTATGCGGACGCTCGGCGCGAGCCCGGCCAAGCTGATGGTTCTGATGCTGTTCGAGGGCGCGCTGCTGGCGGGCTTCGGAGCGGCGCTCGGTATCGTGATCGGGCACGCGCTGACCGAGGCATTGGGCGTCGCGTTCCGGGCGGCGAAGCAGGTCGCCATAACGGGCTGGACGTGGATGAGTGCCGAGCTATGGCTCTTCGCGCTCGCGCTCGGCGTGGGGGTAGTCGCGGCGCTGCTGCCGGCGTGGCGCGCCTATCGCACGGACATCGCCGGCACCCTGGCCCGGGGTTGAGCGCGAAGTTTCATTGAGGAGGACGAGCCGATGAAAGTAGATTGGAAGTCGGGAATTGTTGCGTTGATGGTGACAGCCGCTCTGGCATTCCCGGCGCCGGCCCAGGAGACCAAGAAGCGGGAGAAGGAGAAGCCGCATAGCGCCGCCGAAGTGAAAGAGGACATCGCCAACCATCGCGCCATGGCCGACGCGCATCTCGCGGCCGCGAAGTGCCTGGAGGCCGGCAAGACGGTGAAGGAATGCCATGCCCAGCTTGCCAAGGACTGCAAGGGGCTGGGGATCGGCAAGTATTGCGGGATGAAGCACCGGCACTGAGCGGGGTGCCGGGTGCGGGAACTTGAAGTAGAATTCCTGTCAAACCGGACGCATGGCGCCGGTTTGACCTCGCGCGTTGGAACGGACGGATTGCCGCCGCTCAACGCGCGCAGCGCACAGGCTGAAGGAGGGGGTATGAGGCTTTTCATCTGGTTTTTTGCGCTGCTGCTGGGCTCGCAGACCGCGGTCTGGGCGTTCAAGGGCATGCCGGAGAAGGAGCTCTCCCGGGATGCGAGAGCCCCGGCGGAAGCGCCGCCCCCCGCTCCGATGGTGATGAAGCCCCTGCCCGAGCTGAAAGGCGTGGTGTCCTGGAGGACGCTCGCCGAGGTGACTCCGGTCAGGCAGCGCGACAAATTCGTGCCGCAGTTCTCCAGCAGCATCGTCGCCCTCGACAAGAAAGAAGTGCGGCTCCAGGGATTCATGATGCCGCTCGACATGGGCGATCGGCAGAAGCGCTTCCTGCTCGTCGCGATGCCGCCCACCTGCGCGTTCTGCCTGCCGGGAGGCCCCGACCAGCTGGTCGAGGTGCAGGCGAAAGTACCGATCAAGTACGGCTTCGAGCCCATCGTCCTGTCCGGCCGGTTCGTGGTGCTGAGAGACGACCCGATGGGGCTCTACTACCGCCTCACCGACGCGGTAGCGATCACGCAGTAGCCTTTCCGCCGCCGCGCCGATCGCGTCCGGCGCACTCGCTGCGGCGGATTTTCGAGCACCAAGTAAGCCCTGGAGCGGGCCTTCTTTCCGGGTATTTGTTTCCGGCCCCCGCACGCGTTTGATGCGGCGCTTGCGCCGGACGGATAATCGCCGTTTGCAGCGTTGCTTACTCCGTGAGCCTGGAATTTCACAGTCTGGAACAGATCGATGCGAGGCACGCGGCTGCACGGCGGGTCCGGCGCCTGCTTGCGCTCGCACTGGCGGCGAGCGCTGTGGTGCATGCGGTGGCGATCGCGTTCCTGCCCCGCTTCGGCTACGACGATTACGAGATCACCCGACTCAGCGCGCTGGAAGTGGTGCTGGTGAAACCCGAGCCGCTGCCGGTGGCCGAGCCGCAGGCCGAACCGGAACCGGCGCAGCGCGCGCGCAAGCGCCCGACGGCCCCGGTCCCCGCGCAACCACCGGTGGAAACATCGCGCCCGCGGGCAGAAAACCCGGTACTCGCGTTGCCGGAGAAGCGCCCGGCAGCCGAGCCGGCCTACACTGTGCCGGTGGCGAAGGCGGCCGAGAGCCGCGCCGCGCCCGCGGAGCCGAAGGCCGAGGCCGTTGCCGCAGCCCCTGCGCCCGCGGCCGCCGCAGCGGCGTATCTGCGCAACCCGCCGCCCCGCTACCCGTTGGCAGCGCGTCGCGCAGGGGAGCAGGGCACCGTCACCCTCAAGGTGCTGGTTTCGCGGGAAGGGATGGCCGCACGCGTGGATATCGAAAAGACGAGCGGCTCGACCCACCTGGATAGCGCGGCGCTCGAGACCGTGAAGACCTGGCGCTTTACGCCAGCGCGGCGCGGGACCGAGCCGATCGAATCATGGGTGCTGGTGCCGATCGTGTTCCGTCTCGAAGGCACCTCTTGAGGCTCCCAGCTCAAAGTTCAAGGTTCAAAGTTCAAGAATACCGAAACTCGGAATTCGTAACCTGGAACCTGGAACCTGGAACTTGGAACCCGGAATACTGGGGCATTGAGCCGCCTGTATAATTTGCGCTTGACGCAGCGTTTCCGGCGCCCACTTTAGCCGAGCGGGCACGTTCCAGCCCCTGTTCCGATGACACGGGATCTTTTTCACGGTACCACCATACTCTCCGTGCGGCGCGGCAAGCGTGTTGCGCTGGGCGGCGACGGCCAGGTGACGCATGGCAACGTGGTGCTGAAGTCGAGCGCGCGCAAGGTGCGCCGCCTCTACCAGGACAGGATACTCGCGGGCTTTGCCGGCGGGACGGCCGATGCGTTCACGCTGTTCGAACGCTTCGAGGCCAAGCTCGACAAGCACCAGGGAAATCTCCTGCGCTCGGCGGTGGAGCTCGCGAAGGACTGGCGCACCGACCGCGTGCTGCGGCGCCTGGAGGCGATGCTGGCCGTGGCGGACCGCGACACTTCCCTGGTCATTACCGGCAACGGCGACGTGCTCGAGCCCGAGCTCGGGTTGCTTGCGATCGGCAGCGGCGGGCCCTACGCGCAGGCGGCCGCGCGCGCCCTGCTGGAGAATACGGAACTCGCGCCGGAAGAGATCGTCCGCAAGTCGCTCGTCATCACGGGCGATCTCTGCATCTATACCAACCAGCAGCACGTCATCGAACTGCTCGAATGACCCGTGAGCAGTGAGTGGTGAGCAGTGAGCGGGAACTTCCCGTAAGGCGCGAGTCCAATTCACCGCTTATCGCTTATCGCTTATCGCTTATCGCTTATCGCTTATCGCTTATCGCTTACCGCTTCCGCTGACCAGCCATGAGCCAGATGACTCCCCAGGAAATCGTCCACGAGCTCGACAAGCACATCATCGGGCAGGACGAGGCGAAGCGCGCGGTGGCGATCGCATTGCGCAACCGCTGGCGGCGCCAGCAGGTCGCGGAGCCGCTGCGCCAGGAGATCACGCCCAAGAACATCCTCATGATCGGTCCCACCGGCGTCGGCAAGACCGAGATCGCGCGGCGGCTGGCTCGGCTGGCGAATGCTCCTTTCATCAAGGTGGAGGCGACGAAATTCACCGAGGTGGGCTACGTCGGCCGCGACGTCGACACCATCATCCGCGACCTGATGGAGACCGCAATCAAGGACACTCGCGAGGATGCCATGCGCAAGGTGCGCCACCAGGCCGAGGACGGCGCGGAAGAGCGCGTGCTCGACGCCCTTCTGCCGCAGGCGCGCGATGCGCCCGGGCAGCCGCAGGCACGCGACAGCTCGACCCGCCAGACGTTCCGCAAGAAGCTGCGCGAGAACGAGCTCGACGACAAGGAGATCGAGATCGAGCTGGCGGCATCCTCCTCGCATATGGAGATCCTCGCCCCGCCCGGAATGGAGGACCTCACCACCCAGTTGCAGGGCATGTTCCAGAGCCTGGGCGCGGGACGCTGGCGCGTGCGCAGGCTCAAGATCAAGGACGCGATGAAGCTGCTCGTCGACGAGGAGGCGGCGAAGCTCGTCAACGACGAGGACCTGAAGCTGAAGGCGCTGCACAGCGTCGAGCAGAACGGCATCGTGTTCGTGGACGAGATGGACAAGATCGCGAGCCGCTCCGAGGTGACGGGAGTCGATGTCTCGCGCCAGGGCGTGCAGCGCGATCTGCTGCCCCTGGTGGAAGGTACCACGGTCTCGACGCGCCACGGCATGATCAAGACCGATCACATCCTGTTCATCGCGAGCGGCGCCTTCCACCTGGCCAAGCCCTCCGACCTGATTCCCGAGCTGCAGGGCCGCTTCCCGATCCGCGTGGAGCTGAAAAGCCTTTCCGTGGATGATTTCGCGCAGATCCTCACCAATACCGACGCATGCCTGACGCGCCAGTACGAAGCGCTGCTGGAGCCGGAGGGCGTCAAGCTCGAGTTCCGCCCGGATGCGGTGCGGCGGCTGGCCGAGATCGCATGGCACGTGAACGAGAAGACCGAGAACATCGGCGCGCGCAGGCTCTACACGGTGATGGAAAAGCTGCTGGAGGACGTTTCGTTCAACGCGGGGCGGCATTCAGGGGGGACAGTCACCATCGACGCCTCGTACGTGAACGGCCGGCTCGGCGAGCTCGCTGAGAGCGAGGACCTGGCCCGTTACGTGCTGTAGCGCGGGTGACGAGCGACGATCGACGAGTGACGCACGCGCCGGGCGTCAGCGCGTGAGCACGAACGGTTTCGCGCCGAGCGCCTCGGTGATGCGCTCCGCGACCTGCCGCGCCTCGGCCTGGCTTGCATAGGGGCCGGCATGCACGCGGTGGAGCCCGTCGCGGGGGAAGACGTGCAGCGCCTGCGCGAGCCAGTCCATCTGCGCCCTCAGGCGCGCAAGAAAGCTCTCCGCATTTTCCCTCGATCCGAATGCCCCGAGCTGCAGGTAGAAACCGCCTGCACCTGCCGCGAGCGCGACCTGGGGGGCGGCGTGCGCCGGCGCGGGAGGGGAATCGGCCGCCGGTGAAGCCGCAGGGCCCGGGGCGGCTTCGCGGGGCGCTGGCGCCGGCGTGGGCGCCGCTGCGACCATTGCGCCCGTGGCGTCCGGAAGGATGCTCTCCACCTCGACCTGCGCGCTCCCGGTCGCGAGGATACCGAGCCTGTGCGCGGCGGTATACGAGACGTCGATCAGGCGGTTGTCGATGAAAGGACCGCGGTCGTTGACGCGCACGATCACGGATCGGCCATTCTGCAAATTGGTGACGCGCACGTAGCTGGGGATCGGGAGCACCGTGTGCGCCGCGGTCATGCCGTACATGTCGTAGATCTCGCCGGTAGAGGTCATCTTGCCGTGGTAGCGCCGCCCGTACCACGTGGCGAGCCCGCGGGCCTTGTACGGCGCGAGCGCGGTCATCGGGGTGTAGTGCCGGCCCATGACGACGTAAGGGCGGATCGCGCCGCGGTGCAGGGGCTCGAGCCTGGGCACCGCATCGGGGATGCTGTCGAGATTCGCGGGCGGGTTCTCGCCGGGACCGTCGTCGAGATAGTAGCCTCCGGCGCGCGCTGGCGGCGCCTTCGCGACGGGCGCATCGCGGCTGGGCGCGGTGCCGCAGCCGCTCAACGCCGCAGCGAACAGCATCGCCGACGCAAGGCGGAAGGCGGAAGGCGGAAGGCGGAAGTGGAATCGGCAAGACAGCGCTGTCGTCCCTTTCGACTTTCGACTTTCGACTTTCGACTTCATGTTTGGACCAGCTTCTTGCGCGTGGCGATGCTCATCAGGATGCCGAATCCGAGGCAGATCGAGACGAGCGAGGTGCCGCCGTAGCTGATGAGCGGCAGAGGCACGCCCACCACCGGCAGCACGCCGCTCACCATGCCCATGTTGACGAACGCGTAGGTGAAGAAGGTGAGCGTGATCGCCCCCGCGAGCAGCCGCGTGAACAGCGTCGGGGCGTTGGCGGTGATCACGAGACCGCGGCTGATCACGAACAGGAACAGCGCGAGCAGCACCAGGTTGCCGAACAGCCCGAACTCCTCCGAGTACACCGCGAATACGAAGTCGGTCGTGCGCTCCGGGATGAAATCGAGGTGGGTCTGGGTACCGTTCATCCATCCCTTTCCGAACAGCCCGCCGGAGCCCACGGCGATCGTGGACTGGATGGTATGGTAGCCCGCGCCGAGCGGGTCCTGCATCGGGTCGAGCAGGGTGAGCACGCGCTGGCGCTGGTAGTCGTGCAGCGCGGACCAAGCGAGCGGCAGGCTCGCGAGCGCGGCCGCCGCGAGCCCGGCAATCACGCGCCACGACAGGCCCGCCAGGAACAGCACGAAGAATCCCGAGCCCGCGATGAGGACCGCGGTTCCCAGGTCCGGCTGGCGCAGGATCAGCGCGACGGGGACGAGCAGCATCACTGCGGCTACGGCGTGGTTGCGCAGCTTGAGCGCCGCCTCGTGCCGCTCGAAGTACCACGCGAGCGCCAGCGGCACGCCGATCTTCATGAGCTCCGAGGGCTGGATGCGCGTCACCCCCACGTCGAGCCAGCGCCGCGCGCCCTGTATGACCTCGCCGAACAGGGCGACCGCCAGGAGCAGCGCGACGCCGACGAAGTACACCGGAAACGCGAGGCGCAGCAGGTAATGCGGCGGAACGTTGGCGAACACCCACATGACCGCGAGCGCCACGAGCATGTTTATGAACTGCCCTGATACCCGCGGAACGCTCGCACTGGACGCGCTGTAGAGCACGAGCAGCCCGGTCAGCATCAGCACTGCAAGCATGCCGAGCAGCGGCCCGTCGAGATGGCGCGTCGCGTAGCCCCCGATGCGCCTAATCACGGTGCTCATCGGGCTCCTCCTTGCCCCGGCGCAGCGGCTGCGGATCGCGGCCGAGCAGGTAGTAATCGAGCACCTGGCGCGCGATCGGGGCGGCGGTCGAGCTGCCGCTGCCGCCGTTTTCCACGAGCACGGCGAGCGCGATCACCGGGTTCTCCGCGGGCGCGTAGGCGATGAACAATGCATGGTCCCGGTGGCGCTCGTGCACCTTGGCCGCGTCGTAGCGCTCGCCCGGCTTGATCGCGATCACCTGCGAGGTGCCGGTCTTGCCCGCGAAGGGGTACGACGCGCCCGCTCCCGAGCGCGCCGCGGTGCCGCCCGGCCTCAGCACGTCGACGAGAGCGTTCTGCACTCGGCCCAGGAAATCGGCCCGGATTTCCAGACTGGGGGCGGATGGCCGCGCGATGCTTTGTAGCTGCAGCGTCCGGCTGTCCTGCACGTGCTGCACGAGGTGCGGACGCACGACGTTGCCCCCGTTGGCGATGATCGCGGTCGCGTGGGCAAGCTGCAGCGGCGTGGCCGTCATGTAGCCCTGGCCGATGCCCACGGAGATGGTGTCACCGACGAACCATTTCTGCTTGAAGCGGCGCTGCTTCCATTGCTGGGACGGCAGGATGCCGATCGCCTCGCCCTCGATGTCGATGCCGGTGCGCGCCCCGAAGCCGAACTGGGACAGGTAATTGTGGATGTTGTCGATGCCGAGGTCGTTCGCGAGCCCGTAGTAATAGGTGTCGCACGATACGACAATGGACTTGTGCAGGTCCACGGCACCGTGCCCGCCCTTCTTCCAGTCCCGCCACTGGTGCGATACGCCGGGCAGCGTGAAGAAGCCGGGATCGTTGATCGTGTACTGCGGCGTGCGCTTGCCCAGCGTGAGGGCGGCGAGCGCCATGAAGGGCTTGATCGTGGACCCCGGCGGGTACTGGCCGTGCAGCGCGCGGTTGGTCATCGGCTTGTCGGGGGAGTTGATGAGCTCGGACCAGCTCTGCGCGTCGATGCCGTCCACGAAGAGGTTCGGGTCGAAGCCGGGCTTCGAGACGAAGGCGAGGACCTCTCCATTGCGGGGATCGATCGCCACGAGGGCGCCGCGGAATTCCCCGAATGTGTTGTAGGCGACCTCCTGCAGCCGGGCATCCAGCGTGAGCACGAGGTTGTTGCCGGAGATCGGCGCCACGCGCGAGAGGGAACGGATCGCGCGGCCCGCGGCGTCGATCTCGACCTTCGCCATGCCGGTGGTGCCGTGCAGGTGCCGCTCGTAGCTCTGCTCGATCCCGACCTTGCCGATGTGATCGGTGCCGCGGTAATTGGAGAGCTGCTCGGCCGCCTCGAGCTGCTTCACGTCGCGCTCGTTGATGCGCCCGATGTAGCCCACCACGTGCGCGAAGAGCTCGCCGTGGGGATACTCGCGGAACGGCCGCGCGTTGATCTCCACTGCGGGGAAGCGGTAGCGGTTGGCAGCGAAGCGCGCGATCTCCTCCTCGGTGAGGCGGGTGCGGATCGGCAGGCTCTCGAAGTTCTTGCTCTCCTCGAGCAGCCGCCGGAAGCGGCGGCGGTCCCTGGGCGCGATCTCGACGACGGCGGCGAGCTCGTTGATGAGCTTCTCGAGGTCGTCCACGCGACCCGGCCTGATCTCCAGCGTGTAGGCCGAATAGTTGTGGGCGATCCCCACGCCGTTGCGGTCGGTGATGATCCCGCGGTTGGGTACGACCGGCACGATCGAGATGCGGTTGGCTTCCGCGAGCGTGTGGTAGTGGTCGTACTTGACGACCTGCAGGTAGACGAAACGCGCGGCGAGCAGGCCGAACATGACGAACACGAAGCCCGCCGCGACCCACAGCCGTGCGCGGAACTGGTGGAGCTCGAGCTCGGAGTCGCGGATCTCGAAACCGTTCGACATGGTCAAATTGCCGGCTGGTCGGGGCTCGCCTTCGGGCGCTGCGGCAGCGGCAGCAGCGTGGAGAGCAGCGGCCACAGCGCCGCCCCCGTCAGGCTTCCGGAAAAGTAGAGCAACCCCGGAAAGTCCGCGCCCGCGGCCATGCGCACGAGCAGCGTTGCGACCTGCACGAGCAGCAGCATGGGCACGACCTGCAGCGTCTGCTGGGCGATCGTGAATCTCTCCACGCGCCGGTGCAGCGTCACCCCGGCGTAGGCGAGCAGCGTGTAGGCGAGCGCATGCTGGCCGAACAGCGTCGCGTTGCCGATGTCCATGGTGAGCCCGAGCAGCCACGCCACGGCGAAGCCGATCTTGCGCGGCTCGCGCACGCACCAGTAGAGCAGGATCACGGCGAGAAAGTCGGGCTTGATGAGGAGAGCGGCGCCGGTCCACGGCAGCAGGTTCGCGAACAGGGCCGCCGCGAGGGTGAGCGCGATGAAGCCCGGCCGGGCGGGCCGCAGGATCTCGTGCGATTGCGGGGGGCGCAGCGCCATCGCCGTCAGCCCTTCTTTCCCTTGCGCCGCTTCGGCTGGGGCGCGGGCTCGGCGGGCAGCTCCGGCACGTCGCGCTGCCAGGAGAGCACGAGCACGTGGGTGTGGCTCGCGACGCCGGAGAGCGGCCTTGCGTGGATGCGCGCGAACATGAGGGCCGCATCGCGCTCGACGGTGGTCACCTCCGCCACCGGCAGGCCCGGGGGATAGGTGCCGTCGATTCCGGAGGTGACGAGCTGGTCGCCCGGCTGCACGTCGGCGCTGAGCGGCATGAACCTCAGCTCGAGGGTGCCGTCATGGCCCACGCCGAAGAGCACGCCGCGCAGCCCGCTGCGGAGATTCTGCACCGGCACGGCGTGTCCCTTGTCCGTGAGCAGCGTCACCTCGGCGAGCCAGGGGTAGACGCGCGTCACCTGCCCCACCACCCCGCGCGCGTCCGCGACCGCCTGTCCCGCTTTCACTTCGTTGCGCGCGCCCTGGTCGATGATGACCTTGCGCGAGAACGGATCGCGGGCGGCGTAGAGCACCTCGGCCGGCCGCGCCTCGGGCGTGATGCGGCTGCGCGCGGCGAGCAGCTCGCGCAGGTGGCGGTTCTCGGCCTGCAGCGCTTTGAGCTGCAGCAGGCTGGCCGAGTTTGCGAGCATCTCCTGGAGCAGGCGGGCATTCTCCTCGCGTAGCGAGGAGTGCGTGACGAAGAACTCGCCGATGCGCCGGAGGATGTCGGCGGGCGCGGCGGCGATGCGCTGGAACGGATAGACGACGATGCTCACGAACTGGCGCAACGGCGCGAGATAGCCGAAACGCGCGTCGGCCGCCAGCAGCATGAACGACAGCGCGGAGAAGATCAGCAGGCGGGCTAGCGGTGTCGGTCCGGTCTTGAAAAACGGCGGCGGGGAATGTTCCATTCAGCTTCGAGTTCAGCGTTCAGGGTTCAAGGTTCAACGTCCACACTCGAAGCCTTTGAACACGAAACCCGGAACCCGGAACCCCCGGCCATCAGTCGCTGGCGAAGATGCCGGCCAGGTCGTCGAGTTTTTCGAGCGCCATGCCGGATCCGCGCACGACGCAGGTGAGCGGGTCCTCCGCGACGATCACCGGCAGCCCGGTCTCCTCCATCAGCAGGCGGTCGATGTCGCGGAGCAGCGCACCGCCGCCGGTGATTACCATGCCCTTCTCGGCGATGTCCGCCGCGAGCTCGGGCGGAGTCTGCTCCAGAGCCGACTTCACCGCGGAGACGATCTGGTTGAGCGGCTCCGTGAGCGCCTCGAGTATCTCGTTGGAGGAGATCGTGAAGCTGCGCGGGATGCCTTCGGCGAGGTTGCGGCCTTTCACTTCCTTCTCGCGCACTTCAGAGCCGGGAAACGCCGAGCCGATCTCCTTCTTGATCTGCTCGGCGGTGGTCTCGCCGATCAACATGCCGTAATTGCGGCGGATGTAGTTGATGATCGCCTCGTCCATCTTGTCGCCGCCCACGCGCACCGAGCCCGTATAGACGAGGCCGCCGAGGGAGATCACGCCCACTTCCGTGGTGCCGCCGCCGATGTCCACGACCATCGAGCCGGTGGGTTCGCCGACGGGAAGATCGGCGCCGATCGCCGCCGCCATCGGCTCCTCGATGAGATAGACGCGGCTCGCCCCGGCGCCGATCGCCGACTCGCGTATCGCGCGCCGCTCGACCTGCGTGGAGCCGCACGGCACGCAGATGATCATCCGCGGGCTGGGCTTGAACAGGCGCGTGTTGTGCACTTTCTTGATGAAATGCTTGAGCATCTGCTCGGTCACGGTGAAGTCGGCGATCACGCCGTCCTTCATCGGCCGGATCGCGTTGA
Source organism: Betaproteobacteria bacterium (assembly GCA_016868035.1). Classification (GTDB taxonomy): domain Bacteria; phylum Pseudomonadota; class Gammaproteobacteria; order Burkholderiales; family SG8-41; genus SG8-41. The sequence continues at coordinate 23,935 of VGID01000010.1, read as the reverse complement.
TGTTGCCCGGCGTGCGCCCCAGCATCTGTTTCGCGGCGAGCCCGACCTCCTGGATCACCTTCTTGCCGTTGGGCCCGCCTTCCTGGCGGATCGCGACGACCGACGGCTCATTGAGGACCACGCCTTTGCCGCGCACGTAGATGAGCGTGTTCGCCGTGCCGAGATCGATGGCGAGGTCGTCGTTGAAGTAACTGCTCAGGAAACCAAACATAACGCGTTCTCGCTAAACCATTTGGTGCTTCGCATCAGTCGGTTATGATACCCTATGCAGCTTCGATTTTTAAGGCTCGAATCGGGGTTTTATGGCATTGTCGCTGGATGACGTCAGGCGCATCGCCCATCTGGCCCGCATCGGGATTGACGAGGCCGAGGCGCAAGCGGCGCTTGCCCAACTCAATGACGTCTTCGGCCTGATCGCCGAAATGCAGGCGGTTGACACCGGCGGAGTGGAACCGATGTCCCACGCGCTCGATGTCGTGCAGCGGCTGCGCGAGGACGCCGTCACCGAGACCGACCAGCATGCGCTGTTCCAGTCGATAGCCCCCCACGTTGAAAACGGCCTATACCTCGTTCCCAAAGTCATAGAGTGAGGAGCAGACGGGCGGGGGTAAAGGGCAGATTCCCCGCCTGCCGCGCGTCTCGCCCCTAACGGGGTTCGCATGGACAACGCCACCATCAGCAGTCTCTCCGCGGAGCTTGCCGCCCGCAAGCTCTCCAGCGTCGAGCTGACCGGGCATTTCCTGAGCAGGATCAAGGCATTGAATGCGAAGTACAACTGCTTTGTCACGCTCGACGAGGAGCGCAGCCTGGCGCAGGCGAGGGCCGCCGACGCGCGGCGCAGTGCGGGCAGCGGACAGCCGCTTACCGGAATCCCCATCGCGCAGAAGGACATCTTCTGCGCCGCCGGCTGGCGCACCACCTGCGGTTCGAGAATGCTCTCGAATTTCGTGTCCCCGTACGACGCGCACGTGGTCGCGCAACTCGATGCGGCGGGAGCGGTGAACCTCGGCAAGACCAACATGGACGAGTTCGCGATGGGCTCGTCGAGCGAGACTTCCTATTACGGTCCGGTTCGCAACCCCTGGGACGTCCACACCGTGCCCGGCGGCAGCTCGGGCGGCTCGGCGGCGGCGGTGGCGGCGCGGCTCGCGCCCGGGGCGACGGGCACGGACACCGGGGGCTCGATCCGGCAGCCCGCGGCGATGACCGGCATCTGCGGGCTCAAGCCCACCTACGGCGTGGTGTCGCGCTACGGCATGATCGCTTTCGCTTCGAGCCTGGACCAGGCCGGTCCCATGGCGCGCACGGCGGAGGACCTCGCGCTGCTCATGACGACGATGGCCGGATACGATGCGCGCGATTCCACCTCGCTCGAGCGCGAGCGTGAGAACTACGCGCGTGAGCTTGGCAAGCCGCTCGCCGGGTTGAGGATCGGGCTGCCGAAGGAATTCATCGCGGAAGGGGCCTCCGCCGACGTGGTGAAGGCTGTGGAAGCGGCGGTCGCGGAACTCGGCCGGCTCGGCTGCACGACCGTGGAGGTGAGCCTGCCCAACATGCGTCTCGCGGTGCCGGTGTATTACGTGCTCGCGCCGGCGGAGGCCTCGAGCAACCTTGCACGCTACGACGGCGCGCGCTACGGCTACCGCGCGCCCGAATACGCGGACCTCGCGGACATGTACAAGAAGACCCGGTCCCAGGGTTTCGGGGCCGAAGTGAAGCGGCGCATCCTGATCGGAACCTACGTGCTCTCACACGGCTATTACGATGCATACTACATCCAGGCGCAGCGCGTGCGGCGGCTGATCGCCCGGGATTTCGCCGAGGTGTTCGAGCGCTGCGACGTGATCATGGGGCCGACCAGTCCCACCACGGCGTTCCGGATCGGCGAGAAGATGGGCGACCCGGTGCAGATGTATCTCAACGACATCTACACCACACCAGCCAACCTCGCCGGGCTGCCGGGCCTGTCCATCCCGTGCGGCTTCGACGCGAAGGGTCTGCCGGTGGGGCTGCAGATCATCGGCAACTACTTCGCGGAAGCGCGCATGCTCAACGTCGCGCATCAGTACCAGCGCGCGACCGACTGGCACACCAGGACGCCGCCCGGCGTCGAGTGAGGAATGAGGATTGAGGAGTGAGGAGTGAGGAGTGAGGAGTGAGGGGCAGATCCATTACCCATTTCCCATTACCCATTACCGCGAAGCAGCCATGAAGTGGGAAACGGTCATCGGGCTGGAAGTGCACGCCCAGCTCTCGACGCGCTCGAAGATGTTCTCGGGGGCGGCGACCGCGTTTGGCGCGCCGCCGAACACGCAGGCTTGCGAGGTGGACATCGCGCTGCCGGGCGTGCTGCCCGTTGCGAACCGCGAGGCGGTCGCCAAGGCCGTGCGCTTCGGGCTCGCGGTCGGCGGGAAAATCAACCGGCGCTCGATCTTCGCGCGCAAGAACTATTTCTACCCCGACCTTCCGAAGGGCTACCAGATCAGCCAGTACGAGATGCCGATCGTCCAGGGCGGAGCGATCGGCATTTTTGTGGACGGCAGGGAGAAAATAATTCGCCTGACGCGCGCGCACCTCGAGGAGGACGCCGGCAAGTCCCTGCACGAGGGCTTCCACGATTTCACCGGCATCGACTTGAACCGCGCCGGCACCCCCTTGCTCGAGATCGTCTCCGAGCCCGAGATGAGCGGCGCCCAGGAAGCGGTCGCCTACGCCCGTGCGCTGCACGCGCTCGTGCGCTGGATCGAGATCTGCGACGGCAACATGCAGGAAGGCTCGTTCCGCTGCGACGCCAACGTGTCGGTGCGCCCGGCCGGTTCGGACAAGCTGGGCACGCGCTGCGAGATCAAGAACCTCAACTCCTTCCGCTTTCTCGAGCGCGCGATCGAATTCGAGGCGCGGCGCCAGATCGGGATCCTGGAGGACGGCGGGGTGATCGAGCAGGAAACCCGGCTCTACGACGCCGCGCGGGACGAGACGCGCTCGATGCGCACCAAGGAGGACGCGCACGACTACCGTTATTTTCCCGATCCAGACCTTTTGCCACTAGAGGTGTCCGAGTCGTGGATCGGAGAGATAAGAAGTAACCTGCCCGAGTTACCGCAGGCGCGGCAAAGACGTTACCAGGATGAATATGGCCTGTCCGGCTACGACGCCGGGCTGCTCACACAGTCACGTGAACTCTCCGAGTTCTACGAGGCCCTCGTCAGGCGGCTAGCAGGTTTCTATAAGCTTGGTGCAAGCTGGGTGTTGAACGAGTTTATGGCTTCGCTCAATCGCGCTGGTTTGGAGATACACCAGGCACCGGTAAGTAGCGAGCGCCTCGCCGGATTGCTTAAACTGATTGCCGACAACACTATTTCGGGACGGGCAGCGAAAGAAGTCTTCGACGCCATGTGGAACGAAGGAATGGATGCTGATTCCATCGTGGAGTATCGGGGCCTGAAGCAGATTTCCGACAGCGGCGAGCTCGAGCGGATCTGCGAGGAAGTGATCGCCGCGAACGCGAGGCAGGCCGAGGACTACCGGTCGGGCAAGGAGAAGGCCTTCAACTCGCTGGTGGGCCAGGTGATGAAGGCGACCCGGGGCAAGGCCAACCCGCAGCAGGTCAACGAGATCCTGAAACGCAAGCTCTCGGGCTAGATTCGACCTATTTTTTGGCGGCGGTGGGCGGCGGGGTCGGAACGGCGGGCGCGGCGGCGCTCCCCTTGATTTCCAGGTAGCGCTTCCTGTCCGCGAAGTAGCGGTTGCGGATCTGCTGCTTCTCCTTCTCCCGGGAGGCGATCGTCCTCTCGAGCCGCTCTTTTTCCTGGTTCGTCTTGACGATGTCTTCCTCCAGCGCGGGCGGCACCGGCTTCTTTTGCTTTTGCATCGCCGCGCTGCGCGCCGACAGGTCGTTCGCGCGCTCGGTCACGTTCTTGAGCGCAACCTGCAGCTGGTCCATCTGTGCATCCAGCTGCTGCAGCTCACGGTCGCGCTTTTGATCGATCTCTTCCGCGCTCGAATACGTGGCGAGCAGCGCTGCGTCCTGCCGCCGCAGATCGGCCAGCCGCTTTTCCTCCTCGGCTTTCTGCCGCGCGAGTTCCTCCTCCTGCGCCCGGCGCTTGGCCGCGTCTTCCGCCGACTCGGTGACCTTGCGCGTCACCCCGCGCCGGTCGAGCTCCTGGGTAGCGGCGTCCCGGTACTCGTGCGGAACGCGGTCGCCACAGCCGATGACCTTGCCCGACTTGTCCTTCCAGCAGATGATCTTCTGCGCCGCGGCGTCCCCGAGACCGACGCCCGTCGCGCCGACGAGCCCTGCGAGCATGACCGCCGCGACCCGCAGCGAGTATCCGTTATGCATTGCCGGTAACTCCATATTGTTCGCGATACCGGCCGAGGGCATCCAGGTGGCCCGCATGCCGCGTGTCGGCCTTCAAATACTGCACCAGATCGTCCAGCGTGGCGATGCTGATCACCGGAACATTATAGCTTGCCCGCACCTCCTGGACCGCGGAGAGCGTGCCGTTGCCGCGCTCCATTCGGTCGAGCGCGATCACTACGCCACAGGGTATAGCGTTTGAAGCGCGAATCAGGTTGACAGACTCGCGCACCGAAGTGCCCGCCGAGATCACATCGTCCACGATCAGCACCCGGCCCGCGAGCGGCGCCCCGATCACGGCCCCGCCTTCGCCATGGTCCTTGGCCTCTTTGCGGTTGAAGCTGTAGCGCACGTTGCGTCCCGCGTCGGCGAGCGCCATGGCGACGGCGGCAACGAGCGGGATGCCCTTGTAGGCCGGACCGAACAGCATCTCGAATGGTATGCCGGCGGCGAGTACGGCTTTCGCGTAGAATTGCGCGAGCGCCTTCAGCGCTGCGCCGTCGTAGAACAAGCCGGCATCGAAGAAGTAGGGTGAGAGGCGCCCCGCCTTGGTCTTGAATTCGCCGAAACGCAGGACCTTCTGCTCGATCGTGAAGCGGATGAACTCCTGCCTGAAATCGGACGCCATGGCGGTTCGGCAGGCGCGTTAACCGGCGCGCGGCGTGTGGCGCATCCGGTTGAACGCGCTACTCGGCACGACGCTTCCAGACATGCTGAGAATTATAACCCTTAACGTCAACGGCATACGCTCGGCGGCCCGCAGGGGCTTCTGCGCGTGGCTCGCGCGGTCCCGCGCCGACATGGTGTGCGTGCAGGAGATCAAAGCGCAGCCGTCCGACATCATCGAGGAGATCCGTGCGCCCGGGCGCTTTCGTGGCTACTTCCACTGCGCGGAAAAGAAGGGCTACAGCGGGGTCGGGCTCTACACCCGTCGCGCGCCCGACCGGGTGGTGGAGGGCGTCGGGATCCGCGAGATCGACCGCGAGGGCCGGTATCTTCGGGCCGATTACGGGAAGCTCAGCGTTATTTCCGTCTACCTGCCTTCCGGGTCGAGCGGACCCGATCGGCAGGCGGTAAAGTTCCGGTTCATGGAGCTGTTCTTTCCCCACCTGCGCGAGCTCGCGGGAAGCGGCCGTGACATCGTGCTGTGCGGGGACTGGAATATCGCGCACAAGGAGATCGACCTCAGGAACTGGCGCGCCAACCGGAAGAACTCGGGATTCCTGCCGGAGGAGCGCAGCTGGCTCACACGGGTGTTCGACGAGCTCACGTGGGTGGACGTGTTCCGGCGTATCGATCCCCGCCCCGAGCGGTACACGTGGTGGTCGAACCGCGGCAGGGCGTGGGAGAAGAACGTCGGGTGGCGCATCGACTACCACATCGCAACTGGAAAGCTCGCGGTGACGGCTCGCCGCGCGGCGATCTACACGAAACAGCGGTTCTCGGACCACGCGCCGCTGACAATCGACTACGACTATCCGTTTTGAGTGCGTAGTTTTGAGTGATGAGTTAGAGTCGGACAGCGCGCATGCCCAACTCGACACTCGACACTCAACACTCGAGACTTCAGGGCGGCCTCGCGCCGTACCTCGAGGTGTTCCGCAGCGGGCGCATCGCGGCCGTGTGCCTGCTCGGCTTTGCCTCCGGCCTGCCGCTCGCGCTCACGGCGGGCACGCTGCAGGCGTGGCTGGCGGTCGAGGCCGTGGACATCAAGACGATCGGCCTTTTCACGCTGGTCGGCCAGCCCTACACCTACAAGTTCCTGTGGGCGCCGCTGATGGACCGCTACACCCCGCCATTCCTCGGGCGGCGGCGCGGCTGGCTCGTCGTGACACAGGTGGCGCTGCTCGGGGCGATCGCGCTCATGGGGACGCTCTCCCCGCGCGAATCGCCGTGGGCTCTCGCGCTCATCGCGCTCCTGGTTGCGTTCCTCTCCGCCTCGCAGGACATCGTGTTCGACGCCTACCGCACCGACGTGCTGAAGGAGCACGAGCGCGGCGCGGGCGCGGCGATCTCGGTGCTGGGCTACCGGATCGCAATGCTCGTGTCCGGCGCACTGGCGCTCGTGCTCGCCGACCAGATCCTCGGCTGGCACGGCATGTATTTCCTGATGGCCGCGCTCATGCTCGTCGGAATGGTCACCAGCTGGTTCGCGCCGGAGCCCGAGAACCCGGGGCGCGCCCCGGAGACGCTCACCGCGGCGTTCGCAGGGCCGCTGAAGGAATTCTTCGGGCGCAACGGCGCCTGGCTGGTCCTGCTCCTCATCGTGCTCTACAAGCTGGGCGATGCGTTTGCCGGCAGCCTCACCACCGCGTTCCTCATCCAGGGACTGGGTTTTACGGCGACCGACGTGGGCGCGATCAACAAGGCGCTCGGGCTTGCGGCGACCATCACCGGCGCGCTGATGGGCGGCGCCTGGATGGCGGGGCTCGGGCTCTACCGCGCGCTGCTCATCTTCGGGGTGCTGCAGGCGGTGACCAACCTCGGCTTCATGGCGCTCGCGCTGGCGGGCAAGAGTTATCCCCTGATGGTCGCCGCCGTGGCCGCGGAGAACCTGTGCGGCGGCATGGGCACCGCGGCGTTCGTCGCGCTGCTCATGTCGCAGTGCGACCACCGCTTCACCGCGACGCAATACGCGCTGCTCTCGGCGCTCGCGGCGGTGGGGCGCGTCTACGTCGGGCCCGCGGCGGGCTACATGGTCGCGGCGATCGGGTGGGCGCCGTTCTTCTTCGTGACGTTTCTGATCGCGCTGCCGGGCGTCTTCCTCCTCTGGTGGATGCGCGCCCAGCTGGAAGCGACGCCCGCGCCCGCGCGCGCGTGAGCGCAGCCGTGTAGAGAAATATCAGCCACGGAGGTCACAGAGAACACCGAGGAACCGCTTCCTTCGGTTTCTGGTTTTCTCTCTGTGAGCTCTGTGCTCTCTGTGGCCAGTGTTCTTGCTGCAACGTTATCATGCGATTCGTTCGCCGAAACGGAAAGGGAGGGTGGAGTGAGACTTGTGACGTTCGCGCCGAAGAAAGGCGAGACGCCCCGCGTCGGGCTGCTGCGTGGGCAGAGCGAAGTGGTCGATCTCACGCGCGTGCGCGGGAAGCCGCCGTTCGATCCCGAGGAGATGCTGTCGCTGATTGCCGCCGGGGCCAAGGGCCTGAAGTGGCTGCGCGAGGTCCGCGCCTCCGCGAAGGAAGCCGTCGCGCTCGACAAGGTGAAGCTCGCCGCGCCGATTCCGCGGCCGCGCCGGAACGTCTTCTGCGTGGGCTGGAACTACCTCGAGCATTTCGAGGAGGGGGCGAAGGCGCGGCCGCACGTTCAGGAGATGCCGGCGCATCCCGCCCTCTTCACCAAGGCGCCTACCACGGTGAACGGACCCTACGAGGCTATTCCCTCGCACGCCGGCGTGACCGAGAAGCTCGACTGGGAAGTCGAGCTCGGCGTGATCATCGGCCGGGGCGGCATCAACATCAAGGAGGCCGACGCCATGAAGCACGTGTTCGGCTACACGGTGGTGAACGACGTCTCGGCGCGCGAAGTGCAGCGCCGGCACGGGCAGCAGTGGTTCAAGGGCAAGAGCCTCGACGGCTCCTGCCCGATGGGGCCATGGATCGCCACCGCGGACGAAGTCCGGGATCCCGGCAACCTGCGCGTTGTGTGCCGGGTGAACGGCGTGGTGAAGCAGGACTCGAACACGCGCCACATGTATTTCAAGATTCCGCGTCTCATCGCGGAGCTCTCCGCGGGGCTCACGCTCGAGCCCGGCGACATCCTTTCCACCGGCACGCCGGCCGGCGTGGGGCACGCGCGCACGCCGCCGGAGTTCATGAAGCCGGGTGACGTGCTCGAGACCGAGATCGTCGGGCTCGGATTGCTTCGCAACAGAATCGGGAATTAACCGCCAAGGCGCCAAGAAATGCGGAACACAAAATGAACCGCACGGCGTAGGGCAATTGCAACAACAGGAATTTTCCGCGGATGGACGCTCGACAAGAGCAGTTCGATGGACAATAGGGTCGGGTCGAGAATCTTGAATTTCGTGCCCGTCGTTCACAGTCGCAATTCTTGTTTTTCGTGGCGGCTTGGCGCCTTGGCGGTTCAATTCTTGTTCTGGTTTTCCTCTGCGGCTCTCCGCGTCCTTTGCGTCCTCCGCGGTGAGAGGTTTGGTTCTTATTGTTCGTTTTTCATCGGCGTCCATCGGCGGCTAAAACTTACGCCCGCTGGAAGCGGTAGACCGCGAGGCTGCCGAGGAGATTCGGCAGGAAATTCACGGTCCTTCCCCGCGTGAGCACCTTGCGCTCGAGGATCTCCACCCTGTGCGCCGCGCAGAAGCGCTCGAAGTCGTCGATCGTGCACAGGTGCACGTTGGGCGTCTCGAACCACTGGTACGGGAGGTTCTCGGAAACGGGCGTGTATCCGGCGAGCACCTGCAGCCGGTTCTTCCAGTAACCGAAGTTCGGGAAGGTGACGATGCCTTCGCGTCCGACGCGCAGCATCTCGCGGATGACGCGCTCGTTGTTTCTCACCGCTTGCAGGGTCTGCGACAGGATCACGTAATCGAAGGACCGGTCCTCGAAGTCGGAGAGCCCGCGCTCGAGGTCGCCCTGGATCACGCTGACGCCGTTCACCACGCAGGCGAGCACGCGCTCGTCGTCGATCTCCACGCCGTAGCCGGTCACGGACCGGCTCTCGCGCAGGTAGCGAAGCAGGCTGCCGTCGCCGCAGCCGAGATCAAGCGCGGTCGAGCCCATGCGCACCCAGCCCGCGATCGCGGCGAAATCCGCCCGGTGCGCGCCGGCGCCGCGCGCAGTCCCTTTCCTCGGGAGGCGCGCCGGAGGCCGGTGGCCGCGCGCGCGCTGCCTGCTGCTCGCGTTCGGACCGTTCATGCGTTGAGCTCCGAACCGATCCGGTCGAAATAGGCCGCGACCAGCCGGTGGTAGCGCGCGTCCTCGAGCAGGAACGCGTCGTGCCCGTGCGGCGCATCGATCTCCGCATAGGTGACGTTCAGCCGGTTGTGCAGCAGCGCCTTCACGATCTCGCGTGAGCGCTCCGGAGAGAAGCGCCAGTCGGTGGTGAACGAAACCACCAGGAAGTTGGCGCGCGCGCGGGAGAGCGCTTTCGCGAGGTTTCCGCCATGCTCGAGCGCCGGGTCGAAGTAGTCGAGCGCCTTGGTGATGCGCAGATAGGTGTTGGCGTCGAAGTACTCCGCGAACTTGTTGCCCTGGTGGCGGAGGTAGGATTCGATCTGGAACTCGGTGTCGAAATTGTAGTTCAGCGCGCCGTTCTTGAGCTGCCGGCCGAACTTGGCCGCCATCTCGTCGTCCGAGAGATAGGTGATGTGCCCGACCATGCGCGCCACGCGCAGCCCCCGCGTCGGGCGCGTGTTGTGCTCGTAGTAATGCCCCCCGTGGAAATCGGGGTCCGTGATGATCGCCTGGCGGGCGACCTCGTTGAACGCGATATTCTGCGCGGAGAGATTCGGCGCGCAGGCGATCACGAGTGAATGGCGCACGCGACGCGGATGGCTCACTGTCCACTGCAGCGCCTGCATCGCTCCGAGGCTGCCGCCCATGATGGCGGCGAACTCGGAAATTCCGAGATGGTCGGCAAGGCGCGCCTGCGTGGCGACCCAGTCCTCGACCGTGACCACCGGGAAGTCCGCGCCCCAGGGCCTGCCGGTCGCGGGGTTCAGGCTCTTGGGGCCGGTGGAGCCATGGCACCCGCCCAGGTTGTTCACGCCCACGACGAAGAAGCGGCTGGTGTCCACGGGTTTGCCCGGCCCGATCATGTTGTCCCACCAGCCGGTGTTCTCGGGCTCGCCGGCGTAGTGGCCGGCGACGTGGTGCGCGGCGTTCAGCGCATGGCAGACCAGCACCGCGTTGGAGCGATCCTCGTTCAGCCTGCCGTAGGTCTCGTAGACGAGCTCGTACTCGTCCATCACGGCCCCGCACTTCAGCTTCACCGGCTCGGTGAATCTGGCGCGCTGCGGCGTGACGACGCCGACCGACTGCGATGCGCTACCTGTGTCCATAAAAAGCAAAACCCGGCGAGCTTGCGCGGGCCGGGTTCGAAAAAACTGAATCGTTTTTTCTCTTTAGCCGGATTTGTAACGCGCCCGCAAGCTGAATATCAAATCGGCGCGACTGACTGCGGATGGAACGTTAACCGGCCGGGGGTGGAATGTCAAATTCTCCCCGGCGCTGAATCTTGAACACTGGACGATGAACCCGGAACCTTGAACCCGGAACCTGGAACGCGGGAGCTGCCGGGTCTCAGTCGGCGGCGCGCGTGACACCCGCCCGGATCAGGCGCTCGACGTCGGCCTCCGAGTATCCGGCTTCGGCGAGCAGCTCGCGGCTGTGCTCGCCGAGCCGCGGCGCGTGGCGGCGGTAGCCGGGGCGCGTTTCGCTCCAGCGCGTCGGCACGGCAAGCGCGCGCAGCGCGCCTTCGGTCGGGTGCTCGACGCGCCCGAAGTAGCCTACCGCGGCAAGGTGCGGATCTCTGAGGATGTCGTCGAGCGAGTTCATGCGCATCACCGGGATGTCGGCCGCCGCGAGCTCCCGCAGCCAGTCCTCGGTCGTGCGCGCCTTCATGACTTCCGCCACGAACCCGTAGAGCTCGTCGATGTGGGCGATGCGCGCCTGCTGGGTCGAGTAGCGCGGATCGGAGTGATAGAGCTCCTCGCGCCCGATCAGCCGGAAAAAACTCTTCCACTGGCGGTCGGTGTAGATCAGCACGCACACGTAGCCGTCCCGCGTCGCGTACGGCTTGCGGTTCTTCGCGAGCATCCTGGAGTAGCCGGCCTCCGCGAGCGGCGGGTCGAACGTTTCGCCGCCGAGGTGCTCGCCCAGCACGAGTTGCAGCAGGCATTCGAACATCGGCACCTCGATCGCCTGGCCCCTGCCGGTGCGCTCACGCGAGTACAGCGCGCCGAGCGTGGCATACGCCATGTGCAGGCCCACGGTGCGGTCGGCCATGGTGGCCGGCACGTAGCGCGGCTCCGCCGCCCCGGATTCCTTGAGCAGCCACGGTATGCCCGCCGCGCCCTGGATGAGATCGTCGTAGGCCGCCTTGCCGGCGTAGGGGCCGTCCTGGCCGTAGCCGAAAGCGCCGACGTACACGATCCGCGGATTGACCGCGGCGACTTCGGCGTAGGACAGGCCAAGCCGCGCCATGGACTGCGGGCGTATGTTGTAGAGCAGGGCGTCCATCCGGCGGGCAAGCGCGAGCAACGCCTCGCGCCCCTGTGGTTTCTTCAGGTCGAGCACGATCGAGCGCTTGTTGCGGTTGGCGTTGAGGAAGATGTGCCCCATGCCGGGATGCCGCAGCGGACCCGCGCGGCGCATGATGTCGCCCTCGGGCGCTTCCACTTTCACGACATCGGCGCCGAGGTCGGCGAGGATCTGGGTCGCGTACGGACCCATCACCACCGAGGTGAGGTCGAGGATGCGCACGCCGGCCAGCGGCCCGCTCATTGTGTTACCGGGTATGCGAAAGACCGAAGGAGAATGCGCCGCGTCACTGCGGCTCGAGCTTGGCCACCTTGGCGAGCTTCGCCCACTTGGCGATCTCGCTCCGGATGAAGCCGGCGAACTGCTCGGGGTTGAGGGGCGCAATGTCGGTCCCGACCGCGTCGAAGCGGGACTTTGCATCCGGTTTCGAGAGCGCCTGCACCGTCGTGTCGTGCAGCTTCTTCACGACTTCGCGCGGCGTGCCGGCGGGTGCGACGAGCCCGAACCACGCGATCAACTCGTAGCCGGGAAGCGTCTCGGCGATGGCGGGCACGTCCGGCGCGAGCCCCGAGCGCTTGCCGGCGGTCACGCCGAGGCCGCGCAGCTTGCCGCCCTTTTGCTGCGCCAGCGCGTTCGCGAGATCCACGAAGGTGAACGCGAGCTGCCCGCCGAGCACGTCCACGATCGCCTGTGGAATGCCCTTGTAGGGCACCTCCACCACATCGAGCCGGGCCATGGACGTGAGCAGCGCGAGCGAGACGTGCGAGCCGGCCGAACCGTAACCCGCGGAGAGCTTGCCGGGCTGCGTTTTCGCCTGCGCGATGAAGTCCTGGAGCGTCTTTGCCGGGTGGTCGGCACGCACCATCAGGATGAACGGGATCGTGCCCAGCCGCGCGATCGGCGCGAAGTCCTTGACCGGGTCGTAGGGCAGCTTCTTGAAGAGGCTCACGTTCGCCGCCTGCGGCGTGTTGGTCGTGACCATCAGCGTGTAGCCGTCGGCCGCGCTGCGCGCAACGAGCTCCGCGGCCAGGATGCCCTGGGCGCCGGCGCGGTTGTCTATGACGAAGGTCTGTCCGAGCGCCTCCGAAAGCGAGGCGCCGAGCACCCGCGCGACCTGGTCGGTGGCGCTTCCGGCGGGGAACGGCACCACCAGTCGCACCGGCTTCGCGGGAAAGCCTTGCGCGAGCGCGCCTGCCGCAAAAAACAGGGCGCCGCACAGCAGACAAATCCTTTGGACAAGACGCATGAAGGAGCTCCTCGGGGCGGAAACAGGCAAGGCGCGAGATTCTACATCGGGACGCGTCCCGCGGCCATCCGGGGATGGGCGCGCCGCGGGGGGGCGGCCTCGTCAGGCCTTCAGAATGACGGACTGACCCGTGTCGAGCACGACGTAGGAGACATCGTGCAGCGCGCAGTAGCGATCCCAGGCGCGGCGCGCGCCCGGGAAGGTCTCCGCGCCGTAATCATCGCAGACGATCACGCCGCCGTGCGCGAGACGGGGGTGGAAATACTCGAGGCTCGCCAGCGTCGGTGCGTAGAGATCGAGATCGAGATGGACGAACGACCAGCGGGTTTGCGGCAGCGTCGCGAACACCCCGGGGATCCAGCCGCGATGGAAGCGGGCGCCGGGAAAGTCACGCAGGGCGGACTGCGCCCGTTCGAGCGGCGCGGCGAGATAGCCCTGCGACAGGCTGCGGCGGGTCGCGGGGCCGTCCGGCGTCGCGCGAGTCAGGAATTGGTCCTCCTCGCCCGGGCGGCTCAGTCCCTCGAAGCTGTCTATGAGATGCAGCCCGGTGCCGTCGTAGCCAGGCAGCCGGCTCTGCGCCGCGCGGCACAGGAACAGCGCGCTGGTGCCCTGGAACACCCCGCATTCGGCCCGTGCGCCCTCGACCCCGAGCGCGTGCACGAAGTAGCGGGCGAGGAAATAGGAGGCGAGCGGCCGGTGGAACGCCTTGAGCGGGGGGATCTCCACGTCCGAGCCCTCCACGCACTCGGCGAGCAGGGCATTGAGGGCACGCCCGTCGACGCGCAAGTCGCCGTATACGATGTCCAGGTGCGCGGCGACCGGCGCGCGCTCGTGCGCGGCCTTGAGCCGCGTCAACCGCTCGATGGGTAGTTCGTCTCCGGCCCGCTGCGGTTTGCGCCGGATGTTGCGGGCGAGCGATTTCAGGAGGTCGAGCAGCATCCGCGGCGGAAGTCGTGCTGGTCAGCGACCGTGCGCGCAGCGTGCGCCGGCTTCAGGCATTGATGCGCTCGAGCAGGGCGCGCAGTTTCACGGGATCTGGAGTGCGCAGCATTTTCTGCGCGAGCGGCCTGAGCTTCGACAGGTCCGTTCCGAGGATCACCTGCTTTACGTCGAGCAGGTGCGCGGAATGCATCGAGTACTGCCGTAGCCCGAGGGCGAGCAGCAGGCGCGTGAGCACGATGTCTCCCGCCATCTCCCCGCACAGCGCGACCGGCGTTTTCGACTTGGCTGCGGACTTGATGATGTGGGCGAGGAGGTTGAGCACCGCCGGGTGCAGCGGATCGTAGAGGTGCGCCACCGTGTCGTCGGTGCGGTCGATCGCGAGCGTGTACTGGATGAGGTCGTTGGTGCCGATCGAGAGAAAGTCGAGCTTGCGGGTGAAGATGTCGAGCGCGAGGGCTGCCGCCGGAACCTCGATCATTCCACCCACCTGGATGTTGCGGTCGTAAGGGACGCTCTCGTCGTCGAGCTTGCGCTTGGCCTGTTCGATCAGGGTGAGCGTCTGGTCGAGCTCCACCGCGGTGGCAAGCATCGGGATCAGGACGTTGATCTTGCCGTAATGGGAGGCGCGCAGCATCGCGCGCAGCTGCGTCACGAAGCGCTGCGGCTCGGTAAGGCAGAGCCGGATCGCGCGCAGCCCGAGGGCCGGGTTGGTGATCACGCGCCCCGGATCGGCGTGCTGATCGGCCCCGAGATCGTAGGTGCGGATCGTGACCGGCATGCCGCCCATGTCCTCGGTGACCTTGCGGTAGGCCTCGAACTGCTCGTCCTCGTCCGGCAGGTCGGGGCGGTTGAGGAAGAGGAACTCGCTGCGAAAGAGCCCGATGCCGGCGGCGCCGTTCTCCCGCGCCTCGATGACGTCGGCGGGCAGCTCGATGTTCGCCTGCAGGTCGACCGGCACCCCATCGAGCGTTACCGCGGGCCGGTCCCGGAGGCGCTTGAGCTTCTGGCGCCCGATCTCGAACTCGTGCTGCCGCCGCCGGTACTCGGCGAGCACCTGATCGTCGGGATCGACGATCAATACCCCCTGGGCGCCGTCCACGATGACGAGCTCGGCCTCGCGCACGAGCTGGCGCGCGCGATGCAGCGCGACGATCGAAGGGATGGCGAGGCTCCGGGCCACGACGGCGGTATGCGAAGTGGTGCCGCCGAGGTCGGTGACGAAGCTCGCAAACTGGTGCTGCTTGAATTGCACGACGTCGGCAGGCGAGAGATCGCGCGCGACGAGGATCAGGTTCTGCTCCGCGTCGTCCCGCGTCGGCGGCGGGATGTAGCCGGGCTGCCCGGAGAGCGCCTTCATCACGCGCTCGACCACCTGGATCACGTCGGCCTTGCGCTCGCGCAGGTATTCGTCCTCGATCTCGTCGAACTGCGCGAGCAGCGCATCCATCTGGACCCGCAGCGCCCATTCCGCATTGCACTGCTCGTTCTCGATGACTTGCCGCGGCACGACCGACAGGGTCGCGTCGCTCAGGATCATCAGATGCAGGTTGATGAAGGCGGTGAACTCGGGGGGCGCGGTGGCGGGGATTTCGGCGCGCAGCTCCTCGAGCTCCGCCCGTACCTGGTAGATCGCGGCCTCGAAGCGCGCGGATTCCTCGGCGACCTGGTGCAACGGCACCAGGTAGTGCGCGACCTCGAGTTTGGCGTGCGACACGAGATGCGCACGCCCGATCGCGATGCCGCCGGAGACGCCCGTGCCATGGAGGGTGCAGCTCATGGAACCAGAACCGAGGAATCGGGATTGAGGATTGAGTTAACGTATTCTGCCTGCCGCGGGCAGATCGCTCAATCCTCGGCGCTCAATCCTCAATCCTCAATCCTCAGTCCTTTTCAGTCGTCTTCGCCGAAGCAGGTGGCGAACAGGCCCGTGATGGCGCCCATCGCTTCCTCTTCGTCGGGCCCCTCGGTCTCGATGACCACCGTCGAGCCCTTGGCGGCCGCCAGCATCATGACGCCCATGATGCTCTTGGCGTTCACGCGCCGGCCGTTGCGCGTGATCCACACGCCGCTCTTGAACTGGGAGGCGACCTGCGTGAGCCTGGCCGAAGCCCGGGCGTGGAGCCCGAGCCGGTTGATGATCTCAACTTCCCGTTGCAGCATTATTGACGACGAGCGCCGGGATGCGCACCACGCCGTCGCATCCGCCGCTCACCGCCTTGGTGACGACGGTCTGCAACGGCTTGTCGCGGTACGTCAGCACCCGGATCAGCATGGGCAGGTTCACGCCGGCCACCCCTTCGACCCTGCCCGGTGCGAGCAACCGGGCGGCGAGATTGGCGGGCGAGCTGCCGTAGAGGTCGGAGAGCACGAGCACGCCGTCGCCCTCGTCGAGCTCTTTCACCAGGGCGCGCGCGCGGGGCAGCAGGCTGAACGGGTCGTCCTGCGCAGTGACGCCCACCTGGGAGAGGCGCGGTGGACGCTTGTTCAGCACGTGGCTCGCGCAGTGGATCAGGCTTTCTCCGAGGGTCCCGTGAGTGATCAGCAAAATACCAATCATGTAAGCCGGTTATCGCGCCATTCCTGAAGGGGAAATTCTACTCTTTTGCGCTGCACAATGCAGTGGCCGGACGCGCTTGCCGGTTCAGGCGAGCGCCCGTTCCAGGGCATCGAGCATCATGCCGGCGACGTTGAACCCGGTCTGCTCGGTGATCTCGACGAAGCAGGTGGGGCTGGTGACGTTGACTTCCGTGAGGTAGTCCCCGATCACGTCGAGCCCCACGAGCAGCAGGCCCTCCTTGTTGAGCGCGGGCCCGAGCGCCTGGGCGATCTCGCGATCGCGGGGGCTGAGCTCGCGCGCGACGCCGGTGGCCCCGGCGGCGAGATTGCCGCGGGTCTCCCCCGGCTTCGGGATGCGCGCGAGGCTGTAGGGCACGGGCGTGCCCCCGATCAGCAGCACGCGCTTGTCGCCGTCGCGAATCTCGGGGATGAAGCGCTGGGCCATGATGGTGCGCCGTCCGTAGTGCGTCACGGTCTCGATGATGACGTTCACGTTCGGATCATCGTCGCGCACGCGAAATACCGAGGTCCCGCCCATGCCGTCGAGCGGCTTGAGGATGACATCGCCGTGCTCCGCCAGAAATTCCCGCACGAGCCCGTCGTTGCGGGTCATCAGCGTCGGTGGAACGAATTGCCCGAAACGCGCGATCGCCGCCTTTTCGTTGTAGTCGCGTATCGCGCGCGGCCGGTTGAACACGCGCGCGCCCTCGGCTTCGGCCAGCTCCAGGAGATAGGTGCTGTAGACGTACTCCATGTCGAACGGCGGGTCCTTGCGCATCAGCACCGCGTCGAAGTCCCTGACCGGCATGATCACGGCCTCTTCGGTGCGGTACCAGCGTGGCTTCTCGCCCGTGAGGTGCAGCCGCCGCGCCCTGCCGGAGACGGTGCCGGCCCGCCACAGCAGGTCCTCCTGCTCCATCGCGTAGAGCGCGTGCCCGCGCGCGGCCGCCTCGCGCATGATCGCGAAGGTCGTGTCCTTGTAGATCTTGAAGCTGTCGAGCGGGTCGGCGACGAAGGCGAGCTTCATGGGGGCGGTGGCCGGTAAGCAGTGAGCAGTATAACCAAAGGCCGTCCCCGCGCTTACTCCAGGTGCCGGTTGCCCGCGCCAACCCGCGCGCGCGAAACGGGCTCACCCGTCACCCGTCACGCATATTCCTGGAAAAAGAAGGGCGCCCGCAGGCGCCCTCAAGACCACATACTCCAGGACAGGGATCAGGTGTGATACGCCGTCTCGCCGTGGGAGGTGACGTCGAGCCCTTCGCGCTCTTCCTCCTCGGATACCCGCAGCCCCACGAGCAGGTCGGCGATCTTGTAGGCGAAGAAAGCGACGATGCCGGTCCAGACCACGGTCAGAAGCACTGCCTGGAACTGGATCCAGACCTGCCCGACGATCGAATATTCAGCCGCGGAAACGGTCTTGCCGGTGACCCAGTCGGAGACGAAGCCGGGCCCGCCGAGGGAAGGATCGTTGAACACGCCGGTCAGCAGCGCGCCGAGTATGCCGCCCACCGCGTGCACGCCGAATACGTCGAGCGAGTCGTCGGCGTTGAGCCAGCGCTTGAGCTGGTTGACGGCCCACAGGCAGACGAGGCCCGCGGACGTGCCGATCACGAATGCCCCGGCAATGCCGACGTTGCCGGCGGCGGGAGTGATCGCGACCAGCCCTGCGACCGCGCCCGACGCGGCGCCCAGCATCGAGGGCTTGTGCTTGAAGATCCACTCGCCGAAGGTCCACGAAACCACCGCGCAGGCGGTGGCGAGGAAGGTGTTCATGAAGGCGAGCGCCGCCGAGTTGTTGGCCTCGAGCGCGGAGCCGGCGTTGAAACCGAACCAGCCCATCCACAGTAGCGACGCTCCGATCATGGTCATCGGAAGATTGTGCGGCGTGAGCGCTTCGCGTCCGTAGCCGATGCGCTTGCCCACGAGGTAGGCGCCCACCAGCCCGGCGACGCCGGCGTTGATGTGCACCACCGTGCCGCCCGCAAAGTCGAGCGCGCCCCACTGCCAGAGCAGGCCCGCCTTCTCGTTGAGCCCGTCCACCAGTTTGGGATCGGTGTACGCGTCCGGGCCGGCCCAGAACCAGACCATGTGCGCGATCGGCGCGTACGCGAATGTCAGCCACAGCACCGTGAAGATCAGCACGGCCGAGAACTTGATGCGCTCGGCGAACGCGCCGAGGATCAGGCAGCAGGTAATGGCGGCGAAGGTCGCCTGGAACGCGACGAAAACGAGCTCCGGAATCACGACGCCCTTGGAAAAGGTCGCGCCCATCGCGAATTCGCCCGTGGCGGAATCGAACGTGCCGCCCAGGAAAAGACGATCGAGGCTGCCGAAGAAGGCGTTGCCCTCGGTGAACGCGAGGCTGTAGCCGTAGACGCACCACAGCACCACGACGAGCGAGAAGGTGACGAAAACCTGCATCAGCACGGAGAGCATGTTCTTCGCGCGCACCATGCCGCCGTAGAACAGGGCGAGCCCCGGGACGCTCATCATCAGCACGAGCGCCGTGGCAACCAGCATCCATGCCATGTCGCCCTTGTTGGGCGCGGGCGCCGGTGCCGCGGTGGCGGACGGTGCGGCGGGCGCCGCGGCTGACGCCGCCGGTGCGGCCGCTGCTGCCGCGGCAGGCTTGTCGGCCGCTGGCTTGTCCTGGGCGACGGCCGGTGCGAGGCCAAGGCTCAGCGCGCCGAACAGCGCCAGGATAGTCAGTGCTCGCTTCATTTCGTTGTCTCCCTATAGCGCGTCGGCGCCGGTTTCGCCGGTGCGGATGCGTATCGCCTGCTCGAGCTCGAGAACGAAGATCTTCCCGTCGCCGATCTTGCCGGTGTTGGCGGCCTTTTCGATCGCCTCGACCACTTGCTCGAGCATTTCGCTCTTGATCGCGGCCTCGATCTTGACCTTGGGCAGGAAGTCCACCACGTACTCCGCTCCGCGATAGAGCTCCGTGTGCCCTTTCTGCCGCCCGAAACCCTTGACCTCGGTGACGGTGACGCCGGTCACGCCGACCCCGGACAGCGCCTCGCGTACTTCGTCGAGCTTGAACGGCTTGATGATTGCGATGACTAGTTTCATACGATATCCCCGTTAGAAAATTGGGCTGCCGCAGCGGCAGCCCGTGCCCTGTTGCGCGCTAGAAGGACTCCTGGATGTAGACGACCAAGGCGTCCTTGCCCACCCAGCGAGTCGACGCGGCGTTGGTATAGAAGGTCTTCTGGGAGGCGCTCATGTCCGTACCCGTGTAGAAGGCGCCGACCGTGAAATCCTTCGGCAACGAGTAGCTCAGCCCGATCTTGTAGTCGTCGTAGGAGGCGCAGTGATCGTTGTTGGTCGCCACGGCCGGCGTTCCGGCCGGCGCGCACACGAGGCCGCTGAATCCCCTGAATTTCTGGATTCCGTAGTGCAGCTGCAGTGTGAGCTTGTCGGCGAGCGGGATACTGGCCGACAAGTCCAGGTACCAGGTGCCGTCGCTATTGTTGACGCCGAAAGTCTTGTTGTTGACGCTGTACGAGTACTTGGCGGTGAGCCACTTCCACGACAACGCGCCGTAGAGCTCGAGCGTGTCGGCCTTGAAGGTGCCCGGATTCACGACCGTGTTGTGGGTGCCCGGATAATAGTAATAGAGCAGGCCGATGTCGTAGCCGAAATCCGACCTGCCGATGCTGCCTTTGTAGCCACCGTAGAAATCCCACTCGAGGCTCGAGCTGGTGTAGCCGGTGGCGGCGGGGGAATCGGTGAGCCAGCTGATGTTGGACGCCCAGGTTCCGGCGTAGAGGCCGCTCGCATGGCTGTAGTCGAAGCCGCCTTGCAGAGCGGGTTTGCGGTTGGTCTGGGTCAGCCCGCGGAAGATGTACTCGCTGAAGATCCCGACGTTCCCGGTTAGCGTGTGCGGCGAAGCCGGCTGCTGCGCCGGCGCCAGTCCCGGCGCACAGGCGGCGGCAGCGATGCCGGCGATCAATATCTTCTTGAACATGACTGTCCCCTTGGGTGGTGTAGAAGGTGTGGTATTGCGTAACCCCCTTCAGCATGGAACGTGCCAGCAATTATTTCACTAAAAAACAACGAGATAGCGAGGGAGCCGAGCGACGAGGCCCGAATCCGCGCACCAAACTGACACAGGATCGGAGCCCAATGCATCAAGATGGTGCACGCAGTTCGTTGGCATCCAGCGCGGTGCCGATGCCCGCGCCGCAGGGGTTCGCAGGCGAGCCCCGAACTACCGTATGGGAGAATGGATGCTGCGCGCACCGCAGTGGGAGATCGCGATGGCGAATGCCAGCCTGCTCGAAGAAATTGACCGGAGAATGAAGGAGGTCCTGTCCCAGAGCCCGGCCCGGGACATGGAGAAAAACCTCCGCGCGCTGCTGCAATCCGCGTTCAGCCGCGTTGATCTCGTCACGCGCGAGGAGTTCGACGTGCAGCGCGAAGTCCTCGCTCGCACGCGCGCCAAGCTCGAAGAGCTCGAGTCGCGCGTTTCCGAGATCGAACGCGCGATGACGCGTGATCAGTGACAGGTGAGGAGTTAAGGTTTTCGCCCCAATCCTCAGTCCTCAGTCCTCAATCCTGCAGTAGCGCCGTCCTCCGACTCGCGACCTCGGCCGTTAAGCCCGCATAGGAG
The DNA here is from genome assembly GCA_016868035.1 of Betaproteobacteria bacterium. Taxonomy (GTDB): domain Bacteria; phylum Pseudomonadota; class Gammaproteobacteria; order Burkholderiales; family SG8-41; genus SG8-41. Next base: position 2,996 of record VGID01000010.1, on the reverse strand, counting down.
CTGCCGTGGGGCCGGTCGATGTCGCTTGCCGTCGTCTATAGCCGGGCTCTGGCGGGGATGGACGCCCCGCTTGTGACCGTTGAGGCGCACCTCGCCAACGGGCTGCCCAGCTTCACGGTCGTGGGGCTGCCGGAGGCCGAGGTCAAGGAGGCCAAGGACCGCGTGCGCGCGGCGCTGCAGAATGCGCGCTTCGATTTTCCCGCACGCCGCATCACCGTCAACCTGGCCCCGGCGGACCTGCCCAAGGAATCCGGCCGCTTCGACCTCCCGATCGCGCTCGCCGTCCTTGCCGCTTCAGGGCAGGTACCGGCGGAACGCTTCCCGCACTTCGAATTTGCCGGCGAGCTTGCGTTGACGGGGGAGCTGCGTCCGATCCGCGGCGCGCTTGCCATGACGCTCTCGGCCTGCCGCGAGCGGCGCGCGTTCGTGCTGCCGGAGTCGAATGCGCGCGAAGCGGCGCTGGTCGAGGAAGCCACCGTGCATCCCGCCCGGTCGCTGCTCGAGGTGTGCGCGCACCTTGCGGGCCGTGCAACCCTGCCTCGGTGCGAGCCGCCCGCGATCACCGACGGCCGGTCGTACCCCGACATGACGGAGGTGAAGGGCCAGGCGCACGCAAAGCGCGCGCTCGAAATCGCCGCCGCCGGCGGGCACAGCATGATCATGGTCGGACCGCCCGGCACCGGCAAGACGATGCTCGCGACCCGGCTGCCGGGGATCCTTCCGCCCATGACCCAGGAAGAGGCGCTTGCGAGCGCCGCGATGCAATCGCTGGGCAGCTCGGGCTTCAATCCCGCGGACTGGAAGCGCCGGCCGTTCCGCGCCCCGCACCACACCGCTTCCGCGGTCGCGCTCGTCGGCGGGGGCGCCCACCCGCGGCCCGGGGAGATCTCGATGGCCCTGCACGGCGTGCTCTTCCTCGACGAGCTGCCGGAGTTCGGCCGCCAGGTCCTCGAAGTGCTGCGCGAGCCGCTCGAGTCGGGGCGGATCAGCGTCGCGCGCGCCGCGCGGCAAGCCGAGTTCCCGGCGCAGTTCCAGCTCGTCGCGGCGATGAACCCCTGCCCCTGCGGCTACCTCGGGCATCACAACGGGCGTTGCCGCTGCACGCCGGGCGAGGTTGCGCGCTACCGCTCGCGCGTCTCCGGCCCGCTGCTCGATCGGATCGACCTGCAGGTCGAGGTGCCGGCCGTGCCGCAGGAGAGCCTCGCGCCCGGACCGGGCGGCGAACCCTCGGCGACAATATGTGCGCGCGTTGCCGCCGCGCGGGCCCGCGCGCTCGAACGCCAGGGCAAACCCAACGTCGCGCTCGCGCCGCGCGAGGTGGACCGGCATTGCCGTCCGGGCGCCCGTGGGGAAGAAGTGCTCAAGCAGGCGATCGCGCGGCTCGGGCTCTCCGCACGCGCCTACCATCGCGTGCTCAAGGTCGCACGCACGATCGCGGACCTCGCGGGGGCGCCGCATTCGGCCGCAGCGCACATCGCGGAGGCGATCCAGTACCGCAGGTTCGACCGCGGGTAAAATTGCGGCCAATGCGGACGGATCGGTCCGCCTTGTACTTCGCTGGATCGACCGGACGCTCGTGCGCCGTTCCTCCGGCGGCCAACCTCGGAATAAGGCTTTGCAGGGGAGAACCGTCTCCGTACCGTTGCTTGCGGCCATGCTTGCCGGACTGGCGATGCTGGGCCCGTTTTCCATCGACACCTACCTGCCGTCGTTTCCGGCGATCCAGGGCCGCTTCTCGGTCACGCCGCTCGAGATGCAGCAGACGCTCTCGGTCTACCTCATCACGTTCGCGGTGATGAGTCTGTTCCACGGCACGCTCTCGGACTCGTTCGGCCGGCGCCCCGTGATCCTGGTGAGCCTCGCGATCTTCGTGGTGGCGTCGATCGGCTGCGCAGCGGCGCAGAGCTTCGGCCAGCTGCTGGCGTTCCGCAGCGCGCAGGGCTTCTCGGCGGGGGTGGGGTGGGTGGTGGGCCGGGCCGTCATCCGCGACAGCTTCCAGGGCTTCGAGGCGCAGCGGCTGATGTCGCTCGTGACCATGATCTTCGGGCTCGCGCCGGCGCTGGCGCCCGTGATCGGGGGCTGGCTGCAGGGTTGGCTCGGGTGGGAGTCGGTGTTTCTTTTTCTCGCGCTCTACGGCGCGCTGCTGCTCGTCGGGTGCTGGCTGCGATTGCCGGAGACGCATCCGCCGGCGGCGCGCCAGCCGTTCGCGCTCGCGCCGCTCGCCCGCAACTACCTCAAGCTCGCCGGCGACGTGCGCCTCGTCCTGCTGTGCCTGGCCATCGCGCTCAATTTCTGCGGGTTCTTCCTCTACATCGCCTCGGCGCCGGCCTTCATCTACAACCTGCTCGGGCTCACCGAGACCGATTTCGTGGTGCTGTTCGTGCCGGGAATCGCCGGGGTGATGCTGGGCGCCTTTGTCTCGGGACGTGCCGCGGGAAAGCTCTCCCCGCAGCGCACGGTGGGTGTCGGCTACCTCGTCATGTTCGCGGCGGTGGCGTTCAACGTGGGCTACCACGCGTTCCTTCCGCCGGCGCTGCCGTGGTCGGTGCTCCCGATCATGTGCTATACGATCGGGATGGCGCTCGCGATGCCGAGCGTGACTCTGATCATCCTCGACTTGTTTCCCGAGAACCGCGGGCTTGCCTCCTCGCTGCAGGGTTTCACGCACAGTTTCTTCACCGCGATCACCGCGGGCCTCGTGTCGGCGCTGCTCTCGGGCCTGGCGCTCACGCTCGCGCTCGGGATGGCGGCGCTGTTGACACTGGGATGGTTCTCGTGGATGACTTACCGCTACATCGAGACGCGGAGCCCCGCGCATGAATGAGATCGAGAACTGGTCGGAGGAAAAACGCTCCGCGTACCTCTATCGCGTCGTTGCCGAGCGCGAGGCGGGCACTGCGCGCCAGGCGCTGTTCACCGAGCTCGCGCGCGAGGCCGAGAAGCAGGCCGCGATCTGGGACCGCCACGCGCGCACGGCCGGCCGCCCGGTGCCGGAG
>VGID01000009.1 GCA_016868035.1 Betaproteobacteria bacterium | reverse complement strand
GACGGCCGGCTGCGTCGTTGCCCTCCTGGACCATATCGACATATGGCCTTCGTCGGGCGCCTTGCATCCGGTCCGTCCTGGCCGCAACGCATCACGCGCCTATATATGAAATAGGTTCTAGTGATTCATGGAGGCGATGAAGGAGTGCTGCCATGGCAGGTTTGGACAAGACCTCTCCCAGTCCTACTGAAATCAAGCTGCACCAGAAATCCCGCGTACTGGAAATCTCGTTTGCCGACGGCAAGACGTTCCAGTTCCCCTGCGAGTTTCTGCGTGTCTACTCTCCGTCTGCGGAGGTGCGCGGCCATGGGCCGGGCCAGGAGGTCCTGCAGGTCGGAAAGAAAAATGTCGAGATCAGCCATATCGAGCCCGTAGGCACCTACGCCGTCCAGCTCACGTTCTCCGACGGCCACGACACCGGCATCTATTCGTGGGACCTTTTCTACGACTACGGCCTTCACCAGGAGGAAATGTGGCGGCGCTACATCAAGCGCATGGAGGAAACCGGGGCAAGCCGCGAGCCCTTCGAGGGCGCATTCCAGCAGCGTCCGAAATCGAAGTAGCATGCACCGAAAGATGTTTGCCGGGCCTCGCGCATCTCCCGACGCACTAGCCGCCAATCCCGTGGGGGCCATGGGAGGCGTGGAGAGCGATGCGCCGTTCAGGGCGGTGCTGATCAATCCTTACGAACTGGGGCGCCAGCCGTTCGCGCTCGCAGAGCCCGCCGCGTGGCTGAAAAGGGCGGGGTTCGAGGTGGCGTGCATCGACCTTGCGCTGCAAAGGCTCGATCCGCGCACCCTGGCTGGCGCCGGCCTCGTGGCGATCTACGTCGGCATGCACACCGCCACGCGCATTGCGGTCGAGGCGATTCCGCGCATCAAGGCGCTCGCTCCTGCGGCCCACCTGTGCGTCTACGGGCTGTATGCCCCGATGAACGAAACGCTCCTGAGAGAGCTCGGCGTCGGAACCGTTCTTGGCGGCGAATTCGAGCCGGGGTTGTCGAGCCTCGCCGAGCGCCTGCGAAGCACCCGCCGCAATGGGACCCAGAGCGAGCCGCTCATCCATCTTGGCAGGATCGAGTTTCTCACCCCCGACCGGACCGGGCTTCCGCCCCTTGCCCGTTACGCCCGTCTGCAAATGCCGGACGGGAGCAACAAGGTCGTGGGATTCGCCGAGGGCAGCCGGGGTTGCAAGCATTTGTGCCGCCATTGTCCGGTGGTGCCCGTATACCAGGGAAAATTCCGCATCGTGCCGGTGGACGTGGTGATGGCCGACATCCGCAGCCAGGTGGCAATGGGCGCGGAGCACATCTCCTTTGGCGACCCGGATTTCTTCAATGGTCCAACCCATGCGCTGAAGCTCGTGCGTGCGCTGCGCGCGGAATTTCCCGGCGTCACGTTCGATGCCGTCATCAAAGTGCAGCATCTCATCAATCACGCTGAGCTGCTGGCGGAACTGAAACGCTGTGGATGCCTGTTCATCACGGCTGCTGTCGAGGCGGTGGACGACGCGATCTTGGAATACCTCGACAAGAATCATACCGCCGCGGATTTCGGTCGCGCCGTGGCGCTGCTGCGCCAGGCGGGCATCGCATTCGCGCCGACCTTCGTTGCTTTCACGCCGTGGACCACGCTCGAAGGCTATGTCGGGCTGTTGCAGCGGATCATCGAGCTCGAGCTGGTCGAAAGCGTGCCGCCCATCCAGCTTTGCATTCGCCTTCTGGTCCCGCAGGGGTCGCACCTGCTGAAATTGCCGGGTTTTTGCGACCTGATCCAGGATTTCGATGCGAAGATTCTGGGTCACCCATGGGCTCACCGGGATCCCCGTGTCGATGATCTGCAACAACGGGTCCAGGCGCTCGTCGCGAGCGCCGAGGAAGCGGGGCTATTGCGCCGGGAGGTGTTCGCGAGAATCTGGGCGATGGCCCACGAGGCGCTCGGCAAGACCGCGCCGCCGCTCGACCCCTCGAACCCTGGCTCGCCGATCCCGCATCTGTCGGAGCCTTGGTACTGCTGCGCCGAACCCACGACGCAGCAGTTGCAGAGGTTCTAGAAACAGTTCATAGGCCGCCAAGCGGCCGATGGACGCAGATAGCGGGACCGTAGGGGTAAGCGGTAATCGGTATCGTGTTTGGCAGCCGTTGACCGGAGTCATGAAGCGCATATTGCTGTTGCTTCCCACCACCGCATACCGCAACGAGGCCTTCCTTGCGGCAGGAAGGAGGCTGGACGTCGAGATCATCACGGCCGCAGACTACTGCCACCAGCTGGCTCCGGCCTGGGGACTCGATCCCATCATGGCGGTGCATTTCGACCGGCCCGGCGCGGCGCTCGAAACCGTTTTGCGCTCGCTCAAGCACAAGCCCGACGCCGTGCTGGCGGTGGACGACTCGGGGCTCGAGCTCGCCGCGCGGCTCAACGAAGCGCTGGGCCTTTTGGCCAATCCGCCCGATGCGGTGCGGCGGTTGCGCGACAAGCTGGCGTTCAGGCAGATGCAACAAGAGCGCGGATTTCTGTGCCCTGAATTTCGCCATCTGCCGAGCGACGCCGATCCGGCCCGATTGCTTGCGCAGCTGAGGTGGCCCGTCGTGGTCAAGGCGAGAAGGCTTTCCGGAAGCCGCGGCGTGATTCGGGCGGACAACGCCCGGGAATTCCTCCAGGCGGTGAGCCGGGTGAGAGGCATTCAGAACAAGGCGGATCGCGATGCCGCTTCGCTGGGTCTTGTCGTCGAGGACTTCATTGCCGGGCGGGAATATGCGCTGGAGGGCATCCTCGATCGCGGTGAGCTCAGGGTACTCGCCTTGTTCGACAAACCCGATCCCCTGGACGGTCCCTATTTCGAGGAGACCATTTACGTCACGCCCTCGCGCCTGCCTGACCGGACCCAGCAGGAAATTCATCGCACGGTGCAGCGCGCGTGCAGTCAGGCCGGGCTGATCACCGGGCCGGTGCATGCCGAAATGCGCGTCAATCGCGACGGCGTGTGGCTGCTGGAAGTGGCCGCCCGCTCGATCGGCGGTCTGTGCGGCATGGCGCTTCACCATGCACTCGGCATGACGCTTGAGGAACTGATCCTGCGCCAGGCGCTGAATCAACCCGTGGCGTTGAGCGCATCCCGTGACAGCGCCGGAGTGATGATGATTCCCATCCTCCGGCGGGGCATCTATCAAGGGGTACATGACCTGGAAAGCGCGTTGGAGGTCCCCGGCATCACCGGGATCAGGATCACGGCGCAGCCCGGTCAGATCATCGCTCCGCCTCCGGAGGGAGCGAGTTACCTCGGATTCATCTTCTCGCTATGCGCAACCCCCGCCGAAGCCGAAGCAGCGCTGAGGCAGGCGCATGCCATGCTGCTGTTCGACGTTCAGCCCGAATACAAGGTGCAAGAGCCGGCTTCGGAACGGTAGCGCTAAGCTATCGAGAGCAGCGAGACCCGGCCGCGCCACGATAGGTGGGGCTGAAAGCGAGTAATTAAGAGCCGGTCACAAAATCAAGAAGAAATATTAGCCGCAGATAAACGCCGATACACGCCGACGAAAAACAGGGAAATGGACAGGATTTACAAGATTTCACAAGATTAACGGGATTAAAGCCGATCGAATAATCATGTAAATCCTGTTTTCATCCTGTTAATCCTGTCTAACTTGGTCTTGATCTTATCTGCGTCCATCTGCGTTCATCGGCGGTTTCATGCTCTTTGGATCTTTGTGACAGGGGCTCTAAGTCTCCAACGAGTTAACGCTTCGCTCACGCCGTTACTCAGTCACTTAATCACATAGTCACTCCAGTCATGGACACGCTCACCCACGCGCTCTCGGGCGCGCTCATCGCGCGGGCATCCGCGCGGCGGAAGCTCGATGAGCAAGCGCTCCCGCTCGGGCGGCGCATCTTCGTGGGATTCCTCGCGGCGGCCGCGCCCGATCTTGATTTCGTCGCCGCCTACGTCTCGCCGCTCGCCTATATCTATTACCACCGCGGGGTCACGCATTCGCTGATCCTGCTGCCATTGTGGACGGTTGCACTTGCCTGGCTGTTCTCCCTGCTGTGGCGGCGCGACCGCGATTGGCGCGCCTACGCGGGCGTGGTTGCGCTCGGGCTCGGGGTCCACATCGCCGGGGACTGGATCACGGGCTTCGGCACCATGGTGTTCGCGCCGTTCTCCGACCTGCGCGTGGCGCTCGGCATGACCTTCATCATTGATCTTTGGTTCACAGGCATCATCCTGGTGGCGCTGGCGGTCTCGGCCGCGTGGCGCGCTTCACGCGTGCCCGCGCTCGCGGGGCTCGCGGTGCTGGTCGGCTATGTGGCTTTCCAGGGCATGCTTCAGAGCCGCGCCGTGGAGTGGGGAGAAACGTACGCGGACGGCGCGGGCCTCAAAGGCGCGAACGTCACCGCGGTGCCGCGCCCGGTGTCGCCCTACAACTGGATGGTGGTGGTCCGCGACGCGGGCGACTACCACTACAGCTTCGTGAACCTCGCGCGGCGCGAGCCGCGGCGGCCCGGGCCCGAGGCCGGAATCATCGCGCGCCTCGATGCGCACTATTTGCCGCCCGATCGCGCGCAGTGGGTGCGCGCCTCGCTCTTCGGCGCCGCGGAAGGCGAGTCCGCGCTCGCGCGCGAAGCCTGGCAGCATCCAAAGTTCGCGTTCTTCCGCTGGTTCTCGGGCTATCCGGTGCTCGCGCGCGTGGAGACGGGCAATCCCTCGACCTGCGTGTGGTTCGGTGATCTGCGCTTTCTTACCCCGGGGCGCGCGAGGTGGCCGTTCCGCTACGGCATGTGCCGCGAAGGCACCGGCCCTTGGGAGCGCTATGAACTCGCGGCGGATGGCGCCCGGGTGCCGCTGAACTGATCGGGGCCGCGGTGGTCAACTTTCATGCCGCAGGGACCGTCAGAATCGCAGGAGCGTTATGAGACTTGGGAATCGAATCGCGTTACTGCTCGCCGCGGTGCTCGCCGCGTCGGGATTGCTTGCCGGATGCCAGACCGTGCAGACCACGCAACCAGGCGCCGTGGGCGTGGACCGCCCGCAGACCATGGTGCTCTCCTCGGAGCAGGTCAATCGCAGCGCCTCGCTCGCGTACCAGCAGGAAATCAAGAAGGCGCAGGGCAAGAACGCGCTCAACCGCGACGCCGCCCAGGTCGCGCGCGTGCGCTCGATCGCGCACAGGTTGATCGCCGTATCCGGCGCGTTCCGCGCCGACGCGCCGCGCTGGGCATGGGAGGTGAACGTCATCAGCTCCGGCGACGTCAACGCGTGGGTCATGCCGGGCGGAAAGATGGCGGTCTACAGCGGGCTCATCGAGCGGCTCAAGCCGACCGATGACGAGCTCGCTGCGGTGCTCGGGCACGAGATGGCGCACGCGCTGCGCGAGCACGGGCGCGAGCGCGCGTCGCAGGCCATGGCGCAGGGACTCGCTATCTCCGTCATCGGGATCGCCGTGGGGCTGGGCGAGCTCACCCAGGATCTCGCGCTTCTCATCACCGACCTCACCTTCAACCGCCCCAATTCGCGCGAGCACGAGCGCGAGGCCGACCGCATCGGCGTCGAGCTCGCCGCGCGCGCAGGCTTCGACCCGCGCGCCGCGGTGAGCCTGTGGCAGAAGATGGCGCAGGCGGACGGGGGCAGGATGCCGCAATTCCTCTCGACGCATCCCTCGCCCGAGCACCGCGCACGCGACCTGCAGGACTACTCGGCGCGCGTGATGCCGCTCTACGACTCGGCGCGGCGGCGTTAGCCGGGCGCGCCCACAATCAACGTATCTGAAAGATCGCCTCGACCTCGCACGCGACGCCGCCGGGCAGCGAGCTCACGCCAATGGCGGTGCGCGCGTGCCGGCCATTTTTCTCGAATACCGCCACGAAGAAATCCGATGCGCCGTTGATCACCTGCGGTTGCTGCGTAAATTCGGGCATGCAGTTCACATAGCCCGTCACCCTGACGCAACGGACGACACGATCGAGATCGCCGCCGCATGCCTCCTTCAGCTGCGCCAGAACGTTGGTGGCGCACAGCCGGGCCGCCTTCTGCCCCTCATCCACGTCGAACTCGCGGCCCAGCTTGCCCACGAATTCGAGCTTTCCCCGGCTGCGCGTGACTTGGCCGGCCACGAAGACCAGTGAACCGACGGTTACCGTCGGGATGTAATTGCCCTCCGATGGAGCCGGCGCTGGCAGGCTGATGTCAAGGTCCGCAAGGCGTTTTTCCGTAATCCCAGGCATCGGTTCTTCTCCTTGTGCGCCGGCTAAACCGGCGAGATGTTGTGAATGAAAGAGTCATACGGTGAAGGTGTAGCGACCCACACCGGCCCTGAGTCATGCGGAGCCGCTCGCGAGGGCGGCGCCGAAGCGTTGACAGGGGTACGTGCGGGCTGGGTATTCAGCCGCGAAAGCAACTCCCTTCGGGGTGCCGACGCTGTAAGGAGAAGCGGAAGGCAACACCGGCTGTCTCGATATCGCGAGAGACGGACGGACCCTGCGCGGTCAAAGACCCCGTGCACGCATGGAAACACCTTGCGCGGGAGCCGGGAGGTCCCTTGTCTGCCCAGAGCAGCGGGCCGCATCGGGAAGTCCAAGGACGTACGCCGATGATGAACGGACAGGGGAAGTCGGACAGACCCGCAGTACCGCAGAAGTCTCCGGACAATGCCGGGCGACCGGCGGCGGAGGGGATGGAGGGAAGGGGTCTGGCCAAAGGGAACCTGAGCGAGCAAAACGCGCTCCGGATGCAAAGCCGGGTGAGCGTGCGCAGTGCGCTCGAGCGGGTGCGTCAGGCAGCAAAGAAAGATAGGACGATGCGGTTCACCGCACTGCTGCACCATGTCTACAGCCTCGACACACTGCGGGAGGCTTACTTCAGTCTCAAGAAGGAAGCCGCCCCGGGCGTGGACGGGCAGACGTGGTGGCGGTACGGCGAGGCGCTGGAAGAGCACCTCCAGAATCTCGCTGCGCGCTTGAAGCGCGGTGCGTACCGGGCCAAGCCCGTTCGCAGGGTCTACATCGCCAAAGACGGTGGCGGGCAGCGCCCGCTGGGCGTTACCGCGCTGGAGGACAAGATCGTCCAGCGCGCCGCCGTCGAGGTGTTGAACGCCATCTACGAAACGGACTTCCTCGGGTTCTCGTATGGGTTTCGCCCCGGACGCAGCCAGCACGATTGCTTGGACGCGCTCTACGCGGGACTGCTCACGAGACCGGTGAACTGGGTGCTCGATGTGGACATCCGTGGTTTCTTCGATTCGATCGATCACGGATGGCTGGTGAAGTTCATCGAGCATCGCATTGCGGATCGGCGCATCGTGCGGCTCATCCAGAAGTGGCTGAACGCCGGTGTGCTGGAGGGTGGCAAGCGCACGCGCGTGGAGGAAGGTACGCCGCAGGGCGGCAGCGCATCGCCGCTTCTGGCCAATATCTACCTTCACTACGCGTTTGACCTGTGGGTGCGGGCGTGGCGTCGCAAGCATGCGCGCGGCGAGATGATCGTCGTGCGCTACGCCGACGACATCGTGCTCGGATTCCGGGTGAAGTCCGATGCCGAGCGGTTTCGTGCCGAGCTGGCCGAGCGATTGGCCAAGTTCAGCTTGGAGCTGCATCCCGAAAAGACCCGGCTGCTGGAGTTTGGTCCCTATGCGGCCAAACGCCGCACGAAGGCCGGCTTGGGCAAGCCTGAGACGTTCAACTTCCTTGGCTTCACGCACATCTGCGCGACCAAGCGAAGCAATGGCCGTTTCACGGTCCTGCGGCAGACGATGCGCAAGCGCTTGCAGGCGAAGCTCGCTGAGGTGAAAACCGAACTGCGCCGACGCCTGCATGAGCCCATTCCGACGGTGGGACAGTGGTTGGGTGCAGTCGTGCGTGGACACTTTGCCTACTACGGGGTGCCCATGAACGGCCCGGCGTTGCGGCTGTTTCGCTTCCGCATCGGGTGGCTGTGGTATCGCGCGCTGTGCCGGCGCAGCCACAAAGGTCGTCCGGGCTGGGAGCGTATGTACCGCCTGCTCGAGCTCTGGCTTCCTCCGGTCCGCCTCTGTCATCCCTATCCTCTCCGCCGCCTTGGCGTCATCCCCTGAGGCAAGAGCCGGATGCGGGAAAGCCGCACGTCCGGATCTGTGGAGGGGGTGATCAGCAATGGCCATTCCTACTCCGACTTGACAGTTTCTCGGATTCGACCGCAAATCGTTAACGATATCATGATGAATGTCTAGAGCTGGACGCGGAAGCGGTGCGGCGCTGCGAGACGGTCTCCGCTGGATTAACAATTAGCCCGTGGCAGTAGATGGCGCAGGCGGACGGGGGCAGGATGCCGCAATTCCTCTCGACGCATCCCTCGCCCGAGGACCGCGCACGCGCCCTGCAGGACTAGTCGGCCCGCGTGATGCCGCTCTACCAGGCTGGTTAGCCGTGAGCGGTAAGCGGTAAGCGGTAAAATCCCTGTTCGACCTGGATGAGGTGCTCGCCAATCCGAGGCGGGCCGTTGAGGTGGTTTTGCTATGATTCTTGTGAAGCTGCTGCTGACCGCTCACTGCTTACTGCGTACCGCCTTCCCGTGATCGTAGTTCCGGACGATTTTCCGTCGGTGTTCGAGGGCTCGGCCGCGCACGAGCGCGCGAGGGCGCTCGGAGAGGTGCGCGTGTACACGGAGCGCGGCGCGGACGACGAATCCGAGCTCGCCCGCCGCATCGGGCAGGCGCGCGTCGCGATCAACATCCGCGCGCACGCCCGCTTCACGGACGCGGCGCTGTGCGCGTGCCCGCGGCTCGAAATGATCTCGGTATGGGGCACCGGCACCGACAATATCGATCTCGCGGCCGCGGCGCGGCGCGGGGTCACGGTGTGCAACATTCCCGGCGCCAACGCATATGCTGTGGCCGAGCACGCGATCGCGCTCATGCTTGCGGTCGCGCGCAAGATTCCCGCCATCGACCGCAGGATGCGCAAAGGCGACTGGCCGCGCGAGATGCTCACCCAGCTCTACGGCAAGACGCTCGGCGTGTTCGGCACCGGGCACATCGGCGCGCGCGTGGCCGCGCTCGGCCGCGCGCTCGGCATGGAGGTGCTGACGTGGAGCGCGCGTGGCCAGGCGGGCGCAGCCGGCGCGGGAGCGAAGCAGGAACTCCTGTGCCGCGCCGACGTGGTCTCGCTCAACCTGCGGCTTACGCCCGAAACCCGGGACTTCATCGGCGCGGCGGAGTTCGCGCTGATGAAGCCCGCGGCGATCCTCGTCAATACCGGCCGCGGGGCGCTCGTCGAGCGCTCCGCACTGCTCGCCGTGCTCTCCGAGGAGCGCATCGCGGGCGCCGGCCTCGACGTCTTCCACGACGAGCCGCTCGCGGAGAACGACCCGTTGCGCGGCCTGGCGAACGTGGTGCTTTCCCCGCACAACGCCGGGCAGACTCCGGAGGTGCGGCGCGATGGCCTGCTGCGCACGGTGGAGAACGTGGAGAACTTCCTCGCCGGCCGCGCGACGAACGTCGTCCGCACGTGAGCGGGCGCGGGCTCGTCGCGCGCCGCCAGCGGCAATTCAACCCGGATGAAGCGAGCCGCGGTTTTCCGGGCTCAATCCAGCACGTGCGACACGAGCCCGTCCGCCAGCTTGGGTTCGAACCAGGTGGACTTCGTCGGCATGACGTCGCCCGCTTCGGCGACCGCCATCAAGTCTTCCATGCGCGTGGGATAAAGTGCGAATGCGGCGGCCATCCCGCCGCCGTTGACGCGCTTCTCCAGCTCCGTCAGGCCGCGGATGCCGCCGACATAGTCGATCCGCTTGTCGCGGCGCAAGTCCTTGATGCCCAGAACCGGCCCGAGCAAGTGGTCGGATAGCAACCTCACGTCGAGGCGAGCCAGGGGATCGCTGGCGGGAATCCGCTCCCGGTGCAGCGCCAGGCGATACCACTGGCCTGGCAGATACAGGCCGAGTTCGGCCGGCTTCGCCGGCTTCACCGGCTTGGGGCTCTTCTCCACTGAAAATCTCTCTCCCACGCGCGCCAGGAAAGCTCCGGCGTCCATGCCGTTCAGGTCGGCGACGACACGGTTGTAGTCGAGTATCTGCATCTGGTGGTGAGGGAAGATCACCGCGAGGAAATAGTTGTAGCTTTCCTCTCCGGTGTGGCGCGGATTGCCCTTGCGGCGTGCAGCGGCGACGCGCGAGGCAGCCGCCGTGCGGTGGTGCCCGTCGGCGATGTAGAGGGCGGGCAACGCATCGAAGGCCCGGGTCAGTCGCCCGTGGATCTGGGCGTCGCGCACCACCCACAGGGAGTGGCGGACGCCATCGTCGGCGGTGGCGTCCGCGTCGGGTGCTCCGGCCGAGCAGCCGGCCAGGATTTCGTCTATCCCCGGCGCGTGCGGATAAGCGACAATCACCGGTCCGGTCTGGGCATTCAGTGCGTCGATCTGGCGCACGCGGTCGTTTTCCTTGTCCGTCTGCGTGTGCTCGTGTTTGCGGATGCGGTTGGTGTCGTAGTCCGCGAGCGAGGCCGCCGCCACCAGGCCGGTCTGCGTGTGCGCGCCCATGACCAGGCGGTAGACGTAGTAGCTCGGCGCCGGGTCGCTGGCGAGCACGTCCTCACGCGTCATGCGGCGGAGGTTTTCGGCGGCCCTGGCATAGACTTCGGGCGCGTGCGGGTCGGTGCCCGCCGGCAGGTCGATCTCCGGCTTGGAGATGTGCAGGAAACTCCACGGTCTTCCGGCGGCGCGCGCGCGTGCCTCCTCGGTGGAGAGCACATCGTAAGGGGGTGCGATGACTTCGGCGGCGCGGCCGGAAGCGGGGCGCAGGCCGGCGAAGGGTCGGATCAGGTGCATGTAAAGTTCCCGTCTAAGAGCTCGTATTAAAAAGACCCAAAAGGCTTGAAACCGCCGATGAACGCAGATGGACGCGGATAAGATCAAACCAAAACAGACAGGATTAACAAGATTTACGAGATCAAAGCCCTCGATCGAATCTCGTTAATCCTGAAAATCCTGTCCATTTTCCTGTTTTTCATCGGCGTGTATCGGCGTTTATCTGCGGTTAATACTTCTTGATTTTGTTACCGGTCCTAAGAAATTTCGCTTGTTCCGGGCCTCGGGTCGCCGCCGCGAGGCCCTGGACGGCGAAGTGCGGGTGCGGGTGGAAAAAAGGAAGGGCGGATTATAGCCGAAGCGTGCACGCGGCGCGCATGCGATCAGGCTTTCGGCGGCCGGAATGCAAACGCGAGCAGCATGCTCAACGCGACCAACCCGGCGAGGACCTGGAGGTCCTTCGTCAGCGCGTAATGCAAGATGCCCAGCATCACGGGCAGCTCGGCGAGCCCGACGCCGATGAGCAGGGTCTGCCGCAGCCGAGCGAGGTTTTCCAGCGATCTCGGGGTCCGCTCCCGCAGCCTTCGGAAACGCGTGATCTGCGGCCACGAAGCCGCCGAGCTCAGCACCGCGACCCAGAGCAGCCAATCGCTCCACGGGGCAGGGGCGGGCGCGGGCGCGGATGCGAGCGCGAACACGACGGCAATCGGCGCGACGGGTATCACCGCGATGAGCGCGACCCAGATCAGACGCAGTTCCGCGAGTGCCTTTTCGTGCTCCACCGGGACCTCCGTGCGCGCGACACGCTGCTTGCGCGGCGAGGCGTGCGGGCGCGTCAGGCGCCCCGCGCGTTGTGGATCTGAAACCCGTAATCTGCGACGAGCCCCGGGCACACGCGCATCAGCTCGGCCCTGACGCGGCTCGGACTGAGACCGCGCAGCAGCAGCCGCATGACGAGCAGATCGAGCGCGGTGGCCTCGATGAAGTCCGGCTCCTTCACGTAGCCTGAGATGCTCCTCGCGCGCGTGGATTTCATGAATGTGCGCAGGGTCGCGGGCGTGGCCTGGAGCGTTTCGCACGTCCCGAAAATCACATCGCGGCCGCGCCAGGAGCCGCCCATCGCCGCGGCCACCGCGCGCAGGGGCATGTCGTAGCTCCCGAACTTGATGACGCCGGGATCGCCGTGGAACGCGAAGTAGAGGACGCGGAACCGGTGATACGCCGAGCGGCGCAGCGTGCGCAGCAGCAGGCGCAGATCGGCCGCGCTGGCGACCTGGCGGTAGATCAGCTCGTAGGGGCCGTTCTCCGCCAGGAACTGCACCATCGAGCGCACCGAGTCCGGGCTGCGCAGGTCGCGCGACCACGGCCCTTCGAGGCAGATGATTCCTTTGCGCGCTGGCATGGATGCGATTCTCGGGCAAGTGCCCGCTGGCAAGGCCAGCCGAGATTCTACCTAACGCTTTCCCCGGACCAGAGGGTCTGGAAATATACATATGAATCAAACACGTGCGAGCGGTGAGTGGTACGCGCCAGGGGCCAGGCGCTACCGGGCGAGGGGGACGTCCGCTGGAGGCCGTTACGGTTCCCCGCGTACTTCCTACTGCTCACCATTATTTCGGCGGCAGGTACGGTCCGCGCGGCGGAAGCAGACTGCGGCGCAGCGCCTTGCCCGTCATCATTCCGGTGAAAAATCCGAGCAGCGCGGCGAGTAGGAACGTATTCGTGCCGCTCTTGCGCAGGTAGCGCGGCGTGATTTCGCGCGAGCGCGCGGTGTAGATCGCGACCTGCTCGCGCTCCCCGCTCGCCCAATTGAGCTCGATCGTCTGCTGCGTGTCTCCGCTCTCGACCACGGTGAATTTCGCACGCGCGCCGTCGGCGAGCTGCAGGCTGCGGCTGCGCTCGGGCGCGAGCAGGCTTGCGTTCGGACGCCTGCCGGCGGCGCTCTGCCACTCGTTCCAGGTTATCACCGAGTATTGCTTCTCCTCCGGCCGGCCGCGGTCGCCCTCGAATACGAGGACCGGGAATTCCTGGCCCGGCGGATCCGATTCGCCGAAATGCTCGGCCGCGGCGTGGGAAATGAAGTTCGCGCCCGCGACGGTAACGACGAGGAAGGTGAGGATTTCGGCGGCGAGTATGAAGCCGCGGATAAGCACGGGGTTCATGACGGGATGCGATCAGCAACGGCAGCCGACGTATGATACCCAAGTTGCGCCATGATTCTCCGCCCTACCTGCCGGCGTCGGGCCGCAGCGCGAGCCGCTCCATCAGATAGCACAGGCAGTCCTGGCGGATCACGTGCGCGTCCCGGGTGAGCAGCGCCGGAATGGCGGCGCGCCGGGTGACGAGCCGCCTGTCCCGGAGCTCGAAGAATTCCTCGCGCACCTCGCGGCCGCGCTCGTCGGTGACGCGCAGGCAAGCGAGTCCCTGCTCGCCCACGCTGGCCCACGGGGTGCCGGGCGGCCGCTCCCGGAAATTCATGTGGTCGAGATCGGGCACGAACATGAGGTCGGCCTCGTCGCCGTCGAACGAGAAGCGCGTATCGGGCGCGACCGTGACGGTGGCCACGCTGTGGTAGAGATCGAGCTCGCGCGGCTCGATGTCGCGCGCGGGAAACCGCCGCAGGCGCAGGCACGCGTCGAGAAAATCGCTCGCGTGCTTCTCGCTCGCGGCCTTGCCCGCCTTGCCGCATTCGATCGTGACCGTCGGGCACAGCGCCGAGAAGGCCGCTGTCTGCACGCCGAGCGGGCGCGTGTAGTGAACGACCGTGCGCGAGAACAGCGCAGCGAGGTGGAGGAAATCGTGTCCGAGGCGCGTCACGCACGCGTAGTGCGGATTGAGGCCGGTGCTGTTGTGTATGTCCACGCTCGCGAACAGGCGCCGGCCCCGCATGCGCTCGACCACCGCGCGCACCATCGCCTGCTCGGGCGATCCCGACTCCGGCGCACCGGGCCACACGCGGTTGTAGTCCGGTTGGCCGGGAAGATGGCGCACGCCGAGCCGCGCCGCGGCGGGATTGCCCACGAACACCGCCAATCCTCTCGGCAGGGGATGCCCGTGCCAGGCCCGGAGCACGTTCTGCACGGCCTTGAGCCCCGTATTCTCATTGCCGTGCAGCAGCGCCGAGACGAACAGCCAGTCCTCGCGCTGCCCGGGCAGCTCGATCAGCGTGGGCGAAGGCAGCACCTCGTGCAGCGTCGCGGGGCTCGCGCCGAGGAAGCCGTCCGGAAGCTGGTCGAGAATCGCGAGCAAGGGCGGCTAGACCTTCTCGTGCACGGGCTCGCCGCGCCGCTGGTGATGCAGATAGTCCGCGGTGAGCTTGAGGAAGTCGCGCCCGTGGCGCTCGGCGTGGGCGCGCTGCCATGCTGCGCCCGTCTGGCCGGTGCGCACCCGCGCGGCGAGGATGCCGAGATAGCGCTCGGCGTCGGCGCGCTCGAGCCCGAAGCGCAGCAGCCCTTCGTGCGCCCGGGGCACGAGCTCTTCCAGCAGAAGCGTAGTGGCTGGAATGCGGTGCCCGTCGAGCCACACCAGCTCCGCCTCGAGCCCGTGCGTCGCGGCCGCGTAGAAGTTCTCCCGCGCCTGCTTGAACGGCAGCGCCCGCTCGGGCGCCTGCGGCAGGTCCGCGAGATGGCGCGCGAGACCGTAGTAGAGCGCGGCGTTCGCCATCTGGTCGACGAGCGTCGGCCCCGACGGTATCACCCTCTGCTCGATGCGAATATGGCGGGTGCCGTCTTCGCCGAAACCGACCAGAGGCCGTACCCACCGCCAGATCGTGCCGTTATGCAGCCTCAAATGGGGATAGTGCCTTGCGGGTTCCTCGAGCTGCGTCGGCAGCAGCACCGGGTAGGTGTTGAGGTTCTCGACGAAGGGCTCGAACGCCGAGTCCTTGAGGTAGCCGGTGCCGAGCGTCACGCGCCGCACCTCGGAGCCTTCGAGCCCGCCGTAGCCGCCGATCTCGATCGCCTGCTCGAAGAGCGGGATGCGCGTCTTTTCCCACAGGGCGCGCCCGAACAGGAACGGGGAATTCGCCGATGCGGCGACGAGCGGCGCGGCCGCGATCACGGAAGCGTTGTAGTAGCGCGGCACGCGGTCTGCCGGAACCTGCAGGTGCAGCTGAAACGAGGTCGTCGCCGCCTCCAGCATCACGTCGCGGTGATCGAGCTCGAGACGCTCGTGCCCCTCGATGTGGATGTGCAGCGGCTCGCCGTGCCGCTGCTTGAGCACTTGCTGGTTGAGCGCGAAGAAGCGGTTGCGCGGGGACATGTTGGCGAGGCAGAGGTCCTTCTCGGCGATGGTCGGCAGGATGCCGATGACGATCGGCCATGCCTCGAGCTCGTTCGCCGCTTCCAGGCAGCGCTTCCACGTCGCCTCCAGCTCCGCGTGCAGGACGGAGAGTGCGCGGCCGGAGAGGTGCTGCGAGGCGCCGTTCACCTCGATGTTGAAGCGCGAGAGCTCGGGCACGACGAGCGCGCTCGCCACCCGCTCGAACAAGGGCTCGTTGATCGGCGCCGGATAGTAATTGCGGTCGATGATCCAGGCTTCGAGCTCGAAACCCGCGACATAATCGCCCGCGCTGAATTTCCCCGCGGCGAGTTCCTCGCCGAGCAGCTTCGTTTCGGCGGCGAGGCGCTCCCGCGCGCGCAAAAAATCCTCCGCGGTGAAGCGGGTGATCGCGATTTCCTTTCCCATCGCGCCATTGTACCTGCCGGCACCGCTATGGCTCGCGCACCAGGCGCAATCCGATCAGGATGTGCTTGATCGCGAGCGGGCGCGGGTGCCGCGCTGCGGACCGGCACACCCCGCAGCCCTTGTCGTCCCATGAGCCTTCTTTCACGATCGCGTGACCGTCGCCCGCGCGAGTGGCGGTCCACTCGAAGACCTGGCCCGCCGCGTCGAGCAGCCCGAACGGGCTCGCACCCTGCGGGTAGCTGCCTACCGGCTGCGTGTCGAACGGTCCGCGGTCGTGGCTGTTGAGCCGGGCCGGGTCGTAGTCGTTGCCCCACGGAAAATAGCGCCCGTCGCGCCCGCGCGCGGCCTTCTCCCACTCCGCTTCCGTGGGAAGCCGCCAGCGCTTACCCGTGCGTTTCGTCAGCCACGCGGAGTACGCCACCGCATCGGCATGGTTGACGAGCACGACCGGATGTTCGTCGCGGCCCGCGGGCGGGCGTCCTTTCACCCACGCGTGGCGCAGCGTGCGCCCGTACGGATGGATCAGCCCGTACGACTGCCAGGTCGCGCGGTCCACGCCGGGAGCGCGGTGCCCGGTGGCGCGCACGAACGCGGCGTACTGCCGGTTGGTGATTGGGGTAGCGGTAATGAAGTACGCCGCAGTGCTCTGCTCGGCGCGCGGCGCCTCCGAGTCATACCAGCCTTGCTCGCGCGTCACCGGCGAACCATAGGCCGCCTCGTCGAGCCGGTACGCGTACTCGCGCTCCGCGGCGTCCGACCCTGTGATGAACGCGCCGGCGGGAATTTCGATGAGCCTGGGCCGCCAGTCCTCTGAGGCGAGCCCGGGAGGGCAGACGACGACGGCCGCGATGAATGCAAGCGCACGAGCGCACCCGGGCAGGCGGAAGCCGCGTGGCTGGCACGGCAGGAGCGTAGCCATGTTCAGCCGCTGTTCCGAAGCCCCGCCGCGAGGCCGTTGATCGTGAGGTGGATGCCGCGTTGCGTGAGCTCGTCGGTCTGTCCCTGGCGGTAGCGGCGCAGCAGCTCGATCTGCAGGTGGTTGAGCGGATCGAGGTAGGGCGTGCGGTCGCGGATGCTGCGCGCGAGGCCCGGGTTGGTTTCGAGCAGAGCGGCGTGCCCCGTGATTGCGCGCAGGTGCGCGACCGTCAGCTCGTATTCGGCCCGGATGCGCCTGAACACGCGCTCGCGCAGTGCCTCGTCCTTCACCAACGCGGCGTAGCGCGATGCGACTCCCAGGTCGGCCTTGGCGAGCACCATCTCCATGTTGTCGAGCACGGTGCGGAAGAAGAGCCATTCGCGGTACATCGCCTTGAGCAGGGCGAGTCCTCCGCGATCCTCCGCGAGGAAGCGCTCGACCGCGGCGCCGAAACCGAACCAGCCGGGCAGCAGGACGCGGCACTGCCCCCAGCTGAATACCCAGGGAATCGCGCGCAGCTCCTCGATGCGGCGCGAGGGCTTGCGCGAGGCGGGCCGGCTGCCGATGTTGAGCTCCGCGATCTCGGTGATCGGCGTTGCGGCGCGGAAGTAATCGCTGAATCCCGGCGTCTCGTAAACGAGCTCCCGATAGGCGCGGCGCGCATGCTCGGCGAGCTGCTCCATCGCGTCGCGGAACTCGGCCCTGCGCCCGCCGGGCGCCGGCTCTTCCAGCAGGCTCGCCTCGATCGTGGCGGCGACGAGCGCCTCGAGACTGCGGCGTCCGAGTTCCGGGTCGGAATACTTGCTCGCGATGGTCTCGCCCTGCTCGGTTACGCGGATCGCGCCGGTGACACTGCCTTTCGGCTGGGCGAGGATCGCCTCGTAGGTCGGGCCGCCGCCGCGCCCGATCGTGCCGCCGCGCCCGTGAAACAGGCACAGCCGAACGCCATGGTGGCTGAACACCTCGACGAGCTCCCTTTGCGCGACGTTGAGCGCCCAGTTCGAGGCGAGGTAGCCGCCGTCCTTGTTGCTGTCGGAGTAGCCGAGCATGACTTCCTGCAGCCCGTCGCGCGCGGCGACCAGGCCGCGATAGGCCGGGTGTTCGAGCGCCTCGTTCATGATGCGCCCGCAGTGCCGCAGGTCGTCTATGGTCTCGAACAGCGGCACGATGTTGAGCGCGATCTGGGGCGGGGACCCGGGCCGCATGAGACCCGCTTCCTTCAGCAGCACGGCGACCTCGAGCAGATCGCTCACCGCATTGCATTGGGAGATGACATAGTTGGGCAGCGCCGCGCCGCCGAAGCGCCGGTGCACCCCGGCGGCCACCGTCAGGATGTCGAGCTCGCTCCGCGTTTGCTCCGAATAGGCGAGGTGAGGAGATGCGAGCGGGCGCGGGCTCGCGAGCTCGCGGGCGAGCAGCGCAATGCGCTCGGCCTCGGGCGCCTGCGCGTAGTCCGGGTGCGTTCCTGCGCGCGCGAGCAGCTCCGCCACCACCGCTTCGTGCACGTTCGCGCTCTGGCGCATGTCGAGGGCGGCGAGGTGAAATCCGAACACGCGCACGGCACGGCGCAGCCGGCGCAGCCTCCGGTTCGCCAGATCGGCCGAGCCGTTGGCGAGGAGCGAGTCGCGGATGACGTCGAGATCGGCGAGGAGCTCGTCCGCTCCGGCATAGGGAGGCGCTTGCGCATGCGGTTCTCGCGCCGGGGCGAGATCCGCGCGCGCGCGCGCGGTGGCGGCGAGCCGCGCGTAGACGCCGATCAGCGCCTGCCGGTAGGGCTCGTCGCGGCGGAAGGGGGAGCGGTCCTGGGCGCGCTTCGCGAGCGCGGCCAGCTCCGCGGACACCGCTACCAGCCGCGACGAAAGCGAGAGCTCCGCGCCGAGCCGGTGCACCTCATCGAGCAGGTGCCCGAAGGCGAGCCGCGCATGCCGGTCGGATGCCGTGCGCAGCACCTCCGCGGTCACGTAGGGATTTCCGTCGCGGTCGGCGCCGATCCACGAGCCCATGGTGAGAAAGCCCGGCAGCTCCGCACCGGCCGCGAGCACCCCGGCGGCGCGCAGCCGGTCTTCGAGCTCGGCGTAGAGCCGCGGCAGCTGCTCGAAGAACGTGTAGCGGTAGTAGGCGAGCCCGTTCTCGATCTCGTCCATGACGCGCAGCTTGTTGAGCCGCAGCATCGCGGTCT
Organism: Betaproteobacteria bacterium; assembly: GCA_016868035.1. Lineage (GTDB taxonomy): Bacteria > Pseudomonadota > Gammaproteobacteria > Burkholderiales > SG8-41 > SG8-41. The sequence continues at coordinate 75,427 of VGID01000009.1, read as the reverse complement.
GCCACAGCGTGAGGATCTGGTGGTGGAGCTCGGCATCGAGCTCCTCCATCTCGCGGGCGGTCAGGGCGACGCGCTCGCGCCACTGCATGAGCCGGTTGATCTCGCGCTGGCAGTCGAGAATGCTCTTGCGCTACACCTCGGTCGGGTGCGCGGTGAGCACCGGGCAGATTTGCGCCCGCCCGCTCCACGCGAGGAGCGCCGCCCCGTCCACGCCCGCGCGGTGCAGCGCCTCGAGCGTCCGTGCGAGCGTGCCGGGTGCGGGCCGTGCGCCGGCCTGCTCCCGCAGCTGCCGCGCCGCATGCGCGTCCTCGCACAGGTTCACGAACTGCAGGAAGTAGCTGAAGGCGCGCACCACGTCGAGCACGCGCTCGATCGGCAGGCTGTTCAGCAGGCGCTCGAGCTCGGCACGCGCGGCCGCGACCTCCGTGTCCTTCCCGCGGCGGAAGCGCACCGCGGTCTGGCGCACCGTTTCGATGCAGGCATAGCCTTCCTCGCCTTTCTGCTCGCGCAACACGCGCCCGAGCACGCCCCCGAGCAGCCGGATGTCTTCGCGCAGTTGCTCGTGCTCTGCCGGGGCCGCAGCTGTCGTCGGTTGACTCATCGTTTGCAAGGCCGCCCGCCTCATTGTTTCACAGGCGGCGGGCGTGCGGAATCGCGGACGCGGTTCAGCCGGAGGGCGCGAGCTCCGAGAACACCTTGCGGATCGCCGCCACCCGCGCGCGCACGTCGGGCAGCGCGAGCTCGATGCGCAGCCGGTCCTGCCCGGCGAGGCGGTAGTTGCGGCGGCTTTGCACGAGGTCGAGCACCTTGACCGGCTCGATCGGGGGCTGCTTCACGAACTGCAGCTGGATCGCCGAGTCGGTCGCGTCGATGCGCGCGATCCCGAGCGGCTTGCCGAGGATGCGCAGCCGGTGGGTCTCGAGCAGCGTGCGCGCGGGCTCGGGCAGCAGACCGAAGCGGTCCACGAGCTCCTCGCGCAGCGCGTCGAGCTCCTCGGGCGTGCCGCAATTGGCGCACCGCTTGTAGAGCACGAGCCGCTCGTGCACATCGCCGCAGTAATCGGCAGGGAGCAGCGCCGGCACGTGCAGGTTGATCTCGGTGGTGACGCCAAGCGGCGCGGCGAGATCGGGCTCTGCGCCCTGCTTCAGCGCGCGCACCGCGGTGTCGAGCATCGCGCAGTAGAGGCTGAAGCCCACTTCGTGCATCTCCCCGCTTTGCGCTTCGCCCAGCACCTCGCCCGCGCCCCGGATCTCGAGGTCGTGCATCGCGAGGAAAAAGCCCGAGCCGAGCTCCTCCATCATCTGGATCGCGTCCAGCCGCTTCTTTGCCTGCGCGGTGATGGCGCCCTCGTCGGGCAGCAGCAGGTAGGCGTAGGCCTGGTGGTGCGAGCGCCCGACGCGCCCGCGCAGCTGGTGCAATTGCGCGAGCCCGAACTTGTCGGCGCGGTGGATGATGATGGTGTTGGCGGCCGGAACGTCGATGCCGCTCTCGATGATGGTCGTGCACAGGAGGACGTTGAAGCGGCCCTGGTAGAAGTCGCGCATCACGTGCTCGAGTTCGCGCTCGCGGATCCTGCCGTGCGCGACGCGGATGCGCGCTTCCGGCAGCAGCTTCGCGAGCATCTGCTCGGCCTGACCGATGGTATCGATGTCGTTGTGCAGATAGTAGATCTGCCCGCCGCGCTTCAATTCGCGCAGCGCCGCCTCGCGGATCAACGCCCTGCTGTGGCGCGCCACGAAGGTCTTGATCGCGAGCCGCCGCTCGGGAGCGGTGGCGATCACCGAGAAATCACGCAGGCCCTCGAGCGCCATCGCGAGCGTGCGCGGGATCGGCGTCGCGGTGAGGGTGAGCACGTCCACTTCGGCGCGCAGCGCCTTCAACCGCTCCTTGTGCCGCACGCCGAAGCGGTGCTCCTCGTCCACGATCACCAGCCCCAGGTTCTTCAGCTTCACGTCACGCGAGAGCAGCTTGTGGGTGCCGATCGCGATGTCGATGCGGCCTTCGGCGAGCCCGGAGAGGGCCTCGGCCGTCTCCTTGCCGGAGCGGAAGCGCGAGAGCTCCGCGATTCTCACCGGCCACTCGGCGAAGCGGTCGGAAAAGGTGTTGAAATGCTGCTCGGCGAGCAGCGTGGTCGGCACCAGCACCACCACCTGCTTGCCGTCGTCCACCGCCACGAACGCCGCGCGCAGCGCGACCTCGGTCTTGCCGAAGCCGACGTCGCCGCAGATCAGCCGATCCATCGGCTTGCCGCTGCGCAGGTCCTCCACCACGGCGTTCACCGCCGAGGCCTGGTCGTGGGTCTCCTCGAACGGGAAGTCGTCGCAGAATGCCTCGAAGTCGTGCGGCGTCACGTTGAACGCATGGCCGCGCCGCGCCGCGCGCTGCGCGTAGAGCTCGAGCAGCTCCGCCGCCGTGTCGCGCACCTGCCGCGCCGCCTTGCGGCGCGCCTTCTCCCATTGCCCGCTGCCGAGCTGGTGCAGGGGCGCGGCATCCGCGGGCGCGCCGCTGTAGCGGCCGACGAGATGCAGGCTCGAGACCGGCACGTAGAGCCGGTCGGCGCCGGCGTACTCGAGCTGAAGGAACTCGGTCTCGCCTTCGCCGAGGTCCAGAGTGACGAGGCCCTGGTAGCGGCCCACGCCGTGGATTTCATGCACCACCGGGTCGCCTACCTTGACCTCGGAGAGGTCGCGCAGCATGTTCTCGGCGGATACGCGGCGCGCCCCGTCGCGCTCGCGCCGCGGGCGCGCCTGGTGGGCGTAGAGCTCGTTCTCGGTGACGACCGCAAGCGCGGGATCGGGAAGCACGAAGCCCGCGTGCGGCGGGCCCACGGCGAGCAGCAGGCGCTCGGCGCGGGCGAGCGCCTGCGCGTAGCCCTCGACCGGCGCGGGCTCGAGGCGGTACTCGCGGAAGTACTCGAGCATGGTCTCGCGCCGCCCGGCGCCTTCCGCGAGCACCAGCACGCGCCCGGGAAATGCGGCGGCGAACGCGCGCAGCCGGTGCAGCGGGTCGTCCGCCCGACGCTCGACCGCCAGCGGCGGCAACGCGGCCGTCGCCGCGCCCGCCGCAGTTCCGGGTTCAAGGTTCAAGGTTCCGGGTTCAAGGTCCAGGGTTGCGGGTTGCGCGTTCGAATCTCGATCTTTGAATGTTGAACCTTGAACATTGAACGTGGAACCTTGAACGGTGCGCAGCTCTATGCGCGCGTAGGGCTTGATCGCGCCGAAGAATTCGTCGGTGGTGAGGAACAGATCATTCGGCGGGAGCACCGGGCTGGCGCGGTCGCCGCGCAGCATCGCGTAGCGCGCATGCGTGTCGCTCCAGAACTGCTCGATCGCGTGCTGCAGCCCCGGCTGCACGCAAAGCAGCGTCTCCGGCGGCAGGTAATCGGTGATGCGCGCGGTGCTCTCGAAGAAGAGCGGAAGGTAGTACTCGATTCCCGCGCAGGGCACGCCCTTGGAGACGTCCTTGTAGACGCGGCTCCTGGAGGGGTCGCCCTCGAACCGCTCCCGGAAGTTGCGGCGGAACCGCGTCTGGCCCTCCTCGTCCAACGGAAACTCGCGCGCGGGCAGCAGCCGCACCTCGTTCACCTTGTAGATCGAGCGCTGGGTGTCCACGTCGAAGCTGCGAATGCTCGCCACGAGCTCGTCGTCGAGCTCGATGCGGTAGGGCACCGCGCTGCCCGTCGGGAAGAGGTCGATGAGTCCCCCGCGCACCCAGTATTCGCCCGGTGCGACGACCTGCGTCACGTGCGTGTAGCCCGCGGTCACGAACTGGGCGCGCAGCGCTTCCGGTGCAAGCCGCGCGCCCTGGCGGAAGTGAAATGAGCGCGCGGCAAGGTAATCGGCGGGTGCAAGACGGTAGAGCGCGGTCGTCACCGGCACGAGCGCGACGTCGAGCGCTCGCTGCGTGAGCTCGTAGAGGGTGGCAAGCCGCTCGGAGACCAGGTCGTGATGGGGCGAGAGCTGGTCGTAGGGCAGCGTTTCCCAGTCGGGGAACAGACGGACCTTCAGCCCCGGGTCGAAGAAAGGCAGCTCCTCGAGCAGGCGCTGCGCGTCTTGCGCCGTGGCGGTGAGCACGGCGAGCGGACGCCGCGCACGCGCGATTTGCGCGAGTGCGAGCGCGTCGGAGGAGCCGTGCAACGGCGTGGTACATGCACGGCTCCCCGGCACCGGGAGCGGCTGGGGATGGAGCATCAAAAGGCGTTATTATACCGGCACTTGGATCGCAGGCGCCGCCTGCCGGCGGGGGAGAGGACGTGGCCGCACCCGAAACGATGTCTTCACCGGGGCACGCGCGCGTGCACCGCGACGCCCCGCGCGTGCGGCACACTTACCCCGGCTGGGCCGCGCTGCTGGGCCTGGCGCTCGCCGCCGCCGGCGCGGGAATCGTCTGGTATCACGGCGAAGCGCGTCCCCGGCAACACGCGCTGGCGGCGCTGCTCGTTGGCATCAACTTCCTGATCCTCGGCGGCTATCTCGCGCTGCTCGCGCTGCGCTCGGCCGCGTACCGCGCCCGGGCCGCGGGCAAGCGTCATTCGTCGCCGTGGCTCTACGAGCACGCGTGGGCGCGGCGGGAGGCGGACGACGGCACGCGCGGGCGCGCGCTCCACGCGTTTGCGGCGATCGCAGCGATCGGATTTTTCCTCGCGCCGTTCCATTTGATCGCGCTGAGCGAGCCGGACTGGATTCTGTGGCTGGTCATCGGCCTCTTCGACGTCGCGCTGGCGATCGGTCTGGGATATGCAACCTATTTGCTGCTGCGCCATCTAAAGTTCGGCCGGACCCGCGTCGCCTTCAGCGGCTTTCCCCTGCTCACCGGCAGCACCTTGCCGTTGCGCTTCCACGGAGGCCGGCCGCTGCAGAACCGGCAAGGGATGAAAGCCGAGCTCGTGTGCATCGAGGAGTACTACGAGACGCGAGGCTCGGGCAAGGACCGAAGCCAGCACGTCGTGCACGAGGCGCTCTACCGCGACGCGCGCGAGTTCGCGACCGATGCGTCCGGCGCCGCAATGCTGGAATTCCAGGTCCCGGCGCACGCGCCGGGGACGCGCTTCGCCGTCAAGGACGGCGAGCGCCCGCGCTACTGGGAGCTCGAAGTGAGCGCGGCGGTTCCCGGCATCGATTACCACGGGATATTTTTGCTGCCGGTCTACGCGCGGCCGTAAGGCGCGCCCCGGCGGCGGCGACCAAGGAGCGACGAAGTGGCCAGACAATTCGATCTGATCGTGCTCGGCGGCGGCAGCGGCGGCATCGCGCTCGCCAACCGCGCAGCCTCCCACGGCGTGAAAGTGGCGCTCGTCGAGGCCGGACGCCTCGGCGGGACGTGCGTCAACGTGGGCTGCGTGCCGAAGAAGATCATGTGGAACACGGCTTCCATCGCGCATGTATTCCACGAAGCCGGCGACTACGGGTTCACCGCCCGCGTCGAGCGCTTCGACTGGGGCGCGCTGAAGAAGAGCCGCGACGATTACGTTGCGTGGCTGAACGGACGCTACCAGGCAGGGCTGGAGAAGAACCGGGTGGATTGGATCCGCGGGGAAGGCCGCCTCGGCGGTGCGAACGAGGTGGCGGTGAACGGCGAGCGCCTGCAGGCTGCGCACGTCGCGATCGCGACCGGGGGCCGGCCCGTTGTCCCGGCGTGGAAGGGCGCCGGGCTCGGCATCACCTCCGACGGCTTCTTCGAGCTCGAGCGCCAGCCGCGGCGAGTCGCGGTCGTGGGCGCGGGCTACGTCGCGGTGGAGCTTGCCGGGGTGTTCCGCGCGCTCGGGAGCGAAGTCGCGCTGGTGCTGCGCAAGGAGAGTGTGCTGCGCAGCTTCGACGAGATGCTCCAGCAGGCGGTGATGCGCGAGATGGCCGCCGACGGCATCGAGATCCACACCAACGCCCACGTGCGCGAGCTCGCGCGAGCGGACGCGGGCCTCACGCTCCGCTGCGCGGAAGGGCTCGAGATCTCCGGGCTCGACTGCGTATTGTGGGCGGTCGGGCGCGCGCCCAATACCGGAGCGCTCGGCCTCCCGGCCGCCGGGGTGCAGACCGACGAGGCGGGGCACGTCCTCACCGACGAGCTGCAGAACACCAGCATTCCGGGCATCTACGCGGTAGGCGACGTGACGGGGCGCGAAGCGCTGACGCCGGTCGCGATCGCCGCCGGCCGCCGGCTCGGCGACCGGCTCTTCGGCGGGCAGCCCGACCGCAAGCTCGAGTACGCGAACATCCCCACCGTCATCTTCAGCCACCCGCCGCTGGGCACGGTCGGGCTGACCGAAGCACAGGCGCGCAGCCGCTACGGCGACACCGTGCGCGCCTACCGCACGGAATTCACTCCGCTCTACTACGCCTTCACGCGGCGCAAGGTGAAGTCCGCGATGAAGCTCGTGACCGTCGGGGACGAGCAGCGCATCGTCGGCGCGCACCTGTTCGGTCCGGGCTCGGACGAGATGCTGCAGGGCTTTGCCGTGGCGATCCGCATGGGCGCGAGCAAGCGCGACTTCGACGACACGGTGGCGATCCATCCCACGAGCGCGGAAGAGCTGGTGACGATGCGATGAGCGCGCCGCGCGGCCCATTTGTTACCATGGAGGCAGACAGCGCGATATGAGAGCACCGCGTGGCATGACTCTGCTTACGCTTCTGCTGGTCGCGGCGGTCGTGGCGCTGCTGCTCGCCCCGGGCGGGGCGGCGCAAGACTGGCGCAGTGCGAGCCGCGAGCCGGTGGGGCTAGCCCCCGACCCGGCGACGACCCCCGAGGCCGTCGTCCAGGTCTACGGCGCGCGCGCGCTGCGCTGGCGCGGTTATTTCGGCATCCACAGCTGGATCGCGGTCAAGCCCGCGGGCGCCCGCGCATACACGGTCTACGAGGTCATCGGCTGGCGCCTGCGCTGGAGCGATTCCGCGCTCGCGATCCGCGAGCGCGCGCCCGACGCGCGCTGGTTCGGAAACGCGCCCGAGCTTTTCGCCGACAAGCGCGGAGCAGGAGTGGACGCGCTGATCGAGCGCATCGACCGGGCGGCGCGCGCCTACCCTTACGCCGAGGAATACGCGCTGTGGCCGGGGCCGAACTCGAACACGTTCACCGCGTGGGTCGCGCGCGCGGTTCCCGAGCTCGAGGTGGACCTGCCGCCGACCGCGATCGGCAAGGACTATCTGGGGGACCGGATCGTTGCCGCCGCGCCGAGCGGCAGCGGCTTCCAGCTCTCGCTTCTGGGACTGCTCGGCGTGACGGCAAGCGGCGTGGAGGGCTTCGAGGTGAACGTGCTCGGGCTCACATTCGGAATCGATCCGTTCTCCCCGGCGCTGAAGCTGCCGGGGATCGGGCGCATCGGCCCGTCGCGCGTGAACGGCGCGGGCACGCTCGCCGCCGTCGCGAACGATCCCTCGTAGCTCCCCGCGCGCGCAGCGCGCGTAAACGAGGCCGCCCCCGGCTTCAGTCAACCTTGGCCCCCGATGCCTTCACCACCTTGGCCCACTTCGCGATCTCGGCGCGGATGAAGGCGCCGAATTCCTCGGGGGTCGCGCTCACGGGAATCGCGCCCTGCTGCTCGAAGCGCTCGCGCATGTCGGGCAGTGCGACCGCGCGGTTGATCGCCGTGTTGAGCCGTGTAATAACATCCTTCGACGTCGCTGCCGGCGCCATCACCCCGAACCACGCGCTCGCCTCGAAGCCGGGCACGCCGGATTCCGCGACCGTGGGCAGTTCCGGCATCCCCGCGTAGCGCGCCGCGGTGGTGATCGCAATCGGGCGCAGCCGCGCGCTCTTGATGTGCGGCATCGCGGCCGGCAAGTTGTCCCACATCACGGAGACGTGCCCCGCGATGAGGTCTGTCAGCGCCGGGGCACTGCCCTTGTAGGGAACGTGCACGATGTCCACCCCGGTCATCAGCTTGAACATCTCGCCCGACATGTGCAGCGTCGTTCCGGGCCCGGAGGAAGCGAAGTTGATCTGGCCCGGCCGTGACTTCGCGAGCGCGATGAAATCCTTCACGTTCTTCACCGGCAGCGACGGATGGACCACCATGACGTTGGGCACGCGCGCAACCTGCGCGACCGGCGCGAGATCCCGCGCGAACGAAAACGGCTGCTTGGTGTAGAGCGTCTCGCTGATCGCCTGGGCGGCGGTCGCCATCAATATGGTGTAGCCGTCAGAGGCGCTCTTCACGACGAACTCGGTGCCCACCGCGCCGGCCGCGCCCGCGCGGTTCTCCACGACGACCGTCTGGCCCAGCATGGGGCTCACCTTCTCCGCCACGAAGCGCGCGAGGATGTCCGTCGCGCCCGCGGGCGGGAACGGCACGACGTAGCGGATCGGCCTCACCGGCCAGTCCGCCTTCTGCGCGAGCGCGGACGGCGCACACGCGAGGAGCGCGGCCAGGAACGCAAACGAGTAACGGTGTGATGCGGTCGGCATGGCCTGTTCTCCTCTGTTGTCGCGCCACCCGGGGTGGGGCGCGAGCGGCGGGCAGTAGCCTACCACTAAGCCGGTCAATTGGGGGGGCGGGCCGCGCCGGCTCGTGACTCGTGGCTCGGAAGGGGCCTGGCGGCGTTCGGGGTTCAGCGTTCGAAATTGCCGCGGTGGGTTTGTTAACACCGGACTCCGAACCCCGCACCCTGAACGGGCACGGCGCTCGTGGCCCTCTCCGGGCCACCTGCTATCATCCGGCGGATGATGCTTGAACGCCTGCGCGCGCTCGCGCCGGAAATGCTGAGGGGCATCCGCCGCGGCGTCGAAAAGGAAAGTCTTCGCGTCCGGTCCGACGGAAAGCTGGCGACGACGCCGCATCCGCCGGCTCTCGGATCGGCGCTCATGCACGAGCACATCACCACGGATTACAGCGAGGCCCAGCTCGAGCTCATCACCGGCGTGCATACCGACCCGGAGGCGTGCGTGGCGGAGCTCACCGCGATCCACCAATTCGTCTACCGCAATATCGGCGACGAGATGCTCTGGTGCGCCAGTATGCCGTGCGGCCTGCCCGGCGAGGACGACATCCCGATCGGCCAGTACGGCACCTCCAACATCGGCAGGGCCAAGACCGTGTACCGGATCGGCCTCGCGCACCGCTACGGGCGGCGCATGCAGACGATATCCGGCGTGCACTACAACTTCTCCCTTCCGGACGCCGCCTGGCCGGCGCTGCAGCGAGGCGACGGGCACGGCGGAACGGAGCGCGCCTACCGGGACGACGCGTACTTCGCGCTCATCCGCAACTTCCGCCGGCATTCGTGGCTGCTGCTTTACCTGTTCGGGGCTTCGCCCGCGGTGTGCGAGAGCTTCGTCGCCGGCCGCACGCACAGGCTGCAGGAACTGAAGGCGGGCACCCTGTACCTGCCCGGGGCGACCTCGCTGCGCATGGGCCGGCTCGGATACCAGAGCGAGGCGCAGGCGGCGCTCGCCGTGAGCTACAACAGCCTGGAGAGCTACGCGCGCTCGCTCTACCGCGCGCTCACGGATCCCTATCCGCCGTACGCCGCAATCGGCATTCGCGACGGCGCGAACTACCGGCAGCTCGCCACCACGCTGCTCCAGATCGAGAACGAGTTCTACGGAATGATCCGCGCGAAGCGGCCGGTGCGCGCAGGCGAGCGCCCGCTGCATGCGTTGAACGAGCGCGGCGTGGAGTACGTGGAGGTGCGCTGCCTGGATCTCGACCCGTTCTCTCCTGTCGGCATCAGCGCCGGCACGATGCGCTTCCTCGATGTGTTCCTGCTGCACTGCCTGCTCGCCAGGAGCCCTCCGGACACGCCGGAGGAGATCGCCGCGCTCTCGCGCAACCAGCACCGCGTGGCCGAACGCGGCCGGGACTCGCAGCTGCGGCTGGAGCGGGGCGGCAGTGAGGTCAGCCCGGCCGCGTGGGGCGCGGCGCTGCTCCGCGAGTTCGAGCCGATCGCCGAAGCCCTCGACGCGGCGCATCGCGCCAGCGCGCACCGTGATGCCGTGTCGGCCGCCGCCGTCGCGGTCAGGGATCCGTCTGCGACGCCTTCGGCACGCATGCTGCGCGAGATCGAGCGGGCCCGCGACAACTCTTCGTACGTCGGGTTCGCCCTGGGGCGCTCTTCGCGCTACCGCAGCGAGATGCTGGGGCTCCCGTTTTCCCCCGAGGCGCAGGCGCGCTACCAGCGCATGGCCGAGGAATCCATCGCCGCGCAGCGCAAGGCCGAGGCCGGCGACACGGTGGACTTCGAGACCTTCCGGCAGCAGTATCTCGCGCTGGATCTCCTGAGCGGGCTGCGCGTTGAGTGAGGCGGCGGCGAAGCGAAGACGCACGGCTGACGGCAGGCACAACGACGAAGTGACGGCACCAGCCGCGAGCACCATTCACAATTTCGAGAAAGGATCGTCATGACCACCACCACTCCGAGCGGATTGACCATCGAGGACCTCGTCGTCGGTGAAGGCGCGGTTGCCGCGGCCGGGCAACCGGTCAAGGTGCACTACACTGGCCGGCTTACCGACGGCACCAAGTTCGATTCCAGCAAGGACCGCAACGATCCGTTCGTCTTTTCGCTCGGCGCGGGCCGCGTCATCCGGGGCTGGGACGAGGGCGTGCAGGGCATGAAGGTGGGCGGCAAGCGCAAGCTCACCATCCCGCCCGCGCTGGGCTATGGCGCGCGCGGCGCGGGCGGCGTCATTCCGCCGAACGCGACGCTGGTTTTCGAGGTCGAGCTCCTAGGCGTCGGCTGATACGAAGGCGGACGCGGAGGGGAAAGGTGGGGACCCGCGAGTGACGAGTGATCACCAACGAAGGATGGAGGCAAACCCTTATGGCTAAAGCATACTGGATCGCGTTCTACCGTTCGATCAAGAACCCCGACGCGCTGGCGGCGTACGCTAAGCTCGCGGGCCCGGCGGTTCAGGCTGGCGGCGGGCGGTTTCTCGCGCGCGGCAATCCGGGGAAGGTCTACGAGATGGGGATCAGCCAGCGCGTGGTCGTGATCGAGTTCGAGAGCGTGGCGCAGGCAATCGCCGCGCACGACAGCTCCGCGTACCAGGAGGCGTTGAAGGCGCTCGGCCAGGGGAACGTGGAGCGGGAGCTGAGAATAGTCGAGGGAGTCTGAACGGACCGTGGTTGGCGACGGGTGGGGAGACTGCGGGAGGAATCGCCGCCGCGCCACTTTTCCTGTTGACTCGGCGTAACATAACGGCCGTGGAGGAAAAAACGATGACCAGACCCGGCACCGTTTTCCGCATGGCGGCAGCGTGCGTTACCGCGGCCTGCCTTGCGCAACCGCTGCTCGCCGCGAAACCAGATCCCGCGCCCTCCTATCCCAACAAGCCGGTCCGCTTCATCGTGCCCTTTGTGCCGGGCGCGGGCACCGACACCACGGCGCGCACCATCGCCCAGAAGCTGTCGGAAGCCTGGCCGCACCAGGTTGTCGTGGACAACCGCACCGGCGCGGCCGGTGCGATCGGCGTCGATCTCACGGCGAAGGCGATTCCGGACGGATACACGATCTGCCTTATCTCCGCTTCCAGCGCTGTCAACTCCGCGACCAACCCGAAGCTGCCTTACGATCTCGTGAAGGACCTGCAGGCGATCACACAGGCGACCTCGCTCTTTTATGTCGTCTACCACAGTCCCGTGGTGCCGGTGAACTCGATCAAGGAGCTGATCGCGCACGCAAAGGCGAACGCCGGCAGGGTCCATTTCGGCTCTTCGGGCACGGGCGGCCTGCAGCACTTCGCGGGTGAGTTGTTCAACCACATGAGCGGCGCGGGTCTCGTGCACGTGCCGTACAAGGGCACGGCCGCGGTGATTCCCGCGATGCTGGCCGGCGACGTGCAGGTCGGATTCGGGACGCTGTTCGGCGTGCGGCCTCACATGGCGAGCGGGCGGCTGAAGGTGCTCGCGATGAGCGCGGCCAAGCGCTCGCCCGTGATCCCGGACGTGCCGACGGTCGCGGAGGCCGGCGTGTCCGGCTACGAAGTGGATCAGTGGTACGGCGTGATCACCTCATCCAGGGTGCCGAAGCCGATCGTGCAGAAGCTCAACGCGGCGATCGTGGAGTCGCTCAAGGTCCCGGACGTGGCGAAGCGGCTTGCGGCCGACGGTTCGACGCCGGTAGGCTCGAGCGCGGAACAATTCGGCGCGCACGTCAAGGCCGAGATCGCGAAGTGGCAGAAGCTCGCGCAGGCGCTGAACCTCGTGCTGCACTGATTGCCGATCGTTCGTTACTCGTTACTCGTGAATCGTGAATCGTGAGTCGTAGTTCGTCATCCATCACATATCACCCAATAGGGAGCACGATATGAAAGGCAAGGACATCAAGGTCCGCTCGAGCGGGGGCGGGGAGTTCGATTGCTACCTGGTGACGCCCGAGGGCCCTGGCAAGGTGCCGGCCGTGGTGCTCGCCTGCGCGGTGCACGGCGTGGACCAGGACATTCGCGCGATCGCCGACGAGTTCGGCTCGCACGGCTATATCGCGGCCGCGCCGGATCTGTTCTGGCGCACGATCCCGGGGCCGCTCGGGCGCGATGACAACCGCACGAAGGAGCGCTCGCAGCCGCGCCTCGAGAAGGTCAAGACCGGCGAGGCCGACATGGCCGATACCCTGGCCGAGCTGCGCAAGCAGCCGCAGTTCAATGGCCGCGCCGCGGCGATGGGCTTCTGCTACGGAGGTCCCTACGCGATCAGCGGGCCGAAGCGCCTCGGCTACGACGCCGGCATCTCGTGCCACGGCACGAATATGCAGGACTACATCAAGGAGCTCGACGGCGTCACGCAGCCCGTGTGCATCGTTTGGGGCGACCAGGATCACCAGGCACCCGCCCCGGTGCTCGACGCGTACCGCGCGGTGGACTCGCGCATGAAGAACGTGGAGCTCAAGATCTTTCCCGGCGTCGTGCACGGCTACATGATGCGCGGGAACCCGAAGGCATTCGACCAGACGGCGCGCGACTACTCCATGGAGCGCGCGCTGGCGATCCTCGGGGGGCTGCGCGGCGGCGAGAAGGAACCGGTGCGCAAGGCGGGCTGAGCGTCGCGTGACGCCCCGTCGCCCGTCAATTCATCCGCCACAGCGCGAGGTTGAGCGCGGCCGCGTAGCTCACCCATACGAGGTAGGGCAGCAGCAGCAACGAGGCCACGCGGTCGTGGCGCAGAAACGCCCGGGCGGTGGCGGCGATCGCCAGCCACAGCACCGCGATGATGGCGAACGCGACGCCCGGCAGGTGCAGACCGAAGAACGCCGGCGTCCACGCCGCGTTGAGCGCAAGCTGCGCGAGGAACAGCGGCAGCGCGCCGCGCGCCTTCGCGAAGCCGCCGCGGCGCCACACGCGCCACGCGGCAACCCCCATCATCGCGTAGAGTGCAGTCCATACCGGCCCGAACACCCAATTGGGTGGCGTCCATGCGGGCTTGGCGAGCTGCGCGTACCACTCGCCCGGCGGCCACGCAATGCCCGGGGCGGCGGCGGCGAAGCTGAGAGCCACCCACGCGGCGAGGGCGAGCATCGATCGGAGCGGACCGCTTAAGCTTTGCACGATACACCCGTAAGTAAGCGCACGTCGGGCGCAGCCTCCGTCATCGTGACAGCCCGGCGAGAAAATCCTCGAGACCCCGCGCCCGCACGCCCAGGACAACCGGGGCGCCGCCCGGATCGCGGATCACCTTGTCGGTCTTGAGCAGGCGGACCTGGTCCACGGTGAGCGGCGCGTTCGGCAGCCACTGCGTCGCGAGCGCCCCCGCTTCCGCGAGCAGGAACGGCACCGGAACGAGCCACGGCCGGCGCCCGATCGCCGCGCACATGCGCTCGATCAACTCGCGGAAGCTGTAGATCTCGCTCCCGCCGAGTTCGAATGCGCAGCCTGCGGTGCGCGCGTCTTCGAGCACGCGCGCCATCGCCTCGGCCGCATCCTCGACATGCATCGGCTGGAAGCGCGTGCGGCCGCCGCCGATGAGCGGAATCGCCGGTGCGCTGCGCACGAGCTGGGAGAACAGGGTGAAGAAATGGTCGCCGGGGCCGTAAACGAGTGCGGGCCGGATGGCGTTTGCACCGGGGAAAGCCTCGCTCACCGCTGCCTCTCCGGCGGCTTTGGAGCGATCTGCCATGGACGGCGCATCGGGCGCGACGCCCATCGCCGAGACGTAGAGAAAGCGTCGCGCCCCGGCGCGCCGTGCAGCGGCCGCGAGCCGGGCGGGCGCGTCGCGATGCAACGCGTAGAATTCGCGCTCGCTTCGCGCGGAGGTGGTTCCCACGAGATACACGACGGCTGATGCGCCCTCGACTGCGCGCCCGGCCGTGACCGCGTCCTCGATGTCGCCGGTGACGTGCTCGATCGTCGGTGCGAGATCGCCTTTTTTCCGCGCCTGGCGCGACACGATGCGCACGGACGCTCCGCGGCCGACGAGGCGCTCGACCAGCCGCCGCCCGATGTAGCCCGTGCCCCCGACCACCGTGATCGGCGCATCCATGCGCCTACACTAGCGCAAACGCGCGGCGGTGTCCTGCCGCGACGCACGCGCTACTTGCTCCTGATCGGCCCGGGCTTGCGGACCTGCTCCATGAGATCGTTGTCCCACTTGCCCTCGACCTTGACGTGGGAGATCGCGCCGAGCAGGAACGCCTCGATCAGGTTGTGCGACAGGTACACGTAGGTCCCGGGCTGGCGGAACGTGTAGACGAACGCGCCGGCCGAGCCTGCCGCAATCACCCAGCTCTCAAGGCCGCGTTGCGGCGGGTCGATGAAGTTGCCGCGCTCCCACACGTATTCGGCGTGGCCGCCGATGAGACGCGGGTACGACGGGCGGTTCGCCTGCGAGTGGATGAAGAGCACGGTCTCGCCGACCTTCGACGTCATCGCGTTCTTTCCGGTGAGGGCGCCCACTTTGTCGCCGAAGACGACGTGCGTGGGTATGAGGCCGCGCATCGCGTTGAGATCGTCGTTGAGCGAGAGGGTGGGGCTCGCGTAGCGCTTGTACTTGCCCTGCGCGTCCTTGGGCACGTAATAGCCCTGCTCGCCAATGTAGTAGGCGCGATCGTACCTGATTCGCTTGCCCGCACCGTCCTTCAGCCCGTCGCGCGGCAAAATCATGATCGCGCCGTTCATGCCGTGCACCACGTGCCATGGCACCATCGCACCGCCCGGTGCGCAGTGGTAGATGAAGACGCCGGTCTTCACCGCCTTCCAGCGCAGGACGACCTCCTCGTCCGGGTTGATGAGCGTGAGCTCCCCGCCACCCAGCGCGCCGGTTGCGGCGTGGAAGTCGATGTTGTGCGGGAGGTGGTTGGTCTTGGCGTTGACGAGGGTGAGCTCGATGTAGTCGCCCTCGTGCGCGATGATGAGCGGACCCGGAACGCTGCCGTTGTAGGTGAACGCCCACAGGAACACGCCCGGCTCGATCTCGATCTCCTTCTCCTCCATGACCATGCGCACCTGCACCATCTTCGGGCCGCCGGTGGCGGTCTGCTCGTGCTTTGGCACGCCCGGCGGGGGCGCGAGCTCCTGCACGACCCGCTTCAGCCCTTTGATGTTCGCCTGCTTGCCGACTTCGTAGCCTTCGAGCCCGCCGCCGGCGGCGAGGCCGAGGGCGGGGATGAGACTCGTCAGTACCAGAACCAGCAGCTTTTTCACAGTACACCTCATGACGGTTGTTGGAAATGCGGGTGCGGTCTAAACAAAAGCATTCACCGCGCCGCACCCAGGGCAGCTTACTTTTTCGTTGTATCCGGCGGGCGCCGACGGGAATTGATCTAGCGCACGGAAATGCGGAATAGCGCGGGGGCCGTGCATGCCTGGTGCGCGTGACGAGTGACGAGAATCGGAGGTGATGCGGTCAGCGCCCGGATCTGCGCTGGTGCTGCATCCACACCATCGCACCCGCCCATGCGAAAGAGGCGAGGAGCATCACGACGCCGAACGCGTGCGTCGCGCGCCCGACGGCCTGCGCGCGGTCCAGGAGCCCCAGATCGCCCAGCACGTCGATGAAATCGTGGGCTCCGGTGTCACCGGTGCGGCCGGTGAGCAGCACGTGCTGCGGCTGCTGCGCGTCGTAGATATAGGGCGCAGTGTCCATGACCGCCACGGCCGACCACCACAACATCACCGCGGCGGCGAACGGGTCGCGGTTCTTCACGAGGAAGATGCCGCCGAGCACGAGCGGAAGCCCGGCCTGGAACAGCGAGCCTCCGAGCAGCATCAGGAATTCCCCGAACGGGCGGAACAGGATGTGGCCGAATTCGTGGAACGGTACCATCGTCGCGTGGATCAGCGACGAGGCCATTTCCCACGACGGGATGTCCATCGCGGCGAGCTTCCCCCCGTAGGCGACGAGCGCGGCGAGCAGCGCGGCGCGCGCGTAGACGTGGAGCGGGTTGACTTCATCGGGCACGTGAAACAGCAGCGCCTTCGCGCGGGCAGGCAGCGTCGTCTCGTCCACGAGGGTCGGCCCGCTCTGCACCCGCGGGTCGTCCGGTGACGCGAATTTCGACTTGAGATACTTCGCGAAGATCAGCCCGCACGCGGGGCAGGTATCGTCGGGTGCGGTCTCGTCCGGTGCGCGCTCGTGGCCGCACTTCGGGCATTTCTTGTAGAGCGCGGGCATGGTTCGTTGTGCTCGGGTGCGGATCCTCAATCCCCAAAAAAGACGCCCCGGGGACACAAGGTCCGCGGGGCGTCCGTGTTACTCAGGCACGCCGGCCTAGCGCCGGTCGAACTTCCTTTCGGTGCGGGTGGATCCGCGGTTCGAGCCGTGCAGGTCGGTGCTGCCTTGTAGGTCTCTCACGGGATCACCTCCTTTCGAAATTGACCAGGCGCTAGTCTAGCACTTCTCGTTGCCCGTTGCTCGTGACTGGTGACTGGTGACGAGTGACTCGCTACCCGAAGGGAAAAGTCGAAAGTCGGAAGTCGAAAGTATAGTGCGGTAACGTAGCCTCACTTTCGCCTTTCGACTTTCGCCTTCCGACTTGGGGTTCGCCCTCTCGTCTCCCGTCACTACATTGCAAAAAACGGACGGCTGCCCCATATTCATCTGATGTCGCAAGCCGGAAACCCGCGCTCTATTTCCAGGGAGGAAATCGCGAACCTGCCGATCCGCCGGTATGAGGGCAGGGTGTCCCTGGTGGCGACGTTGCGCGACCTGGAGCAGGCGCGGGCGGACATCCGCCAGGAACGCGTCGTCGGGCTCGATACGGAGACGCGGCCCTCGTTCCGGAAGGGCGAGAGCCATCTTCCGTGCCTGGTGCAAGCGGCCACGGCCCGGGCGGTGTATCTGTTCCAGCTCCATCGCCTGGATGTTTTCCCCGCCCTCGTCGAGCTGTTGGCGTCGCCGGCCATCATCAAGGTCGGCGTCGGGCTGGCGCACGATCTGCGCCAGCTCCAGCTGGTATTCCCGTTCACGGTGGAGAATGTGCTCGACCTGGGCGTGGTCGCGCGCCGCCGCGGCCTCGGCCAGACAGGAGTGCGCAATCTCGCGGGGATGTTTCTCGGGTTCCGGATACCCAAAGGCAACCGTACGTCGAACTGGGCCGCGCGCCAGCTCTCTGCGGCGCAGATTACCTACGCCGCCACGGATGCCTGGGCCTGCCGCGAATTGTTCCTGCGTTTCAAGAGCCTGGGACTGCTGCCGGAACGGCGTGAATCGTGACTCGCCAGCGGTCTCTGCCCGGCTCGTAGTTCAAGGTTCAACGTTCAAGGTTCAACGTCCGATGTTCAGAGTTTCCGACGAAGACCCATCACCTTGAACTCGGAACTCCGAACATGGAACGGGGCGCCCGTCACTCGCTGCTGATCACGCGGTGCAGCGTATGCCGCCGGTTGCGCGTATAGGGCCGCACCTGCGTCGGCCAGCGTCCCTGCTCGACCGCATGTGCGAACGCGGCGCTCACCAGCACGTCCGGGCTCTCGAGCTCGAAGATCGCGGCATACCGGGGCGCGCCTTGCGGCTCGACGGTCCGGGTCTCGCCGCCGATGGTGACGCGTAGCGTATCGAGCTTCACGCGCGTGGCCGAGATCACGCCCGGCACCTTCTTGATGGACGGCAGGTGCTCCTTGTCGTAGACCTCGTTGAACAGAGCCTCCTTGTCCGGGTCCACGTCCATGGCGGCCGTAAAGATCCATTGTCCGGTAATGGGCATAGGCAGCGCTTTCCTTCAAAATCGTGACTGGTGACTGGTGAATCGTGCCCCGTTACTCTTCAGCGCGGGCCGGCGAACTCCGGTCCCAGTGGGTAAAGGCGCACGCCGGGACGCAGCCTCTTGAACGGGTATTTCGTGGCGTCCGCGACGTACCCGCCCGGCGCCAGAACGACCAGGACTTCCTGCGCGATCGGCTGGAAATCGGCGCGGAAGTGCACCGTGCTCTTGAGCGCCAGGATTTTCTGCTCTTTCGGCTCGACGCCGAGATGGCGGAACGGAGCCTGGTCGTGCGCCTGCATGCGCTTGCTGCTCACCACGACGCTCACGCCGCCGACGCGCAGCAGCGCCATCGGGCCCAGGTCGATGTCCCGGCCGCCCACCGAGGGGCCGGTGGTGCGCATGCGGCCGTCGCCGAGCCGCGCCACGCGAAATTTCGCAGCGTAGGGCATGACGCCTTCGGGTCCGGACTTGCCGCCGAGCGCGATCGAGACCTCGGCATTCTCTCCGGCGCGGTGCGCGGCCGCCGCGGCTTCCGCATCGCAGAAGATCCCGAGCGCGGCCTGCTGCGCCCCGTTGCGCACCAGCGCTTCGAGCAGGCCCGTGGTGTCCCCGCTGCCCCCGGCGCCCGGGTTATCCTGCGTGTCCGCGAGGACTACCGGGCGGCGCGCGTCGGCGGCGATGCGCATCGCCTCGCGCACCGCGTCGTCCGGCTCGAGCAGCGGCTGCGCAAACTCGGGTTCCCGCAGCGCAACCTCCCGCGCGAGCGCGTCGGCCGCCGCGTCCGCCTGCGCCTGCGTGTAGGCGTGCACCACCACCGAGGGCCCGCAATGGTAGAGGTCCGAAGGCGGGAAGCCCGCGAGATACGACACGTTGAGCACGTCGCCGCCCTCGAGGCGCGCGGCTTTCTCGATGATCGTTTTCGACGGCTCCATCATCGTGCATTGCGCATTCAGAGGAATCAGGAACGACGTCTTGTGCAGCGCCCGCCCGCCCGGGCGCCCGCGCGAGATCACCGCCGCAAGCACCTTCGCCGCGCGCTGCCCGGTTTCCTTGCGGTCGACGTGCGGGTAGGTCTGGTAGCCGACGAGCCCGTCGGTGTAGCGCACCATCTCCGGGGTCACGTTGGCATGGTAGTCGAGGCTGATCACGATCGGAACGCGCTCGCCCACGGCAGCGCGCACCCGCCGCAGGAGCTCGCCCTCCGCGTCCTCGAAGTCCTCGGTGACCATTGCGCCGTGCAGGTCGAGGTAAGCGGCATCCACCGGCATGCCCCTCGACAGGGTTCCGACCAGCTCGCCGGTGATGCGCTCGAACGCGTCGCGCGTCACATAGCCTCCCGCGCCTCCGCTCGCCCATACCAGCGGCACGTAGTCGTGCGCGGATCCCATCTGCGCGAGGAAGCCTGAAAGCGCAAAGCTGGTGTTGGACAGCCACTTGATCACGTCGGGTCCGCGCACCAGGGGAGGGCGGTCGCGGTGAGCGGCGAAATACTCGAAATCGGTGCGTGCCGGCACGAAGCAATTCGTCTCGTGGTGAAATCCGCCGACAGCGATGCGTGCCATGGGTGCTCCCGTCTGATCAGAATATAGGCCGGGCCGCCCTGCCGCGGCGCTCCCTCCGCAGCGCGGATCGGCAATCGCGGGTTGGAAGCGCGATGCGGTCCGGCATCGCGCCGGGCGGACGGCGGGCGGATCATGCGCGCGCCGCGGCTGTCTTCCGCTCTACTCCGGCTTGATGTTGGCCGTGCGCACGATCTCTTCGATCTGCGCGGCGCCTTTTCTCGCCAGTTGCAGCATCTGCTCCGGCGTGTTGGATGCGGGCTCGGAGCCGGCCCTGATGATCTGCTCGCGCACTTCCGGCGTCGAAATGGTCTTCCCGATCGCTTCGGAGAGCGTAGAGACGATCTCACGCGGGGTGCCGGCGGCCACCACCAGCGCGTAGAACGGCAAAAACTCGAATCCGGGGAATCCCCCTTCCGCGATGGTCGGGGCCTCCGGCAGCTGCGCGGAGCGCGTCACCGACGTGACTCCCATCGCGCGCAGCTTGCCGTTGCGGATGTGCGGGATCGCGCTCCCGATGACCGAGGCACCCATCTCGATGCGCCCGCCCAGCAGGTCGAGATACATCGGGGACGCGCCCTTGTACGGAACGTGGCGGATGTCGATCTTGGCGACGGCCTTGAAGTACTCGGCCGCCAGGTGCGGCGTGGCGCCGACGCCCGATGAGCCGTAGTTGAGCTCGCCCGGCCGCTTGCGCGCGAGCGCAACGAGATCCTTGAGCGTTTTCGTCGGCAGCGAAGGGTGTACCGTGAGCACCAGCGGGAAGTTCGCGACCTGCGAGACCCATGCGAAATCGCGCCATGGATCCACGGCGGTCGCGTCGGCGCGCAGGCTGCGGATCGCGGCGAGCCCCGAAGCGGCGAGCAGCAGCGTGTAGCCGTCGGGCGGCGACTTCGCGACGATCTCCCACGCGACCAGACCGCCCGCGCCGGGGCGGTAATCGGGAATCACCCGCTGGCCGAGGACGTCTCCCAGCCTCGGCGCCATCACGCGCGCATGCAGATCGTCGGCACCGCCGGGGGGAGCCCTGACGACGATGCGCAGCGGCTTGGAAGGGAACTTCTGCGCGGATGCGGCATCCGGCCATAGCCAGAGCAGAGGCGCGACGACGACCGCCATGCCGGCCGATCCCGCGAACAGTTGCAGAGCTGACAGCAAGCAAATCCGGACCGCAGCCAGCCAGCGCATGGTCATATCTTTGTCAGTCGTGAGTCGTGAATCGTCATCCGTTACTGGGGACCGGGCGCAACGCGCACCGCGTTCCACGTCCCGTCCGCGCCGAACATCATATCCCCTTGCACGCGGCCCACGTACTCGGCGCTGCCCACCATGAAACGGATCTCTTCGCCACGCAGCCGTCCGTTGGTGATCGATGCGCTGGTGCCGTCCGAGGAGAGCGTGCCGGAGAGCTTCTGGTAGCTCTGCTCGAGCGTAAGCTCGCCTTCGGGCAGGCGCCAGGTGCCCGCGACTTTCGCCGGCACGATATAGAGGAGGGCGGTGCACCAGGCCCCGCATTCCCCGTCGGCCCGTCCGGTCTCGTCGGCTTCCCAGCCTTCGATCCCGAAGTGATTCGCGACGATGCGGGCGCCGGGCCTCAGGTCGAGGAACTTCGGGGCGAGCCTCTTGAGGTTTTCGGGCAGCAGGAACAGCGCGAGGACCGTGGCCTGCGAAATGTCGGCCTCGAACATGTCGCCGTGCACGAACGTCGCCTTGTCGGCCACGCCCTCCTGGGCGGCGGCGCGCTTCGACAGTTCCACAAGGTCCGGGTTGTATTCCACGCCGAGCGCCCGGGCCCCGCGCTTGGCCGCCGCGATCACGTTGCGCCCGTCGCCCGAGCCGAGATCCACGACCAGGTCCTGCGGGGTCACGCTCGCCATGTCGAGCATCTTCTCGACCAGCACAGAGGGCGTGGGCACCCAGACCACGTCCTTGCCCGCCTGACCCTCGACCGGAACGTACGGCTTCGGGGCGGTCTCGACGAATTCCGTGGCGCCGGCGAACGGGATCAAGCACAGCGCCAGCAGCAATTGAGATGCAACAGACCGGATTTTCAAGAGTATCTCCCTGCAAAAAATGTGACGGAGTGACGCGCTGCGCCACTCCGTCAATGGGTTACCCGATTATAGCGTCAGCCGTCACTCATCGCCCATCACTCGGGTCAAGGCTGCCAGCCGTGACTAGAACCTATTTCATATATAGGCACATGTGCGACGGAGGCGATGTGGGATGCAGTTCAAGGAGGAGGGCCCGAAGGAATATGTCGATATTTCGAGGGTCCCCGACGAAGAAATGCGCCCAGATCGCCCCGTCCCTGCGGGTTGCGGCCAGGACGGCCGGCTGCGTCGTTGCCCTCCTGGACCATATCGACATATGGCCTTCGTCGGGTGCCTTGCATCCGGTCCGTCCTGGCCGCAACGCATCATGCGCCTATATATGAAACAGGTTCTACTTGATCTGCACCCCCGCCGCCTTGACGAGTTCGGTGATCCGCTTTCTCTCCGCAGAGCGGAACTTATCGAGCTCCGGGCGCCCGCCGCCGAGGACTTCGACCCCCAGCCCTTTGTGCCGTTCGGCAAACTCGGGCTCCCTTACCGCTTTCACAACTTCGGCGCTTACCTTGGCTAGTATCCCGTTGGGCGTACCGTTCGGGGCGACGAGGCTGTACCAGCCGAACATCGCGTAGCCGGGCACCGCTTCCGAGATGGACGGCACGTCGGGGAACAGCGGGGCGCGCTTGGGTGTGGTGACGCCGAGCGGTCTTAGCCTTCCCGCATCGATGTGGGGCCGCGCGGCCGGAAGCACGGCGTAAGTGAGCTGCACCTCATTCGACAGCGTGTCGGCGATGGCCTGGGCGATGCCCTTGTAGGGCACGTGCAGCATTTCGGTCCCCGTCATGCGTGCGAACATGACCCCGGAGAGATGCTCGCTCGCCCCGGCGCCGGCCGATCCGTAGCGCAGTTGCCCCGGGGACTTTTTCGCGAGCGCGATCAGCTCGGGTATCGACTTCGCCGGGACCTGCGGGTTGACCATCTGCACGAACGGCACCGTTCCGATCAGCGCGATCGAGACGAAATCCTTGTCCAGATTGAACTTGAGATCGGGATAGACGGAGGTTGCGACGAACAGCTGCGAGGTCAGCATCATCCAGGTGTAGCCGTCCGGGTTCGCGCGCAGCGCCAGTTCCGCGCTGATGATGCCGGCCACGCCGGGCCGCGAATCCACGACGATCCGCTGGCCCCACACCTTGTACAGGCTCTCGGCGAGGACGCGCGAGAGGATGTCTGGGCCCGATCCCGGCGCGCTGCCGATGATGAGCCGGATCGGTCTGTCCGGGAAAGTGGACGCCTGCTGGGCATGCGCCGCCGACAGGGTCAGAGCGACCGGAATGGCGATTGCGGCTAACAGTTTGTGGGTACGCATCTTGATCCTCCTTCAGAATCGGCTGGCGGGCCGAGTTCTCCGCCGATACTTGGACCCGGCCTATTGATGTTCGGTGCCCGGCTACGGGCCAAAGGAAAATCATGCCGCCGACAGGGGCGTCCGGTCAACCATGTGAAACTTCTGGACGTGACCCGTGACGGGCGGCTCGGCGGGGCCTTTGCCTTGTCCGCCGTTCAACGTTCAACGTTCGAGGCTCAAAGTTCAACATTTCCGACGAAGGCTCGTGACTTTGAACCCGGAACCTTGAGCCCTGAACCCTGAACAAAGCGCGGTCATCACGCTTCGCGCGCTAGTGGACGATGTATCCGCCGTCCATGACCAGCGCGTGGCCGGCCACGTAGGCGGCGTCCCCGGATACCAGGAACGCAACCACGCCGGCGACCTCTTCGACGGTTCCGAAACGCCCGAGCGGAACGTCGCGTGCGCGCTGCTCCAGCTCTCCCGGGTTCCGGCCGGCGAGGAACCCCTCGGTGGAGACCGGCCCGGGGCAGACGGCGTTGACGCGGATGCCGTCGCCGGACAATTCGAGAGCCATCGCACGGGTGAGCTGGATGAGTGCGGCCTTGGTGAGGCCGTAGACGGCCCCGTAGCGCGCGGCGACCATGCCGAGCTGGCTTGCGATGTGAACGACGTGCCCTGCGCCCTGCGCGCGCATGATGGGCACTACCGCCTGGCTCGCAAAGAAAGGAGCGTGCAAGTTCACCGCCATCACCCGGTCGTATTCCTCGTGCGTAAACTCCCCGAACGGCTTGCGCACCCGGATGCCGGCATTGTTCACCAGGATATCGATGCGGCCCATGCGCCGGTGAGCCGATGCGACCATCGTCTCGGCCTCTCCCGCGCGCGCGAGATCGTGCATGCCCCACGCGGCGTCCGGGGCGCCTGCCTTGCGGCACTCCCGGATGCCTTCCGCGAGTTCCGCCTCGGTGCCATCCGCCGCAAGGTAGATCGCGGCGCCCTCCGAGGCGAGCCGCAGGGCGACCGCCTTGCCGATCCCGCGCGACGCGCCCGTGACGAGCGCCGCCTTTCCGTTCAATTCATTCATTCCGTGCCTCTTTCTTGATTTCGTCCGTTCGGACGATGTGACTCGTGACTGGTGACTCGTGACTCGTGATTCGATGTTCGTGTATCGTGAGCGTGACTGACAAAGCGTAGCTGTTCTCGTGAACTGTCGACCCTCAATCCTCAATCCTCAATCCTCAATCCTCAATCCTCAATCCTCAATCCTCAATCCTCAATCCTCATCCCTCCGCCCTGGAAGGCCGCGCTGCTCGAGCAGCGCCTTGATCCTCGGTTCCGGCTTCCAGTAATTCGGCCCCTTGAGGAACTTGCCGTTCGCGTCGTAGATCGGGCTGCCGTCCGCGCCGAGCTTGCTCTCGTTGCTGTCCATGATGATGTCGAGCACTTCCTCCAGCGGCAGGCCGTACTTCAGCGCTTCGGACCGGCAGTAGACCACGATGTCGCCCAGCAGGTCCGCCACTGCGACGGCGAGGTCGATTGCAGGCGCACCGCTTTTCGAGAGCTCGACGATCTGGTCGATCTCATGCACCTCGTCGAGGAGCGTGGCCTTGAATTTGACCAGGCGGTCTGCCACGTCCACGGGCAGGGTCGGGCGGTCGTGGGCGGAGAGCCGGTACATCGCGTTCATTGCGGCGATGCGGCGCGCAAAGGATTTGTTCATGGGTGATCGGGTGTGTGTAACGGTTGAATTGGATGCGCGGCGAGCGGACATGATCAGACCTTCCCGCGGAGCCCGCTGCTACCGCGTGCACGCGACCGTATCGGTCTTCGCGGCGCCCGGGGCGCGGGTCGAACCCGCGGCCACGCGCCTATATATGGAATAGGCTCTAGTCGACCTTGAGCCCCGCCGAGCGCACCACCGCGCCCCAGTCGCGGATTTCCCTCGCCACGTGCTCCTTGAACTGCACCTGCGTGTAGGGCGCCGGTTCCGCCGAGTTCGCGGTGAGGATGTCCTTCATTTTCGGCTGTTGCACCGCCTTCATCACTTCGGTGTGCAGACGCTCGACGATTTGCCGCGGCGTGCCGCCGGGCGCGAAAAACCCCGTGTTGCATCCCATTTCGAACCCGGGGATGACTTCCGAGACGGTCGGAGTATCGGGATAGAGCGGCGAGCGCTTCGGCAAGGTGATCCCCAGCAGCGTCAGCCTTCCCGCCTTGATGTGGGGAATGGCGGCGGAAATGCACGAGAAATACATGCCGGTTTCTCCCGCGACCAGAGCGGCCGTGGCGGGTGCGCCTCCCTTGTAGGGTACGTGCAGCAGCTTCACCCCGGTGTCGCGGATGAAGCGCTCCCCCGTGAGGTGCGTGATCGAGCCGGGGCCCGAAGAGGCGAACGCGAACTCGCCCGGGCGCGCCTTGGCATACTCGATCAGTCTCGGGATCGAGTTGATGCCGAATTTCGGATGAACGACGAGCACCAGCGGCGAGCGCGACGGCAGCGCGACCGGCTCGATGTCCTTGATCGGATTGTAGGGCAGCTTCGTGTAGAGGCTCGCGCTGATGGCATGACTCGGCACGTCGGTCATCATCAGCGTGTAGCCGTCGGGCTGCGCCTGCGCGACGATGGCAACGCCGAGCGTGCCCGCGGCGCCCGGGCGGTTGTCCACGATCACCGGCTGCCCGAGCGATTCGGAGAGGGTGGCGCCCAGCGCGCGGGAGATCACATCGGTGATGCCGCCAGGAGGCCACGGAGCGACCAGCCGGATCGATTTCGTCGGATATTGCTGGGCGCTCACGAACAGGGGTGCTGCCAGAAACATCGCGGCGAGCAGCACGCATGGGGCTTTGATGGCTTTCATCGCCTCTCCTCCTGGATTGCTGTGTCGGGCCGTTCTGCTCGGGGCGGATCTGCGAGAGCCGCGTCCGCCGCAATCGTCATCCGGCCGGCTTGCCCGCGTGGCGCAGCGCCTACGGAACCGGCGTGCGATGAATTCATGGTAGAACCCCGCTTGATTCTGTGTCAACAACACCGCTTCCGGCAACGCAAAGCGCCCCGTTCGTGCCGCGCCCGCTTCGTGCCTTAAGATAGCCGCGGGACGAATTGCAGGAAACCGGAAGGAAAACGCATGAAACTGCTCGAAGGAAAGACCGTCGCGATGACGGGCGGCGGGGGCGGGCTGGGACGCTGCTACGGCCTCGCCATGGCGAGGGCCGGAGCGGCCATCGCCGTGTCCGATATCAACCTCGGGGCGGCGCAAGCGACCAGGGACGCCATCATCCAGGCCGGCGGCCGGGCGATCGCGGTCAAGACAGATGTCACCAGGGCGCAGTCGTTCGAGGAGCTCTTCGACCGCGCCGAGGCGGAATTCGGCCCGCTCGATGTCCTGGTGAACATCGCCGGCATATTTCCGCGCGTCGCGCTCGTGGAGATGCCGGAGGAGCAGTGGGACGCGGTGATCGCGATCAATCTGAAGAGCGTGTTCCTGGGCGCGCGTGCGGCGATCCGGCGCATGCTGCCGCGCAAGCGGGGCGTCGTCGTGAGCGCGGCCTCGGGCACGGGAATCCGGGGCCAGCCCAAGGGATCCGCCTATTCGGCCTCCAAGGCCGCGATCATCGGCTTCACGCGCGCGGTCTCGCTCGAGCTGAAGGACACGGGCGTGCGCATCAACTGCTTCGGGCCGGGCGCGACCGACACGCCAATGTGGCGGATCGGCAAGAGCGAGGAGGACATCCGGCGCCTGCTCGGTGCGGGCTACGTGTATCAGCCCGATGATTTCTCGAACATCGTCGTCTTCCTCGCGAGCGACCTGTCGGCCCCGCTGAACGGGGAGTTCATCAGCCGGGATCTGCACCGCTAGTTTCGCGGTGCTCGTGACTCGCGAGGGTGCTTCGGTCCGTAGCGAGTTCAACGTTCAAGGTTCAAAGCTCCAGAGGAAGGCTCACGCCCTTGGACCCGGAACTTTGAACCCGAAACCCGGAACCCGCGCTGGGCGAGGGTCCCTCATCCCTCGTCTATCGAGCGCGCTCAATAGATGACGAGGTCGTCGGGATACGCGCGCACGCTCGGCTCCAGCGTGCTCGGCGGCGTCCGGCGCAGCAGCCGGTGTCTGGAGGTGTTGGCCGCCGTCGCGGCATGCTTCACGTTCTTGTCCATCTCCTCGAGGTACAGGTTCTGGCCGCCGAAGTACCGCTCCGCGTAGATATACGCGCGGTGCAGCTTCTCGTCGAGGCGTTTCGCGGCGTTGCGAAAGAACTCGGGCGTCTTTCGCACCAGATCGTCGGCGGACTCGAACACGACGACGGTCTTGCCGCCGGGCAGCTTGCGGCGGGCAACTCCGCCCAGTACGAACTCCGGGTAGAGGCGCTCCCGCACCTTCTCCAGGTAGCAACGGTCGGACATCTGCGCAATGATGTCGGCGGTGCCGATCATCTCGCCGACGCGGCGCAGCACCGGGTCGTCCACCCGTATCGTGTCGAGGTCGCGCTCGTAGCCCGTGAAGTGCACCAACTGCGTAGCGGCCTTCGCATACCGGGTCAATCCGGCTCGCGGGAGATAGTGGCGCAGGAAACGCGATCCCCGCGTCACGTGGATGAGCGTGTATTCGGCGCCGAAGCGGTGCGTGCGGTCGTGGCGGCGCCGGAGATACCCGACGTCGTGGAACAGCGTGGTGATGATCCCGACGGTGAAGTAATCCGCCGGCAGCGGCGCGTAGCCCTCGCGGCCGCGTTCGTAGCCTGCGAGCAGGCGCGCCATCGCGAGCGTCACGTCGAGCACGTGCTGGATGTCGTGGTATTCGGTGTCGCAGGGATGGTAGTTGCGGTGCTTCCCGTGATACATCGTCGACATGTCCCGGAAGGCGCGCTCGATCCGGGAAGACGCACGGCCCTGGTACACCTCCTGGAACAGACGCATGACCTCGTCGCCGACGTCGATCGCATCGGTTGTGCGGATCTTGTCGGTAACGTCGAAGTCATTGCGCCGCATGGTCGAGCGGGCTCCCGGGTTCGGACGGAATTCTAGCAATCAACCACACTGCGTGCATGTGAAATCGTTTTTTGTCGCTCCAGGAACGGGTGATGTGGGATACGTCGCGGGTACACCAATGGGAATACCTCACTCACCGGGGCAAGCCACAAGGGGGCGGATGCGGTGGTTCATCGCCGCAGAGCACGGAGGTGGGCGTCGCGTAGAGGCTTGTCCAATGCCGGGCGAGTTGCTAAAACCGCAAGGCGGCCGAAGCCGGCGGTTTTACCGGGAACATCGTCGTCGGGACCGATCTCGCGAGCGTCCGGCTTCCCGCGAAGTAGACGTCAAGCACAGGCTGCTGCCGCGCCTGAAACTCCGCCTGATCCCGGAAGCCGCGCGTAACCGGTCATCCATCACGGATCTTCGACGGGGCCGTTCCCCGGCCTATTCGCGGATTTCTTGATCTTTCTCAATACTGAGGCTCGCCTGCGGCCGCAGACTGGCGATTCCACGGGACCCCTGATAAGGAGGCCATATGATGGACATCTCGACAGTGGGATGGACGGTGGTGATCGTGGCCTTGGTGCTGTTTGCCGGATTCGTGTACTGGCTGATCGACCTGGTTTCGAAAGACCGGCTGATGCGGTGCCCCGAAACGGGATCGATCAATTTCGTCGGCGTGGAGGTTGTTTCGCGCCCCGACGGGAAGGCGCCGGAACTCACGGTCCGACGGTGCGATTTGTGGCCCGAAAAGAAGGACTGCGCTCGCGGATGCCTCGTGCGCTACGAGCAGACCTCGCCCGGTCACCCGGTCAACCTCGATGCGTTGAGGCATTTCGAACGGCAGTAGGCTGCCGTTCTGGCGAAATCCGGCTTCATTCACGGCCTGGCCCGCGCGGCGAGCCCGCGCTGGCGCACGCGCGCGAGGATCACGGCCAGCGCAACGCCGATCAGGCACACGCCGCTCACTCCGAAAAAACCCCAGGTGAAAGCGCCGGTCTGGTCCTTGACCACCCCCAGCGCGTAGGCCGTGAGCAGGCCGCCGATATTGGCGAACAGGTTCGTGAAGCCGGTCGCAGTGCCGGCCGTGCGCGGCCCCAGAACTTCCATCGGCACCAGAAAGAGCGGACCGAAATAGAACTGAAGGAAGATCGAATTGACCGCGATGACGAGCAGCAGCAGCGGGACCGATTCGACCGCCACCAGAAGCGTTGACGTGCACGCGAGGATCGCGAGCGCCGCGCCGATCACCAGCGGCGGGTTGCCGAGGCGGTCGGACACGTAGCCGCCGAGCGTGCTCGACGGCGCCATGAGCGCGGCGCTCATTGCCATTACCAGTCCCGCCTCCTGCACCGAGAGCCCGCGATCGGCTACGAGCAGCGAGGGCAGCCAGAAGTTGAACGCCGTGACCACCGTGAAGCGCACGAACTGCAGCCCGCTGCAGACCCACAGGACCGGGTAGCGTGCGAGCCGGAACACGTCGAGCAGCGCGAGCTGCTGCGGCGCGCGCGGGTTCTCCTTCGCGTATGCCTTGTAGATGAGCGCTGCGCCGATGCCCAGCGCGGAGAAGAAGATGAACGCGGCGCGCCACCCGTAGAGCGCGGCGAGCAGCGGCCCCACGAGCGCCAGCACGATGCTGCCGGTGAAGCCCCCCAGCATGAACAGGCTCATGGCCGTTGCACGCCGTCCCGGCGGGAACCACGACGCGAGCAGCGCGAGCCCCGGCGCGAACAGCAGCGCGCGGAAGAAACCCGCGACGAACTGCGTGAGCAGCGCGAGCCAGAACGCGTGGATGAGCCCGAAGGCGAGCGACAGCGCCGACCAGCCGAGTAACCCGATGAAGAACAGGCGCGCGGGGCCGAAGCGGTCGGAAAGATAGCCCGCCGGGATCTGCATAAGGGCGTAGCTCAGCGTCGCCGCGACCGAGAGCATCCCGGCCTGCGTGAAACTGATCTGCAGATCCTCGCGGATCAGCGGCAGCAGAAGGGGAATGGCGGTGATGGTCAGCCAGTGCACGACCTGGCAGAACACCACGAGCGCGGAGTTTCGCACTCCGTCGCGGGTCATGGATCCTTCCGCGAGCGCCGTCGCAGATGCGTTGCGATCCGGGCTCATCGACGGTCGGCGCTAGCTCCGCGCCGGAGTGAGCTCATGCGCATGGAAAGTGCTGGAAATCGATACGCAAAGCTAACCGTTTGCCGTGCAGCGGGCATTGCGCTATGTCAAGTTCACGGTCTTTCCCCTGATGGAACGATGCCGACCGGGTCATCCGGGCTTGCGGCCGCCACGATGTTCCAGCAATTCGCGGATTTTCGCGACGCCTTGTGCCGTGTCCGGCTCCGGCTGGACCAGCGGCAGGAAACCGATGACCTTGCGCGGGTAATTGAAATAGACCGGCAGGATGGGCATCCCGGTGGCCTGGGCGATCCGGTAGAACCCGGATTTGAACTGGGCGCCGCCGGTGCGGGTGCCTTCGGGAGCGATGGCGAGCCAGAGCCGGCCGCGCTTGCCGGATTCCTCGATCATCGCATCGACGAATCCGTCGGGGCGCGCCCGGTCGACGGGGATGCCGCCCAGCCATCGCATGAAATATCCCATCGGCCCCTTGAACAGGGTGTGCTTGCCGATGAAGGACACGTGCAGTCTCAGGGCAAAGACCACGGAAGCCCCGATCACGAAATCCCAATTGGACGAATGCGGAGCCAGCGCTGCAACCACCCGCGGAGAATCGGGAAGCTCTCCCTCGATGCGCCAGCCCATTTTGCGCAACACGATCCGGCCGACGGATTCGAGCGGGCCGTAGTTCCTGCGCGGAACCCGGCCTCCGATTTCGGGTAACCGGTTTTTCTCCCAGTCCGGCATTTAGAGCGCGATCAAAAAACCCAGAAAGCTCGAAACCGCCGATGAACGCACCCAGATGGACGCAGATAAAAAAGCCGGTAAGCGGTAAGGGGTAAGCGGTGAGGAGAATGCCAGTTTCAACTTTCTTCCGCTCACTGCTTGCGGCTCACGCCTTACTCGATTTTGATCGGCGCGTATCTGCGGCTAGTTTTTCTTGATTTTGTTAACGGTTCTTAATGATTCATCTCGTCACTCGCTCACTGGGCTGCCGTTCAAGTAGGGCTTCAGGCAGGCGTAGGCCATCGAGTGAAACGGCGTCGGCACGCCGAGCTCGCGCCCCTTCCTGACGATCAGCCCCGACAGGCTGTCCAGCTCGAGCCGCCGGCCGCGCGCGAGGTCGTGGTACATGGACGCGTACATCTGCGGCGGGAATTTGCGGTGGTTCTGGACCTGCCACTCCGCGATGTCACCGGGCAGCTGGATGCCCATTGCCCGGGCTACCGCGGCGCCTTCCTCGAATCCCGAGCGCGCCAGCGCCAGCAGATCGGGGTCGTGGTAGCAGACGCCCGCGGGCTTGCGTACAAGGCTGGTCAGCGCCGCGTTCACCGCCAGGCCGACGAACTTGTGCCACAGCGCGGAGCGGATGTCCGCGACGACTTCCGCGTCGATGCCCGCGGCCTTGCAGGCGTCGCGGAAGCGGACGGCGCGTTCCGACATCCGGCCGTCCGCCTCGCCAAACTTGATCGAGGGCGCCTTTGAGCTGTAGCGGATCACGCCGGGCGATTCGATCAGGGCCGAGACGAACGCGATGCCGCCGATCACGCGGTCGTCGCCGACCACCGCGGCGATGCGCTGCTGCCCGTCCACGCCGTTCTGCAGCGTGATGCACACCCCGCCTTTCGACAGCAGCGGCTGGATGGCGCGCGCCGCCTCCTCGGTATCGAACAGCTTCACGCAGAACAGCACGACGTCCACCGGCTCGATCCGGCCAGGGTCGGCGGTCGCCTTCGCTCCGGTGACGACCGAGTCGCCGCCCGGGCCGGCCAGGGACAGCCCTTTCTCCTGGATCGCGCGCAGATGCTCGCCGCGCGTAATGAAGGTCACGTCGTGGCCGGCCTGGGCGAGCCGCCCGCCGTAGTATCCGCCGACTCCGCCGGCGCCCATGATGGCAATACGCATCTGCGGTTTCATCAGGCTTTCGTGCTGCCGGGGACGATGCCCGCGGGCAGTTTTTCGATGTGCTGGCAGATGTCGCCCGGCCGCGTGAGCCAGATGCGTTCGCGATGCCTGAGCACGTGCTCGATGACGCGCCGGAACTGGCGCAGGCGGTGCGGCTGGCCGAGGATGAAGCTGTGCAGCACGATCGGCATCACGAGCGGGCGTCTCTCCGATTCCGCGTAGAGCTCGTCGAACTGGTCGATCAGGTTGTCGCAGAACAGCTGCGACGGCGTGCGGCGCGTCACGCATTCCACCGAGTCATTGAGGTCGTGCGCGTAGGGCACGGACAGAATGGGGCCGTGCTTGGTGCGGAACCACACCGGCTGGTCGTCGAGCGACCAGTCCATCATGTAGCGGTAGCCGGCTTCCTTCAGCAAGTCGAGCGAGTCGTGGGTCTGCGCGATATACGGCGCGAGCCAGCCCAGCGGCTTCCGGCCCCAGTGCTTCTCGATCGCGGCCGTCGCCTCGAAGATCGCGCGCCGCTCTTCGTCCGGCTTCATGTCGGACTGCCGCTCGGCGTTGGTGCGGCCGTGCCCGACGATCTCGTGCCCGCGCTCGGCGTAGGCCGCCACCAGCTCCGGGCAGTAGTCGTAGAGCTCGCTGTTGATCAGCATCGCGTACGGCAGGTCGTAGGCGTCGGCGAACTCGAGCAGCCGCCAGGCGCCGACGCGGTTGCCGTAGTCGCGCCACGCGTAGCTGCGGACGTTGGGTTGCGGCTGCGGCAGCGAGTAGTCGTTGCCCAGCCCCTCGCCGAACGCAAAATGCTCGACGTTGAGGCACAGATGCACCGCGAGCCGCTTGCCGTCCGGCCAGCTGTAGTCGGGGCGCTTCGTGATCGCCGAGTAATCGTACCTGCCGTGGGTCTTCAACATGGAGTTTTCCTGTCGCGAAGGCGATGAGCGGGAGCACCGTAGGCTACATTGGCGGCGCGGCACGCGCAACGCTATACTTCCGGGAAGCCGCAAGCAGTTCTCCGGAGTCCGCGGTGTGGAAGGCTCAACGTCCATCACCTGTTACGGATTGCCGGTTCCAACTCTCGGGGAGAAATTCATGGGCCCACTCATCCATTTCCTGATCGCCGCCGCATTCGCGCTCGCATCCGCCCCACTCGCCTCGGCCCAGGCGCCGGCATGGCCGACGAAGACGGTCCGGCTCGTCGTGAACTTCGCCGCCAGCGGCGCCACCGACGTAATTGCCCGCTCGATGGCGCAGAAGCTGGCCGAGACGCTCGGCCAGCCGGTGGTCGTCGATAACCGTGTCGGCGCGAGCGGCAACATCGGGCTCGAGCTCGTCGCGCGGGCGGCGAACGACGGCTACACGCTGCTGCATTCGTCGGACGGCCCCATCCTCATCAACCCGCATCTTTTCAAGATGGAGGTGAACGTGGCGAAAGACCTTTTGCCGGTCGCCCCGACGGGGGGCGCGGCGCTGTTCGTGATCGCGCGCCCGGGCATACCCTCGCGCAACCTGGCGGAGTTCCTCGAGCACGCCCGCGCCAATCCCGGCAAGCTGAGCTACGGCTCCGCGGGTAACGGCACCCTGCAGCACATCGCGATCGAAATGATCATGCACGAGGCCAAGTTCAAGGCCCTCCACGTGCCGTACAAGGGCTCTCAGGCGGTGCTGGTGGATCTGCTTGGCGGCCAGGTGGATTTCACGGTGGACCTCGGCGCCGCCATCCCGCACATCAAGGGCGGGAAGATCCGCATGCTCGCCGTGCCGGACAAGAAGCGCTCGGCCCTCTTCCCCGACACCCCCACGCTGATCGAGCAGGGAGTGAGCGTGGATCTCGTCTGGATATCGGGCGTCTACGCTCCAGCGGGTGCGCCGCGCGCGATCGTCACGCGCTTGAACAAGGAGATCGGCCGGATCATGCACGGCCCGGAAGCGAAAACGCACCTCGACGCCATGGCGGCGTATGCGGTGCCGGCGATGACGCCGGAGGAGTTCGCTTCACACCAGCAACGCGCGCGGGACCGCTTTGGCGCCATCATCCGCCAGGCCGGCATCAAGGCCAATTGAGCGTTGGGTGTCGAATCCATCGCTCAGCCGTCAGTCGCCATTCGTGACTCGTGACTCGTGGTTCGTGAGTCGTGATTCGTGAGTCGTTACTCGTCACGCGTCCTATGAGCGGCGCGGAACTCGAGCGCAACAAGGCGATTGCGCTGCGCTTCAAGAAGAACCAGGGCACGCCGCAGATGCCGCAGGTCGAGAAGGAGGTGCTCGCGCCTCATTACAACCGGGCGCGCGGCGGCAACCTCCACCTCGCCAGCAACGCGCGCGGCGAGGACATGGGGCATCCCGGCCTGTACCTGCGCAAGGCCATCCCCGATCGCGTCGACGTGATCGAGAAAGTGATCGCCGACGGCGACCGCGTCGGCTTGCTCTTTCGCGTCACCGGCACGCACACCGGCACCTTTTTCGGCATACCGCCCACCGGGAAGAAGCTCGATGTCTACGAGGTCGCGCTGATCCGCATCGAGAACGGCCAGATGGTCGAGGGCTGGTTCATGATGGACGAGATCGCGCTGCTGCAGCAGATGGGCGCGACGCTCCCGCCGAGGAGCGACGGCAAGCGGATTGCGCCGCCGCTGCCGCAGGGCGGGGAGGGCGCCGATGCGCTCGCCGCGCGGCTCGCTGCGCATCCGACTCCCACGCAGCAGCACCGGAACAAGCTCGTCGCGGTGCGCTCGCGCGTGCGTCCGTCCGGCGTGCCGAAGGCGGAGTACGCGCCCGATTGCCGGCACGTGCGCTACGGCTTCCATCATCTGCGCGAGTACGGGAGAAAAAACGGCCTCGGTGATCCCGCGCTCGACCAGGCGGTGCCGGACCGGCGCGACAACGTCGAAGTGCTGATGGCGGAGGGCGACGAAGTCTGGATGCGCTTCACGACCGGCGGCACGCACCAGGGCAGCCTTTACGGCATCGCGCCCGCGGGGCGGCGCGTGGGGATATCGGTGGTGCAGATCCTGACATTCGCCGGCGGCAAGTGGCGGGAGAGCTGGACCTTTGCCGACGAGCTGGGATTTCTGCTGCAGATCGGCAGTCCCGACCTGCTGCTCGGCTGAGACTGCCTCCGCCCGGGCTTCTCCGCGACAAACGCAGCGCGAACCGTCCGGGCGTGCCGCGCGCGGGAAAGCGAAACCCGCCCCGGCCGTGCTACTTTCTGATCCGGTTGCGGAGCACGCCGATGCCCTCGACCTCGAGCTCGACGACGTCGCCGGGCTGCAGGTAACGGCCGAATTCGATGCCGGAGCCTTTGCCCAATGAACCCGAGGCGAAAACCTCGCCCGGATAAAGCGTCTCGCTTTGCGAGGCGTGCACGATCAGGTCTTCCCAGGAGTGGTACATCGCGTTGAGGTTGGCCACGCCGCGGACTTCGCCATTGACGGACACGCTTGCCCGCGCGTTGCGCCCGTCGAATTCATCCGCCGTTACGATCCACGGCCCCGGGATGTTCCCGGTGTCGAAATCCTTCGACTTCGACAGACCGACCCCCGTACCCTGTTCGCCCGGCTGGACGTTTCGAATGGAAATGTCGTTGAAGATGGTGAAGCCGGCGATGTGTGTGCGCGCGCGCGCTCCTTCGGGATGTCCTTGCCGCGCTTGCCGATGACCATCGCGACCTCGAGCTCGTAGTCCACCTCGGTCGCGTACTTCGGCCAGATTACATCGGTCTCGGGTCCGATCACGGTCAGGGGATTGCCTTTGTAGTACGGGGGCCACTCGTACCAGCTCCGCGGCACCACGGTGCCGGTGCCGAGCCGCTTGATCGCGGCAAGGTAGTGCTCCTCGATGCAGCTAAAGTCCCGGATCGACGTCGGGCGCGGCAGCGGCGAGGCGAGCCGGATCTCGGTGACCTCGAAGATCATGCGCAGCCCATCGAGGCCAATGCGGTCCTTGGCGGACTCGGCGAACGCGAGCGCTTCCGCGGCGGCCTTCCGGGCCTCGTCTCCTCGACCGAGGAATGACACCATGTCCAGCGGAATCAACCATTCCGCGCGCTGCCGTGCGTTCGCGGGATCGCACTCGCGCGCCAATCGCGTTGCGCACGCCACTCGCAAATCGACGATTTTGCCGCCTGCTGCCACCGCGCCGACCCGCTGGATGGCGCCGACCAGCGTGGCCAGTTCGTAAGTCGCTAATTTCAATTTTCCTCCCGGTAGAAATCCGGATGTATCGACGATGATCCGTGCCCGCAGACAACAGGATAGTCGAATCGGGGCACGTGATTCGTCGGATCATTGAATAGAAGATCTGATATAAGCTTTGATTCGCCCACGAGATCCCGCAGGTCCACTACGTGGGCGCATAAGACACAAACCATCCGTTAGGGGGAATGACCGATGCCGAACGTGATCCTGCCTTGCATTCGAGCCGCGATTCCGTTCATGATCCTGGCCGTCGTCATCGGCGCGCCGGGCCTCGCTGCCGCTCAGAGCGCAAAGGAGGCCACCGGTTATCCCGTCAGGCCGATACGCATCGTGGTTCCCTTTCCCCCGGGAGGCGTGGCCGACATCGCGCCCCGCGTCGTCGGACCGAAGCTCGTCGAGGCGTGGAAACGCCCGGTGGTCGTGGATAATCGCCCCGGCGCCGGCGGAACGATGGCAACCGAAATCGTGGCGAAGGCCGCGCCCGACGGCTATATGCTGCTTTCGGCGTCGGCGAACCATACGGCGACCCCCGCCGTTCGCGCCAAGCTTCCGTTCGATACGATCAAGGATTTCGCCGGCATCACGCTCACGTCGAGCGGCGCCTACGCGCTGGTGGTTGCGCCTTCGTTCAGCGCAAAGTCCGTCAAGGAGCTGGTCGCGCTCGCCAGGGCCAAGCCCGGGCAGCTCAACTTCGCTTCCGCCGGCGTCGGCAGCGGCACGCACTTCGCCGGAGAGCTGTTCAAGAGCCAGGCCGACATCAACCTGGTCCACGTGGCCTACAAGGGCACTCCCGAAGCGCTCACCGACGTGATCGCGGGGAGGGTGCAGTTCTACATGGTCCCGCTGTTCGCGGTGACCGGGCTCATCAAGGACGGGAAGGTGCTGGCGCTGGGGGTATCCACCAAGAGCCGCGTTCCGCTGTTCCCGGATATTCCGACGATCGCCGAGTCCGGCGTGCCGGCCTACGAGTGGAACGCCTGGACTGCGCTGCTGGCGCCCGCGAAAACGCCGCGTCCGATCATCAACCAGCTGCACCGCGAGGTGGTGCGCGTCCTCGCCCTTCCGGATGTGCACCAGCGCATGGCGGCGATCGGCGCGGAAGTCACGCCGATCGCGCCGGCGCAGCTGGACAAGATGATCGCGAGCGAGATCGCCATGACCACGCAGCTCGCCCGCAAGGCGGGAATCAAGGCCGAATAGAGGATCTGCCAACCGCCTGCGCGCGCAGCGAGTTGCCCGGGCGCAACGACGGGAAATTCCGTTTCGCCGCCTTTTCAGTGTCCGCGCGCGGACCCGTCCGGGAGCCAGGCTTTCGGCGCGAGGGCCTGTTCATCGCTCACGCAATCGAGCAGCACAGGCTTGCCCATGGCGAGCGC
Organism: Betaproteobacteria bacterium; assembly: GCA_016868035.1. Lineage (GTDB taxonomy): Bacteria > Pseudomonadota > Gammaproteobacteria > Burkholderiales > SG8-41 > SG8-41. The sequence goes on along the minus strand of VGID01000009.1, from coordinate 37,846 downwards.
GCGCGGCAGGAGCTCCTTCAACTGCCCCGGCTTTTCCACCCGGAACCCGGCGCAGCCCAGCGCTCCCGCGACTTTCGCAAGGTCGTTCTTCAGGAACCGCCAGATTTCGCCGGAGCGGTCGTCGCGCTTCTCCTTGTACGCGGCCCTCACCAGCGGGATCTCCTGGTTGAGCGAGCTGTTGTTGTTGACCACGATCACGAGGTTGATGCCGTGGCGCGCCGCGGTCTCCAGCTCCGGCAGGTGGTAGTACATGCCGCCGTCCCCGGTGAAGCACACCACAGGCCGGCCGGGCAGCGCGCACTTCACCCCCATTGCGCCGGGTAACGCCCAGCCGAGCGAGCCCTCGCATCGGATATAACGCTGGCCGGGATGGTTGATGTCCAGCATCTGGCCCGTCCACATACCCGCGTGCCCCGTGTCGGAGACCACCACGCCGTCCGCCGGCAGCGCCTGTGTCAGCTCCCGGCAGAGGCGCTCCGGCCGCAGCGGAACGGCCTCCGATGCGAGCATGGATTCCGCCGCGGCACGCCACTCCGCGACGAGCTTGCGCGTGCGCTCCGTCCACCCTTTATCGTTTACCCGCGCCTTGGGCTGCGCCACGTCGCACAACTGACGCAGCGTCACCTTGGCATCGCCCAGCAGCGACACCGCATTCGGATAGTTCCTGCCGAGCTGCGCGGGGTCGATGTCGAGCTGGATCACCGGCGTTCCTGCGGCGGGTATCCGCCAGCCGGCGGTCAACTGCCCGCCGGCGTGGTTGCCGACGAAGAATACGAGATCGGCTTCCGCCACCACGCGGTTCGCGCACTCGCGCGAATACGTCCCGACCACGCCGACAGCCAGCGGATGGTTATCGAGGATGGCGCCTTTGGCGGAGAGAGAAGTGGCGACGGGGATCTGGAGCTTCTCGGCGAGCGCCACCAGCTCGGCCTGTGCCTGGGAGGCGACCACGCCCCCGCCCGCGACGATGACCGGCTTCTGTGCCTTGGAGAGCGCCGCGACGGCCTCGCGCACACGTTCCATGTCGGCGCCGGGACGGAACGCCGGCACGCGCGAGAACTGCGCCTCCACCTGCGGCTGCAGATCGGCTTCGCTCTCGACGCCCTGGCCGTGCGAGCCGGGCAACCGCAGATGGACGGGCCTCGGCGCTCCCGAGGTCGCTTCGCGGAACATCTGGCGCACCAGTGCCGGAAAACGCGCCAAATCGTCGAGCTGCATGTTGAGCTTCGTCACCGAATCGAACTGGGTGAAATCCTCCACCTCCTGGTAGGCGTGCCGGTAACGGCTCGCGGGGTCGGGTCCCCCGGTAACGGCGATCATCGGCGAACAGGCCATGTGGCCGTCGCGAAGGCCGGCCACGAGATTCGACGCGCCGATCTGCTGGGCCATGCACACGCCTGGCCTGCCGGCTGCGCGCGCATAGCCGTCGGCCATGTAGGCTGCCGCCTTCTCGCCGTGCGTCAGGATCTTGCGGATGTTCAGGGCGTCCATCTCCGCAAGCGCTTCCATCAGGATCGTGGGCACGAAGAACACGTGCGTGACCCCGTAGCCCTTCAGCATTTCCGCGAACAGGCGTGATCCCGTCATTCTGGGCATGAGATTCCTTTCGTCCGGATCCGGCGATCAGGGACAGACAATTCTGCCCGTCGCTGACCACCCATTTTTCGCTTCCCGACCGGCTCTCCTATCCCGGCAGCTTCCAGTCGAGCCACTCGCAGAGGGCGCGGCCCATGATCAGCTCCTTGTCCGCGTCCGACAGCCACGGCAGCTCCTCGGTGAACATCGTCACGCATTGCCGCCACGGGCAGGGCATGCGCGTAATGTCGCTCCCCCAGAACATCCGCCGGGGCCCGAAGGCGTCGTAGACCTGGCGGATGTAGCCATGGAGGTTGCGGCAGGGATAGGGCTCGCTGGAGTAGCTCGGCGCGCCGCTGGCCTTGACTGCGACGTTCGGATGCTTGGCGAGGGCCAGCAGCTCGGAGAGATTGGCCCAGCCGGCGGCGTCCTTCGCTCCCCGTGTTCTCCCCATGTGATCGACGATCAGCTTCAGCCCTGGATACCGGGCCGCGATCGGTCCCAGCACCGGCAGGAAGGCTCCGGCCATCAGCGCGACGGGGATGCCGGCGCGCTCGGCCGCCGGCCAGAGCCACTCCATCGTGCCGTCGGTCGTCCAGGTCTGCTGATGCGGTTCGAAGAACGTAAAGCGCAGCCCGAGCATCCCGGGCTGGCGCTTCCGGCCGTCGATGAGCGCGCGGCTCTCCGGGCGATCGAGCGGGAAATTGCCGAGGATGGCGAGCCGGTTGGGGTGCTGGCGGGCCGCCTCGACCGCGGCCGCGCTGGAATTGGGGTCCCAATGCGGGGGATGGATGACGGCCGCGTTGACCCCGGCGGCGTCCATCTCTTTCAGAAGATCGTCCTTCGAGAAGGTGGCGACCTGCCGATGGGCCGGACTCGTGGGTTTGTTGTTGGCCCAGATGTGAACCTGCGCGTCGACGATGAGCATACCCTGCTTTTGCTTTCTGACCGGGCGTTGCGAGCGCCCGTGGCTAGGACTGGAGGGCCTCGGCGCCCGGGCCGGCTTCCAGCTCACGGGCGATGGCCGTCATGGCCAGCACGCTGTAGTACCCGATGATGCCGGTGAGTTGAACGAAGGATAGGAAAATCAATCGGTCCGCGATTTCTCCGCACCGAGCCCGCGCTCCGGGAGCCGGCGCGAAAGTGCGCACCGGACGCGCAGAATGATTCCTGTGTTCATGCTGGCTTGCTTCTCCCCGGGAGAAATCTGCGACCAAGGCGGGTCTTGGGCGCGATGATCAGTAACTTGCCGAACAATCTATTCGAATGGCAAGAGCTTGGCAAGCACCTTCCCGAGCCGCGACTGTTCTCGGTACGTGGCGCTCACCCGGCGCGTGTTTTCCTCGGTCAGGATCGCGTGGCTCCCAAACTCCGGCGCGCGATGCTGGAGATCGCCGCCGATTTTCACGCGACAGGGGACAATTTCATAGGAAGCTGATCCCGCGCATGCTAATCTCCGGCATTCGGGGGCCGTTCGTTACCTGTCAGCCGAGGGGGGCGTATGGAATCGATACTGAGCAGCAGCGCATTCCGGCAGTGGGTCGCGGAGGTTCTGGCCCTGTTTTTCCTCGTCGGGGGGTTCGCGGGAATCGCCGTTGGCGTGAGCCTGATTATGAACAGCGAGCGGACGCTGCGGTTTTTCAACTCCATGAATCGCTGGGTGTCCGTGCGCCGCGCTTCCCGGCCGCTCGAGATCCCGCGCGATACCACCCGGGTAATACAAAAGCACAGGCGCTGGCTCGCGGCGGCCTTCATCGCCGGTGGCGCATTTTCGATATTCATCCTTGTCACGAAATTTGACGCCAATGCGACCATTCTCGGGCTCAACCTTACTGCTGTGCGCACACCGGTTGCTTCCTGGATCGTCGATAGCGGCAGGTGGATCCTGATCGCGGGCAACGTGGTTGCGGTCGTGGTCGGAATCCTGCTCGCCTTTTTCCCGGCTGCGTTGGCCGTGCTCGAAGCCGGCGGCAGCCGGTGGTATTCGGGACGGCAGCTGTTAAAAGGCGCGGACATGATGAACGTGTCGCTCGACAAATGGGTCACGGCCAATCCCCGGCGCGCCGGCGTGGTCATCACGGCAGCCTCCCTGCTCATGATGGGCAACTTCGGAATCATGCTGCTCGGGCAACGCTAGAATCGAAAATAGGGGACGCGCACATTTTCTGATCTGCGGGCGGGCGAAGAGGGCCTGGAAAAAAGTGCTGGTCGTTTTTCCGGCATGGACGCTTCGCAAAGGGTACGGTCGACTCGCGGGTTGGACATAGTGGCCGGGACGAAGGGAGAAAGATGACAAAGAAGACGAAGAAGACGGCGGCGAGATCCATGCGCGCGCGCAATATGACGTTCTGCACGCTCGCCGGACGCGACGGCGGCACCCTGGGCGTGAAGACGGAGCGCGGTATCCTGGACGTGGCCAAGGCGTCCCGGCTGTTCCGCATCAAGGCGCCTGCCGATATTCACGCCGTGATCGAAGGGGCCGACTGCGCGCCGCTCGTGAAGCTCGCCGGGAAGGCGCTCGACGACAAGCGCGGCAGGAGCGTGCTGATCCCTGAATCGCGCGCCGCATTCGGCCCGGCGGTGCCGCGTCCCGAGAAGATCATCTGCGTCGGGCTCAACTACCGCCAGCATGCGCAAGAGACCGGCAACCCGATCCCGCCGGTGCCGGTCCTGTTCAACAAGTACAACAACTCGCTCCTCGGCCACCGCGGCAGGATTCCGCTGCCGACGAAAGTCTCCACGAAGTTCGACTACGAGGTCGAGCTGGTGCTGGTGATGGGCCGGAAGGCGCGCGACGTGCCCGAGGAGAAGGCGCTGTCATACGTCTTCGGCTACGCGAACGGAAATGACTTCTCGGCGCGCGACTTGATGCGGGCCAGCAGCCAGCTCATGCTCGGCAAGACCTGCGATGGTTTTGCGCCGCTCGGTCCCTACGTCGTCACCGCGGACCAGATCGCCGATCCGCAGAACCTGAAAATCGCCACCTACGTGAACGGCGAGCAGCGCCAGAACTCGAACACCGCCGACATGATCTTCAGCTGCGCGCAGATCGTAAGCTACTGTTCACGCCACATGACGCTGCTGCCCGGCGACATCATCTATACCGGGACGCCGCAGGGCGTGATTCTGGGCTATCCGCCCGAGAAGCAGGTGTGGCTCAAACCCGGCGACAAGGTTGTGACCGAGGTCGAGAAGTGCGGCGTGCTCGAGGTGACGCTGGTCTGACCAACGCGGGAATCGTGAGTCGTGGGTCGTGACTCCGAAGGGGGCTTCGCCCGTTCGGAGTTCAAGGTTCAACGTTCTTGACGAAGGATCATGATTTTGAACGCGGAACTTTGAGCTCGGAACCCGGAACACACGCTGGCTGCGCATCCCTCTCCCGTCCCGCCGCGCTGCATCGCGTCGGGCGTTCGCGGGCTCGGACGCACGCAGGTGCGTCCTTCGAATTCCCCGCTCACCCCTCAGTTTTCCGGCTCGTAGCGCTCGACCCCGCCGAGGTGCGACAAATCCTCCTCGCGGCCGCGCAGCTCGATGACATTGCGGTCGGGGTCGCGCAGGAACACTGAAACGTGGCCGTCGCGCCCGAACGACACCGGGCCCTGCGTGATCCGGATGTTCTTCTCGCGCAACATCTCAACTGCATGGGCGATCGAGCCCACGCGGAACGCAACGTGGGTATAGCCGGGATATTTTTCGGCGACGTCGATCAGGATGTTCTTGCCGGCGTTGTCGTTGTCGGCGTTGTAGACCAGGTTGATCTCGACGTCGTGGCGGTTCTTGATCACCACCACGGCGTCGTTCTTGGCCCGGTGCTCGGCGGCGAAGCCGAACAGGCCGTAGAAAGCGAGCGCGCGGTCCAGGTCCGCGACCCGGATGCCGATGTGATCCACTGCCTGAATGTCGATCATGGTGCCGGCCTTTCCTGGGGGATGGACTGCGACGATAGTAAGCGGGGACAGACCGGGCCGTCTCCCATTATCCCCATTCACCGTTTACGGTGTCATCGATACCTTGATGGCATGCTCGATCCGGCGGCGTGAAATATCGAGTGCGCGCTGGAAATCCGCGAGCGGCAGGTTGTGCGTCACGACGGGATCGAGTTTGATGGCGCCGCGGCGCACGTATTCGATGGCGCGGGCGAAGCAGGCCGCGTCCGCGCCACCGGACATCGTCCTGCCGATGAACGTGAGCTCGTTCTGGTTGCAGATCGCGCCGAACTCGATCTTCGGCGCATTCGTGCTGGCGTAGGCCGCGCCCACGACGAAGCGGCCGCGTTTCCGCAGCATCCTCGAGCCGAGCTCGATCGCCTCGGTCTGGCCGTGGTCCACGACGAGATCGCAACCGAGACCGCCGGTCAGGCGCCGTACTTCCGCCACCACGTCGTCGCGCCGAAGGCTCAGCGTCACGTGCGCCCCGAGCGAGCTGCCCACCTGTAGGCGGTGGTCGTCGTCCTCGCAGTACACGACGAGCCCCGCGCCCATGATCGTGCACACTTGGACCATGATCAGCCCGAGAAAGCCCCCGCCGAGCACGACCACGGTCTCGCCCATGCGCAGGCCGCCGCGCTCCACGGTGTAGATCCCGCACGAGGTGGACTCGAGCGCGATCGCGGCCCCGTCGGAAATCTCGGCGGGCAGGCGGTGGACGATCGAGTTCTCCGGGAAGATCATGTAGTCGGCCCAGCCGCCGTCGAGGTTGAGACCGAACAGCTGCGGGCGTTCGCACAGGTGGTACCAGCCGCGCCTGCAGTAGAAGCAGGCGCGGCAGAATGCGACCTGTTCGGCGAGCACGCGGTCGCCGCTTGCGATGCCGTGGTGCCGCTCTGCGCCTTTGCCCAGCGCCACCGCTACACCCGCGAACTCATGCCCCGCGACCGTGGGCCGGTCGCTGCGGGTGGGCCAATGGCCTTCGGCGATCGTCGGATCGTTGATGCCCATGCCGACGCGCGCGACTTTTACGAGAACCTCGCCCGGCCCGGGCTTCGGGGTCTCGATCTCCTCGTAGCGCATGTCGCCGGGGCCGTAAGTGAGCACAGCGTGCATGATGTTGTTCCTCAGTTCATGGTATGTGGCCGATAGTGTATTCGTCTTTTTGCGGGTGGGGCGACGCAGTGACGGCGGGACCCTGAGCCGGAAGGCGGAACCAGGCTCGACGGCAAGGCGAGAGGAAGGTAGGGCCTGCGGCGCCCGGACAAGGGCTACACTATCCGCCATGGCGCGCGCGAAGCTGTTCGATCCGGCGGCCGACCGGCCTTTCCCGCTCAGCCGGTCGAAGGTTGAGCTATTCATGGAGTGCCCGCGCTGCTTCTACCTCGACCGCCGGCTCGGGATCGGGCGCCCCGCCGGGTTCCCGTTCACCCTCAACTCGGCGGTGGACGAGCTCTTGAAGCGCGAGTTCGACCGCTACCGGAAGGAGGGCAGGCCGCACCCGCTCATGACCGAGGCGGAGCTCAACGCCGTGCCGCACGCGCATCCGCAGCTCGAGACCTGGCGCAGCAACTTCAAGGGCGTGCGCACGGTGCACGAGGCGACCAAGCTCGAGCTCTCCGGGGCCATAGACGATCTGTGGCGCGATCTTGCGACCGGGGAGTTGATCGTCGCCGACTACAAAGCCACCTCGAAGAACGGCGAGGTGGACATCGACGCCGACTGGCAGATCCCCTACAAGCGGCAGATGGAGTTCTACCAGTGGCTCCTGCGCCGCCAGGGGCTCGCCGTCGCCCGGCGGGGCTGGTTCGTTTACTGCAACGGGCGCAAGGACCGGCCCGGGTTCGACGCCCGGCTCGAGTTCAAGATCAGCCTGCTGCCCCACGACGGGGACGACGGCTGGGTGGAGGAGACCCTCTCGGCGATCCGCGCGACGCTCATGGCGCCCGGGCCGCCGCCGCCGGCCCGCGGCTGCGAGCACTGCGAGTACGTTGCGCGGGCGGCCGGCAAGGACGGCGGCCCTGGACGAGCGTGACGGCTGACTGTCGGCGGTTACTTGGCGGTGATGTGCGCATCGCGGATCACCTTCCCGAACTTGACGGCCTGCTCCTTGATGAAGGCGGTGAACTGGTCGGCGGTGAGCGTCCCCGGGTCGAGCGCCTGCCCGGTGAATTTCTCCCGCACGTCGGGGCGGGCGAGCGACTTCGCAAGCTCGCCGTTCAGCCGCGCGACGATCTCGCGCGGCGTGCCCGCGGGTGCCATCACGCCGAAGAACCCGATGATCTCGAATCCGGGCAGGCCCGATTCGGCCATCGTCGGCACCTCGGGCAGGACCGGCGAGCGTGTCAGGCCGGTCTGCGCGATCATCCGCAGCCGCCCTGCCCGCACGTAGGGAAGCGAGGCGGTGATGTTCGAGAACATCATCGGCACGTGCCCCGCGATGACGTCCACGAGCGCCGGCGCCTCGCCCTTGAACGGCACGTGCACGAGCTTGAGCTTCGCCATCGTCGCGAGCAGCTCGCCCGACATGTGCGGCGTGGTGCCGATCCCGCCGGTGCCGTAGTTCATCTCGCCGGGGCGCGAGCGGGCGAGCGCGATCAGCTCTTTTGCCGTTTTCACCGGCAGCGATGGATTCACGACAAGGATGAGGGGGCTCGTGGCGGAGAGCGATACCGCTACGAAGTCCTTCGTCAGGTCGGGGAAGGTCTTGCCCTCGATCATCTGCGAGGTCATGAGCGTCTGCGTCGTCATGAGCAGCGTATGACCGTCGGGGGTGCTGCGCGCGACCAGTTCGCCCGCGATCTGGCTGCTCGCCCCGGGGCGGTTCTCGACCACCACGGACTGGCCGAGCGATTCGCCCAGGCTCGGCGCGAGCAGCCGCGCGATGATGTCGGTTGCGCCCCCCGGCGCGAAGCCCACCAGCATGCGCACCGGCTTGACCGGGAACTTCGGCGCCTGCGCGAGCGCCGCCCCCGCTGTTGCCAGACACAACGATCCTGCTATCCAGCGAAATCGGTCCATGTTTTCCTCCCCCGCGGCGAAAACTGCGTGAATCGAGATACGCGTGACCGGTAAAGGTTGACGGATACCGCGCGGCGGGTCAATCGGGGGCGGCCCAAAGGCAGAAGTCCGAAGGCAAGGCGAAAGGCGAAAGTGAGGCTACGTTACCGGCCTATGTTTTCGACGTCCGACTTTGGACTTTTGCCTTCGGGTAGCGAGCCACTCGTGTTTATGGCCTGCGCTCATGTATGCTTCCGCCCCGCCAGGGAGAAGCCCCATGAAATACCGCACCTTCGGCCGCACCGGCATCGAGGTCTCGGAAGTCGTCTTCGGCGCCGGCAGTGTCGGCGGCATTCTCATCCACAAGGATGACGCGACAAAGCGCGAAGCGATCCGCCGCGCGCTCGCAGGCGGGATCAACTGGTTCGACACCGCCGCGCAATACGGCAACGGCAAGTCCGAAGAGGCGCTTGGCCGGCTGCTGCCCGAGGCCGGGGGGAAGCATTATCTCTCGACCAAGTTCGGTCTCGATGTCGAGAAACTGGAAGACACCCCGGCGCAGATCGAGGCGCGCCTGAAGGCGAGCCTCGCGCGGCTGAAGCGCTCGTCGGTGGACCTGCTGCAGCTTCACAACCGGATCGGGTCGAAGGCCGGCGGCCGGGTGATGACGGTGGAGCGGATCCTCGGCCGGAACGGCGTCGCCGACGGGCTCGAGCGGCTGCGCGAGAAGGGGCTGATCCGCCACATGGGCATTACCGCCATCGGGGAAGCCGCACCCATTTGCGAGGTGATCCGGAGCGGACGTTTCGATTCGGCGCAGGTCTATTACAACCTGCTCAATCCGAGCGCGGGCCGGGCGATGCCCGGGTCGTGGACCGGGCACGACTTCTCCGGAGTGATCGCGGCCTGCCGTGCGAGCAAGGTCGCGGTGATGGCGATCCGCATCTTCGGCGCCGGCGTCATCGCCACGGACGAGCGCACCGGGCGCGAAAGCGTGCTCACGGCGAACACGGGCCTCGCCGAGGAGGAGCGCAAGACGAAGGCGGTGTTCGACGCGATCGGCGCGGGCGAGGGCACGCGCGCGCAGGTCGCGCTGCGCTTCGTGCTGTCGAACCCGGACGTCTCGTGCGCGATCATCGGCAGCGCGGAGCTCAGTCACATCGACGAGGCGCTCGAGGCGCAGAAGATGGGACCGCTGCCGCCGGAAGTGCTCGCGCGGCTCGAGGCGCTCTACGGAACGGATTTCCGTTGAGGAACGCGCCGCCGGCGCGTTCCGCGTTCAAAGTTCAAGGTTCAAAGTTCAAAGTGAGAACGGCTGAAGCGCGTAGCGCTCCAACCTTGAACCTTGAACCTTGAACCTTGAACCTTGAACCTTGAACCTTGAACCTTGAACCTTGAACCTTGAACCTTGAACGCCGGACGCGGTGGTAGTCCGCGTCCGGAGGTCACTCGGCTTTCGCGCCGCTCCGCTTCACCACGTCCGCCCACTTTGCCATGTCGGCGAGCAGGAACTTGCGGAACGTCTCCGGATCGCTCCCGATCGGCGTGCCGCCGACGGCGACGATGCGCTTGGTGGTTTCCGGCTCCTTCAGCACCTTGATGAGCTCGGTGTGCAGGCGCGCGAGCAGCGCCTTCGGCATCTTCGGCGGCGTCATAACCCCGTACCAGCCGACCACCTCGAAGTCGGGCAGGCCTGACTCCTTCACGGTCGGGATGTCCTCGTAGCCGGGGATGCGTTTGGAAGTGGTCACCGCGAGCGCGCGGATCTTCCCCGCGCGCGCCTGCGGCAGCGCGCCGAGCAGACCCGCGAAGTTGAACTGGTATTCGCCCCCCATCAGGGCGATCAGCGCCGGCCCGGTGCCTTTGTACGGGATGTGCTGCGCCTTGACGCCGGCCTGGAGCTTGAAGAGCTCGCCGGCGAGATGGCCGCCGCTGCCGTGGCCCGCGGAGCCGAAGTTGAGCGCGCCCTTGTAGTTGCGCGTCCAGTCGAGGAACTCCTTGAAGTTCTTCGCGGGCGAGGCCGGATTGATGATCAGCACCAGGCCCGCCTCGGTCAGTTGCGTGATCGCCGTGAAGTCGTTGACCGGGTGGTACGGGAGCTTCAGCAGCGCCGCGTTGACCGTGTGCTGGTGGTAGGCGAGGAACAGCGTGTTGCCGTCCGGCGCCGCGGCCTTGACGATCTCTGCGGCGAGCACGCCGGAGGCGCTCGCGCGGTTGTCCACGATCACCTGCGCCCCGAGCGTCTCGGTCAGCCGCGCGCTGAAGATGCGGGCAAGGCCGTCGGTAGTGCCGCCCGGCGCCGCGGGCGTGACGAAGCGGATCGGCCGCGACGGCCACTCCGCGGCCGTTGCCGCAACCGTGGCGAAAGCGAGGCAGAAAGCCAGCAGGGAATTCAGGAGACGGCAGTTCATGCGCATGACGTTGCTTCCTCGAAGGATTATTGGTCGGCGGTTCGTCATACTGGAGAAAAGCCGCTCGCGACGCAAGCGGTGCGCGATCCTCGGGGAGAACGGGATGGGGACGGCCCCGATCTTTCCACCCTGCGGGTCGGCTGCAGCCGCCTTGAGCGCTGCCGATACAGGTGACAAATCCGGGCGGAACCGGCACGCTTCCCGTCCGTGCCCGGAATCAATCAGGAGAAAGCATCATGGACCTCGATCTTGCGGGAAAACGCGCGCTCGTTACCGGATCGACTGCCGGCATCGGCCGGGCAATCGCCGAAGCGCTGGCCGCCGAAGGGGCGGCCGTCATCGTCAACGGCCGCGATCCGGGCCGCGTGGCAAAGGCCGTGCGCGACATTTCGGCGCGCGGGCCGGTGACCGGATGCGCCGCCGACCTCTCGACCGCAGCGGGCGCGCGGACGCTGATCGGGTTCGCGGCGCAAGGCGGACCCGTGGACATCCTGGTCAACAATGCAGGGACGTTCACGGTGAAGGAGTTCTTCGACATCGAGGATGCCGACTGGCAGGCGATGTTCGAGTTGAACGTGATGAGCGCGGTGCGCCTGTCGCGCGCGCTCATGCCGGAGATGCTCGGGCGCGGCTGGGGCCGCATCGTGTTCATCGGCTCCGACCAGAGCTCGAAGCCGAATCCGGCGATGGCGCACTACGCGATGACCAAGACGGCGCTGGTGTCGATCGCGCGCAGCCTCGCCGAGCGCACGCGCGGGACCGCCGTGACCGTCAACACGGTACAGGCAGCGCCGACCTGGACCGACGGCGTCGACGCCTTCATGCGGCGGATGGCCGCGATCGAAGGCTCCACGCCGGAGGAGATGAGCAAGGCCTATTTTGCCGGAGGCGAGGGCAGCACCTCACTGCTTGCGCGCTGGGCGCGGCCCGGGGAAATCGCGGCCGTCGTTGCTTTCCTGTGCTCGCCTCTGGCCTCTGCCATCAACGGCGCCGCGGCGCGCGCCGACGGAGGCATGGTGCGCTCATTGTTCTAGCAGCCCGTATCACAAAGATCCAAAGAGCATGAAACCGCCGATGAACGCAGATGGACGCAGATAAGATCAAGACCAAAATAGACAGGATTAACAGGATGAAAACAGGATTTACATGATTATTCGATCGGCTTTAATCCTGTTAATCTTGTGAAATCCTGTAAATCCTGTCCATTTCCCTGTTTTTCGTCGGCGTGTATCGGCGTTTATCCGCGGCTAATCTTTCTTGATTTTGTTACCGGCTCTAAGCTGCGCGCACCATTCTGCATTCGCAGTCTGCGGATTTATTCGACGATCTTGTTGATCGGCAGCTCGATGATGCCACGCGCGCCGGCGACGTAGAGCCGCGGGATCAACTCGCGCACCGTTTTCTCCTCGACCACGGTGCTCATCTCGACCCACTCGGGGTCGGCGAGCGTGGAGACCGTGGGGGTGGCGAGCGCGGGAAGGATCTTCAGCACGTCGTCGACGTTCTTGCGCGGCACATTCATCGAGAGCAGGACGCGCGTCGCGGCGGCGATGGCGCCCTTCAACATCATCAGCAGGCGCTCGATCTTGGCGTTCTTCCACGCATCCTTGAGAGCCTCGCGGTGGGCGATCAGGCGCGGGGTGCTCTCCAGCACGACGTCGAGGATCCTCAGGTTGTTCGCGCGCAGCGACGAGCCGGTCTCGGAAACGTCCACGATCGCGTCGGCGAGGATCGGCGGCTTGACCTCCGTCGCGCCCCAGGAGAATTCCACGCTCGCCTTCACGCCGTGCTTCGCGAGGAAGCGCCGGGTCATGCCCACTGCCTCGGTCGCGATGCGCCGGCCCTCGAGGTCCTTCACGGCGCGGAAGGGGGAATCGTCTTTCGCCGCGAGCACCCAGCGCACGACGCCGTAGTTCGGCCACGGCGCGCGCAGGTCGGCGAGCTCGGCGACGTCCGCGTCGTTCTCGAGGATCCAGTCGAGGCCGGTGATGGCGCAATCGAGGATGCCCTGTCCCACGTAGCGCGGCATCTCCTGCGGCCGGATGAGTATGCACTGCATCTGCGCGTCGTCGATGTCGGGGTAATAGGACCGGCCGGAGATGCGCAGGTCGTAGCCCGCACGCTCGAACAGTTTCTGCGTCGTGTCCTGGAGGCTGCCCTTGGGGATGCCCAGGCGCAGCAGCTTGGCGTTCTCGCTCACGGAAAGTCGTCCGGGTAAGGCGGTCGTTTCCCGGGTAGCCTAGCACACGGCCGCGGCGGGCGCGGTGGCGAGGCGGGAGTGACAAGGAATCACCGCTTTCGAAACGGCCAGCGCCCCCGCCAGTTCTGGATGATCAGCCACGCGCCGAGCATCCCCCCGAGGTGCGCGAAGTGCGCCACCCCGCTCTGTGTCCCGGTCACCCCGAGGTAGAGCTCGAGCGTCCCGTAGAGGATCACGAAGACCCGCGCCCGCATCGGGATCGGCGGGAAGATCAGCATCACCATGCGGTTCGGAAAGTAGATCGCGTAGCCGAGGAGCAGCCCGAATACCCCGCCCGAGGCCCCGACGGTCGGGTACGGCGCACCGCCCAAGTAGGCCTGCACCACGAGCTGCGAGGCCGCCGCCGCGATCACGCTCGCGAAGTAGAGGTTGACGTAGCGCTTGCGCCCGAACACCCGCTCGAGCTCCGAGCCGAACATGTAGAGCGCGAACATGTTCACGAAGAGATGCAGCAGGCTCCCGTGCACGAAGCTGTAGGTGACGATCTGCCACGGCTGGAAGCCCAGGTGCCCGCCGAACACGCTCGGCGTGCCCACCGGCCAGAGCGCGAGGTTCAGGGTGAATCCGTCGCCGGCGAGCATCTGCCCGGCGAACATCGCCGCGTTCAGGATGAGCAGGGCTTGCGTGACGGGAGGCAGGCCGGACATCGTTAAGAGCCCCTAACACAATGAAACACACGCTGCGCTGTCACGATTTTGGCGCGGTGCGCAGTTCAAGCCGTCCGCTGGGCTGGGCGAACGATCCCTCCGAGCACCGCGCCCGAGGCCAAAATCGCGCCAGCCCGCGAGGGGTTGCGGCCAGAATCGCCACTGGCTTTGTCGCTCGGCTTGCCCATATTCCCGATATGGGCTGCACCTCGCTTCGCGCCATTGCCAATTCTGGCTCGCACCGCACGCGCGTTTCATCGTGTTAGGGGCTCTTGAAACGCGCTCGCGCCGGCGCCCGGGAGCGTATCAAGGCGGCCCATAACGAGATGGTAGACCAGGAACATGCGGGAGCAAAGCGCCGGCCCTATGAAGCGTGACTCGTTACTCGTGGGACGTGAATCGTGACCCGTGGCTTCGAAAGGCTCGCCGTTCAGCGTTCAAGGTTCAACGTTCAAGGTTCAACGACCCGGAACACGGAACACGGAACATTGAACCCGGAACCGGGAACCCGGAACCCGGAACTCTGAACCCGGAACCCGGAACACGAAGCCGGGAACAGGCGCGACGTGCGTCGCGCCTCAGGGCTTGAGAGCGTAGATCTCATCAAACCGCCGCTCGAGCTCGGGGTGGGTGCCGCGCAGGCGGTCCACGACTTCCTTTGCCCAGTCGAAGTACTGCTGCTTGCGCTCGAGCGGCCAGCCCTCGGGCGGGCGGGCGGCGACGTCGCGCAGGTTGCAGATCTTGTCGGCGAGCTTCACCAGCCGCGCCCGCTCGCTCGCGTGCGCCGCGCGCGCCACCTGCAGGCGCTTGCGCACGTTCTTCCTGAGCCATTTGACGTCGGTTACCTCGAGCACGACGTCGGCGAGCTCGTCGCCGAAGGCGCCGCGCAGCTCCATCCACGTGGTCTCGGTGTCCTCGATCGTGTCGTGGAGGAGCGCCGCCGCGATCACCACCGGGTCGGTGACGCCGCCCTCGTGCCACAGCACGTTCGCGAGCTCGATCGGGTGGTTGATGTAGGAGGAGGCCTCCTTGTCCTTGCGCCGCTGGTAGCGGTGCTTGTGCGAGGCGAACTCGAGCGCTTTCAGGATCAGCGAGACACCGGCCGCGTCCGGGCCTGGCGCCTTGGCGCCCGCCGTTCCCGCCCCGCGCCTGCCTACGCCCACCGCCACCGCACCGTCCTCACGATGAATATGGCCGCGAACGGCAGCCCGAGCAGCAGCACGAGCTGCACCACCAGCAGCTCGCCGAGCTGGCTGTAGTCGGCGGGCACCTGGATCACGCCGCTCGCCCGGTCCTTCACCTCGCGGGTGACCGTGTAGAACTGGTTCAGGTACTTGGTGCCGAGCTGCGAGGCGGAGAGCGCGAGGTTGGTGAAGGAAGCCATCACCGCGAAATAGGTGGCCTTCAGGTTCTGCGGTGCGGAGTTCGCGATCCAGGCGAGCATCGGGATCATCGCGATCTGGCCGAGCGGCGACTCGAGCGCGGTGTTCACGATCGCGATGAAGCGTGCGTCCACCATGCCCCCCGTTAGCGAGGACGTCCACTGGTGCAGCCCGTAGTACATGCCCACGATCGGCAGGCTCAGCACGAAACCGCACACGGTGAGGAAGCCCACCACGTAGCCGATCGAGCGCTCGGCCATGAAGCGGCGGAAGATGAACATGCCCACCAGCGTCAGCGTGCTGCCGATCAGCGAGAGCACGGAGAGGAAGTGCTGGTCGAACCGGAGCTCATCGATCATCCACCACGTGAGCCCCTCGCCCGGACCCGGTATCGCGCGAAAGACGTAGATCACGATCGCGGTGCCGATCAACGTCGCGCGCGCCTCCGGATCGAGCTCGCGCGTGAGCTTGACGATCAGGAACAGCACGATCGCCATCGAGCCCGCGTAGATGATCTCCTGGTTGTAGGGGAATTTCCCGAGGCCCATGCCCAGCGTGAACACGACGAAGACGAGGCTCCCGCCCAGGATCCACCAGTTCGTCGCCGGCCGCTCGATGGGAACGGCTTGCAGCAGCTTGGCCTCGGCGCGGCTCATGCCCTGCGCGACCATGCGGCCGATGTCGCGGCGCCGCACCATCGCGGCCGCGACCACGCCCGCTGCGGAGATGAACGGGATCGCGAGCGCCATCAGGTAGACGTTGCGGTAGATCTCGACCTTCTGCTCCTCGGAGAGCGCCTGCACGCCGGTGAAGAGGTAGAGGTTGATGAGCGCCACGATCACGGTGCCGCCGATGATCGCCACCCTCCCGAGCGTCTGCATCGTCGTGTGCATGAGCTTGCGGCGGGGGAGCTCGATCGGGCGCCCGTCCGCTTCCACGCGCGGCACCGCTTCCACCGTCATCGCGTCGGCCACCACGTCCTGCACGACGTAGCCTACGGGGGCGAGCAGCACCGAGAGCACGAACCACGCCTCGGCGGGCATCACCGCGGTCATCGCCTCGCGGTCGGTTAGGAGCCCGACCATGATGAGCAGGCTCGCGGCGATGAGCCCCGCGCCGAGGAACACGAGGTAGCTCTTCCAGCGCCAGATCAGGTCCACCAGGTGCCCGAGCGGCATCTTGATCACCCACGGGATGCCGGCCCAGAACCCGAGCGCGGCGAGGAAGGCGGCCGAGAGGCCGAGGTAGTCCTTGACGAAGAAGGTGCCGACGATGCCGGTGAGCCCCGAGATCCCCGCAGCCATGTAGACCATGAGCGGAGGGAGGTAGGACAGGCGCATCTCGCGCCCGAGGGCGAGGATGTTGAGGTCGATCCAGCGGATGGTGCGCGCGATCACTGGGCGTTACCGCGGTGACCCGTGACGACTGACGACTGATGACGGACGACTGATGACGGACGACTGACGAGAGGCGAGAGACGAGAAACGAGTGACGAGTGACGAGTGATGAGTCACGAGTCACTCGGGCGGAAAGGGCCGGCTCGCCCGGTAGAGCTGGAGCCGCTCCTGCGCTTCCTTGTTCTTGGCGAACTGCGGGTCCGACAGCGCCCGCAGCTGCCACTTGATCGCGCTCGAGAAATCGCCCATGCGCGCGTAGGCCGCCGCGAGCGTGTCGAGGTAGGCCGGCTCCTTGAACTGTGTCAACTCGACGGCGCGCGCGGCAAACTCCACCGCGCGCTTGCCGTCGCGCAGCTCGGTCGCGCGGCTGGTGGCGAGCAGCCACGCGAGCGAATCGTGGCTGTCCGCGTCGCGCGGGTCGAGCCGGATCGCTTCGCCCAGGTCCGCCGCCGCACGGCCGTGCTGGCCAAGCCGGATGTAGGACAGGCCGCGGTTCGCGTAGGCACTCGCCTGGTTCGGGTCGAGCCGGATCGCCTCGTTGTAGTCCTTGATCGCCCGCTCGTGCTGCTCGAGGTGGTGGTAGATGCTGCCGCGGTTGGCGTACGCTGCCGCGTAGCCGGGCTCGAGCCGGATCGCCTCGCTGTAGTCCTTCAACGCACGGTCGTTCTGCCCGATGTGCTGGTAGGCGAGCCCGCGGTTGTACCATGCGCGCGCGAAGGCGGGATCGAGGCGCAGCGCCTCGCTGAAGTAACCGATTGCCTTGCCGTAGCCGCCGGCTGCGCCGGCGGTGATTCCGCGGTTGAACGCCTCGCGCGCCGTATCGGGCTGCGCGAGCGACGCCCCCGCGATCGACATGGCCAGCATCAGCAGGCCCGCGCGCACGAGATTCATCGCCGTCTCCCCTAAGTCGCCGGTATGGTTGCGCCGGGCCGCTTTAGGCGCGCAGCACGACCGGCACGCGCTGGGGCCCGAACGCGCTGCGGAAACTCTCGTAGCAGCCGGGCACCGCGGCGCCGCAGCCCGGGCAGCGGCCCTCGGGCGTGACGCGGTAGTCCTCGATCCGGTACCAGTCGCGCACGATGAGCGGCTCGCGGCAGCCGGCGCAGTAGGTAGTGCCGCCCTCGGCGTCGTGCACGTTGCCCGTGTAGACGTAGCGCAGCCCTTCGGCGAGCGCGATGTCGCGCGCGCGGCGCAGCGTGGATGCCGGGGTGCGCGGAATATCCATCATCTTGTAGTCGGGGTGGAAGGCGCTGAAGTGCAGCGGCACGCCGGGGCCGAGCTCTTTCATGATCCACTTGCACTCGGCCTCGATCTCCTCGTTCGAGTCGTTCTTGCCCGGGATCAGCAGCGTCGTGATCTCGAACCAGACATCGGTCTCGTGCCTGAGGTAGGCGAGCGTGTCGAGCACCGGGCCGAGCTTCGCGGCGCAGAGCTTGGCGTAGAACGCGTCGGTGAAGCCCTTCAAGTCCACGTTGGCAGCGTCCATCTTGGCATAGAACTCGCGCCGCGGAACGTCGTGGATGTAGCCTGCCGTGACCGCCACCGCCTTCACGCCGTGCTCGTGGCAGGCGTCGGCGATGTCCATCGCGTACTCGGCGAAGATCACCGGATCGTTGTAGGTGAAGGCGACGCTCTTGCAGCCGTAGGCGAGCGCCGCCTGCGCGATCGTCTCGGGCGAGGCCTCGTCGGCGAGGCGGTCCATGTCGCGCGACTTGGAGATGTCCCAGTTCTGGCAGAACTTGCACGCGAGGTTGCAGCCCGCCGTGCCGAAGGAAAGGATGCTCGAGCCCGGATAGAAGTGGTTGAGCGGCTTCTTCTCGACCGGGTCGATGCAGAAGCCCGAGGAGCGCCCGTAGGTGGTGAGCACCATGGCATCGTTCTCGCGCTTGCGCACGAAGCACGCCCCGCGCTGGCCCTCGTGCAGGCGGCAGTCGCGCGGGCACAGGTCGCACTGCATGCGGCCGTCGTCCAGCATGTGCCACCAGCGTCCCGGATAGTCTCGCGCACCCATCGCTCTCGTCACTCGTTACTCGTCGCTCGAATTGGAGCTCCGCCCCCTTCCGAGTTCAAAGTTCAACGTTCAATGTTCAAAGTGAGAACCGCACAACCACGAGGCGCTCCAAGCTTGAACCTTGAACCCGGAACATGCCCGCGCCTCAGTCATTATCCGTTACCCGGCGCGGGCTCGCGCCACTTCGTCACGGTATAACGATAGAGCTTCACCTCGCGGTCCCAGAAATCGGGCGGCAACCCCGCCTTGTACTTAAGATGCGCGAGGAACTCCGCAGGTTCCCGGAAACCTTCCCACACCTGGGGCAGGAAGGTGCCGGTGTGATGGCCGTATTCGAAAACGAGCCCGTCCACGCCCGGGCGCAGCTTTGCGAGCGCGTCGC
Organism: Betaproteobacteria bacterium; assembly: GCA_016868035.1. Lineage (GTDB taxonomy): Bacteria > Pseudomonadota > Gammaproteobacteria > Burkholderiales > SG8-41 > SG8-41. Next base: position 18,855 of record VGID01000009.1, on the reverse strand, counting down.
GCTCATCGCTGAACCCGAGCGGCTCGAGACCCGAGAGCACCGAGATCTCGAGCGCCATCGCGGGGAATTCCCCCGCCGCGAGCGGCGTGAAGCGCGGATCGCGGAACGCCGCCGCCAGCGCGTTTGCGCGCACGTCCTCGGCTAGCGCGCGGTGCGCGCGCAGCGTGCCGATGCATCCGCGCAGGCTCGCGCCGCTCATCAGCGTGATGAAGCAGGCGCCGTGGCTGCGCAGCCAGGGCAGGTCGTCGCGCGCCCGGTGCTGGAGGCCGAGCTCGGCCGCGATCGCAGCGCGCGCGAGCGCGAGCAGCACGGGTCCCGCGTCCCCGGGCAGCGGCGCGGCATGCCCGTCGAGCGGCACGGCGGCGTGCCCGGGCAGCACGATCGGTTCCGGGCTACCGGGCATCGCGCGCGTCCTCGTAGAAAGCGAAGGCGCCGTATCCGACCACGCGCTGCTTGTCTCCGGCGGTATCGCCGGAGTTGCGGAGGTCCACGAGCTCCGCCCTCAGCCCGCGGCGTCGCGCCGCGTGCGAGAGCCCCGCGACGGGCGTCGCTCCGCATGCCTGTTCGTGCGAGATGGCGGTCGCGAGATCGATGATCGCCTGCGCGGTGGCGCGGTCCACCGCCTGCGCGTCTTCGTACGGGAGGTAGTGGGACAAATCGGAGCTCACGACGATCAGGGTCTCCGGGCCGCCCCACAGCGCTTCGAGCACTTCGGCGACCTCGCGCGGCTCCGCGTCCCCGACCGCGAGCGGGACGATCGTGAATTTGCGCAGCACCGTCTGCAGGAAGGGCACGTGCACTTCCAGCGAATGCTCGAAGGCGTGCGCCGGGGCGCTGTCCACGACCTGCGGCAGGCGCGCGAGGGCCTCCACCGCCGCGGAGTCGATCTCGACGGCGCCGAGCGGCGTGGCGAACGCGCGCACCCCCGGCAGCGCGAGCCCGCGCACCGGCACCCGGTGGCAGGGGCCGAGCAGCACCACGCGGGTGACGCGCCCGGCAGCGGGGGTGAGCAGCGCGTACACGCTCGCGGCGATCGGCCCGGAATAAACGTAGCCCGCGTGCGGCGCAATGATCGCCTTGGGCGTCCGGTCGCCGGAGGACGCGTGCGCGGCGGCGCCGAGCATGTCCTCCAGCATGTGCGCCAGCTCCCGGCGCTCGCGCGGATAGAAGGTCCCGGCGACGGCCGGCTTGCGGACGGCGCGGATGCTCGTGCTCATCTCCCGCTCATTATAGTGGGTAACGGGCGCCTCCGAAGAATCCGGAAAACGGGGCGGACGCGCCCGCCCAAGCTGGTAGAATTCCCGCGCGAAAACCGCGCTTAGACCCCCGTGCCCAAGACCTACGCGCTGATTCCCGCCGCCGGCTCCGGCTCCCGCATGGGCGCGGGCGTGCCCAAGCAGTACCTGCGCATCCGGGGGAGGCCGCTGCTCCATTACGCGACGCGGGCGCTGGCGCGGCATCCGGACATCGAGCAGGTGTTCGTGGTGCTCGCGCAAGCCGACAGCCACTACGCCGGCCACGACTGGAGCGAATTCGGTGCGAAGCTCACCCCGCTATTCTGCGGCGGAAAGACCCGCGCGGCGAGCGTGTTCAACGGCTTGCTGGCCGCGCGCGATACCATCACCGCGTCCGACTGGGTGCTGGTGCACGATGCCGCGCGCCCGTGCCTGGGCGCGGAGGAGCTCGAGCGGCTGCTCGGCGAACTCGCGCAGGACGAGACAGGCGGGCTGCTCGCGATCCCGGTCGCCGATACCCTCAAGCGCGCCAACCGCGAGGTGCGGGTCGTGCGTACCGAGCCGCGCGACAACCTCTGGCTCGCGCAAACGCCGCAGATGTTCCGCTACCGGCTGCTCATCGAGGCGTTGCGCGCGGCCGACCCTCAGCTCGCCACCGATGAAGCGCGGGCGATCGAGGAGCTCGGGCTCAAGCCGCGGCTGGTGATGGGCGACACGCGCAACATCAAGGTGACCTATCCGGAGGATCTGGCTCTTGCCGAGCTGATTCTGCGGAGCCAAGAACCGCAATCAGCCGCCATGACGCCAAGACCGCCAAGAGACCGAATTAGCCGCCAAGACGCCAAGACGCCAAGAAGGTCGAAATTGAAGACCAGAAAAGGGAGGCCAGGAACCTCGAGAAAACGTTGAGTGGTGTAGACGCCCCGGTTGTCTCACGCGTTATTTCTGCCGAGGGACAGACAGGCGAGGCGGACAATGGAACCAAGCAGAGAAGTGGACGAGCTGGCTCGGGCGGTGATTGGTGCGGCCCTCGAAGTGCATCGCGCCCCGGGACCTGGTTACCAGGAAGCTATCTATGAGGAAGCTCTGGCTTTTGAGTTAGCGCAAATCGGCGTGGAATTTGAGCGAGAGCGTGTTTTTCGGGTGAACTACAAAGAGCATGTGGTGGGCGAGGGGAGAATCGACTTCCTGGTGGGTGGGAAATTAGTGGTCGAACTGAAAGCGATTGAAAAGTTGCAGCCGGTCCACAAGGCGCAGGTCATTTCCTATCTAAAGGCGACATCTTGTCAACTTGGCCTGCTTATCGACTTCAACGAGAGTTTGCTGCGCAGCGGCGTCCAGCGCATCGTGTACACAGACGATGCTTGGCGTCATGGCGCCTTGGCGGCTAATTGATGAGAATCGGACAGGGATATGACGTGCACGCGCTCGCGCCGGGGCGCAAGCTCGTGATCGGCGGCGTGCGCATCCCCCACGAGAGGGGGCTCGCCGGGCACTCGGACGCGGACGTGCTCGTGCACGCCGTGTGCGACGCGCTGCTTGGCGCCGCGGGACTGGGCGACATCGGCACGCATTTCCCGGACAGCGATCCCCGCTACAAGGACGCCGACAGCCGCGGCCTGCTGCGCGAGGTCGCGCGGCTGCTTGCGCAGCGCGGCCTGCGCGTCGTCAACCTGGACGCCACCGTCATCGCGCAGGCGCCGAAGATGGCCCCGCACATACCCGCCATGCGCGAGAACCTGGCCGCCGACCTCGGCATCGCGACCGCCGCCGTCAACATCAAGGCCAAGACTACGGAGCGGCTCGGCTTCGTGGGCCGCGGCGAGGGCATCGCGGCCGATGCCGTCGCGCTCGTGGACGCCGGGACGCCCTGATGGAACGGGAACGAGACCGCCTGAACTCCGCGCCGCCCGATACCGCGCGGCTGTTCTTCGCGCTGTGGCCGGAGCCGGCCATCCAGCATGCGTTCGAACAGATCGCGCGTGAGCTGCGTATCGAGTGCGGCGGGCGCGCGACCCCGCGGCAGAACATACACGCCACGCTGGTGTTTCTCGGCGAGGTTGAGCGCGCGCTCGTGCCGCGGGTCGAGGCGCTCGCGGCGGATCTGTCGGGGACGCGCTTCGAGCTCAAGTTCGACAACGTGCAGTACTGGCGCCACAACCATATCGTGTGGACGGGTGCGGACCACTGCCCGGGCGCGCTCGATACGCTCGTCGCCCGGCTCGGCTCGGCGTTGCGCAAGAGCGAGTTCACGATCGACGAGCGGCCTTTCATGCCGCACGTCACGCTGGTGCGCGACGCGCACCGGCCGCCGATGGAGGGCCGCGCGGCCGCCGTCACCTGGCCGGTGCTGGAGTTCGCGCTGGTGGAGTCCGTCCCGCGCGAGGGCAGGCGCGTCTACGAGATCCTACGCACCTATGCGCTGGCGACTTAGTGCCGGGATCAAGAAGACCCGGGAAGCTCGAAACCGCCGATGAACGCAGATAAAAATCGGTAAGCGGTAAGCGGTAAGCGGTAAGGGGTAAGCAGTGAGGAGAAGCTTCGTTCAGGATTTTCCCGCTCACCGCTCACCGCTCACCGCTCACCACTCACCGTTCACAGGTTTTGGATCGGCGTGTATCGGCGTTTATCTGCGGTTAGTACTTCTTGAATTCTTACCGGCTCTTGGCCCGCGCTAGGCGCGGCGCGGCAGCTCCACGCGCGCGCGCAGGCCGCCGCCCTCGCGCGCGAGCAGTCGCACGGTCCCGCCGTGCGACTGCGCGATGCGCGCGACGATCGCGAGCCCGAGCCCGGTGCCGCTGCCCGAGCGCGCGTGGTCCATCCGGGTAAAGGGCTGCATCATGTGCTCGACCTCCCCAAGCGGGATGCCGGGGCCGCGGTCGAGCACCTCGAGCACGACGGTCGCGTCCGCGACCGAAGTCGCGACCTCCACGTCGTCCCCGCCGTAGCGTAGCGCGTTGTCCACGAGGTTGGCGACGAGCCGCTGCATCGCGAGCGGGCGCAGCGGCAGCGGCGGGAGCGCCGCGAGCCGCAGCGTGACCGGCCGGCCGGAGCGGGCGCTGCGCTCGCACACGCTGCGCACGATGGTGTTCAGATCGCCTCCGGCGATGGCGTCCTCGCCTTCGCCTGCGCGCGCGAAGTCGAGGAACTGGTTGATGGCGGCGTCGATGTCCGCGATGTCCTGCTCCATGCCGTCCCGGATCGCCGCGTCGCTCTTGGCGGCGAGCATCTCGAGCCCGAGGCGGATGCGCGAGAGCGGCGTGCGCAAGTCGTGCGAGACGCCCGCAAGCAGCAGCGCGCGCTCGTCCCCGGCGCGTTTCAAATCCGCGGCCATCTGGTTGAAAGTGCGGGCGAGCGCGCGGATCTCCGCGGGACCGGTCTCGGTGACCGGCGGGGGCGTCTTGCCGCGCCCGATCTCGCCGGCGGCGCGGGTGAGCGCGCGCAGCGGGCGGTTCACGCGCGCGACGATGAGAAAGGCGCCGAGGAGGGCGAGCGCGAGCACCAGCGCGCCCCAGCCCAGCCAGCGCAGGCGCTCGGCACGCTCGAGCCGCGAGCGCGGGATCAGCATCCAGTAGCCGTCCTGGTCGATGCGGAAGCTCACCCAGATCCCGGGCACGCCGTCGCGCGCGGTGGCGAGGCGCGTATCGTCCCCGAGTTCGCGCTTGAGGTCGGCCTGGATGATCTGCAGGAACGGGCGCGGCGCGAACGGCTCGATGCGCTCGTCGGGCCGCGCGAGATAGACCTGGATGCCCTCCTGCTGCGAGAGGTCCTGCAGCAGCTCCAGGCGCTTCGCGGGCTGCGCCGTGATGAGCGCGGCGCGCGTGAGGTTCACGATGCTCGTGATCTGCTGCGCCGCCTGCTGAGCGCGCGGCTCGCGCTCCGTGACGCGGAAGATCTGCAGCCAGGCGAGCTGCGCTACGAGCAGCAGCAGCGCGATCAGCAGCACGCTGCGCCAGAGCAGCGTGCGGGGCCACAGCGTCATGGTGAACGGTGAACGGCGAACGGTGAATGGGAGGGCACGCGCGCCGACGGCTCGGCACGGACGTCTTTTCCGTTCACCGTTGACCGATTACTGTTCACCGCTCTTGCCGTCGGGAATGAAGACGTAGCCGAAGCCCCACACGGTCTGGATGTATGCGGGCTTGGCGGGGTCGTCCTCGATGAGCTTGCGCAGGCGCGAGACCTGCACGTCGATCGCGCGGTCGTAGGCGCCGAATTCGCGCCCGCGCGCGAGCTCCATCAGTTTGTCGCGCGAGAGCGGCGCGCGCGGATGCTGCACCAGCACCTTGAGCAGCGCGAACTCGCCGGTCGTGAGGGGCACTTCCCCGCCGTCCCGGGTGAGGCTGCGAGTGGCGAGATTGAGACGGAACGGGCCGAAATCCGCGACCTGGCTCTCCGCGCTCGGGGCGCCGGGCGGCGCGGGAGGCGGCTGGCGCCGCAGCACCGCCTGGATGCGGGCGACCAGCTCGCGCGGGTTGAACGGCTTGGGCACGTAATCGTCGGCGCCGATCTCGAGACCCACGATGCGGTCCACGTCGTCGCCCTTGGCGGTCAGCATGATGATCGGCATGCTCTCGCCGCCGCCCCGCAGGCGCCGGCAGACCGCAAGGCCGTCCTCCCCCGGCAGCATGAGATCGAGGATCATCAGATCGTAGCGCTCGCGCGCGAGCTGGCGGTTCATCTCGATCGCGTCGGAGACGGAGCGCACCGCGTAGCCCTGCTCGCCGAGATAGCGCTGCAGCAGGTCGCGCAGCCGCAGGTCGTCATCCACGACCAGTATCTTCGTTTTCGTTTCCGCCATGGCCGTAAGTCTATCGGCGCGAGCCGCGCGGGCGCCGCCCTTTTGTAAATGTTTCTTGCGCGTCCGCCGCCCTGCAACAGATTGTTACAAAAAACCCGCCGCAGGTCATCCCGGACGCGAACGGCGCCCGTAGCATGGGGACGTCGCACTTCGCTGCGACGTTACAACAGGCATAACGGTCCGACAGGGGAACACGCTTGCCGAAAGGAGTACGAAATGCGTTATTTATCCGGGGGGCTGCTGATGGCGGCGCTGTGCTTCGCGCCCGCGGCGATGGCCGATGGCTACGGGCACCACAAGCATCATCACCGCCAGCATCACTACGGGCACCCCAAGCACCACGTGCATCATCACTACCGGCACTACCCGCCTGCATGGGGGCACTACAAGCGCAAACACCATCACTACCATCATCACTACGCGTATGCGTACGCTCCGCCGCCGGGGGTGCACGTCATCTTTCCCAACGTCTACATCCCCTGGCCGCAGCCCCGTTGAAGGCGCGGCCCCTGCATGGCGCGCGGTGCTCCCGCGCGCCTTTTTTTGCCGGAGCGGCGCGTGTAAGAGATTGTTGCCGTGGGCTCCGCTGAAACACTTGGTTACAGATTACGCGCCCGCCGCAACACTTCGTACACAATCGGGCGCTAGCATGGATAAACGGCGCAGTTCGGGGCGCTTTTCGGTTTCACAGGCGATCCCGGACCGGTGTCGTCGAACCATCAACCCAAGGGAGACATCATGAAAACGGCGATTAGCGGGCTTCTGGCCGCATTACTGGCTGCGACGGTTCCGGCAGTGGCGACCGCCGGCACGCGCGATCCCGGCGTCAACGCGCGCCAGCACAAGCAGCAGCATCGCATCCAGCAGGGCTGGCGGCAGGGCGACCTCACCCGCCACGAAGGGCGCCGGCTGCAGCATGAGGCGCGCGATATCCGGATGAAGGAGCGTGCCTACAAGTCGGACGGCGAGCTCACGCGCGGGGAGCGGCGCGACCTGCATCGTGATCTGAACCATCTTTCGCGCGACATCCACCGCGAGCGTCATGACGCGCAGCGCCGCTTCCCCGAGCACGCACGGCGCCCGCATTTTGATCACCGGCCGAACCAGGGCTGGCACTACGGTCACGTACAGCGGCACCATGCCTGGCACCGCGGGCACTTCCAGGCGCATCCGGCACGCCCGCACTGGGGCGGCCACCACTACGGACCCCATGCCACGCGCCAGTGGGACCGGCGTTTCGACCGCGTCCAGGAGCACCAGCGCGGCCGGATCGCGCAGGGTATCCGTTCGGGCGAGCTGACCCGCTCCGAGGCGCGGGGACTCTTCGCGGAGCAGCGCGCGATCGAGGCCAAGGAGCGGGGCTACCTGGCGGACGGGTTCCTGACCCGGGCCGAGCGCCTCGATCTGCTGGAGGACCTCAATGACGCGCGCCGGCACATCTATAATGAGACCCACGACGCCGAGAGGCGTTTTGACCGGGCTCGCTAGAGGGGCGCATGAAAATCTGGTTCTGGGTGGCGGTTGTGGCGGTGCTTGCTTCGCCCGTGCTCGCGCAGGCGCGCGACTGGCGCGGCGGGCAGCTGCAGCTGCAGGCCCAGGGCCAGCGCATGGAAAAGAAGGGGCCCGGTCCCTACAAGCGCGGCGAGCGTGACAAGCGGAAGGACTTTCGCGATCGGCCCGACCGTGACAGGGATCGTCACGACCGGCTGACCGAGGAAGAGCGCCGCGAGCTGCACCGCGATCTCGACCGGGCCCGACGCGAAATCTACCGGCGCCACCCGCCGCGCTAGCGGCCGGCGCCTTCGCAAGGAGGGCCTGATATGAAGACGTTTGCGGGAATCGCCGCGGTGGCGCTCGCCACCGCGCTGCTGGGCATGCAGCCCACGTCGCACGCGGCGGAAGGGCTGCCGGGCGCGACGGTCCGCGCCGACGCCGGGAAGAGCACGGCGGAGCGCAGGGCGCGGGCCGAAGAACGCTGCCGCGCCGAACCGGAGAAGTGCCGCGAAGCACAGGCCCGCGGGAAAGAGCGGCGCGAGCAGTGCCAGGCGGACCCGGAGAAATGCCGCGCCGAGCAGGCGACGCGGCGCGACGAGTGGTGCAAGGCCAACCGGGAGCGGTGCCGCGAGTTGCAGGCGCGCCGCGAGCAGTGCAAGGCGGACCGGGACAAGTGCCGCGCCGAGCGCGAGGCGCGCTTCGAGGAGCGCTTCCGCGGCGCCGATGCCAACGGCGACGGGGCGATCTCGCGCGCCGAGGCGGAGCAGGGCATGCCGAAGCTCGCCAGGCGCTTCGATGCGATCGATGCGAACAGGGACGGCGTTGTCACCCGCGGGGAGCTTGCCGCGGCGCGCAAGGCCCGGATGCACAAGAGCCGTGACTCGTGACTCGCGGCTCGTCAATCGTGGATCGTGAGTCGAAACAGGACATGAGACCCCGTCGTAGCTTTATCTTTTCGGGCACTCTGCGTCTTTGCGCCTTTGCGATGAGTGGGTGGCTGGCCTTGACATCGGCCGCGCAGGCTGCGGGAGCGCCGCTCGGCTTCGACGACGCGCGCCACCTGCTCAACCGTACGAGCTTCGCCGCCAACGCCGAGGATATCCACGCATTTGCCCGGCTTACGCGCGAGCAGGCGGCGGAACGCCTCCTCGGATGGGCTCGCAAGCCGCCCGTGACCGCGCCGCCGGCGTGGGTGGACGCACCATTCGAGTCTCCGCGCCAGATGCGCATGATGGGCGAGGAGGAGCGCAAGGCGTTCCAGCGCGAGCAGTTCGAGAAGGGCATCGAGCTGCGCGCGTGGTGGCTCACGGAGATGCTCACCACGAGCTCGCCCTTCACCGAGAAGATGACGCTCTTCTGGCACAACCACTTCGTCTCGAGCCAGCAGAAAGTGCGCTCGCCGCAGCTCATGTACCGCCAGAACGTGCTGCTGCGCCGCCACGCGCTGGGCAATTTCGGGCAGTTGCTGCACGCTGTGGCCAAGGACCCGGCGATGCTGATCTATCTCGACGGCGTGTCCAGCCGCAAGGGGCAGCCCAACGAGAATTTCGCGCGCGAAGTGATGGAGCTCTTCACGCTGGGCGAGGGCGCCTACGGCGAGCAGGACATCAAGGAGGCGGCGCGCGCCTTCACCGGGTGGAGCCTCGACCCGCGCGGCGGCGAGTTCGTGTTCCGCCGCGCGCTCCACGATGACGGCGTAAAAACCGTGCTCGGCCGCAGCGGCCGGCTCGACGGGGAGGCGGTGCTCGATATCCTGCTCGCGCAGCCGCAGACGGCCGAATTCGTGGTGGCGAAGCTGTGGCGCGAGTTCGTCTCGCCCCGGCCCGACGCGCAGGAGGTAAAAAGGATCGCGCGGGTGTTTCGCGACTCCGGCTACGAGATCCGGGCGGCGCTGCGCGCGCTGCTGGTCTCGGACGCCTTCTACGCACGCGAGAACCGCGCCTCGCTCATCAAGTCCCCGGTGGACCTGGTGGTGGGCACGCTGCGCCAGTTCGGCTTTTCCACGGGCGAGGTGCTGCCCTTCGTGTTCGCCACCTCGGGGCTCGGCCAGAACCTGTTTGCGCCGCCCAACGTCCGGGGCTGGCCGGGAGGCGAGAACTGGATCAATTCGAGCACGCTGCTCGGCCGCAAGGCGTTTCTTGAGCGCCTGTTCCGGGTGGACGAGACGCGCGCGATGCTCGCCGCCGCGGCCGGCGGCATGGAACGGGCCAAGGGCACGGGGCGCCTCACCGACGGGCGCGAGCGTTTCCTGCGCGCCATGATGGACGTCTCCTTCGACGGGCCGGGCTGGCTCGCCCGGTTCCAGGGCGATGCCGCGGCGCTGCAGCGCGTGGTGCTGGCGGCAGCGCCGGTCACGGCCCCGCCGGCCGGTATGCAGGGGATGGATCTCATACGGCACCTGACGATGGATCCCGTATATCAACTGAAGTGACGACTGACGAGTGACGAGAGACGAGGGACGGGTGCAAAGATGAACAGGCGCGATTTTCTGGGCACGATCGGGGCGGCAGCCATGACGGCGTGGGCGCCAGGCGCAGCGTTCGCGCAGCGCGGCTCCGCCAACTACAGCAACCTGCTGGTGCTGGTGGAGTTGAAGGGCGGCAACGACGGGCTCAACACCGTGGTGCCGTATGCCGACGCCGAGTACTATGCGCTGCGCCCGCGGCTCGCGATCCCGCGCGACCAGGTGCTGCAGCTCGACGGCCGCGCGGGGCTGCATCCCTCGCTCGAGCCCTTGATGGGGCCGTGGAAGAATCGCGAGCTCGCCATCGTGCAAAGTGTGGGCTATCCCGGCGGCAACCTCTCGCATTTCCGCTCGATCGAGATCTGGGACACGGCCTCGAAGAGCAACGAGTACCTGGCCGACGGCTGGCTCGCACGCACCTTTGCCCAGGCCCCGGTGCCGAAGGCGTACGCGGCCGACGGGGTGGTCGTGGGCGGCGCCGAGATGGGCCCGTTCGCGGGCCGCGCCACGCGCGCGATCGCGCTCACGGACACCGAGCAATTCCTGCGCCAGGCGCGCCTTGCGGCGCCGGCGGGCGGGGCGCGCAACGCCGCGCTCCACCATATCCTGCGGGTCGAGCAGGACATCGCCCAGGCGGCCGCGGGCCTGAACGGCAACCGCAGCTTCGCCACCGAGTTCCCGCGCTCGCCCTTCGGCAACGCCGTGCGCACCGCCTCGCAGGTCGTTGCATCGGGAGCGGGGGTCGCGGCGGTCCGGGTCTCGTTGAACGGCTTCGACACGCACGGCAACCAGCCTGCGATCCACGCGCGGCTGCTCAAGGACCTGGCCGACGGCTTGCTCGCGCTGCGCGGCGCGCTCGTCGAGCTCGGGCGCTGGGACTCGACCCTGATCATGACCTACGCCGAGTTCGGGCGCCGCCCGCGCGAGAATCTCTCCAACGGCACCGACCATGGCACCGCCAATGCGCATTTCCTGCTCGGCGGGCGGGTGCAGGGCGGCCTCTACGGCGCCCCGCCGGGGCTCGCCCGGCTCGACGGCAACGGCAATCCCCCTTTCGCCGTGGACTTCCGCGATATCTATGCCACCGCACTGGAGCGCTGGTGGGGCGTGGATTCCGCCCGCGCCCTGAACGGGCGCTTCGCCCCGCTGGAAGTGCTGAAGGCCTAGGGCGCAGCGGCGGCCCGGGGATCGGGCCGCATTATGACGCCGTGCTGCAGGACGCGCTCCCGCCGCGCGGGCGCCCGGGACCGGATTCCTCGCGTTGGCGCTTGCAAACCGCTAGAATGCTCCAGTACCGCCCGCCGCCCCATCCGGCCGCGGGCGGCTCGCTGTTCTGCACCAGAGAACTCGAAAACACGGGGAAAAACAACGCTATGCTGGCAACGCGCATCCGACAAAAGGACAGCACCTTCTACTTCGTGAGCTATCCCGCGGACGAGATCCTTTCCAAGGTGAGGTTCATCAGCCGCTTCTACGGGGAGAGCGAGACCCTCACCCCGCACGTGGTTTCCCAGACCGACGAAGTCGCCCAGTTCATCGCCCGCATCGAGAGCAACGATCAGGCGTTCCAGCGCCAGCTCTCGCGCGCGAAGGTGCGCTCGCTCAAGAATTTCTACGAGATGGCGGTCACCCAGCCTCCGATACCCGGAACGGTGCTGCTGTTCACCCACGAGAAGCTGCGCTTCGAGTCGGCCGGCTCCTATGAGAACGTGGGCCGCCTGCAGGAGCCCTCGAGCAAGTACCTGATCATCGACGGCCAGCACCGGCTGGCGGCGCTGCACTTCTACCTGAGGGAGCGCCCGGGCGCCGGGAGCAGCATCCATGTCCCGTGCGTGCTGTTCGACGGTCGCAGCGAGGACTTTGCCGCCGAAATGTTCGTGATCATCAATTCCACTCCCACCCGCATCAACAAGAGCCACCTCGTGGACCTCTACGAGCGCATCTCGTGGGCGGAGCCGGACCGCCGGTTCGCGGCCCGGCTCGTGGACAAGCTCTACAAGGAGGGGGACAGCCCGCTGCGCTACCGCATCAACCGCCTGGGCGGGCGCAGCCAGCAGGAGAAGTGGATCCTGCAGGCCGAGCTCTTCAACGAGCTGCACCGCTGGGTGAGCGGCGACTGGCGCAAGATCCAGCGCATGTCCACCGTGAGCCGCGAGACCGACCGCTACTACGCCGTGGTGCGCGACTTCCTCAAGGCCGCGCAGAAGGTGTGGGGCAACGGCTGGGGCCACCCGAACTACATGGTGACCAAGCCCGTCACCCTGAAGGCCATGATCCGGGTGTGCGCCGACCTCGCGCGCGAGGATGCCGACCCGGCGGACGGGCGGCAGGCGCGGTGGGAGGCGCGGCTCGCCCCCTGGACCGAGCAGGCCCGCAGCTTCCGCATCGAGGGCTTCTACGAGCGCTTCCCCGCCAAAGGCCAGATCGAGCGCGTCTCGCGCATCCATCGCGACCTCGCTCGGATGGCGCACATCGAGACGCGGGCGAGGGGCAAGAACAGGAGCGAGTGATCTATTCGGCCGCCTGACGCACCGGGGCGAGCGGCGCCGCGCCGCGCAGCGCCTGCGTCATCTGGGCGAGGATGGATACCGCGATCTCGGCCGGCGACACCGCGCCGATGGCAAGCCCGACCGGCGCGTGGATGCGCGCGACGTCGGCATCCCCGAAACCCTGTTCCCGGAGCCGCTGCAGCCGCGCGGCATGGGTCTTGCGGCTGCCCAGTGCGCCGACGTAGAAGGCATCGGAGCGCAGTGCTGCGGCGAGCGCAGGGTCGTCGAGCTTGGGATCGTGGGTGAGCGTCACCACCGCGCTGCGGCGGTCGGGCGCGAAGCCGGCGAGCGCCGCTTCGGGCCATGCGTGGGTCATGGTCACGCCCGGGAACCGGCTTTCGGCGGCGAACGCGCTGCGCGGGTCGATGAGGGTGACCTCGTAACCCGCCGCAACCGCCATCGGGATGAGCGCCTGCGCGATGTGCACCGCGCCGACCAGCGCGAGCCGCCGCGGCGGCGGGAACACGTGCAGGAAATAGCGGCGCCCCGCGCGCTCGATGACGCGGCTCCGTTCTTCGAGCAGCACGCGCGCGACGTCCTCGGCCAGCGCCGCGCGCAGCGCCGTCTCGCCGGCGTCTTCGTCCTCGGCGACGAGCGCGCTGCGCCCGTCCGCGAGATCGGTCGCGACCAGAGCGGGCCTGCGGGCCGCGCGTGCGCGCCGCAGCGCCGCGAGCAGGCCGTCCTCGGCGGCAAGCGCCTGGACGAAGATCTCCACCCTGCCGCCGCAGGCGAGCCCCACCTCCCACGCTTGTTCGTGGGAGATGCCGAACTCGAGCAGCTTGGGAGGCGCGCCCTTGAGGACGGCGCGGGCCTCGGCGATCACCGCGGATTCCACGCAGCCTCCGGATACGGAGCCGATGAATGCGCCTGCGTTGTCGACCGCGAGCTGGCTGCCCACGGGGCGGGGCGAAGACCCCCACGTATTCACGACGGTGGCCAGCGCGACCTTGCGTCCCTCGGCACGCCAGCGGGCGGCGGCGTCGAGGATCGCGTCGGTGTCGTCCAGCGAGAAGGCGGGGTCGGGCGTCGGCGTCATGGGGCGTATCCGGCTGAGGTACGGGGCAAACCGCAACCCGGCGTATGGCTATATATACACGAAACTAATCTCCGGATCATGAAACTCGCGAGCTTCGAGGCCCTGGTTGCCGCCCTGGAAACCGCTCGCGTGCGCTACCTGGTGGCCGGGGGTCTGGCTGTCAGCGCACACGGCCACCTCAGGTTCACCCACGACGTGGATCTCGTCGTGCGTTTCGTTTCCATCCCAACGCTGATCGCCATTAAGGAAGTTGCAAACAGACCCATCGACGGGGATGATATCCAGCACCTGCGCTGGATCATGGAAGAGAAAAAGCGTGGCAGATCAGATACCTGACGAACTCTGGGCCGAAACGACCTGGGAGGGCAACCGGCGCGCGCAGTTGCGTCGTGCGCTGGAACTTACCCTGCGCGAGCGGCTGCAAGCGGTGGAAGACATGATGGAAGTGGCGCAGCGCTTTCAGGAAATGAGGTCGCGCCGCAATGCCCCGGATCGAGGACAGGGAACCGCGGATTGACTGGAGCCTGACGACCTGGGAAGGCTCCCGGCGCGAGCAGTTGCGGCGCTGGGCGGCGCTGTCGCTGCGGGAAATCATCGTCGCGCAGGAGGAAATGCAGGAGCTTTCCGAGCAGTTAGCACAGGGTCCTGATTCAAAAGCCGGCACGTCCGGGACCTCCTGAGCACAGCCTCTCCGGCCAGCATGCCGCGCTTATAATGAAAGCGCCTGCTCGCGAAGAGGAGGGCGAGCATGGAGCGTTTCCACCGCTACTACGCCCTTCACCGTATCCTGACCTCGCGCCGGCTGCCGGTGCCGCGCGCGGTGCTGGAACGCGAGCTGGAATGCTCGCGCGCGTCGGTCATGCGGATCATCGAGGAGCTGCGCAACTACGGTGCTCCCGTTGAATACGTCCGCGAGGCCAACGGCTATCGTTACACTCCCGGCAAGGCATTCGAGTTGCCGGGCATCTGGTTTTCTCCATCCGAGCTCGAAGCGCTCTTCGTGGCGGAGCACCTGCTTGAACGCGCCGAACCTGGATTGCTCGCCGAAACGCTGGCGCCGTTGAAGCAGAAACTCAGCGCCATCTTGAAACAAGAGCATCTCGGGCGGGGTGAGCTCATCCGGCGGGTCAGGATCCTCCGAACGGGTGGGCGTGGCGCGGGGAAGCACTTCAACCTCGTCGTGGACGCCCTGACCCGGCGCCGCCGCCTCTTCCTCACGTATCGTGCGCGCAGTAGCGATGAAACCACCGAGCGCGAGGTGTCGCCGCAGCGCCTGGTTCGTTACCGAGACAATTGGTACCTCGACGGCTGGTGTCACCTGCGCAAAGGCCTGCGCACCTTCGCGATCGAGCGCATCCACGACCCCGAGCCGCGCACCCGGGTAGCGATCAACGTGCCGGAACGGAAACTCGACGATCACTTTGCGACGGCTTATGGCATTTTCGCTGGGAAGCCCGACAAGACGGCGGTGCTGCGGTTTACGCCGGAATGTGCGCGCTGGGTCGCGGACGAGGAATGGCACCCGAAACAGGAAGGGCGATTTCTGCCCGATGGCAGCTACGAACTCAGAATCCCTTACGGCGACCCGAGGGAACTTGTCATGGACGTCGCCCGCTACGGCCCGCGGGTCGAGGTCACAGAACCGGCGGAATTGCGCCGGGCCATTGCGGAATACCTTGAAGCGGCGCTGCAAAAATACCGCTAAATGCTGAATCCACGCCGGTTTCGGCACTCTCAGGTTTTGAGACTGTGGGTCTGGTAAAAGGCATCATGGACGTAGCCTGCCCAATGAATACCGCGTCGTTTTTCCGTTACTGGGGCAAAGCCAAGCCCGGCAGCGACCCGCCCTTTCATCCGCTGGCGTTCCACTCTTTGGATGTGGCGGCAGTGGGAAGAGCTTATCTGCTGGGGCATTCCCGACTGTTGAGTTTCTTCTCTCAGGCGCTGGGGGTCGCCGACCGCGTAATGCTTGACTGGCTCGTGTTCTGCCTGGCCCTGCATGACCTTGGCAAATTCGCCGTCACGTTTCAAGGACAGCGGAACGATTTGCTGCAACAGCTTCAACGGCGGTCTTGCCGACGCCCCTACACGACGCGGCACGATACGCTCGGTGCAAAACTCTGGCTCAAGCTGATGGAGTCGTCCCCACAGGTTCTGGGCCTTAATCGTGATGCCGCGCGTTACCGAAGCCGATTACAGCCCTGGATAGAGGCGGTTACGGGTCACCACGGTCAGCCACCGGGAGCGATGCCCGGTTCGCTGTTGGCGCACTTCGATTCTGTCGACATTAAGGCCGCCAGCGAGTTTGCAGATGACGCGCGTTCATTGCTCCTGCCTGACCAATCGCTGAGACAAATGCTCGCTCTAGACCCAGAGCACCATGCAGAGCAATCGCGGCGCATGTCTTGGTGGTTCGCTGGTGTGGCGGTTCTGGCCGATTGGATGGGATCGAATGCTTGTTTCTACAAGTATCGCGTCCAACCTCAGGCGCTACCCCAATACTGGGAGCAAGCGCAGGAAATCGCGGAGCAAGCTCTGGCGGCAGCAGGTGTGTTGCCCCAGTCCCCGGCAGTGGGACAAACACTACAAAGCCTGTTCACCGCGGTACGCATTCCGAGCCTTACGCCCTTGCAGCGCTGGGCGGAAACGGCGCAATTGCCCGAAGGGCCGCAGCTTTATCTGCTGGAGGATGTTACCGGCGCCGGGAAGACCGAAGCTGCGCTGACGCTAGCCTACCGTCTGATGGCCGCAGGGTCTGGTCGCGCAGATGGTATCTTCGTAGCCTTGCCAACGATGGCAACGGCAAATGCCATGTTCGATCGCGTCGTCGAGATGGCAAATCGCATGTTTGCCCCGGGCTCGGCGCCGAGCTGCGTTCTGGCGCATGGCCAACGCCACCTGTCGCAGTCCTTCCTGAAATTGGTCATGCCCGCGAACCACGCTGAAGGGGATGCGCAGCAAAAGGACGAAACCGCTAGTGCCCGATGCGCTGCGTGGCTAGCGGATCACAATAAGAAAGCCCTGCTCGCCTCCGTCGGCGTTGGCACCGTGGACCAGGCACTGCTGGCGGTGCTGCATGCGCGGCACCAGTCGCTGCGGCTGCTGGGTCTGTTTGGCAAGGTGCTGATCGTGGATGAAGTCCACGCCTGCGATGCCTACATGCTGGAATTGCTCGAGCGTCTGCTGCAATTCCATGCTGCGACCGGGGGTCATGCCATCCTGCTCTCGGCCACCTTGACGCGGGGGATGAAGCAAAAACTGGCGGCTGCCTTTGCGACCGGCGCCGATTGGCCAACCCCGGAGCTGGTGAGCTCGGCCTATCCGCTGGCGACGCGGATCCACCGCGGATTCAATGCGGCTGTGGACGAGCAACACGTCGAAACGCGCGATACCGTTTGCCGCAGCGTGCGAGTGGAATACTCCTCGGACAGGGATGTGATTCTTGATCGCATCCGCTCTGAACTGCGCGCAGGCCGCTGCGTGTGCTGGGTCCGCAACACGGTGGCCGATGCTGTCGAGGCATGGGAGCGTTTTTCGCCGGAGCTGCCCGAGGGGCATTGCGCGCTCTTCCACGCCCGCTTCGCGATGGGCGATCGCCTGGAGATTGAGCAGCGCGTGCGCGACGCCTTCGGTCCGAACAGTAATGAGAATTCACGACGGGGGCGGATGGTGATCGCCACCCAGGTTGTCGAGCAATCTCTGGACGTGGACTTCGACGTGTTGGTGTCGGATCTCGCACCGATAGACCGGCTGATCCAGCGTGCCGGCCGCATGAAACGGCACGTTCGCGACGCACACGGAAATCCCGCCAGCGGCAGCGATCAGCGTGGTGAAGCCGTGCTCTACTTGTTCGGGCCGGAATGGACGGATACCCCGGAGGCAAACTGGTTCAGATCGGTATCTCCAGGCGCCGCAGCGGTGTATCCGCATCATGGCCAGATCTGGCTGACAACGAAGTTCATCCGCAGAGGTGGATTTGCGATGCCGGAAGATGCGCGCATACTTATCGAGGGCGTTTTTGGCGAGGATGCGGAAGTCTCTCCAGGCCTGCAACGCAATGCCGAACGAGTCGAGGGTGAGAACTGGGCCCGGACAAATTTTGCGGCGGCGGAGGCACTGTCCTTCAACGCGGGCTACAGCCGCAGCGGCATGGACTGGCATCCGGATGACGAGACGCCGACTGTTGGCGCGCTGGACGAGTGGCAGACCCCTGCAAGCACACGTGCCGGCGACGCGACCACAACTGTGCGTCTTGCCAAATGGGACGGAGAATGTATTGTGCCTTGGTGCGGTGACGGCGAAGATGCTTGGGACCTGAGCAGTCTGCGCGTAGTCAAGCGCCTGATCGCGGAAACGGGAACGGACGCTCGCAAGACGGCGGTGGCAAACGCGCTGGCTGGCTTACCGGATGAAGGAAAATGGAGCGTGCTGCTCGTCCTGAGACCACAGGATGGTGGCGGCTGGCTCGGCGAGGCCTCGGATGCGCAGGGCCGGCGGCGCGCATGGTGTTACGACAAGGTCCGCGGACTGCGTGAGCGTGTGTCAAGCGCGGGCTCGGGTGGTAAGGTGGTGCCGTGAATCTGTGGCCATCAAGCCTCTCGGGGGAGCAATGAATCTGCTGCAAGAACCTTGGATACCCGTGCGTCGCGCATCCGGCGAGCGCCTGTGGATTGCACCACATCAGATCACCGATGGCATCGAGAACGATCCCATCGTGGCCTTGGATGCCGTGCGGCCCGACTTCAACGGCGCGCTGATGCAGTTCTTGATTGGACTCGTGCAAACCGCATGGGCTCGCGCCGGCAAGAGTTTTGACCGCGATACGCTGCTGTGGGAGCCGCCGAGTTCCAAATTACTCGAAGCAAGCTTTGCGCCGCTAAGCGAAGCCTTCGAACTCGATGGTGATGGCCCGCGGTTCATGCAGGATTCTTCGGTAGCACGCGATCCAGACCGAATTGAGAAAGCGATCTCCAGTCAGCTCATCGAAGCACCCGGCGTCGAGACCCGTGACAGCCATACGGACCACTTTGTAAAAGCTGGTGTGACGGAACTACTATGCGCCGACTGCGCAGCAGCTGCTTTAATCACAGTCCAGACAAACTCTCCGAGCGGCGGACGTGGAACTCTTGTTTCGCTTCGTGGGGAGGTCTTGTCAATAGGTGTGTAAAAAGATTCAGGCGGCTTTCCTTGTCGGCTCGATCCTCGTGCGCACGGCGATTCCGTCCTTGAACAGTTTTCCGTCGTAGACATCCCTCATCAGATGCGGCGCGTTGAGC